>NZ_JABAIT010000106.1 GCF_012843265.1 Bacillus sp. DNRA2 | reverse complement strand
GATTTGGTGCTCTCGTTTGTTCCAGAGTTCAGCTAGTTTATTGGTCACAACCCGTTTGGAAATGCCGTTTTCGATATTTTTCTGCTGTAAATTGCTTATAACTTTATTGAAGTGTTGGTTGATGGATTTTAACTTTTTTCCATCAATTAAGAAGGCGTCTCCTTTGTTTGTTGCACAACTCAATAATCGGTCTACACCTA
>NZ_JABAIT010000105.1 GCF_012843265.1 Bacillus sp. DNRA2 | reverse complement strand
GCGGTACGGGCACCTTTTATCTCGCTAGAAGCTTTTCTTGGCAGTGTGGAATCAGGAACTTCGGTACTATATTTCCCTCGCTATCACAGCTCAGCCTTCGCGTAAATGGGATTTGCCTCATTTACAGCCTAACTGCTTAGACGCACATATCCAGCAGTGCGCTTACCCTATCCTCCTGCGTCCCTCCATCGCTCAAACGA
>NZ_JABAIT010000104.1 GCF_012843265.1 Bacillus sp. DNRA2 | reverse complement strand
GCGGTACGGGCACCTTTTATCTCGCTAGAAGCTTTTCTTGGCAGTGTGGAATCAGGAACTTCGGTACTATATTTCCCTCGCTATCACAGCTCAGCCTTCTTAGTAAATGGGATTTGCCTCATTTACAGCCTAACTGCTTAGACGCACATATCCAGCAGTGCGCTTACCCTATCCTCCTGCGTCCCTCCATCGCTCAAACGA
>NZ_JABAIT010000103.1 GCF_012843265.1 Bacillus sp. DNRA2 | reverse complement strand
AAAACAAAGGTGAAATGAACTCATAGAAGTCTCATAAGTTCAAAACCCAATAAAAACAAAGGTGAAATGAACTCATGAAGGTTTCATAAGTTCAAAACCCAATCAAAACAAAGGTGAAATGAACTCATAGAAGTCTCATAAGTTCAAAACCCAATAAAAACAAAGGTGAAATGAACTCATGAAGGTTTCATAAGTTCAAAACC
>NZ_JABAIT010000102.1 GCF_012843265.1 Bacillus sp. DNRA2 | reverse complement strand
CACTTGGTTTTCGTCATTAAGTATCGCAGAAAAGTAGTAAACGATGAGATTTCAGATTATCTGAAAGAACATTTCATACGATTACTTGAGCCAAAAGGACTTACAGTAGAAGAATGGAACCATGATTGCGACCACGTTCATATTTTGTTTCGTTCAGTTCCAAATATCGATTTGTCAAAAGCTATTAACAGCTACAAAAGTGTTAGTTCTCGTTTCGTA
>NZ_JABAIT010000101.1 GCF_012843265.1 Bacillus sp. DNRA2 | reverse complement strand
CACTTGGTTTTCGTCATTAAGTATCGCAGAAAAGTAGTAAACGATGAGATTTCAGATTATCTGAAAGAACATTTCATACGATTACTTGAGCCAAAAGGAATTACAGTAGAAGAATGGAAACATGATTGCGACCACGTTCATATTTTGTTTCGTTCAGTTCCAAATATCGATTTGTCAAAAGCTATTAACAGCTACAAAAGTGTTAGTTCTCGTTTCGTA
>NZ_JABAIT010000100.1 GCF_012843265.1 Bacillus sp. DNRA2 | reverse complement strand
TCCAATTAGTATCATTTTGAACAGTACAACGGGATCAAGCGAAGGTCTTCCTTTGGTTTCACTATAAAAAGGACGCACCTTTTCCCTGATGAAGGAAAGGTCTACGTGTTCATTAATTAACCGAAGGAGGTGGTTCTCAGGAACCAATAATTCTATGTCTACTAGTTCAAGCTGGCTTGTTTTAGATTGAGTCGAATTCGTACCATTTAGCAATGTAGTC
>NZ_JABAIT010000099.1 GCF_012843265.1 Bacillus sp. DNRA2 | reverse complement strand
GTTAAACCAGAAAATCTCCTACATTGAAATCAAACCAAAGCAAAAAGGTCGGTTCTTTGAGGTGCACTACACCTATGAGGTGCATGTGGCTCAAATGAAAAAACAACCTACGACCACAGTGAATGCTTTGAGTTGTGATTTAGGTGTAGACCGATTATTGAGTTGTGCAACAAACAAAGGAGACGCCTTCTTAATTGATGGAAAAAAGTTAAAATCCATCAACCAACACTTCA
>NZ_JABAIT010000098.1 GCF_012843265.1 Bacillus sp. DNRA2 | reverse complement strand
TGTTTTAGATTGAGTCGAATTCGTACCATTTAGCAATGTAGTCACGCCTTCCGGGTATTTACTATATATAAATTATTATACCACATTAACGCGTTAATTCGATAAAAACACGGACTTTCTCAACAGCCTGAGATATTCCGTCTATCGGTCTAACCCCCTAAGTTTGGACACTTGCTCATGATTTCTTGCGATTCCTTACTTTCTCTAATTATGCAGAAATTTTGTAACCTGTAA
>NZ_JABAIT010000097.1 GCF_012843265.1 Bacillus sp. DNRA2 | reverse complement strand
GCTAGTTGGGAGCCTCCTCGGCGCATTCGCGCCTGTGGGGTCTCCCATACCAGCTACTCCCGCAGGAGTCTTCGTGCCTTCCGCTCCAATCAACTTGTGAAATATCAATACTTAGCTTTAACACAGCCTTTTTTATAAAAAGAAATAAAGTAGGGAAACCTCTCTCGAGGCTTCCCCCTTATCAAACCGTACGTGCCCTATTAAGGCATACGGCTTACCAAATGTTACAATGTTTATCA
>NZ_JABAIT010000096.1 GCF_012843265.1 Bacillus sp. DNRA2 | reverse complement strand
AGGGGGAGAGCCCCCAACTACCATCGGCGCTGAGAAGCTTAACTTCCGTGTTCGGTATGGGAACGGGTGTGACCTTCTCGCTATCGCCACCAGACTATTATACAAGACATTATTTATTATAATGGCTTTTTTAAATTTTGCAAGAGAAATTTCATTCTCTCAAAACTAGATAATTTTAGAAGAAATGATTTTTACGATATCACCTTTAATTGGTTAAGTCCTCGATCTATTAGTATCAGTCAACTCCACATGT
>NZ_JABAIT010000095.1 GCF_012843265.1 Bacillus sp. DNRA2 | reverse complement strand
AAACGTCGGGTTATACGCGATAAAGCAATGCTACTTGAACCACGGAAGAATGGCTACTGTAAACGAAGTGGACGCTGCAATGCAAGCGGATGTGAATTAATGGGGCATTCAATCAAACTCCGTTCAAGCTATTCGTAGAACACTGTTTTCGGAAACAAAGAGCTTTTTTAAAGCATTGGACCAATGGAAGAAAACTCCTGAAAAATTCACTGGTCGTCCTAAGTTTCCGAGGTATTCTGGCTCCACTGAAAAGAGGATTATTGAAATCTATCAAGTTCCG
>NZ_JABAIT010000094.1 GCF_012843265.1 Bacillus sp. DNRA2 | reverse complement strand
CCCGCACCATTTAATTTTCGCGGAAGTAGTTCAGTGGTAGAACACCACCTTGCCAAGGTGGGGGTCGCGGGTTCGAATCCCGTCTTCCGCTCCAGATTTATGCCGGGGTGGCGGAACTGGCAGACGCACAGGACTTAAAATCCTGCGGTAGGTGACTACCGTACCGGTTCGATTCCGGTCCTCGGCACCACTTTTAATATGCGCCCGTAGCTCAATTGGATAGAGCGTCTGACTACGGATCAGAAGGTTATGGGTTCGACTCCTTTCGGGCGCGCCATATTAATTTCAAT
>NZ_JABAIT010000093.1 GCF_012843265.1 Bacillus sp. DNRA2 | reverse complement strand
CCTGAAAGATGATCAGGTTGATAGGTCAGAGATGGAAGCGTGGCGACATGTGGAGTTGACTGATACTAATAGATCGAGGACTTAACCATTTAAGGTGATGAACGTTTAAACATTTCTTCTATATTATCTAGTTTTGAGAGAATGAAATTTCTCTTGCAAAATTTAAAAAAGCCATTATAATAAATAATGTCTTGTAAAATAGTCTGGTGGCGATAGCGAGAAGGTCACACCCGTTCCCATACCGAACACGGAAGTTAAGCTTCTCAGCGCCGATGGTAGTTGGGGGCTCTCCC
>NZ_JABAIT010000092.1 GCF_012843265.1 Bacillus sp. DNRA2 | reverse complement strand
CCTGAAAGATGATCAGGTTGATAGGTCAGAGATGGAAGCGTGGCGACATGTGGAGTTGACTGATACTAATAGATCGAGGACTTAACCATTTAAGGTGATTTACGTTTAACCATTTCTTCTAAAATTATCTAGTTTTGAGAGAATGAAATTTCTCTTGCAAAATTGAAAAAAGTCATTATAATAAATAATGTCTTATAAAATAGTCTGGTGGCGATAGCGAGAAGGTCACACCCGTTCCCATACCGAACACGGAAGTTAAGCTTCTCAGCGCCGATGGTAGTTGGGGGCTCTCCC
>NZ_JABAIT010000091.1 GCF_012843265.1 Bacillus sp. DNRA2 | reverse complement strand
AAGGTCACACCCGTTCCCATACCGAACACGGAAGTTAAGCTTCTCAGCGCCGATGGTAGTTGGGGGCTCTCCCCCTGTGAGAGTAGGACGCTGCCGGGCGAAAAAGTTTTATCTTTTTCATAGATTGGTATTTTAAACAATATCAATTTATAAAATAATATGTTGACATTGTAAAACTGAAATGTTATCATATTAAGGCTGAGTTAAACAAATTGCTCTTTGAAAACTAAACAAACAAACGTCAACAATAAACAAATTATAGTGTGATTGATTTCGATCATGAACACTAGCCAACGTAACTTTTAT
>NZ_JABAIT010000090.1 GCF_012843265.1 Bacillus sp. DNRA2 | reverse complement strand
AAAATATCGAAAACGGCATTTCCAAACGGGTTGTGACCAATAAACTAGCTGAACTCTGGAACAAACGAGAGCACCAAATCAATGGATATTTCTCACAAGCCGTCGGTTTGTTGTTTAAAAAAGCGAGGGAATATAATATTGATACGATTGTGATGGGGTATAACGCTGGTTGGAAACAAGAATGCGATATGGGAAAAAAGAACAATCAACAGTTTGTCCAAATTCCATTTCAGAAACTCATATCTGCCATAGAAAATAAATGTTTAAAAGAAGGCATCCGTTTTCTCAGACAAGAAGAAAGCTATACC
>NZ_JABAIT010000089.1 GCF_012843265.1 Bacillus sp. DNRA2 | reverse complement strand
GCTCATAAAAGTTACGTTGGCTAGTGTTTTTGACCGAAGTCAATCACACTATAATTTGTTTATTGTTGACGTTTGTTTGTTTAGTTTTCAAAGAGCAATGTAATATGTTGCAAAAGCAACTTTTTAATAGTAACAAATTAAATATCTATTTGTCAACTACTTTTTTGGTGGAGCCTAGCGGGATCGAACCGCTGACCTCCTGCGTGCAAAGCAGGCGCTCTCCCAGCTGAGCTAAGGCCCCATTAAAGAAGTGCGAATGGTCGGGAAGACAGGATTCGAACCTGCGACCCCTTGGTCCCAAACCAAGTGCTCTACCAAGCTGAGCTACTTCCCGTTATTGAAATTAATATGGC
>NZ_JABAIT010000088.1 GCF_012843265.1 Bacillus sp. DNRA2 | reverse complement strand
CAACTACCATCGGCGCTGAGAAGCTTAACTTCCGTGTTCGGTATGGGAACGGGTGTGACCTTCTCGCTATCGCCACCAGACTATTTTGTTAGAGAACTTTCGTTCCCTCAAAACTAGATAATGAAGAAGAAATGGTTAAAACGTTAATCACCTTTGTCTAGCTACAGCTCTTAGCTTTTCGGTCGTTTCGATCCGTCCCTACAAATCCAAAACCAGGATTTGTAGCACCGGCTCTCCAACGCCTTCAAAGCTGAACAGTCGCTTTCGCTTTTCTAAATGGTTAAGTCCTCGATCTATTAGTATCAGTCAACTCCACATGTCGCCACGCTTCCATCTCTGACCTATCAACCTGATCATCTTTCAGGGATCTTA
>NZ_JABAIT010000087.1 GCF_012843265.1 Bacillus sp. DNRA2 | reverse complement strand
TCAAGTAGCATTGCTTTATCGCGTATAACCCGACGTTTCGCAACGCTTTTGAACTATGAGTCATGCGTTGAAGCAACCGGAATTCTTTTGCGGCAAGGCAAGATCGTCCGAGATTCTGTTTTTGAGTGAACCTTTGAATGTTTTCAAGTTTCTTTTGTTTCCGAAATACTTTAACTGCCTTTTTCCTGGTCATTTTGTTCACCACCTTTCTCAGAGAGTTAATTAGGATTATTTTCCTTGAGACTCAATGTATTTTCGAATTGTCTCGATAGGCGCACCGCCCGTTGTCAAAAGGCAATAACTTCGAGACCAAAACATCTCTTTCCAAAGGTACTGTTTTACCCGAGGGAAATCACGTTTTACGAAACGAGAACTAACACTTTTGTAGCTGTTAATAGCTTTTGACAAATCGATATTTGGAACTGAACGAAACAAAATATGAA
>NZ_JABAIT010000086.1 GCF_012843265.1 Bacillus sp. DNRA2 | reverse complement strand
ACCGTCCTTCATCGGCTCCTAGTGCCAAGGCATCCACCGTGCGCCCTTTCTAACTTAACCTATTCGACAAATGATCAGCTTCGAATCTCTTCGTCAGCTGCGCTCATTCAGATCCTCACGTACAGACTGAGTACGCTCCGGTCTTCACTCGCTTGCTTCCTCGACCTTCTCGCTGCTAATTTGCCTCGGTTACTCCTACTATATAAATAAGAGAGAAAAAACTAATGTGGTGATTCTCGGTTTATTACATTTCTTCTTACGATTATCTAGTTTTCAAAGAACGAATATAACTTGAAGGATTGCTCCCTCAAAACTAAACAAACAAAGCAATCAACAGTACAGACCAGATGGTCTGCATTCCGAATGTCATTACGACATTATCCTTAGAAAGGAGGTGATCCAGCCGCACCTTCCGATACGGCTACCTTGTTACGACTTCACCCCAATCA
>NZ_JABAIT010000085.1 GCF_012843265.1 Bacillus sp. DNRA2 | reverse complement strand
GGGCTGTTAAAAATTTTACTATTCCGCAGTAGCTCAGTGGTAGAGCAATCGGCTGTTAACCGATCGGTCGTAGGTTCGAGTCCTACCTGCGGAGCCATTTCTGGAGAGCTGTCCGAGTGGCCGAAGGAGCACGATTGGAAATCGTGTAGGCGGGTAACCCTGTCTCAAGGGTTCAAATCCCTTGCTCTCCGCCATAAAGATTCTAAATATAATATGGCCCCTTGGTCAAGCGGTTAAGACACCGCCCTTTCACGGCGGTAACACGGGTTCGAATCCCGTAGGGGTCACCATTTCTTGCTTATGGAGGATTAGCTCAGCTGGGAGAGCATCTGCCTTACAAGCAGAGGGTCGGCGGTTCGAGCCCGTCATCCTCCACCATAACTTTATCAATATTTTACCGTCGCGGGGTGGAGCAGCCCGGTAGCTCGTCGGGCTCATAACCCGAAGGTCGCAGGTTCAAATCCTGCCCCCGCAATCATAATGGTCCGGTA
>NZ_JABAIT010000084.1 GCF_012843265.1 Bacillus sp. DNRA2 | reverse complement strand
GACACCCCAAGTTATTTTTTGGTCGGTACTGGCGACGAGCTATCGTTTTCCCACTTGCACCCTCCCTACCATGAGTTAAGGTTCTCCGAATGGATACGGCGAAGTCATAGCCTTACGAACTACGTACTACAAGCTCCGACACAAAAGTGACGAATACACATGGATGGTTGACACACCCACTAAGCCATGCGCTAAGCAACAGCCTTACGTTTCTGAACATATAGTAGGTTTGGAGTTTTTATTTGAAAGTTTTCCTCCAACTTTACTATTCCTGATTTAATTAGCGTATTCAATGCTCCGTTGATGTCGGCATGAATACATTTTCCTGATTTACTTTGGTACAGACCACGAGTGATTCGCTTGCCACTGAAGTGGTAGCTGGCTTTATCGTCTTTTGACCAAACCGGAAGTATATCTCTATCTAGGAAACTAGCTTTTGAGGTATAGCTTTCTTCTTGTCTGAGAAAACGGATGCCTTCTTTTAAACATTTATTTTCTATGGCAGATATGAGTTTCTGAAATGGA
>NZ_JABAIT010000083.1 GCF_012843265.1 Bacillus sp. DNRA2 | reverse complement strand
TGATGCTAGACTAAAAAGTAGACACAGATTGTTATAATAAATATATCAACTATAACGGGGTGTGTCTGTATGGCAAGAGGTAAACGATTCGAAGATTCATTTAAAATTGAAACCGTAAAGTATGTTCGTGAAAATAATAAGTCTGTTGCTCAAGTAGCTAGAGAAATTGGCGTGAATGAGAATACTTTACATGGGTGGGTGAAGAAGTATGGCGAACAGCCAGAAATAAAGGCTGTCCAATCATTTTCCTCTGAAGCAGCTGAATTAAGAGCTCTACAGAAGGAAATCCGTGATCTTAAGGAAGAAAATGAAATCTTAAAAAAGGCGATGCACTACTTCGCGAAAGACCCTCGGTAAAATATGAATTCATTCATAAAAATCACTCCCGATTCCGAGTGGAGAAGATGTGCAGCGTTCTGGGAGTTTCCAAAAGTGGCTACTTTAAATGGCTAAATCGACCAAAAAGTAACCGGCAGAAACAACACGAGAAATTATCACGAAAGATTCTTCAGACCCATATAGAATTTAAACAACGCTACGGCAGTAT
>NZ_JABAIT010000082.1 GCF_012843265.1 Bacillus sp. DNRA2 | reverse complement strand
ACCGTCCTTCATCGGCTCCTAGTGCCAAGGCATCCACCGTGCGCCCTTTCTAACTTAACCTATTCGACAAATGATCAGCTTCGAATCTCTTCGTCAGCTTCGTTCGCTCAGATCCTCACGTACAGACTAAGTACGCTCCGGTCTTCGCTTGCTCGCTTCCTCGACCTTCTCGCTGCTGATTTGTCTCGGTTACTCTTACTATATAAATAAGAGAGAAAAAACTAATGTGGTGATTCTCGGTTTATTACATTTCTTCAATTATCTAGTTTTCAAAGAACGATAAAGACAAAAAATAATAACGACAAAAAGCAATCGTTATAATTGGTGGAGCCTAGCGGGATCGAACCGCTGACCTCCTGCGTGCAAAGCAGGCGCTCTCCCAGCTGAGCTAAGGCCCCGTTATAAATATGGTGGGCCTAAATGGACTCGAACCATCGACCTCACGCTTATCAGGCGTGCGCTCTAACCAGCTGAGCTATAGGCCCATATAACGGATAAATATATTAAACTTTGAAGAAATTACTCCTTCAAAACTAAACAAACAAAGTGGTCAACATTACAGATTAAAAAATCTGCATTCCGAATGTCATTACGACATTATCCTTAGAAAGGAGGTGATCCAGCCGCACCTTCCGATACGGCTACCTTGTTACGACTTCACCCCAATCAT
>NZ_JABAIT010000081.1 GCF_012843265.1 Bacillus sp. DNRA2 | reverse complement strand
AAGTACCGGAGTAACTGCCGGTACCTTGACGGTACCTAACCAGAAAGCCACGGCTAACTACGTGCCAGCAGCCGCGGTAATACGTAGGTGGCAAGCGTTGTCCGGAATTATTGGGCGTAAAGCGCGCGCAGGCGGTCTCTTAAGTCTGATGTGAAAGCCCCCGGCTCAACCGGGGAGGGTCATTGGAAACTGGGAGACTTGAGTGCAGAAGAGAAGAGCGGAATTCCACGTGTAGCGGTGAAATGCGTAGAGATGTGGAGGAACACCAGTGGCGAAGGCGGCTCTTTGGTCTGTAACTGACGCTGAGGCGCGAAAGCGTGGGGAGCGAACAGGATTAGATACCCTGGTAGTCCACGCCGTAAACGATGAGTGCTAAGTGTTAGAGGGTTTCCGCCCTTTAGTGCTGCAGCAAACGCATTAAGCACTCCGCCTGGGGAGTACGGCCGCAAGGCTGAAACTCAAAGGAATTGACGGGGGCCCGCACAAGCGGTGGAGCATGTGGTTTAATTCGAAGCAACGCGAAGAACCTTACCAGGTCTTGACATCCTTTGCCACTCCTAGAGATAGGATTTTCCCCTTCGGGGGACAAAGTGACAGGTGGTGCATGGTTGTCGTCAGCTCGTGTCGTGAGATGTTGGGTTAAGTCCCGCAACGAGCGCAACCCTTGTTCTTAGTTGCCAGCATT
>NZ_JABAIT010000080.1 GCF_012843265.1 Bacillus sp. DNRA2 | reverse complement strand
TGGTTAAGTCCTCGATCTATTAGTATCAGTCAACTCCACATGTCGCCACGCTTCCATCTCTGACCTATCAACCTGATCATCTTTCAGGGATCTTACTAGCTTACGCTATGGGAAATCTCATCTTGAGGGGGGCTTCATGCTTAGATGCTTTCAGCACTTATCCCGTCCGCACATAGCTACCCAGCGATGCCTTTGGCAAGACAACTGGTACACCAGCGGTGCGTCCATCCCGGTCCTCTCGTACTAAGGACAGCTCCTCTCAAATTTCCTACGCCCACGACGGATAGGGACCGAACTGTCTCACGACGTTCTGAACCCAGCTCGCGTACCGCTTTAATGGGCGAACAGCCCAACCCTTGGGACCGACTACAGCCCCAGGATGCGATGAGCCGACATCGAGGTGCCAAACCTCCCCGTCGATGTGGACTCTTGGGGGAGATAAGCCTGTTATCCCCGGGGTAGCTTTTATCCGTTGAGCGATGGCCCTTCCATGCGGAACCACCGGATCACTAAGCCCGACTTTCGTCCCTGCTCGACTTGTAGGTCTCGCAGTCAAGCTCCCTTGTGCCTTTACACTCTACGAATGATTTCCAACCATTCTGAGGGAACCTTTGGGCGCCTCCGTTACTTTTTAGGAGGCGACCGCCCCAGTCAAACTGCCCACCTGACACTGTCTCCTACCCCGAT
>NZ_JABAIT010000079.1 GCF_012843265.1 Bacillus sp. DNRA2 | reverse complement strand
AGGGGTATGGGTTAGAATTTCAATACAGCCAGGGTAGTATCCCACCGATGCCTCCACCGAAGCTGGCGCTCCGGTTTCTACGGCTCCTACCTATCCTGTACAAGCTGTACCAAAATTCAATATCAGGCTACAGTAAAGCTCCACGGGGTCTTTCCGTCCTGTCGCGGGTAACCTGCATCTTCACAGGTACTATAATTTCACCGAGTCTCTCGTTGAGACAGTGCCCAGATCGTTACGCCTTTCGTGCGGGTCGGAACTTACCCGACAAGGAATTTCGCTACCTTAGGACCGTTATAGTTACGGCCGCCGTTTACTGGGGCTTCGGTTCAAAGCTTCGCTTGCGCTAACCTCTCCCCTTAACCTTCCAGCACCGGGCAGGCGTCAGCCCCTATACTTCGCCTTGCGGCTTTGCAGAGACCTGTGTTTTTGCTAAACAGTCGCCTGGGCCTATTCACTGCGGCTCTTCTAGGCTTTAACACCCAAAAGAGCACCCCTTCTCCCGAAGTTACGGGGTCATTTTGCCGAGTTCCTTAACGAGAGTTCTCTCGCTCACCTTAGGATTCTCTCCTCGCCTACCTGTGTCGGTTTGCGGTACGGGCACCTTTTATCTCGCTAGAAGCTTTTCTTGGCAGTGTGGAATCAGGAACTTCGGTACTATATTTCCCTCGCTATCACAGCTCAGCCTTC
>NZ_JABAIT010000078.1 GCF_012843265.1 Bacillus sp. DNRA2 | reverse complement strand
GCTTACTTACAGCTCCCCGAAGCATATCGGTGTTAGTACCGTCCTTCATCGGCTCCTAGTGCCAAGGCATCCACCGTGCGCCCTTTCTAACTTAACCTAAAGGTTAATCTCTTACTATATAAATAAGAGAGAAAAAACTAATGTGGTGATTCTCGGTTTATTACATTTCTTCAATTATCTAGTTTTCAAAGAACGAATAGTACTTGAAGGATTGCTCCCTCAAAACTAAACAAACACAGAGGTCAACGTTACAGACTGTAAAGTCTGCATTCCGAATGTCTTTACGACATTATCCTTAGAAAGGAGGTGATCCAGCCGCACCTTCCGATACGGCTACCTTGTTACGACTTCACCCCAATCATCTGTCCCACCTTAGGCGGCTGGCTCCTTACGGTTACCCCACCGACTTCGGGTGTTACAAACTCTCGTGGTGTGACGGGCGGTGTGTACAAGGCCCGGGAACGTATTCACCGCGGCATGCTGATCCGCGATTACTAGCGATTCCAGCTTCATGTAGGCGAGTTGCAGCCTACAATCCGAACTGAGAATGGTTTTATGGGATTGGCTCGACCTCGCGGTTTTGCGACCCTTTGTACCATCCATTGTAGCACGTGTGTAGCCCAGGTCATAAGGGGCATGATGATTTGACGTCATCCCCACCTTCCTCCGGTTTGTCACCGGCAGTCTCCTTAGAGTGCCCAACTGAATGCTGGCAACTAAGAACAAGGGTTGCGCTCGTTGCGGGACTTAACCCAACATCTCACGACACGAGCTGACGACAACCATGCACCACCTGTCACTTTG
>NZ_JABAIT010000077.1 GCF_012843265.1 Bacillus sp. DNRA2 | reverse complement strand
TTAGAAAACTTACCTTCTGTATTAAAAGCTTTACGCTCAGCAATGACAGGGAAAAGGTTCATATCAAGTGTCTTTTTACAAATGTGAGCAGTGAAGTAACCTGAGTCCAAAGCTACTGATTCCAAGGTCTTTGCAAAACCAAATCTTTCAATCTGATTTTTCAGTCTTTCCAAATAAACAGTTGCATCGTTGACGTTACCTGGGGTCACGAATACATCTGTAATAATATTAAATTTGTGATCAACAGTACGATGATCTAAAAAGAAGAAACCTTCTGGCTTTCCCTTACGTTTCATAAATCCACATTCAGGATCTGTGGTACTTTTTTTAAGTTTCTTTTCTGTTGTAACCTCCCCAGCCGGAGGTAAGGGCTTTTTTCCGTGTGCTTCACGATCCTCGTTCACTGCCTTTTCGAGTTCTGCCAAATACTCGTGTGGTTGATCTGTCACCACCTGCATAGTATAAGCATTCTTGTTAGCATTGGCCTGGATATGTGTGGAATCTGATATTAGGAGACGCCCAGCCACCATATGATGGTGAATCGCTAAATGTACTACTTCATCAAAAATATCCTGAAAGACACTTGTACCTTTAAACCGGTTATTCCGATTCCAACTGATTGTTGAATGATCAGGCACAGAATCTGAAAAACCCAATCCTAAAAACCATCTATAAGCAGCATTAAGAATGATTTCTTGTTCTAACTGTCTTTCTGAACGAATGTCATAGAGATATCCAATTAGTATCATTTTGAACAGTACAACGGGATCAAGCGAAGGTCTTCCTTTGGTTTCACTATAAAAAGGACGCACCTTTTCCCTGATGAAGGAAAG
>NZ_JABAIT010000076.1 GCF_012843265.1 Bacillus sp. DNRA2 | reverse complement strand
AATAATTCTATGTCTACTAGTTCAAGCTGGCTTGTTTTAGATTGAGTCGAATTCGTACCATTTAGCAATGTAGTCACGCCTTCCGGGTATTTACTATATGTAAATTATTATACCACATTAACG
Organism: Bacillus sp. DNRA2; assembly: GCF_012843265.1. Lineage (GTDB taxonomy): Bacteria > Bacillota > Bacilli > Bacillales > Cytobacillaceae > Bacillus_BU. The sequence continues at coordinate 1,133 of NZ_JABAIT010000076.1, read as the reverse complement.
CGTTAATTCGATAAAAACACAGACTTTCTCAACAGCCTGAGATTTTCCGTCTATTCCCTCAAAATAGGACAAATTTATAAGATTTTACTAACTTAACCGGAAAAATTCCGCTTAAAATTAAGGAAATATGGGTATTTCCCAAGTTAAGCGGAATTTGTCCGTCTATTTCTCAAACAAGGCAAAATCAACCACTAAACTTATCCAAAAAACACCAATTCCACAAACCAAACCAAAAAACAGGATGGCAACCACTAGCTAGCCATCCCAACAAAAGTGCCAGGCACCACCCGATTTTTCTTGTTACACAGATTTTTGTGAAACAAGATTTTTCGGGTGGTGCCTGGTACTTTAAATGATACTTTAAAGTATTATATCAATCTATATAGCCAATATTGTTACTTTCACATAGTTCCCTGGCAATTTCCTTATAGCAATTATCTCGATATTCATACCATTGCCTTTCAATTCCTAATCGATTTACATTATCTCTAAAACGCCGAAATGCTCCTTTTCCTTTAATGGAATTGAGTAACATGTCTCTTTTATTATTATCAGAAAGACTAAAACAAAAACCTTCGATCATCTTATATTCATTAATTTCAAAACTTGTTGGGAGTGACACATACGCATCAAAATTTTCAATTATGTCAATTGCAGTTTCCACATCATCTTGTTGCCAATCAGATAAATTCTCAACTTCCTCACCCTCTTCAGCCATCGATAATGCCTCAAGAGGGACATAAACGACTTCCCCTGTTTTCAGATTAAAGAATGACCGAAGTTCCTCTGACTGCATCTCAATTCCTTCGATTATATCTTTAAGTTTCACTTTCATATTATTAGACCTCTTTTTAATCATATTTTCTTCAGAGATACGTTATTTCCATCCGTTGTAAAATATAAATTTTGTACCTTTACTATATCAAAATTTCATAGTCTATTCATTCAAATGGTGGATTGATTAGCGGAGAAATTCCGTCTAATGCATAAAGAGGAAGCTCAAATAGCCCAAATAAACGGAGATTTTCCGTCTATCGGTCTAACCCCCTAAGTTTGGACACTTGCTCATGATTTCTTGCGATTCCTTACTTTCTCTAATTATGCAGAAATTTTGTAACCTGTAATTTTACCTT
>NZ_JABAIT010000075.1 GCF_012843265.1 Bacillus sp. DNRA2 | reverse complement strand
CATTTTAGCCCCTTAACTGATTTGGACACCTAAATTTAGTAGGAGTACAATTTAGTTAAGAGGAGGAGTCCACTATGAGTAAGAGAAGAAATAGTGTGATGGAAGGGGTAAAGAAACAGTACGTTCGTATGGCTTTAGAAGCCGGAAACATGTCGTTTATAGCGAGAAAATTAGGCATGTCGACAAGTACATTAAGTGATTGGGTCAATTTGTACCGTGATGAAGTTGAACGTGAAATGGCTAACGAGGGAGTATTCCCACTGACCCAACCTCCTACCCCCAGCGATTTACAAGCAAAGTATGAAAAAGCTATGAAACTGTTAGGTGAAAAGGAACTCGAAGTAGCTCTTCTTCGTGAGCAACTAAAAAAAAACTTTCCGGGTTAGGTGATCAAATAAACTTAGCTTGTGAGTGGATCCATGAGGGCTTTTCAGCCCTACGGGTTCTAAAAGCACTTGGAGTGCACCGATCCACCTACTATTACAGAAAATCTCATTTTCCTTCCACTAAAAAGAACACTGGAGGGCGACCGGTTCCAGGTTTTTCAAGAAAGAAGGATGGGAAAAGGGTTCCAGACACAAGAATAAGACTTTACCTAACTAAACTAATTGATGGTGAAGAATCCGTTTATGGTTATCGAAAATTGACTCGCTGCTTACAACGAAAATATAAATTAATCATAAATAAGAAGAAAGTTTATCGTATGTGCAAGGAAATGGATATATTATTGCCTCAACGCGAAAAAAGGAATAAGTACCCTCGACGTATATCTAGAAATCACCTGATAACCGGCCCGAACCAGCTTTGGCAGGTGGATATAAAATATGGATTCATCACTGGTTCACGTCGGTTTTTCTTTCTTGCCAGTGCAATCGATGTCTTTGACCGAACCATTGTAGGCAAATACAAAGGCAAAACCTGCTCGTCAGAGCCAATTACCAAAATGTTAGAGAAAGCATTACTTAGTCGTGGAGTTGGATCTGAGAGAGATACAAAATTAGTTATTCGAACAGATAATGGGCCACAATTTTGTAGTAAAGCTTTTTATGAATTTTGTGTTAGACATAAGGAACAGCTGATTCATGAACGAATTCCGCCTAAATCACCGAATTTAAATGCCTTCATTGAGTCATTTCACAGTATCCTAGAACGCGAATGCTTTCAAAGACACGAGTTTAGAACCTTTGAGCATGCGTTTCAAAAAGTAGATGAGTTTATTTCGTTCTACAACAAGAGACGGCTACACGGAAGTATCAAAGATCTTTCTCCGTCAGAGTTTTTAAAACAATATAACGAAGGTAAAATTACAGGTTACAAAATTTCTGCATAATTAGAGAAAGTAAGGAATCGCAAGAAATCATGAGCAAGTGTCCAAACTTAGGGGGTTAGACCG
>NZ_JABAIT010000074.1 GCF_012843265.1 Bacillus sp. DNRA2 | reverse complement strand
TAAAATGGTACCTGTAGGTAGGACACTCGAAAAAAAGAGTGTTTCACCTACAGGTATTTTTTTATATACTTGAATTTCAGAATATGGGGATAAGGGGATCACATGAGTAAAATAACTTTTTCATTTAAAGAGATAAACACACTTCAAAAGAATTCAAATGTACATCGTGTCAGTGAGCGGTCTATCACCTATACTGACGATTTTAAGAATAGATTTATGGATGAATACCTAGCCGGTAAGCTTCCCCGCCAGATCTTTGCAGAGAACGGGTTCGATTTGGACGTTATAGGAATTAATCGAATCGAACAGTCAGCCCATAGGTGGAAAAAAGCCTATGAAAAGAATGGCTTGATTGGACTTACGGATACGAGAAAAATGGCTTCCGGCAGACCCTTGAGACGTGAACTTACCCCTTCCGAAGTGATCGAAAGGCAAAAGGCAAGAATCGAGCTGTTGGAAGGACAGGTGGAACTGTTAAAAAAGCTAGAAACGACAGAAAGGAGGCTGCTCAACGCAAGCGAAAATCTAAATCCTAATAAGGCGTATCAATTGATTCAGGAGACTATTGAACAAAATGGATTCAAGGGGATGATCAGGTATTTTTGTGACCTCTTAGAGGTATCCCGGTCTGGATATTATAGCTACCTAAAGGCTTCCTCTGTCCGGGAAACTAGGGAGAAATTGGACCAAGAAGCTAAGGAAATCATTTTAAAGGCCTTTGATCGACGCGGATATAAGAAGGGCTCACGCTCCATTAAAATGATATTAGAGAATGATTTTAAGATTCTCTTTAGCCGTAAAAAGATACAAAGAATCATGAGAAAATATGGAATCGTCTGTCCTCACAGAAAGCCAAATCCTTATAAAAGAATCGCCAAAGCAACCAAGGAGCATCAGGTTGTCCCAAATAAGTTAAACAGGGATTTTAAGCAAGGAGTTCCAGGAAAAGTGTTATTAACGGATATTACTTATTTGCCATATAACGGAAATTCTATGGCTTATTTGTCGACCATAAAAGATGCGTCCACTAACGAGCTACTAGCTTACCATGTTTCTGATCGTATCACTCTAGACATCGCAACAAAGACGATTCACAAACTAAAGAAAAACAAGAAGATTACACTACATAAAGATGCCTTCATCCACTCTGATCAAGGGAGCCATTATACGAGCCCAAGATATCAAAAGTTACTAAAAAAATATGGCCTAGGTCAATCTATGTCTCGAAGAGGGAACTGTTGGGATAATGCCCCTCAAGAGTCATTCTTTGGTCATTTAAAAGATGAAGTAGACTATAAATCTTGTAAATCCTTAAAAGAACTAAAAGCAAAAATAAATCACTATATGGTTTACTATAACAATTATCGATATCAATGGAATTTAAAAAAGATGACCCCTATTCAATTTAGGAATCATCTTCTAGTTGCTTAACCTCTTTTTTTATTGTGTCCTTGACATGGGTGCCATTTTA
>NZ_JABAIT010000073.1 GCF_012843265.1 Bacillus sp. DNRA2 | reverse complement strand
GTAAATGGGATTTGCCTCATTTACAGCCTAACTGCTTAGACGCACATATCCAGCAGTGCGCTTACCCTATCCTCCTGCGTCCCTCCATCGCTCAAACGATAAATAGGTGGTACAGGAATATCAACCTGTTGTCCATCGCCTACGCCTTTCGGCCTCGGCTTAGGTCCCGACTAACCCTGAGCGGACGAGCCTTCCTCAGGAAACCTTAGGCATTCGGTGGATGGGATTCTCACCCATCTTTCGCTACTCATACCGGCATTCTCACTTCTAAGCGCTCCACCAGTCCTTACGGTCTAGCTTCAACGCCCTTAGAACGCTCTCCTACCACTGACATCAGAGATGTCAATCCACAGCTTCGGTGATACGTTTAGCCCCGGTACATTTTCGGCGCAGAGTCACTCGACCAGTGAGCTATTACGCACTCTTTAAATGGTGGCTGCTTCTAAGCCAACATCCTGGTTGTCTAAGCAACTCCACATCCTTTTCCACTTAACGTATACTTTGGGACCTTAGCTGGTGGTCTGGGCTGTTTCCCTTTTGACTACGGATCTTATCACTCGCAGTCTGACTCCCACGGATAAGTCTTTGGCATTCGGAGTTTGTCTGAATTCGGTAACCCGATGAGGGCCCCTAGTCCAAACAGTGCTCTACCTCCAAGACTCTTACTACGTGAGGCTAGCCCTAAAGCTATTTCGGAGAGAACCAGCTATCTCCAAGTTCGATTGGAATTTCTCCGCTACCCACACCTCATCCCCGCACTTTTCAACGTGCGTGGGTTCGGGCCTCCAGTTGGTGTTACCCAACCTTCACCCTGGACATGGGTAGATCACCTGGTTTCGGGTCTACGACCACATACTATATCGCCCTATTCAGACTCGCTTTCGCTGCGGCTCCGTCTTCTCAACTTAACCTTGCATGGGATCGTAACTCGCCGGTTCATTCTACAAAAGGCACGCCATTACCCATTAACGGGCTTTGACTACTTGTAGGCACACGGTTTCAGGATCTCTTTCACTCCCCTTCCGGGGTGCTTTTCACCTTTCCCTCACGGTACTGGTTCACTATCGGTCACTAGGGAGTATTTAGCCTTGGGAGATGGTCCTCCCAGCTTCCGACCGGATTTCACGTGTCCGGCCGTACTCAGGATCCACTCAGGAGGGAACGAAGTTTCAACTACAGGGCTTTTACCTTCTCTGGCTGACCTTTCCAGATCACTTCATTTACCCCGTTCCTTTGTAACTCCATGTAGAGTGTCCTACAACCCCAAGAGGCAAGCCTCTTGGTTTGGGCTATGTCCCGTTTCGCTCGCCGCTACTCAGGGAATCGCGTTTGCTTTCTCTTCCTCCGGGTACTTAGATGTTTCAGTTCCCCGGGTATGCCTTCAATACCCTATGTATTCAGGTAAAGATACTACTCCATTACGAGCAGTGGGTTCCCCCATTCGGAAATCTCCGGATCGAAGCTTACTTACAGCTCCCCGAAGCATATCGGTGTTAGTACCGTCCTTCATCGGCTCCTAGTGCCAAGGCATCCACCGTGCGCCCTTTCTAACTTAACCTA
>NZ_JABAIT010000072.1 GCF_012843265.1 Bacillus sp. DNRA2 | reverse complement strand
ATCCTGACTTTTTTATTTATTTCATTAATCTAGTTCGAATCTTCTCATCTTGGAACAGGCGGGATTGGGTTGCATAAAACCACTTTTTCAACAGCCTGAGTTTTTCCGTCTATTTATCAGGATGGTTCATGCATTCAACATTTGCAGCCAAAAAGTGATGATTTATTTTTGCTGCTACCCCGCATTCACTATCCCCACCACATCAATGCTCATTTTTAAAGTTATCAAGCATTGCACGGACTTCATCTGTTGATTTCGTGTTCATCAATTGATGTCTTAATTCAGCAGCTCCAGGGAATCCCTTTACATAAATTTTGAAAAAGCGATGAAGGCCTGTGATGGAACGTGGCAAAACTTCCGCATATTGATCTTGAAGATCAAGCTGAAGTCTTAACAGATCAAGGTATTCTTCACTGCTATGCTCTTTGGGTTCTTTTTCAAAAGCAAAAGGATTTTTAAAAATACCTCGCCCGATCATAACGCCATCAATACCATATTGTTCAGCAAGTTGCAGCCCAATTTGACGGTCCGGAATATCTCCATTGATTGTTAGGAGCGTATTTGGTGAGATACGGTCACGTAATTTTTTGATCTCCGGAATGAGCTCCCAATGCGCAGCTACTTCGCTCATTTCCTTTCTTGTACGTAAATGAATGGAAAGATTCGCAATATCCTGTTTTAAAATATGCGATAGCCACTCCTCCCACTCACTTACCTCCTTATAGCCAAGTCGCGTTTTTACGCTAACAGGCAGTCCACCCGCTTTCGCTGCTTGAATCAGTTCTGCCGCAACGTCCGGACGCAGAATAAGTCCACTACCTTTCCCTCTTGATGCCACATTCGGTACTGGGCAGCCCATATTAATATCGATACCTTTAAATCCTAACTCTTTCATGCCTATACTCATTTGACGGAAATATTCAGGATTATCCCCCCAAATATGTGCCACCACGGGCTGTTCATCTTCTGTAAAAGTCAAACGGCCATGCACACTTTTCATGCCCTCTGGATGACAATAGCTATCCGAGTTTGTAAACTCTGTGAAAAATACATCCGGTCGCCCTGCTTCACTCACTATGTGACGAAACACAACGTCTGTCACATCTTCCATGGGTGCAAGTACAAAAAATGGCCGTGGTAAATCACGCCAAAAATTATCTATCATTTAAAACTCAAATCCTCTCAATATGAATACAATTTTAAGCTCAGCGTCGAAAAAATATAAAGCCAATATTACACTTATAACACGCTTCATAACTTATAATCAAATACAAAGACATTTATTATTTATGAAAATTGAGAATGATAATTTTAAGCGAAAATCGTACTGAATATTATTTTATAAACAAATAAGCAGTTGATTAGATTTATTCTTAAGTCCAAACGATTTAAAGAATAACGCTTCTCTATAAATTTTTCATAAAAAACGATAACGAACCATTAAGTCATTACCGTTTTTAGCATTTATTTCGTAAGCCCGAAATATAAAAATAGCGCACCTTCACGGTACGCATCATAAATAGCCATATATCATTGATTTTTTATCAGATATACGGCTATTTTATTTTC
>NZ_JABAIT010000071.1 GCF_012843265.1 Bacillus sp. DNRA2 | reverse complement strand
TTGTTTAGGAAATTATAAAATTCTCGACTTGTGGATAACTGTTCGATACACTGTTCGTATAAATCCTTAGGGGAATGGATATGGGTAAACAAAAGAGCGGGGTAATTAAACAAATATTAAAAGATCACTTTGATGGGTTTTGGAAGTTGCACGCTGATAGTTTCCCAAAATCATATCAAGAAGATATAAAGGAAACCGTTAATAAAGCTATTAGGTGTAGCACAACCGATCTAGGTTATTCTCGATATGAATGCTTGGGTTGCGAAGGGAAACCTAATCCAGTTTTTGTTTGTTTCACATGTAAAAGTCGATTTTGTCATAAATGCGGAAAGAAATACACAGATGATTGGTCGGATAAACAACAGGAAATGATTTTTAATGTCCCGCATAGACATATGGTTTTTACTATCCCTAAGGAACTAAGAAATGTCTTTTTTGAGGATCGAAAAAAGCTTAATGAACTAAGCAAACAAGTGGCGCAAGTTTTTCAATACCATTATCAAAAAAGAAGTAAAAAGAGAAATTTAACTGTTGGTGTCATTACTGTTATACATACGTTTGGTAGGGATTTAAAATTTAATCCGCATATTCATGCGTTGGTTACAGAAGGAGCACTAGATAAGAATGATGAATGGGTACGAAGTGAGTTTATTCCATATGAATATTTAAGGAAGTCATGGCAGAAAGTTGTTTTAGATTTACTGAAGAAATGGTTTCCTAAAAATCAAAAGGCAATACGATTAATTGATGACTTATATAAAAGGTACCCGAAGGGTTTCTATGTGAATGCAGAACAAAAAATGAAAGATGCAAAAGGTGCAGCGAAATATATTGGAAGATATTTAGCTAGACCAGCGATTGCCGAGTATCGAATAGAGGAGTATGATGGGAAAACCGTTCGGTTTTGGTATGAGGATCATCAAACAAAAAAAAGAGTAGATGAAAACATGCCTGTATATAGGTTTTTATTTAATTTAATACAGCATATTTCTCCCAAGCATTTTCGAATGGTTGGTCGTTTTGGTTTGTACAGCAGAAGAACATACCAGAGAGCTAACACTGTTTTAAGTCTGTACGCATTTATGAGAACGAAACAGCTCTCACTATTATTAGAAACCAAAAAGAGAAAGAAAACCTATCGCCAACGGATGATTGAAGCGTTTGATAAAGACCCATTCCTATGCCCTCACTGCCATCGTCAGATGGACTTGGTGGAAATATGGCATGCGGATTATGGATTCTTGTATCATTATATGGAGGATATGGAATCCGTAAAAACATTGAGGAGGCTTAATCTTGACCAAAAACAAAGAGCAGGATGAATTGAATAAAGCATTCTTAGAATCAATTGATGAAGATGATCCATTCGGATTTAATGAAGAAATAAAGATAATCATTTTTAAATGTTTGGATTGTGGTGAAGAAGACGAGGTCCCTGATTATGTCGTCGAGGAGTTCCATTTTGACTTAAACGAGGAAGAAGAAGTAGAGGTAGTCTGTCCTTTTTGTAATGGAACAATGCGCCAGGCGAGAAAAGACCCAAGTGAATAACCTTCACTTGGGTCGTGGGTATTAAGTCGCGTTAGCGATTTTGTTCT
>NZ_JABAIT010000070.1 GCF_012843265.1 Bacillus sp. DNRA2 | reverse complement strand
AAAGAGGCTGGGACATAACTAGCTTCAATTAATGAAAAAGGTGAAATTGAGTTGGCTCAATTTCACCTTTCTTTATTTTTTTCTTATTACTCTAGTTCAATATTAGTTAATGGCGGTGAACTTTCGTAAGTTCACCGCCATTAGCGCTAGTCCCATTTCGTTTTCAACCTTCGATTTTCCACGTACAGAAAATCTTGTGAAATGCAAATTAGCCTTCAAGAATCCAAAAACTGGTTCCACATCGATTTTACGCTTACGATAGATCGAACTCGTTTTTTCCTCTGAAAGCTTCGCTCTCACATATTCTTTTTGCTGCTCCCATTTTTCATTCACCATTAGTTTTCGATTATTACCTTCTTTTGCTTTTGTACATGATGAGCGAAAGGGGCACCCAGAACAGTCTTCGCACTCGTAGACTTTAAACTCTCTCTTAAAGCCAGATTTATCTGTCCGTACAGAGTCATATTTAAACACAAGACGTTGTTGATTTGGACATGTGTACACATCATTTTCTTGATTATAATGCCAATTGTCTGGATTGAACTCGTTTTGTTTATATTTCTTCTTCTGCTCCTTCAAAAACATGTTATACGTAATTAATGCCTCTCGTTTTCGATTCGAAAGGATATCATCATAATTCTGCTCACTGCCATAACCTGCATCTGCGACAATGTGCTTGGGTAACTCAAAATAATGTTGCTCAATTTCATCTAAGAACGGGATTAAGGTACGTGTATCTGTTGGGTTCGGAAAGAGACTATAAGCAAGTGCGTATTGACCTTCTGTTGCGACTTGTACATTATAGCCCGCCTTCAATTGCCCATTTTTCATATAATCATCTTTCATTCGCATGAACGTCGCATCGTTATCAGTTTTTGAATAACTATTACGTGTGTTAAAGATTTCGAAATCTCGTTGGTATTTTTCTGTTCGTAAGATGTAATCAAACAATTGCTTTCGTACCTGCTTTGGATACTTCCGCTCACTCCTTAACGCTTTTCGTTCCAATACGTCTGATGATGCTTCTATTTTTTTGTCATACTCGTTAACAACATCGTCTACTTTTTGGACCATTTGAGCGAGTTCCTCAAGGGATAACTGCTCTTCATTTTCTCGTTCAATTTGAGGGATGATTTCCTTTTCAAGTAGCTCGTTGTATAGTTCATTCGACTTTTCAATTAATGCTTGGTGATACTTCTCAATTGATTTCTTCCAAACAAACGTAAATTTATTCGCATTCGCCTCAATCTTTGTGCCATCAATAAAAATCGCATCTTGATCAATAAGTTTTTCTTCGATTAATTGGCAACGGAATTGAACAAAACATTGGCGGATTAAATCCTTAACTTCCGGTTGTACGCGGAATCGATTTATCGTACGATAGCTAGGTTCATAACCCTGCGCTAGCCACATCATTCGGATACTATCTGTTAAAAGGGCTTCAATTTTACGACCTGAAAAAACAGATTGCGTATAGGCGCATAGGATGATTTTTAACATCATTCGGGGATGATAGGCAGGGCAGCCCTCATTTCGAAGAAATGGTTCAAACGCACCTTGTGGAATACTTTCGACTAAATGGTGAATATGGAAGGCAATATCATTATTTTGTAATTTCACTTCTAAATCTACAGGCAAAACTAATTGATTCATGTTATAATTTTTAAACATAAGGACACTTCTTTCTGATTAGATTTGGTGTGGTAACTTAATTTTATCAGAAGTTGTCCTTATTTTTATTGAAAAAATAACCAAAGCCGGTAAAATTTTACTCATCGTAAAATTTTACCGGCTTTTTCATTTAAGAGGTGGGTTTTGTCCCAGCCTCTTTT
>NZ_JABAIT010000069.1 GCF_012843265.1 Bacillus sp. DNRA2 | reverse complement strand
AATCGAGTAGAGGGAAAATAAGATTATTATTTTCGCCCCTCTCACACCACCGTACGTACGGTTCCGTATACGGCGGTTCAATTTATATTACAGTGTGTACTTTTAGATAATGGTCTAAAGCAGAGGGGAGCCCCCTCTGCTTTAGTCTTTTGTTTGAGATTGCTCTATGTACGACCTTTGACAGTCCAATGTACCGGTAGCCTTTTCGACAGTATGTTAATCCTTTCGCTTCTCCCTCAGAAATTCCTAATTGAATAAGCGACTTGATTTGTTTCTTTGGTTGCTTCCATTGCTTCCAGATGATAACCCTAATTCTAGAGCGAAGCTTCTTGTCTATCTCACACATTGCCATTTTCATATTCGAGATTCTAAAGTAATTAACCCATCCAATTATGACTTGTTTTAGTTTCAAAATTCGGTAGTCTAGCGGTATACTCCAATTTCGCTTTGTTAATTTTCGAAGCTTTCTTTGAAATTTTTGTATTGACATGGCATGAGGTTTAACTTGATACCTCTTATTTTTAAAATCGTAATAATATCCGAACCCCAAGAATTTTAAATCTTTTGGGCGAGATATTTTACTCTTCTCCACATTGACTATTAATCCTAGTTTTCCTTCTATAAATCTCACGATAGTTTCCATTACTCTATTCGCTGCTTTTTCACTTTTAACAAAAATTAGAGCGTCATCAGCGTATCTCACGAATCGTAGCCCTCTTCCTTCTAGTTCCTTATCGAGTTCATTCAACATAATATTGCTCAGTAGTGGGCTGAGGTTGCCTCCTTGCGGAGTCCCAACGGGAGTTTCTTCATATTTTCCATTTACCATGACCCCACTTACCAAGTATTTTCTGATTAGAGAAATAACATCCCCATCATTTATTGTATTTGCAATGATTCGCATAAGTTTATCGTGGTGAACTGTATCAAAGAATCTTTCAAGGTCAATGTCTACTACCCAATCGTGTCCGTCGTTCAGAAATTCCAGGCTTTTGATAATAGCCATCTCGCAACTTCGTTTTGGTCTAAAGCCGTAACTGAATTCACTGAATTGCTTTTCAAATATCGGACTGAGAACTTGATGAATGGCTTGCTGAACAACTCTATCCACTACTGTTGGTATTCCCAACTTTCGCATCTTGCCATTTTCTTTTGGGATTTCCACTCTTAAGGCAGCTTGTGGTTGGTATTTTCTTGTTCTGATGCGTTTGCGAAGTTCATCCTTGTTCTCTTTCAGATATTGCTTCAGTTCATCTACTGTTACTCCATCGACCCCACTTGCCCCCTTATTTTTATAAACACGCAAGTAGGCTTCGTTCATGTTTTGATTGCTCAAAATTTGTTCTAAAAGTTCCACACTCGTTTCTCCTCTCCGCTCACGTAGTAAGTGATATCTCCCTTTTTGGTTATCCTTTGAGATACGCTCATATTTTCACCATTAACACATTCGGAGTTCATCACTTACGCATTCGTGGTGTCGAAACACTATAAATTGTTCAGCCCTTCATGAAATTGCTTCACTACTATGGCTTCTGCTGACTTCTTGCGACTAACCTTTTCCGACTGTACTTTCGTACATCCACAAGACCTCCCAGGGTAAGACAACTATCTTTCCTCTTTTACTCGCCTGATTTACCCTACAAAGTTACGCACATCTATTGGACTTTGGCTTGTCTTGGAGCCTCATCCCTTTGTAGAGCCTTAGTATCAGATTTCTGTACGTCGAGCCAAGATTTTATTCCACGCTTCCTCCAGCCCTTATCTCACAATAAGTACCTTGCGCTTCCTTAGTGGTTGGTTGATGTGTACCCCCACAGCGGACTTTCACCACCTAGATAGTTGCCATGCCTGGCACACAA
>NZ_JABAIT010000068.1 GCF_012843265.1 Bacillus sp. DNRA2 | reverse complement strand
ATTTTTGTTGTGGCATAAGAAAGCACCTCCTTTAATTGATACGTGTATCGTACCAGGAGATGCTGCTTGTTTATATGCGTAGTTTGAATTCGGGCTTACTTTATTTCTTAATAAATTCACCCTAAATCTTCGAGCATTTCATTGTTCCAAGGAATAGTCTGCGTAGAGCTATCCAACGCTATGTGCAGAATTTCACAAACATTTCTACAATTAATGTCAGTTTCAATTTATCTCTAAAGAAGATGTCCCATCAAATGGCACGATAGATTTTTAGATATTAAATTCTTTTGATACCTTCTCTATATATGTATACTCTTTGCAATCGCTTCGTCTTGTCGTTTAATAGAATCTACATTTGAGCGGGTATCTTAAATACTTTCTCGACAATTTCAAGGAGAATACCCAGTTTATTGTATATACACAGATACAGTAGAGTAAAATCACTTATAAAACTTAGAAATATTATGTTAATATTTAACAGGGAGGAATTTCTTTAAAAATTGAAGGCGGAGAATCATATAATCGTTTTTATAGCGAAGCTTGGGCGCCAAACCGTGGGATATTTCCGGGAAGAATTTGGCCTTTTTATAATTTAAAGAACCAAAGGATGAGTGAACTAAAATGCAGGCGTTTAAAGTTGGGAAATTTGTTACATCCATTTCAATAATTGTACTTTTAATAATTGCTGTAATATCTCCTTATAACTTGCCCAAAAAGATATATTTTATAGTTTATGTTCTTGTGCTTGGTGGAATTTCATTAGGCATAAACAAAATATTTGCTCGAGTGCACAGTAAATATAACAAAAATTGAAATCATCTACACCTAATTGAAAGTATTATCTCAAAGCCATTCATCCCGTTATCAAGAACCAGTTTTTTAATTTCTTTATTATTTTCTGTTCTATATAATTCCATTATCCCAGCATCAAACTAAACTGAGAGTATTTAAAATATTTACTAATTAATTGAGAGTGACGAATAGATCTTTTCAAACATTTTTATGGTAAATCTGCAATTTTCTTTGCTTTAACTGCCTGAATTCCCTGTCTGAAAAGAGCTACTGCTAGATAAATGAATATGGTCGACAAAATAAGAAAAATAATTAATCCAACAGTTTGATTCTTTTCATAAGCAGTAAAGATTTTTAGAATTGATTTTTATCCGAAATACGCCGTAACTACACACCCGAAAAAACGCGAAAAAATCTCAAGAAATCTAAAAGTTTTAAAATCCCTTACATTATTCCTTTGCCGTTTCTTGCTCATTAATACTTTCCTCCATTTGCCTTTTCACATTTCATCAATTTTTTTTCGTGTGAATATATAAGAATTTTTTATTTATTTTCATCAAAATTTGAAGTGAAATGTATTCTCTCTCTAACTACTTGATTAGTTTTTGCTTTCTCATACGATGAAATAACTTTAGATGCTTTTTCATCTAATGGAAGGTTCGTGCTAATTTCCGACTTATTTGAATTTCCAACAAGAATGTTTGAATTCGGACCAGACACTAATAAAGATCCATCTTCTTGGGCATAAGCTAAAAACACATATAACTTATTTGTCTCAGGAAGATTGTCATCTTCAAATAGTATTACTGAAGAATTATCTTTATCTACCCCCCCAGCTTTTGTTATCGGAATCGATTTGTCTTTTTTTATGTTCCCTTTAATGTTTTTTACAACTGTAATTTTATAATTTGTATACGGTGTTGAAACTTCTTTTTGCCCATTCTCAGTCTCAATCATAACCGAGTGCCGATATTCAGTATTTACTTGTTGGTCAACACGGGCCAAAAATACATAATCTGCATCCCCAACAGTTTCTGTTTCTAGTAATCTAAAAGTGGACCACCGTAGTCATTGAAAATTCCCCCAGTTATAATTAACCCACGGAGATAATTTCATAAAGTGGGGAGCTTGGA
>NZ_JABAIT010000067.1 GCF_012843265.1 Bacillus sp. DNRA2 | reverse complement strand
TTTGTGCGCTTGGCAGCGTATCGGACTAACGGGTGAAAGTCCCGAACACACCGTTTGTGGCGGAAGTGTATAGCTGACAGGTAGTGCGTGTCCGTGAGGAATCGTGCGGAGGACCTGAAGGCAAAACTCGGAATAGGCGACATAAACCACGTTGGCTGGCAGAATCGGATTACCTTGCAAAGGATGGGGATGTCCAATACCACTATGGTTCTGCAAGTTAGGAGGACTAGGTTCGAGGGAAAGCCCGATGACGTGACCCAAGGAGACCTCATCGTCTCCATAATATTTTATGGTAAACCTTAAACAAGTCTGTGACGGACAAGTTGAGATTATGGACGGTGAGGAGTCAGAGCAGGGGATAGTAGTGAATAAGCCTACCGGAAAAGTCGCAAAGGTAGGTGACTTAATACTAAGTTATTAAGATGAGCCTTAACCCAAAAGGTAAGGACTCGATGCGAAGCCCGTCTGTCCATAGAAGCAGAGCTAAGTTATCTTATAATACGTCATGTCCATATAGAAACCGAGAGGATAAAATCCATAGATTCGGGGTCGAACAGTAGGGTAGACCGTATGGGGCGTAGTACTTTATGAATCTGAAGATATTGCCGAAGTTGGGCTAGTCAATCATCGGATTGAAGGGAAAGAAACGATACATGAACGGAAAAGAAGGCAAACAAGGTTTTCGTGAGGGAGTAAAGACTCCACAAAAGAGAAAATGGTATAGTCTCATGGACAAAATCTGGGCAATACCAAACATGGAGGAAGCCTTTAAAGAGGTCAAAAGAAATCGTGGAACTGCGGGAGTAGATGGAGTTACAATCAAGGCTTTTGAATTTGGTGTGGAGGATAATGTACAAATCCTTCAACGAGAATTACGAGAAAAGACTTATAAGCCGAGACCTGTGAAACGTGTATATATTCCAAAGGCTGATGGTTCAAAAAGACCTTTAGGTATCCCAACCGTGAGAGACCGAGTAACACAGGCTGCAGTACGCAGAATAATAGAACCTATATTTGAAGCAAAATTTCTTGACTGTAGTTTTGGTTTCCGACCAAATCGAAGTGCACACATGGCATTAGAGAAAATCCGAAAGGATTTATTTGATGGTTATTTGTATGTAATTGATGCAGACCTAAAATCTTACTTTGACACAATCCCACATAACAGACTTATGTCTTTGGTTAGAGAAGAAATTGTGGACGGTAGTGTCATTGCGTTACTCGAGAGCTTCCTTGAAGCTGGAGTAATGGAGGGTGGCAGTTTCCTTTTAAATGAGAAAGGCACCCCACAGGGGGGTGTCATCAGTCCGTTACTTGCGAACATATATTTGCATCCGTTAGATGAACTTATGACAGAAAGAGGACACCGTATTACAAGATACGCAGATGACTTCGTTATCTGTTGTAAATCACAAAAAGGTGCTGAACGAGTACTTAAATCCGTTACTCGATTTCTTGAGGTAGAACTTGGATTAATGGTCCATCCAGAGAAGACAAAAATTGTAGACAATATGAAAGAATCTTTTGTTTTCCTTGGTCATGAATTTAAACAAGGCTATTGGGTCAAACCATCGGAAAAGTCAGTAAAGAAATTTAAAAGTAAAGTCAAGGAAATCACAAAACGCAACCAAACGATAAACATTGGGAAGTTAATCAAAGAGAAGCTTAATCCCTATCTTCGAGGGTGGGGAAATTATTTCGGACACTGGCATTCTAAAACACTGTTCACTAAATTTGATAAATGGATAAGAAGAAGATTACGGTCTGTCCAATTAAGAAGTTGGCGTAAAATCAGAAAATTACACAGGGAATTGCGTCGAAGAAAGTGGAAAGGAGAACTCCCAAAATTACGTATGTATGCATGGAGAAGTTCAAATTGTGAACCAGTACACACTGCACTTCCAAATGAATGGTTCAAGGAAATTGGTCTCGTATCTCTTGTGGATATTTACAATGAACATCATCCCCAACGGGGATAATTATGGAGGAGCCGTATGCGATGACCCGCACGTACGGAACTGTGAGAGGCGCATGAGTAATTCATGCGCCTACTCTATTT
>NZ_JABAIT010000066.1 GCF_012843265.1 Bacillus sp. DNRA2 | reverse complement strand
GTAAGCCCGAATTCAAACTACGCATATAAACAAGCAGCATCTCCTGGTACGATACACGTATCAATTAAAGGAGGTGCTTTCTTATGCCACAACAAAAATTAACCATTGTCCCCGTTACGCTCGATCCAGTTAGCAAAAGTCCTTTCAAACCGGCTTCATCCGTTGATCCTTCCTCTAGCATTTGCACAATCAATACGGCAAACGCTGAAATCTCCTTTTTTAATGGCGTGGATGAGCACATTATACAAACTGTTATGAGGGAGTTGAAACATCTATGAAGCACGATTACACAAGTGTGAAAAATATCTATATTATTTGCGGAAAAACCGACATGCGGAAAGGCATTGATGGACTTGCCACACTAATACAAGATTCATTTGAACTTGATCCGTATGGCGATTCCATTTTCCTATTTTCCGGATGGAGTAAAGATAGATATAAATGTTTGTATTTCGATGGCGATGGCTTCGCCATGCTTTATAAGCGCCTTGATAACGGAAAACTTCAATGGCCTAAAGATGAAAATGAAGTTCGCAACCTTTCACAAAAGGAGCTTAGATGGCTCCTTGAAGGTTTAGCGATTCAGCAACCTAAGGCGATTCAACCATCAACAAAAGGGGAGTTCTAAATTTTGTGAATTTTACCTTTATTCAACCTTCCGAACTAGCTATAATAATAGGAGCGAATTCGAACGGAAAGTGGTGAATGGTGTGGCTAACGCTTCTACTACTGAAAATCAATACGAAAAATTAATTCGATTGCTTGAGGAACAACTGGCTCATTCGAATAAACAAAACCAAGAGTTATCGAAGAAGTTAGATAAAGCATTGAAGCAGAACGAAGCGTTATCTGAACAACTTCGCCAATTAACAAAGCTCATATATGGGTCTAAAACCGAAAAATCCAAATACAATGTGCCCGATGGGCAAGGTTCATTGTTTGAGGATGACCCGTCTTTTAATGAAACTGAGCACACAGTAGAACAAAGCCAACAGGTAATTTCTTATACTGTTGTTCGTAAAATTCAAAAGAAAAAACGAAATGACTCATTGTGTGATGATGTAGAAGTGGAGACGATTCATCATCACCCTGAAAATATAATCTGTGACTGTTGCCAACATCAGATGATTGAAATCGGCGGTACTCTTGTGCGTGAAGAGGCCAAATTTATTCCTGCAAAAATGATGAAGGTGCAGCATTTTGAACATGCATATGAATGCAAAATCTGTAAAGGTGATGGATCGCAGCCGGCGCAAATAAAACGTGGAAAAGCGCCGCAACCAGCTATTCAACGTAGCATCGCCAGCCCTAGCGTACTTGCCAAAGTCATCTATGACAAATTTGCACAATATCTCCCACTTTACCGTCAGGTAAAGGAATGGGATCGTTATGGTCTGAATACTAACGATAAAAACCTTTCGAACTGGGTTATTCGTGCATCAAGTGATTGGTTATTGCCTATTTACGAACGAATGAAGCAATTGATGATGGATAAATCGCTTTTACATGTCGACGAAACTTACGCGCAAATTATTAACCGATCTGACGGGAAATCTGGTCAAACCAACGCCTATAATTGGGTCTATCGTAGTGTACCAAGTCAAGGTCCAACGATTACCCTGTTTCAAAGTTCGTTGTCACGGGCTAGGTTTGTCCTTGAAAGCTTCATTCGAGATTTTTCCGGTACAATAATCTGTGATGGTTATTCTGCATACGACAAAATAGATGGGGTTTCTTTCGCGAATTGTTGGGCACATTGTCGCCGTTATTGGCTAAAGGCCGACAGCAAAAATGGGCGAATTGGAGTGAGCTATTGTGATGAGTTATATCGTTTGGAAAGGGAATTTAAACATTTGTCTCCCAGCAAGCGAAGAAAAAAACGCAAAAAGTACTCGAAGCCCATCGTTGAAAAATTCCTTCATTGGGTTGAAAATTCACCCTTCTACGGGAAAAATGCCCTCGCAAAAGCAGCAGAATACACATTAAACAGGGCAAATGGACTCAAAGCTTTCTTAAATGATGGGCGCATAGAAATTGATAATAATCCAGCGGAAAATGCCATCCGTCCAAGTGTGATTGGCCGCAAAAACTGGCTCCATTCTGTTAGTGAAGCTGGTGCAAAAGCCAACGCAATTTGTTTGAGTATCGCAGAAACAGCCAAAGCGAACGG
>NZ_JABAIT010000065.1 GCF_012843265.1 Bacillus sp. DNRA2 | reverse complement strand
AATAAAGTAGGGAAACCTCTCTCGAGGCTTCCCCCTTATCAAACCGTACGTGCCCTATTAAGGCATACGGCTTACCAAATGTTACAATGTTTATCAAGAGGATGCATTCCAGGCATTTCGCATCTTTTGTAAGCGGTGAGGAGTAAAATATTCCTCACCTTTTTCCTTTGCTCTTTTGATTCTGTATTGAAACCTTTTCTTCGACGCTTTACTTATATCGTTTTGGTATTGTTCTTTAGTGTATCCGTAGGCTTTGTTTAGATAGAGCCAATAGGAAGGAATTAGTTTAACCTTTAAGAAGAATTCATTATTCCAGAGGGAATTCATTCGCATTCCTTTTCTTTGACCTGGGTGTTTATGGATGAATGCAACACGCAGCCTTTTCCTTATATATCCATCAAGTCGCTCAAGGATTCTCCTTATCATTCGAGTTCTACAGTGACTCTTTTGTCCATATTCTTGGTTTGCTTTAATTGCTTTGATAATGGTCACATAGTAATTTACCTTGCCTCGAATGACGGGATTGACCCGATTTATCCATTCTTCTTTGCTAAGAGTAAGAGTTTTCCTAGTCTTTTCTTTGATTTTCAACCGAAAATCTCTGATGGATTCTTCCTTTGGTGTAACATGAAAGAAAGGTTTGTTATCTTTCTTTCTATTTGTCCAGTGGTGGAATGTAAACCCTAAAAAGTCAAAATCGTCCTTGTGAAAGTTGACTACCTTGGTCTTCTCTTTAGAGATTTCTAGACCTAACTCGGCTAATTTACTCTTAGTTAAGATAGCCGCCTTTTTGATTTCTTCGTTTGATTTAGCAAATAGCAAGAAATCATCTGCATATCTGACAAATCGAATACCATTTAAGTCCCATTCCCAATCTAGTTCATTAAGGTATACATTTGCCAAGAGTGGTGAGATGACACCGCCCTGTGGGGTGCCATAGTCAGAGTGAATAAGTTTCCCCTCTTCCATGTGCCCAGCCTTTAACCACTGTTCAATCAGACCTAGGACCGTACGGTCCGATACATATTTCTTTAAGACATCAATCAGTTTCTTATGAGGTATATTGTCAAAGAAACCTTTTATATCACAGTCGTAAATATGGTTGTATCCTTGCTCGATATTCCATAGGATTATTTGTAGGGCTCTTTGCACCCCTCGATTTGGTCTGTATCCTACTGACCAGTTATGAAACAACATATCTTCAAATTTTGGCTGTAGTATATTTACAATACTTTGTTGTACTATGCGGTCTTCGATAGTAGGAATACCTAGAGGACGTTTCTTTCCGTTCTTCTTTGGTATGTACACTCTTCTAACTGGTTGAGCTTGGTAGGTCTTTGTTTTCAACTTGTTCAGAAGTAACATGATATTTTCTTGTAATTTGGCATCGTAACCTTCTATCGTTTCTCCATCAATTCCCCCTGCTCCTTTATTTGCTTTAACTTGCTCGAAGCTTTGGGTTAATTTTCGGTCAAACAATATTTGCCCATATACACTATGTAATTTAAACTTCCACTCTTGATTCATTGCGTATTCCACGCCTTTCCTTGATGTACATTCAAACGGTTTTACCGCAGTAACGTGATTGTTAGCATTACACCTAGTTCATGGCTTGGAGCCATAGGTCGTTCCCCTTCCGTTCACTCGATGTTATGGTCATCGAATTACTTCCGTACTATGAGAACGTCTGACTTCTCCACCCGTTCTTCGTCATTTCAGTTTACCTTTATAGACTAGAACCCTGCCTGTTTGGTAAGGTGGAGACCTCACGGGGTTACCGCATTTCCCTTCTAGACATACCCTGCACCATCACGTAATAAGCCACATTTTCTCGCTCTGACTTCTAAAGAAAATGCCTCTTTAGTGGGCTTCCTCACTTTTCGAAGAGTCGCCAACTTATCCCGCCGCCGTGCTTCACACTTATTGCATTAGGGTCTACCTAGTTGCTTACGGGTCTCTCGATTTTCCGCATCTCCTTCAGACAATACCTCACGATGTTGCCCTAGATTAAGCTTCCCGAGCTAGGTCAGTCTCCTCGGGGATGGATTTTCACCATCTGGGATTCAGTTTCATCATCTTCAACCAGTCGTTTCATCGAAATGACGTCTCTGTCAGATAATTAAAAGAAGAGTGCTGACTGGATCAACACTCCATGCGACTGCCCGTCGCAC
>NZ_JABAIT010000064.1 GCF_012843265.1 Bacillus sp. DNRA2 | reverse complement strand
GGAAAATAAAATAGCCGTATATCTGATAAAAAATCAATGATATATGGCTATTTATGATGCGTACCGTGAAGGTGCGCTATTTTTATATTTCGGGCTTACGTAACAACTGCTAGAGAATTTTTACAAATGAGGAGACTAAAAAATGGATTTCAATATTATAAAGCGTTTTATCATTTCAGAATTAAACGAAAAAGCAGGAATTCGAGAAGAAGAAATAGGTCTTCTAGACAGCGGGAACTTTGATTTAGTGGATGAAATTTTAGAATTTGATTTTGGATTGAGAAACGATGATTTCATATATGCTTTTTGGCACGATTACCGTTACAATGTTGGAAAGATAACTAGATACAAAAGCGTAAATAACTCTGAAAAGGATGAGGAGTATAAGTATTGGGGAGATTGGGAAGTGTACCAATCATAATTTGATTTAAAATCAAGTAGCAGAATACTTGTGATTTTGTGATGTTTTAAAAACAAACTGGGTGTGTTAGGAAAAGAAAAATTAATCATTTATAGCAGATCCATAGTTTAGTTATTCCATTAAAGGGTGCTATCCTTCAGCAAGGATTAGCGCTTATTTTCATTATAGAGCCATTTAGTGGTAGAAGGATTTTCTAACTCTGTTGAAGAAGTTAGTTAGAGATACCTAAGTTGATGAGGTGAGTTTGTAAATGTATGAAATTATGCATGAGATGAAAACGATTGTGAAAAAGAAACCGTTTAAATATAAATATATTTCAAATGGAGATAAGGAGATTTTTTTTTGAAAATCAAGTACACCTGTTAAACTATGCAACGAACAATATATGAAGTTACTTGATACTTTTAAAGAGCGAACAGTTACAATCGGGACTTAAAGAACAAATTCTCCCAAAGATAGTTTTGGGGAATGGCTAATGAATAATATCACAAAAACAGCTATAGCTATTAATGTAGTAAGATTTGGCGAGTGTTCAAATTGCAGAAGGGATACTATGATGCCGCTAATTCCATTTGCCGGTTTATTTTTGTGTGCGAGATGTATTAGAGCGTGGTAAACATGGGAGAAGAATAAACTAAATATAGATTACTACTGAAATAACATATTTGATAAACATTTGTTACATAACAAAAGGGCGCGAAAATTAAAGAAAAATAGGCTGCGTAGCAGTCTACTTTTTACCTCGAATCCATTTTAGGGCAGTTTTCTTGTAGAAGGGGTTTCACATTTTATGACGAATTTTACCTTATTTAATGGAGGGGAAAAAGTGAAAGACCTATACGATAGACTTAAAACAAAAAAATAAAGATAACTGAAATGCCAAAATGGGGACCTTACTTACGAAAGCAATGGGAAAATAATTTTGCTGGTCATTTGAATGATAATGATAAGAAATCTATTTATCTTTATAATAGAGGTGGTTACTGTGGCTATCTATGGCACTTGTTTAGTTATGAGAAAAAAGATTGTTTGGATGGAAAAATGGCTGAAGCTGCTTTCAATAATCAACAAAAGAATAATTGTTATGTGTTTTATCAACATTCAGATTATGTTCTTTTGCTAGAAAATGCCTCAATGTTCAATACTGATGAATTAATAAATGAACAAGATGTGTATATTGTAGATAAAGGATTTAACTGGACTTACATACAAACACACGAAACTGGGTGGTGTGGTCCATATTTTAGCATTAAATCGAAATGATCTTATTCCATAAAAGGGCGCGATTATCAAAAATGATCGGGCTCTTTTCATGCTTAGGCAATTTAGAATGTAACTTCTATAAAGAGAAATGGTTCCCTTAGAATAGCTGCTATATTGATTCGGTATTCCTTATGAAATAACGAAGTAAGGCAGAATAATTCAAAAAGACTACATAATAAAAAGAATTTTAAAAATATCAACATGTTAAAATTTAGGAAACACAAAAAGAATTGAAAATATCTATATAGCTTATAAGGTGGGTTTAGGAATAAGCGTTTAGGGTTTTTAATTGTCCCAAGGTATTTTCGGATATTTTTTTATAATTGCGTTACTAAATGCCATTAAAGAAAGGGTATCACCGCATCTACCCGCAGTTCTTTTTCTTGTATGGGCATCATTTGGAATAATCGTTACTGTGAGTTTGATAAATTTATAATTATGTTCTTCATGAACTAACGGGGGTCTTCTTTAGATATTCCATAATCGGGCGCTTTTCCTAAGTAAAGAAAAGGGTCCTTTTCTTGTATTTTCAAAGTTTCTTGAGGTTTAAAAAATATATATTATCTGCGATTGTTGAATATCCTACGTATGAAATAAACTCTCCTTGAACATAATAGAATCTAGATTAATGGATTTATACAGTAGGAGAGTGAAAGAAAATGATACTACGTCAAGAAAATAGACACAGATTTTTCTACCGCGCTTTCGCTTGGTGGCCTTTATAAAAAAGTTTAAATATAGAGCGATTTAAACTTTTTT
>NZ_JABAIT010000063.1 GCF_012843265.1 Bacillus sp. DNRA2 | reverse complement strand
CTGTTTTTTGCAAGCAGAAAGTGCAGAAAAATGCAGCGAAATTTACATAGGCTTGCAGCTATAATTTACATTAAATTCCATCTGGTGATTTTACAGAGGAAAGTGCATTTTTCAACCGGTAACTTTCCCCTGTGAACGCTATAACATGCGCGTGGTGCACCAATCTATCCACAAGGGCAGATGTTAGACGGTTATCCCCAAAAATCCGATTCCATTGACCAAATTCCAAATTTGAAGTAACAATAACACTCTTGTGCTCATAACAGTCCGCAATTATGTGAAACAACAATTCAGATCCTTGCTTTTGAAAGGGGACGTATCCCAATTCATCTAGGATAAGCAAATCACACTTCTCAATCTGCCTTTTTAATCTGTGTAAAGTGCCCTGTTTCATTGCTTCTTCTAAATGTCCAACTAAATCAGCTACTCTGAAAAAACGGACCTCATAGCCCATTTCACAAGCCTTCACGCCTAAGGCTGTTCCTAGGTGAGTTTTGCCTGTGCCTGGTGTCCCCAAAAGAAGTAGGTTCTGTTTTTCCTTAATAAAACGGAGATCACAGATTTCCTCTTTCGAGGTTGTAGCCGGTAAGTGCTGTTGTTCAGACCAATCATAGTCCTTAAGCCATTTAAGCTCTCTAAATTTAGCCTTTTTTATCAATTTGGAGACTTTTGTAGTTTGTCTGGAATTGACTTCAATTGATAGAACATCACGCAAATACTGTTCTTTATTATCAAAAGGGACTTCCTCAAATTCCTCGAAAATATGTGCTAAGTGGAGTGTTTTACAAATAGCCATTAAATTAGCCATCAGGAAACACCTCTTTCCAAGGAAGGACATAGCCTCTTGTCATAAGTGTGTAAATCTGTTTCGTAATTTAGCAATACCTCCGGCGTGTACACTTCGTTTAATTTTTCTGGATAGGTTGCTTCTTTGGCTTCCAGGATATACCCAAGTTCATGCGGAGCTCTTTCAAACCGTTCTTCCGTTTCCAAGACCGAATCAATATCACTTAGCGAATGCTTTTCTAATAATTTCTTTAACCCCTTTACCCGGGATCTGATTTCTTCTGATTGTATCGTCAGATACGTTTGAACTCTCTTCGGCAAATACTTGAAAAAGCGTGAATAACTCACGGACCGTGGCTTCTTCTCCCAATCTATTAAAATATCATTCCACGGAATCGCTCTTGTCGTATTCATATAAGGGCGGTCTTCTTGGTAAACAATTTCTCCGTCATTTGTAAAACAGGTGAATCGATCCCATTCCATTTTGAGGACTAATGCTTGTCTCATTCTCGCTTTGTGGATAACAAATTTATCGCCGTCAACTTCAATTTCTCCGTATTTATTAACCTTTGGAGTTTTCACTGAATAAATCGTAAGATCAGTTAAAGGCATGGCTTTCAGATGCTTTTTATCCTCTTTCCAAAGCTCATCAATCAACACATTTTTATCATAGTGGAGTCGTTGCCGATCCTTTTCCATTTCTTCCTTCATCCAGCCTGCTAATTGTGGAAAACTCTCCATTATCGGTGCTGTTGTAAACAGATTATTCCTTGTATATCCAACCTTTTTTTCTACATTTCCCTTCTCATGTCCACTTGCAGGATTACATGGCTGCACTTCAAATCCGTAATGGCATTTAAATCTCATAAATGCATCGGTATAGGTCCTATTGTTACCTTTTCCTATTGAAACAACAGCCGCAGCTAGGTTATCTATACGCAAATAGGTTGGAACCCCTCCGGCTTGGTGAAACAACTGTTTTAACCCCTCAAGGAAACACTCTGTATTTTCACTAGGAAGGGGGTAGCCAAAGCCAGCATTACTATGTGGAAAACTTAGAATTAGGGCCTTGATATCTTTATAGGCTCCGTCTTTTACGACGGTCATGTTCCCGAAGTCCACCTGCGCTTCACCTGGTGGGTGTTCTAAACGTTCATGTCTTTCAATCTTGGCTGCTTTGAGCTGAGGCTTTCGGTTCTGAATATATTCGCATACGGTCCGATAGGACCCTTTAAAATTATGATTATCCCTTAGATCTTCATGAATCTTCTTACTGGTCCTCCGATCCTTTCTCTTGAGTTTCATGTCCTCCTCAAGCCAATCGTCAACAATTTCACCGAACCCTTCCTCATACATCATTCCCTTTTTGGTGAACTTCAGAGCTTCATTAAAACTTTCTCCATCAGCGTACTTCTTAACCGTCCTCCAATTACATCCAGTTTTTCTTGCAATTTCATTTATTGATAAGTCTTCTTCTTCTCTTAAATGTTTGATATAATCTACTTCAGGCATTGCTAGCATCCTTTCATGTCCTCCCCCTGTTGTGATCGCTCAATCAAAACAGTAGGAGATATTTTAGGGGCTGGCAAGCCTTTTTTTATGCAGTTAAGTTCTGCACAAATTCCTCGCAAACCTCTGTACTTTTATTTTGCAATAAACA
>NZ_JABAIT010000062.1 GCF_012843265.1 Bacillus sp. DNRA2 | reverse complement strand
TGATTACAGCCAAGAGATTTTACCATCCTTGCCATGTTTTTTACCACTGTTTGCCAGGGGATTTACCAGGCAGCGCCAAACATGTTTACCAATGTATAAAAACCCTACAGATTAACAATTTAATAATCTTGTAGGGCTTTTAATCCAAATTGATTACCTTGGGCTATTACGATAGTGGTCGGAGATTATTTTTCTAGATCCTTCACAAATATCTTGTTCGGTCCAGTTATTGGGATAGGGCTCTTCTCCATAAATACTTAAAAGCTTTTCTTTTAATTTCTCGGGGAAAGGGACCCAGTTTGGATAACCTACCCAATAATAGTATTCTTCGACTTTTTGAATTTCCTCTCTTGTCAATATGGTCATGTTTTCATTACCTACCTAACCCATGACGTTCACGCATTGATACTTCTCCGTCTAGTAAAATCTGATAGGAGTCATGTATTATGCGGTCCAAGATAGCTTCCGCAATCGTTTCATTTCCTAGCTTTATATGCCACCCGTTAGGGTCGATTTGGGAACAGTAAATTGTCGAACCAACTTTATGACGTGCCTCTGTAATTTCTAATAGAATAGCTGATTCATCCGTTGATAAATCTGTTAATAGCCATTCATCGAGGATGAGTAAATCTACTTTCGTATATTTTTTTATGCCCTTTCGATAACTTCCGTCAGCTGCCAATTTTGCAAGTGTTAATTCATCTAGTAATTCCGGTAAACGAATGTATTTGACATCATAGAACTGTCGACAAGCAGATATACCAAAAGCAGTTGCTAAGAATGATTTCCCTGAACCAGTGGGCCCCTTTAAAATAATATTGTGCCTATCATGAATATAGGTGCCGCTAGCTAATCTTAGTATCAACGCCTTATCTAATCTTCGATCCTCATGATATTCCATGTCTTCTATACAGGCTTTAGAGTTTATAAAAGTCGCTGTTTTAATTAATCTTTGAAGCTTATTACTCTTACGGCGAGAATGTTCTAAATCGACGAGTAAACTAAAACGGTCTTCAAAACTCATTTTTTGAAAATCTTTATTCGATGATTGTTCTTTATAAGCCTCCGCCATACCGCCTAATTTCATTTCGATTAGTTTACTTAATGTTTGCTCATTCATCATTTATCCGATCCTCCATAATAAGAAGCTCCACGAGTAAAACCATAATTATTATTGCTGATTTCCGTTTTCCTTTTCAGTTCTTGCTCGGCATCATTCTTTTTATTGTTCTTCAATATTGTTTGAATGCTTTTGACCGTCGGTCTTTGAGTCATAGAAATTACCATTTTACAGGCACGTTCAATTTCATATTTTGTATAACGACGGTCAAACTTTTTCAACGAAAATATGGACTGTAAACCCAATTTTTCAGTCTGAGAAGTATCAAGAAAGTACCGAATCACACTTAAGGTTGATGCCCCGATATTCTCT
The DNA here is from genome assembly GCF_012843265.1 of Bacillus sp. DNRA2. Lineage (GTDB taxonomy): Bacteria > Bacillota > Bacilli > Bacillales > Cytobacillaceae > Bacillus_BU. The sequence goes on along the minus strand of NZ_JABAIT010000062.1, from coordinate 1,397 downwards.
GCCCATTCGATAGCTGCTTCAGGTGTTTGGTCAACAAACAGTTTATGGTTATCAGGCATATGGTCACGAATAGTGGCATACTGACCGAATTTCCCATATAATCGTTTATGAGATGCTACTCTCATATGATTGAAAAAGACCTCTATGAGGTCGTCTGAAACTTTCACCTCAACTTCTCGATTTATGTATTCATATGGCACAGAATAAAACATACTATCGATAGAAAGGTGATAGTTTGGGCCTACAGTTGCCTTTTTCCATTCAGACATTTTATAAGTTTGGAGTGGAAGAGGAGAAAGCGCAAATTTCTCCTCTTCTTCGAACGCAGAAAAACGCGACCCATTTTTCCGAGTAAAAGGGCGTTTATTGAATTCCTCTAATTTTTTCCGAACTTCTTCGTTCAATTCTTCGATACTGAAACAATATGTGTTCCTTAAAGCTGCGATAATCCATGTAGATATAATTCCAACAGAACCTTCAACATTAGCTTTGTCCCTAGGTTTTCGAACCCGTGCTGGCATTATGACAGTATTGTAATATTCTGCCATCTCTTTGTACGCAGGATTTAATATCAATTCACGAGTTGTATGCTTCGTAACTCCTGTTTTTAAGTTGTCAGGAACAATAATTTGGGTAACTCCACCGAAGTACTTATAGGAATTATTGTGAACCATTATCCAAGAATGCAAATCCATTGATAAGCTTGCTTCCGCATATGAAAACTGGCTACACGGCAGTGTAGCAACGAACATATAAGCCTTTATCTTCTCTCCGGTATCCCTATCGTAAATAAAAGCCGTGGATCCTGCCCAATCGACTTCCATGATTTCACCTGGTTTTCTTCGAATACGCAAAGTTGCTTTGTATTTATCAGCGTAATTGCTATAATGACGCAAAAAACTACGATAAGAGTAAGGGATTTTCTTTTTCGCCCTACATTCAGCTTCATACTCATAATGAAGAAGCGAAAGTGTCACATTAGGCTTTGCCAATTCTTCATGGATGTAGTCAAAATTCAAGGGATATCGACCTGAAGCTTCTAGCGTCTTCTCAGGAAAGAGAAATTCCTCAATCCATTTATCCGTCATATCTTCCTCTAGCGGACAGACTAGTCCCTTCTTTTCGGCAAGGTTGATGACCTCTGTTATTTTTTGGCGAGAGTTTCCAGTACTTGAGGATATTCCTCTTAGACTAATCCCCCCATCGTGTAATTCCAATATCCTTCGATAATGGATCATAAAAAAATACCTCCCATAAAATAGTGTCATACCGTTGGTATGCACACTAATCATACAGGAAGTACTTATTGGTAAATGCCTTGTCACAAAGTGGTAAATTTCTTGTCACTAATTGGTACAAACAATGTCACTAGTGGTACATTTGGGTGGCTGTATTCA
>NZ_JABAIT010000061.1 GCF_012843265.1 Bacillus sp. DNRA2 | reverse complement strand
TGTATTTGTCAACTGAAAATTCCCCCATTTAGTCATTTAAAATTCCCCCACCTAAATTTTCCAAAAAGGCAGGGGATTATCAAATTATTTGTTAAAATGGGGGGATTCCGATTATCTCTTTAAGTATTCTTTTCTCCGATATTAACGTTTCAATTTCTTGTTTCAGATTAGAAATCTCATCTAACAGTCTTGAAATCTTAGTTTTATCATCAATCCCGTTCTCATATGCTGTTCCTTTACATCTAAGCCATTCATTAAAGTCATACAAATCATCTTCGGTCATTCCACGACTATTGTATTTATCATTTGCCGCCTTATTACACTCGTTTAACCATTCCTGAACCGATTCTTCATCGAATCGTGTGCCCATAACTTTAAGAAACCTTGTCACTTCATTCATCCTCAAAACGCTCATTCTTTATCTCCTTAATGGATTAGATGTTAAGCCAATTGTTGTTGCTCTAACCATTCTTTCGTTTCTTTCATACGGTATGAGTTCCCATTCATATTCACAAGATAAGCTTGATGTGTTAATCGATCAATCATGGCTGCTGTCATAACCGGATCTTGAAATATTTCTTCCCATCTTTCAAATGATAGATTTGTAGTAATGATGGTGGACTTTTGCCCTGCTCGAAGTGATAAGTGAGTAAATAGTAACTCGGCTCCTTCTTTATCAAATGAGATGTAGCCCATTTCATCAGCTATAACCAAATCATATTTCTCAAATCGATTTTGGAAAGCTCGCAGAGTCTTTTCTGAACGACACTCCTTGAGTTGGCTAATGAGTAGAGGAACAGTTGTAAACCATACTTTGTAACCTTCCAAACAAGCCTTCATACCTAGGCCAATTGCCATGTGTGATTTACCCGTGCCTGGGCTTCCAGCCAATATTAGGTTCCGACCTTCTTTAATAAAGTCTAGAGTTCTAAGTTGTTTATACTTTTTTTGCGCATCTTCTGGTAATTCATCTACCGATAAATCCTCCAAGTGCTTTATGTATGGAAATTGCGCTCGACGGATACGATTATTTTGAGCATTTTCCTGCCGGTAATCCCATTCCTTTTGCAGTATTTGAGCCAAAAACTCTTCATAACTAACACCCTTTTGATTTGCTTCCTTAACTTCCTCTTGGAAGCACTGACGAATAACAGGGAGCTTCAAATCCTTTGTATAATGAAGGATTTCTTCTATCCGATCTTTTGCATTACTCATGCGATGGCCTCCTTATTTCCTAAGGCTTGTGTTTGGAATAACTCATCATACATTTTCAGATTCGCTTTGGCATGCTCTACAATGTCCTTTGTTTCATGTGATGTAGAGACAGATGTAAGGAGTACATTTTTATTTCTTTCACATAACACTTTAATCTTTTCTGTGGTCACATGACTTTTATGGATCTTTCGAAGCTCTTTAATACTATTTTCAACTTCTCGTATTGAGGATTCATCTTTTATATACTGAATTAGCTCTATAAATTCTTTCTCGCGACTGCTATAATAAGTGTCATAAATCTTTTTTATATTTTTGTCTGCCTGTTGTAATGCTGTGCTACCAGCTAATGCACCAGGTTTTTTCTTTAATGTCACTAAATAATGCTCTAATTGTAGCCTCCATTCATGACATCCAGTAAGTCGGATATGTTCAGCTATTTTTTTCTCCTCATAAAAGCAGAGAACATGATTTGAATAAACTTTAACCTTTACAAGTGCGCCTACCAATTGATCTGGAACCGAATAATGGTTTTGATCAATCACTACCGTTGAATACTTGTCAACACGCACGTTTTGGATTCGTGCTGCGTCAAATGGGTGGGGAAGAGGGAGGAATTTCTCTTGTTCTTGTTGGATCATCATTTCGGCAGTCTGGTTTTGTTGGGAAGGCTGTGGCTTTCGGTTTAGTTTTATGCAAACCTGATATAAATACTGATTTGCTTCCTCAATTGATTCAAAAGTGTCACGGAATGCAAATGCTTTTCTTCTTACCACTTCAACGCTACGCTCGACATGGCCCTTCTCGTTTCCCCGCCGGACATTACAGAAACGGTAATGAAATCCATAGTAAAGGGAAATCTTCAGTAGGCCTTCTGTTGGTTCTTTTTCTGTTCCAACAAAGCGCTTGACGGCAACTTTCATGTTATCGTAGACCATAGTTTGGTATACCCCGCCAGCTTCTTTAAAGAATAAAACATGTGCTTCTTGAAAACATTCCATCTTTTGTTTGGTAAACAAATATGCCATTCGAAAGTTTCCATATGCTGAAGTAAAAACAGCCATTTGGAGTTTTCTCCAGTTTCCATTAATTCTTACTTTCACTTCTCCCCAGTCAAATTCACATATCTGACCTGGCAAATAAGATCCTTTTATAAAAGCTTCCTTTGTCTTTCTTTCTAATTGTCGAATAGTCCGAAGGACTGTGCTATAACTTATTTCGATTCCTTCATTTTCTAGTACCGCAAATATATCAATAGGCTTTTTCAGTTGTTTTCGGAGACCCATTAATAGTTTTGCTTCATTTTCCTGAAGATGAGTAATGATCTTTTGTTCAATTTCTTTAGTCATCACTCTTTTGGTAGGAGTTCTAGTCTTATACTTTGGGGTTTCAACAAGTTCTTGAATTAACTCACCAGTATTGACCAGGTCTCTTGAACGCTCGATTTCTTTTTGCTTCTTTTCATACTCGTTGATATATTTTCTTACTGTTTTTCTATCAATCGCCGTTAATCTAGCAATCTCTCTCTGAGACTTCCCCTCCCTTAAATACATTAGTAGGACCTGTTGCTTTTTATTCAATGTTATCAACTCTCCAAGCTCCCCACTTTATGAAATTATCTCCGTGGGTTAATTATAACTGGGGGAATTTTCAATGACTACGGTGGTCCACTTTTAGATTACTAGAAACAG
>NZ_JABAIT010000060.1 GCF_012843265.1 Bacillus sp. DNRA2 | reverse complement strand
ACACACTGTAATATAAATTGAACCGCCGTATACGGAACCGTACGTACGGTGGTGTGAGAGGGGCGAAAATAATAATCTTATTTTCCCTCTACTCGATTAGTTTAGGATAATTTTAAGAATATTAAGTTTTTTTGTTTCAAAAAAGTTCTTAAAGAATGAATTCGGTAAATTCTGATGATATGATATTGAAAGATGGAAAATAGGTTTTAGAGGAGAGGGTAATTAACGACTCTCTGAAAAATAATATCCATAATTTTGAAAGGGGATACAAGACATGAAAATTTATACAAAAACAGGAGATAAAGGGACAACCTCATTAATATATGGTCAAAGAGTGCGGAAAGATAATCTTCGTGTTGAGGCATATGGTACATGTGATGAGGCGAATTCGATGATAGGATTGGCGCTGAGTTATTTAAAAGGTGAAAATTTCCAAGGAAAAGAAACTATAGAAGCTGCATATCATAAAATACAAACAATTTTATTTCATGTTGGTGCAGAGTTGGCCACACCAGCTGGAAAAGAAGTGAAATGGAAGCTAGAAAATAAAGAAATTGAAGAAATGGAAAAGCTAATAGATGAATGGGACCAACAGTTACCTGCTTTAACGAACTTTGTTTTACCTGGTGGTCATCCCTCTGGTGCAGCTTTTCATAGTGCCAGAACAATTGTTAGAAGAGCAGAGCGAAGCTCAGTAAGCTTAGAAGATGAGGTTAATCCACTTGTACTGGCTTATTTAAATCGTCTATCAGACCTATTATTTGTAACTGCTAGATATGTCAATTTTCAATTAGGGGCAGTTGAAAAAACACTTCATCAAGATTAATCAATAAGTATTTTTAGTTTTGATAGTTGTTATATTGACAAAAGTATTTGTTATTGAGTACACTAATTATAAATATTATAATTTGAAAATTTTTATAGAAAAGAGGTGCATGGCGGTGTCACAAAATCCGTTAAAAGAAGCGTTGGATACCTTAAAAGATACTGGGGTTAGAATCACACCTCAACGTCATGCGATACTTGAATATTTAATAAACTCAATGTCACATCCTACCGCTGATGATATTTACAAAGCTTTAGAAGGAAAGTTTCCAAACATGAGTGTGGCTACAGTTTACAACAATTTACGAGTATTTCGTGAAGTGGGACTTGTAAAAGAGCTTACTTATGGGGATGCATCTAGTCGTTTTGATTTTGTCACAACTCACCATTATCATGTTATTTGTGAAAACTGCGGTAAAATTGTTGATTTCCATTATCCTGGTCTGGATGAAGTAGAACAATTAGCATCGCACGTAACAGGCTTTACAATTAGTCACCATCGTTTGGAGATATATGGTAATTGTCCGGAATGTTCAAATAAAGAAACGCATTAAAAAAGAAGGCTAACATAGCCTTCTTTTTTTATTTGGGTTGTTTTCTGTTATATTTTTCGTTAAAATCTTTACCTTCTAAGTTTACATCTAATGTTAAAGGTTCATTACAATACATACACATATCAACTTTGCCCAGTATTTTTGTTGTTTTACCGCAGTTTGGACAAACTACTTGAACAGTCTTTGTCGAAAGCATCCCTATCCAGAAATATACAGCGGTACTGGCAATGATAAAAAGTAACCCTATCAACATAAAAATAGTCATCACGACGGGAGAACTTCTAAAGAATATTCCTCCGTACATAACAATAAACCCAATGAAAATTAAGCTTAATGCAAATGTTCGTATTTTATTGATTTTACTAGAGTATTTAGCCATAAATAGTCCCCTCCTATTGCATCAACTAATTATATCACCGTAATGGATTTATGTGGTAATGATTCCGATAATGGAAATGTTTCCTGTTCATTGAAGGATTTTTTTTTCAGTTGTCGAACTATATACGCTATCTGAAAATTTTTGGAGGAATGATTATGGAACACATTCTTCGTCCCATTTATCAAGAACGAGCTAGCCAATCAAATACTCTTGGTGTGTTACTTATTGAAAAACGTGAAAAAGCAAGCACAATAACAGATACTTTTGACGCAGTATTATTAATTATTTTGAAGGAAGCTGAAAGTCCTCTTCACGTAAAACATTACAGCTATGAAGATAAGAAAGCATCTTTAAATTTGGTGAGCGAGGATCAATTAAATGAATGGCTTCTAATGGGGACAAATCGCAAAATCCTTGATTGGATTTTTTCAGGAAAGATCCTTTTTGATCGTAACGATTATTTACACAACTTAAAATTGGAGTTGCGTGAATTCCCTTTTTATGGTCGTAAAATTAAAATGGGAATAGAATATTCTAAGTTAATCCGTCGTTATCTAGATGGGAAAACCTTCTTTGAAAATAAGCATTATATGGATGCTTACAATCATATTGTTCATTCCCTGCACCATCTTGCGAGATTGTCGGTTATTGAAAATGGTTTCCATCCAGATATTACTGTTTGGAATCAGGTCAAGCAAATAGAACCAGAAATTTATAAACTTTACGAGGAACTTATAAGTAGTGAGGAATCGATTGAAAAGCGCTTAGAGCTTTTGTTCCTTGCTGGAGAATTCCTTGTGCATTCACGTACTGAAATTGGTTCTAAGCATTTAATTGAAATACTTCAAGGAAAAGAAGTTTGGTCATTTGATGAAATGATTAACCATCCAGATCTCAGTCTTTATTCGGTAGATTTAAGTGTAATGCTAGAGTATTTAATCGAAAAAAATTACATTAAAGTAGTAAAGCGAGAAACAAAAGGACAAGGGATTTTGCACCGTTATTACAGTGTTTCTAATAAAAATTAAAATTCTTTTTAAAAACTATTGACCTTTTTTATAAAACTTGTTATATTTATAACCGTCGCTGCGAACGAAACGCGTTAAAGTGAAAACGTTGCGGTTGACGGTTTTAAAAAAGGTGTTGACAACATAAACACCATGTGTTAAATTAATAAAGTCGCCTCTGAGCGATAAAGAAAAATTGCTCTTTGAAAACTAAACAAACAAACGTCAACAATAAACAAATTATAGTGCGATTGATTTCGATCATGAACACTAGCCAACGTAACTTTTATGA
>NZ_JABAIT010000059.1 GCF_012843265.1 Bacillus sp. DNRA2 | reverse complement strand
TCACGGACACGCACTACCTGTCAGCTATACACTTCCGCCACAAACGGTGTGTTCGGGACTTTCACCCGTTAGTCCGATACGCTGCCAAGCGCACAAAAGGACAACAGCCGCAGCTGTTGTCTAAGAGAAATTAGAGAGGTTAAAAATGTTCCAATGGAACAATGATAGATAAAGTAACTAGACAACTAAGGGTGTGGACTTCTGGTAAGTCTCACTCCTTTCGTTTATCTTATTAACAACTTCATTATATTACTTTTTCACGATTTTGTGTGTGACAAAAATCACACAAATTTATTTATTCATCTTCGTCCACAGCAAGATCCCTAACTGGAAGTGGTTCTTCCTCTTTATGTGTAACCTTGCGCAGATTAAATAGTGCTTTCAAACAGAACACAACTAGAATAGCCACACCAACTAAGAACACAGTATCTGGAATTGCACGAATCGTTAACAAATTCACCACTGTTTCCTGCTGAAGGAAAGCTGCAGCACGTGAAGTAGCATAACCATTGTCATATGCCGTTTTTAATTGCATAAATCCGACTGGTAATAATGAAATGATAATCATTCCTGCTAAACCAACGTTTAAAAGGATGCAAGAAATCTTAATGACTTTATCATTCCACTTCTCAGGCTTGACAATATTACGTAGAGAGAAGACAAGTACGGCACATGCAAACATACCGTATACACCCATCATCGATCCATGACCATGTGTAGGTGTTAAGAATTGACCATGCTCTAAATAGCTGACAGCTGGTAAATTGATTAAGAAACCAAGTACCCCTGCACCTACAAGGTTCCAGACTGCAACAGAAATTAAGAACCAGAAAGTCCCTTTATATGGGAAGTCTACCCCACCGTCACGCATCATTTTATATTGTTCATAAGCTTCTAAGATTAATAGAGTTAACGGAATGACTTCTAATGCTGAGAACACAGACCCAAGCGCAATCCACACTTCTGAAGATCCGTTATAGTAATAATGGTGACCAATACCGATAACACCACTGCCTAATAATAAGATCAATTGGAAATAAAGAGCTTTTACTGTCGAACTCTTAGTCACAAGTTTCATTTGAACCATTAAGAAACCAATGACAACAACGGCGAATACTTCAAAAATTCCCTCAACCCAAAGATGAATAATCCACCAGCGCCAGAAATCAGCGAAGGTAAAGTGAGTACCAGGATTAATTAAGAAAGCAAATAGATAGAAGAACGGTACTGCAATTGCTGAATAGAATAATAAATGGATTAAACCACCTTTATCAGTTTCACGTTTTAAACCGCTCTTGATACCACGGTAAACGATGAATAACCAAATCAACATACCAGCCGCTAAAATGACTTGCCAAATACGACCTAACTCTAGATACTCCCAACCTTGATGTCCTAGTAAGAACCAGTTATTTCCTAAATAACCGTTTGCACCTAACCATTGTCCAATCATACTTCCGCCAACTAAAACAACTAACGCCCAGAATAAGATATCCACAAGTAACCCTTGACGTTTTGGCTCATGACCACCAACAAGTGGTGCAAGGAAAATCCCCATACCTAACCATGCTGTAGCAATCCAGAAAATCGCCAATTGTAAGTGATAACCTTTTGCGATGTTAAATGGTAGAATATCGTAAATCCACTTCATTCCAAAGAAGCTATCCGGCTCGATATAGTAGTGTGCTAACAATGCACCGAACATTGCTTGGATAAAGAATAAGACAGCTACAATGACAAAATACTTTGCTGATTTTCTCTGCGAATTAGTGACAGGTAGCTTCATCAAATCAATTTTCGGGAATTGCCCTGGTTTATAAGCTTCCTGCATCCCAAGATGATAACGATAAAATACAAATAGAATGATTCCTACAAATAAGATTAAGAGTGTAACACTGACACCGCTCCACCAAATCGCTGAGAAGGACATTTCATTTCCGGCATCTTTATAATAAGGCCAGTTGTTTGTGTAAGTGATATCATCATCAATTCTTTCAGTACTTGATAACCAAGCTGTCCAGAAAAAGAAATCAGAAATTTGTTCAATTTGATCTCCTTGTGATACCCATGAACGATCCTTAAGAGGCATATCTTCTTCTTTAATTAGATTAGGCTTGAGCCCCCAACCATCACCCTTTGTAAACACATCATGATAATATGCTCTAACCTTTTTTACCCCAAACACTTGTGCATCTGTTAAAACAAGCTTATCAGTATCTTCTTCATAACGATTTTCACGCATTTCTTCGATAACTGCTTCGCGAATAATCGTTTTTTCCTCTTTAGCTAAATCCTTATAGTCTTTCCCATATGCTTCATTTGCTCTGAAATCCTGCATACCTTTCGTATACACTTCCAAAGCTTCTGCTGTGTAGTCTGGACCCATATAGGAGCCATGCCCTAACACTGTACCATAATCCATTAATCCATATTTTTGAAAGACAGCTTGTCCCCCCATGATAGATGCTTTAGATAGTACAACCTCTCCTTTTGCATCTGTCACCTCGATCGGACGGGGTGCCATATCTTTAAAAATCCAGTACCCTCCGACTAATAGTACGGTAAAACAAAGTATACATGTTGAAATAAGAATGGATTTTAAAAGTGCGTTTTTTGGTTTCGTTGACTTCCCAAGTTGATTGCCCATTCCAAACACTTCCTTTCTGTAATCTACATTCCTTATTTTAGACACATTGTTGTGACAACTTTGTGAGTTGCCGCATTAACCAGGTGTGATTTTTCACACACCTCTCCACCTGGAACATCAAGCATAATTCAGTCATATCAAGGATCCCTCCAACTAATTCTCGAAATAAAAGTGATGTATCTCACTCAAACTTCACGGAAAATAGTTTACGATAATGATGTCAAAAATTGATGAGGAGTGAGTCGAATGGAAGGCACAATCTTAGAAATGGACGTTCGTGAGGATATTAAAAATAAACAAGAACCGTTTCAAAAAATCATGGCTGCAATTGTTGGTTTAAAATCCAAAGAGGTGTTTTTGCTTCACGCTCCATTTGAGCCAGTTCCATTATATGGAGTATTAACGGCTCAAGGCTTTGAGCACACTGCTGAAAAAGTTGCTGAAGACTATTGGAAAATTACCTTTATTAAAAAATAAAAACAAGCACAGCCAAAGGGTTCATATAAAATGGCACCCATGTCAAGGACACAATAAAAAAAGAGGTTAAGCAACTAGAAGATGATTCCTAAATTGAATAGGGGTCATCTTTTTTAAATTCCATT
>NZ_JABAIT010000058.1 GCF_012843265.1 Bacillus sp. DNRA2 | reverse complement strand
GGTTTTGAACTTATGAAACCTTCATGAGTTCATTTCACCTTTGTTTTTATTGGGTTTTGAACTTATGAGACTTCTATGAGTTCATTTCACCTTTGTTTTTATTGGGTTTTGAACTTATGGGGCCTTTATGATTTTAAAAAGCATTAGTAACTCGTGTTAAGTTACTAATGCTTTTTTCATTTCGCTTTATTCCGACAAAATGCTCCATGCTATCTTTAAAGTTATCCAAAACTTACTCACATTGTTATTCACATTACGGGGGCTATTTTTGCAACATCCACAGCAGTTTTCCACATTATCCACAATTTTAGTCGATGTTATCCACATTATCAACACCTTGGGGATAATTATCCACAAAAAACTCTCCTAGCACTGAATAGGAGAGTTCAAATTTTTATTTTCACTGTGGATAAGCTTTGTCGAATGGCGCTTAATTTAGTACAATGCTTCAATATCCAAACCGGGATTTGCATTTAAGGCAAGATCCGATCGTTTTCCTTTTTCAAACATGACACTACCGACAGCTGCAATCATCGCCGCATTATCAGTACATAATGATAATGGAGGGATAATCAGTTCAATTTCTGGATTTGCTGCAAATGCTTCTGTTAAAGCAGCTCTCAGTCCTTTATTTGCTGCAACTCCACCCGCAAGCAATAATTGCTTCACTTCATATTGCTTGGCAGCCCGTAACGCTTTAGTTACCAAAACTTCAACAACACTTTGTTGAAAACTTGCCGCCAAATCTTCAGGAGCAATCTCCTCTCCACGCTGCTCCGCATTGTGGACAGTGTTAATGACTGCCGACTTTAGACCGCTAAAACTAAAGTCAAAGGAGTTCTCCTCTAGCCACGCTCTTGGGAGCTTAATCGTTGGTGTACCCTCGTGTGCTAATCGATCAATATGCGGCCCTCCAGGATAAGGCATATGTAAGACCCTAGCTACCTTGTCATAGGCCTCACCGGCTGCATCATCCCTTGTTTCTCCGATAACCTCAAACTCACCGTGATCCTTCATATAGACTAGCTCAGTATGTCCTCCTGACACCACTAAGGCGAGGAGCGGAAACTTAAACTCAGTTACCAGCCGGTTAGCATAAATATGACCAGCGATGTGATGAACACCTACTAAAGGAATATTTTTTGCAAATGCCAGTGCCTTCGCTGCATTGACTCCTATTAAAAGAGCACCTACTAAACCTGGACCTTCTGTTACTGCGATTGCATCAATATCCGAAAATGAGATTTCTGCCTGTCTCATTGCTTCTTCTAAGACAATCGTAATCTGTTCAACATGGTGTCTGGAGGCTATCTCAGGGACAACTCCGCCAAACCGTTTATGACTCTCAATTTGTGATGCGACTACATTGGCGACGATTTCACGGCCATTCTTTACAATTGCTACAGCCGTTTCATCACAACTTGTCTCTATTCCCATAATCAATTGATCTTTTTTCATAAATTCACCCACATTACTAATGCATCCTCTTGATTATCAGTATAATAGCCCTTGCGAATGGCCCCATCCATAAAACCAAGCTTGCGATACAATCCTTGTGCTACGTAATTACTAACTCGGACCTCTAACGTCATTTTTTCAGCACCGAGTTTCTTAGTTACTTCGATGACTTTTGTTAATAATGCCTCACCTAGCTTTTTTCCTCTATACTCCGGTAATACGGCAATATTGGTAACATGAGCTTCATCAACAATAACCCAAACTCCACAATAGCCAACGACTTTGTTATCATCTTCAATGACAATATAAACAGCAAAGCGATTATTCGTCAGCTCATTCACAAAAGCTTCCTGTGTCCATGGGGTCGAAAAGCTTTCATGTTCAATTTTTAATACATCATCAATATCTGTTAATTCCATATAACGAAACGTAAGTGATCCGTTCATTGTTCCCATCCCTTGTAAACTATTGCTTTCTTTTGTTTGCTTCAAGCCATTTTGCTTCTGCTTCTGCAAGTCTTATGTAGTTTGGAACAAAGGTATGTATATCTTCTCCCGGTAAATCCTTTCCTAACAGCGCTAACTCTGCTGGTCGTGGATTATGCTCGGTAACATTAGCAAAAACAACTTGTTCTCCTAAAATATTCTGAATTGCTTCTTGATGTAATGGTAGGTCATTACCTACGAATAAAATCTTGTCTGAACCTTGTTTCAGTTTTTCTGCCCAGTCCTTTGATAGCACTAACTGATCTTTTTCTACTGCTGTAAGTTGGCCTTGAACAGACTGATAAAGTCCAGTATAAACCTGTCCACGGCGTGCATCAAATATCGGTGAAACCATGCCATTAAAGTAACGGGCAAGTGGCGCAGCGATAATCGCAAGGCTTGAGACCCCAACTAATGGGATATTTAAAGTCCATGCCAATGTTTTTGCAATCGTCACGCCAATCCGAACTCCTGTGTAGGAACCTGGTCCTTGTGCCACAACAATTTTTGTCAATTCTGCAGGTTTAACTCCGCAATCGTTAAGCAAATTTTCAATTGCTGGCATCACGCGAATGGAATGGTTTACTTTGACATTTGTGATGTACTCACCGATTACTTTTTCTTCATCGATAATTGCGATACCTAACACATAATTTGAAGTATCAATAGCTAATACCTTCATGAAAAAATCTCCTTACATAATTCCTCATAACGTGCACCAGATGGTTTTAACACAATTTTTCTCGATTGCTCATCCTCGTGGTACAGGTAGATAGTCAATATATCCTCTGGTAACTGCTCTTTTATTAAGTGTGCCCACTCAACAACGGTTACTCCACTTCCCTCAAAGTATTCATCAAAGCCAAGGTCTTCGTATGAATCCTCTACCCGATATACATCCATGTGATACAGCGGTAATCGTCCTTGGTATTCTTTAATGATGGTAAAAGTAGGACTGTTTACCGTTCGACTAATCCCTAATCCTTCTGCAAGACCTTTCGTGAAAGTTGTTTTTCCTGCACCTAAATCACCTTCTAACGCAATTACAGCCCCGGGCTGCAGCTTTTGGGCAAGTCGTTTTGCAAATTCTAATGTGTCTTGGGGCTCTTTTGAAATGAACTGAAATTCACCCATATATTTATCACCTTTATTTCGACCTTATAAATTAAGTGTGTTGTTGCTCTTCTTTGTGGAAAGCTCTGTTTTTGCTGAATGTTGATTTCTCTTCGTTTGGATAATAGACGGAGAATTTCCGCTTAAACTGAGAAATAACCATATTTCCCTAAGAATAAGGGGAGTTTTTCCGTTTATGTTATCCAAATCTTAAAATTATGGCTTATTTAGAGTGGTTAGACGGAAAAACTCCGCCTATTTTGGCTATTTAAGCTTCCTCTTTTTACTTTAGGCGGAAATTCTCCGCTTATTAATTCTGATAACTATACAAAAATCAACAATGGATAATTATAGAGCCTGATTGTGTTCGTTGTTTACAAAAAAACCTTAGGATTTGCCCTAAGGAAAATTATTCTATATGTAGTGTACATGATTTTATTCTTTCAAGCAAAAATCATTATGAAATCCGCTTCAAAAAATAAGCAAAAAAAAAGACGAAATTTAATTTCGCTTTTTTAATGGATTATTGCGGGGGCAGGATTTGAACCTGCGACCTTCGGGTTATGAGCCCGACGAGCTACCGGGCTGCTCCACCCCGCGTCGATAAAATAATATTAAAGTAACAGCCCGGCAGCGTCCTACTCTCACAGGGGGAGAGCCCCCAACTACCATCGGCGCTGAGAAGCTTAACTTCCGTGTTCGGTATGGGAACGGGTGTG
>NZ_JABAIT010000057.1 GCF_012843265.1 Bacillus sp. DNRA2 | reverse complement strand
CATTTTAACAAATAATTTGATAATCCCCTGCCTTTTTGGAAAATTTAGGTGGGGGAATTTTAAATGACTAAATGGGGGAATTTTCAGTTGACAAATACAGATGACCTCTTTGTTTCGCCAAACTTTTATAATTATGTGCTTCAAACTGTTGAAAAATATGATAAATACGATAGTATTGCTGGAATTTCCCTCTATACACATCTATGGAATGTTGGTGTTAGTAGACCATTTATTCCTCAGTACAATGGTTTTGATGTTTATTTTTTACAGTACGCTCAATCATGGGGGCAAGTTTGGACTAAAAGAATGTGGAATCAGTTTTATAATTGGTATATAACTAATAAGAATAATTGGAAGGGAGATGTAGAGCTACCGAATAATATTCAAACTTGGCCAGATTCTTCTTGGCTTAAGTATTTTATTAGTTACGTTACGAATACTAATCGCTATTTTGTTTATCCATATTTCTCATTGACAACAAATTTTACAGATGTAGGTACTCACAATAAATTAGTTAATACTAGTTTTCAAGTTCCATTACTAACATATGATATTAACCATTATAACCTCCCAAAGTTTAATGATAAATCATTAAAATATGATGTATTTTTTGAACAGCTAAATTTGGCAGATGAGATAGGTTTTCCAAGTGATGAAATGTGTATTGATTTATTCGGAAATAAAAATAATACAAATAATCGTAGGTACTGGCTTACAAACAGGCATCTAGATTATATGGTGATTAAAGAATTTGCTCTACAATTAAAACCTCATGAACTTAATGTAATCTATGATTTATCTGGAAAGGGGATTTTTCTTTATGATACTTTCTATAAGGGAAATAAAATAGTGCATAATGAAATTAAACTATTAAAAGCATCTGAAGTTAGATATGATGTACGAGCGGTTAGCAATAAACGACTGTTAAGTTTATTATGGTATGAGTTAAAAAATAAGTTTTATAGAGTAATAAAAAAATAAGGGAAACAGGGGGACGGTTCGAAACCACTGAAAAAGTCATTTTTTTAGGCGCAAATTTGGATTGGAATCTCAGTTTCTATCGATTTACTATAAAAAATGTTGAAAATACCAAAAGAAGACGTGATTTGAGAGGATAGTATTCTCGCTATCCTCTTTAAATTTACTGTTAATACGTAAGCGTCAAACTTTTACTGTTAATGACGTTCTATATAGTCCTAAAATTGACGTCGTTAATTGTCCTACATCTGACGGATTCACTGTCCAAAATGAAGGGGAAGCACCTTTATGCTTCCCCTAGAATCTTACAAATCAACGTGATACGTTTCATTATTCTTAAGGTAGAACCTAATCTCATTTCTGCCAGTAATGATGTACCAGTCTCTACCCAGTTCCAAACGGCAAGAAAGAATCTTTCCATTTCCTAGATGGAGATCAAACCATTCACCGCAACGCATTTTATAACCTGTATTATCTCCCCAAAACACAACCCAACAATCCAACTCAGCGTTGTAGTTCATTTCTTTCCAGCGGCTTTTCATGAAAGTTCCCCCTGGATAACTTGCTTAATCATATGATCATCAATGATTCTTCGACCATTTTGTGAGCCATATAAAAGACTATGTGTACAAAGTTTATTAATGAGCCTTGCGGCACCACCAGAGAACTGGTGAATTTCATCAAGCGCCCCATCAGAAAAGATAGGTTGATCAACTCCGGCATAACGAAGATGCCTAGATACATATTCTTCAACTTGAGCACGATCGAGATGGCCTAGCTGGAATTGGATATCGATTCTTTGTCGTATGGCTGCATATGATTGCAGTCGAAGACGATCCCAAAGTTCACTTTGACCTACGAGGATAAGGGCCATCGGACTTTGCGAATCCATTTTGGAAACAGAGGGACGGTTCTAAAAGGAGACAATCGGAAGTTTTGCGCGTAAAAAGGGTAAGCGTCAAACTCTTCCCACATATTCAGATACAAAAATCTTTGAGATAATCTCCTCAAATAAATATTCGGGGTGGTTTTTTCATGTCTAAAAGTCCAAATGTAGAATTACGGAAAGTATGGGAACAGAGAATTGATGACCATAAATCTAGTGGCCAAACTCAGGCTAAGTGGTGTGATGAAAACGGGATAAGTGTTTATCAATTCAGCTATTGGAAGAAAAGGATCAAAGACCAACACATTGGCAAAGAAAACAATTCATGGGTTCAAGTAGTAGTAGAAGACTCTAACCCAGCACAACATGAATCTTCCCTACTGATCAAAGTCGGATCTGTTTCTATAGAAGTGAATTCTGGTTTCAATACATCACTTCTCAAAGAGGTGATAAAGGTACTGAAAGAAGATGTTGAATGAAGTCGCCGTAGATCGTGTCTATCTCGCTCAAGGAAATACAGATATGAGAAAATCGATAGATGGCTTAGCTGTTCTTGTTCAAGAAGTATTTGAGCTAGATCCTTTTTCTCCCAATCTATTTGTATTTTGTAATAGGAAACGAGATAAGATGAAGATTTTATATTGGGATAAAAATGGCTTTTGGCTCTATTATCGTCGACTGGAACGAGGCCAATTCCAATGGCCATCGGATAAGCACGGCTCCACTCCGCTAAAAATATCTCGTCAACAATTACGTTGGTTATTAGATGGACTGTCGCTAGAACAAAAACAAGCCCATCCAGAGGTGATGGCAAGAACAATCATTTAATAAAATACTTTTATTAAATAGGGACAAATTGTCTGATATTTCGTATAATGGAACCTATGAAAAAGAATAACAAACAATCAACCTCAACTCCTACAATTGAAGAACTTCTCGAGCGCGTTCAACTTCTTGAAAAGCAAAACGCAGAACTAGAGGCGAAGCTAGAAAAGGAAAAGGCTGAATCGGAAGCCAAGATTAATTGGTTAAAAGAGAAGCTTCGCCTTTATCAATCTAAGCGTTTTGGTGCTTCTAGCGAAAGAACCCTACCGGGTCAACTAGAATTAACTCTTTTTAATGAAGTTGAAAAGGAAGCAAACCTCGAATTACCAGAACCTACAATAGAAAGCATCACCTATCACCGCCGTAAGAAGCGCGTGGAAACGATTGAATATCGTTTATCCGAAGAAGATCAGGTATGTTCGTGCTGCGGTGGAAATTTACATGAAATGAGTACAGAAGTACGTCAGGAGTTAAAATATATCCCAGCTGAAGTGAAAGTAGGGGAAAACACGGGGACGGTTCCACCGTTTCCCTAATTCCTTCCAAATGGTGATGCGGTAATATTAATTATTCTCCCCTCATTCTCTATTTTTTCAAAACCCAACAAACAAAAGCAGGAATTTAGACCTAGCTGTTGAATAATAATTATTAACCCCCAAGACCCGCATGTTATCTCCGCCCTTCCTTCTTTCATGTGAAAACCAATTCTACCAATCATCTATTTACTCTATCTTAAAATAACATTTCAATTTTTCCATTCATCTTTTATTAGCAAGGAGGCCACACAAAAATGACTGTAAAAATATCCAGTATCGGTTTAAAAGGGCTTGAGGGTTATTGTGTTCAAGTTCAGGAAACAAGGGGACGGTTCCACCGTTTCCCTAATTCCTTCCAAATGATGATGCGGTAATATTATTTATTCTCCCCTAACTTTCTATTTTTTCAAAACCCACTAAACAAAAGCAGGAATTAAGACCTAGCTGTTGAATAATAATCATTAACCCCCAAGACCCGCATGTTATCTCCAAACTTCCTTCTTTGATTACAGCCAAGAGATTTTACCATCCTTGCCATGTTTTTTACCACTGTTTGCCAGGGGATTTACCAGGCAGCGCCAAACATGTTTACCAATGTATAA
>NZ_JABAIT010000056.1 GCF_012843265.1 Bacillus sp. DNRA2 | reverse complement strand
ATTGTAACATTTGGTAAGCCGTATGCCTTAATAGGGCACGTACGGTTTGATAAGGGGGAAGCCTCGAGAGAGGTTTCCCTACTTTATTATTTTTATAGAATAGAAGTCAGGACTTGATAATATAGATTTGAATAGAATAATGGGAAAGGAGGCAATTGTCGGTAGGAATTCCAGTTATATAGGGGGGATTGTGTATGAAACCGAATAAGACATTAGTACTGACATATTCTGCTGTGGGGATTGCCTTAAACGTCGTTTTAGGCACGGTTGTATCGACTCTAAAAATACCATTGCTTTTCTTAGACACGATTGGCACAGTATTAATTGCGGTGTTATTTGGACCTTGGTGGGGAGCGTTGACAGGATTATTATCAAATGTGGTCCTTGGCGCAACAACAGGGGCATCGGCTATGTTCTTCGGAATAGTTAGTATCGCAATGGGCCTTGCGGTTGGCTTCATCGCCCGTAAGTTTGATTTTGCAAAATGGTACGTCGCCCTGAGTACTGGACTTATCTTATCGGTAGTGGCTCCGTTAATCGGTACTCCGATTGCTGTTGCGGTCTACGGTGGTCTAAATGGTAGTGGCATGGATGTTATCGTGCTCTGGTTAAGGTCCACTGGAGAAGGAATTTTTGCTTCAACCTTTTTATCAAGAATATCTGGGAATTTTTTCGATAAAATTATTACTTGTTTTCTAGTTATGATGTTAGTAGTTAAGATTCCATCTTTAGCTAAAATTTTTAAACAGGAGAAAAAAGATGCAGCGTAGTAAAAGAATTGTTCTAGTTTCACATTGCGTGCTTAATCAAAATACCGTCATTGAAGGTGAAGCTCGTTCAAAAGGTGCGATAAGCTCGATGGTCGAATGGGTCGTGCAGGAGGAGTTAGGGATAGTCCAATTACCATGTCCAGAATTCACCTATTTGGGCTTAAATCGCCCCCCGATGACATATCGGGAATATGATACATTAGAGTATCGAAAACATTGTCGGAGCATAATCCAGCCAGTGATTGACCAAATCGAGGAGTATTTACGAAATGATTTTGAACTTGTGGGTTTGATGGGAATTGAGAGCAGTCCGTCATGTGACCCTAGGCATGGCCGTGGAGTCTTTATGGAAGAGTTAATTGGGTCTTTGAAAGAATTAAATATAGACGTGAATAATAAGTGGTACTTGCCAAATTCAGATAACCCGATGTTCAACAGTATTGAGCATCTGTTTAGACAGTGAACATTAGTGATGATCTATTGAGCCTCTTTCCCGCTATTTAATAGCGAAAGGGGCTTTTTATTTTAATTGTAAGAAAATAGGAATGTTTCAAGCTTGATTAATGGGTACGAATCCCCCAAAATGGATTTATAAAACGCCAACTCTCTTAAAGGATGGGACAGAACTTTGAATAATTATGTTTATTTAGATTATAACGCCAGTACACCGCTAGCACCTGAAGTAATCGATGCTATGAAGCCGTTATTAACAGACTATTTCGGTAATCCGTCTGCGTTACATTGGGCTGGTAAGCCGGTCAAATCTTTATTGGATCGTGCTAGGGAGCAGGTTAGTAGCTTGTTAGCCTGCAATCCACACGAAGTTATCTTTACAAGCGGTGGCAGTGAAGCGAATAACTACGCTCTAAAAGGAGTCTTTTATAAACATCAAACTAAAGGGAAGCATATCATTACTTCTAAAATAGAGCATCCCGCGATTCTTAATCCTTGTAAATTTCTTGAAAGTATGGGAGCAAACATTACCTATGTTGGTGTGGATCAATATGGAAGAGTGTCTCCTGAGGAAATTGAGAAAGCGATAACATCTGAAACGATATTAATATCTATCATGCATTCAAATAATGAGGTTGGAACACTTCAACCAATTAAAGAGATTGGCAAAATTGCCAAACATTATCGAATTCCTTTTCATACTGATGCCTCACAATCGGTGGGAAAGGTACCTATAAATGTTGAAGAGCTTGGAGTCGATTTGTTAACGGTTGCGGGTCATAAACTTTATGCACCAAAAGGAATCGGAGCTATCTATATTCGAAATGGAATGGAGCTTGAACCATTGATTCATGGTGCAGGACATGAATTTGGAAAAAGAGCAGGTACGGAAAACACGCTGCTAGCAGTTGGACTAGGACAGGCCTGTGAACTGGCTAAACGAAATCTAGCTAGTAATCAAATAAAAGAATTAAGGGATTATTTTTGGGAGGAATTGAGCAACCGTTTTGGTAGTCAGGTTGTATTGAATGGACATCCAGTGTTTAGCTTGCCCAACACTATAAATGTCAGTTTTGTCAATAAAATTGGCCAGGAAATACTCGATCTCATGCCGGCTGTTGCAGCATCAACGGGTTCAGCCTGTCATGCAGGGAGAATCGAGTTGTCGCCGGTATTGAAAGAGATGAAGGTTCCTGAGCATATTGGGATGGGGACCATTCGTTTTAGTTTAGGAATATTTACAACTAAAGCAGAAATTGATCAGGTATTGGAAAAACTTCAAATGATCCTTTAACAATTTTTCAAGGAAGTACTACCATTTTCACCCAATAATTAAATTAAGTCTTTCGTTTGTTGCTTTATCAAAGTATGATTGTATAATAATCGTCCAATAGTGATAGAGTAAGAGGTAAATATATGGTGTTACAGTCAGAAAATATTTTAATACAAATGCTTGTTGTGCTATTTCCGATCATTTTATATCAAGCATTAATCAATAACCGAAAGCTGAAGCGAGGAGAGACATTTTACTGGAGCATCGTCTTTTCTGCGACAATGTTCTTATGTCTTATGTTTGCAATCAAAATTGATGACGGGATTATTCTTGATTTAAGGATGGTGCCTTGGTTTTTAGCATTCATATATGGTGGGAATGCAGTAGGTCTTGTAGTTTCATTATTTTATGTAGTCATTCGTTTTATCGTTGGTGGACATGGAATGTATACAGCCTATATCGTTCTAGTTTTGGGGACAATGGTTATTTGGAAATTCCCACAATATTACTTTAACTGGGATCGGAAAAATAAGATCGCATTTTCGGTACTTTTCTTATGTATCATATCTTTCTTACTTCCCTTAATTGGCACTTTGCTTTTTGACATGAAGTTGACAAAAAGCGTTTTAATCATCAATATCGGATTTGTTGTTGTTAACGCGGTCACGGTATGGTTAGCAGTTCACTTACTTGAATCATATCGTGAGAAGCAAGAATTAATGAAGGAAGTACAAAAGAACGAGAAGCTTCAAGTGGTTGGTCAGGTTGCCGCTAGCGTTGCTCATGAAATTAGAAATCCAATGACGAGTGTTCGCGGTTTTATTCAAATGCTATCAACATCAAAAAATATAAATAAAGATGAATTATCGTTCCTAAAGATTTGTCTAGATGAGTTAGATCGAGCTAACGATATTATTTCTGACTACTTAAGTTTGGGAAAAAATAATGATTTTGAAACGCCCAGATTAATTGATGTTTCTAACATGGCTGCTAAATCGATAAACACACTCATTTCCTATGCAACCATAAACAATGTCCAATTAACCTTAACATCTGTACAGACTACATATGTGTTGGGAATTCCAAGTAGACTTCAGCAAATGTTAATTAATATTATCAAAAATGCAATTGAAGCCGCTCGTCCAAACGGTCATGTGACTCTTTCAGTTAATTTAACTGGAAAAGAAGTCGAAATAACGATTATTGATGATGGAATCGGGATGACACCAACTCAGGTAGAAAACATCGGCTTACCTTATTATTCAACGAAGGAAAAAGGTACTGGACTTGGGCTTATGGTAACGCTACAAATCATTAAGGAAATGAATGGACGATGGAATGTTAAAAGTGAATTAAATAGAGGAACTTGTTTTCAAATTAACCTACCATCTGCAAAGAATGATGCAGAGCTAGATATTGCAAAGCAAGTATAATTGTTATCGCCATACTTTTATAAAAGTGTGGTTTTTCTTGTGTGCCAGGCATGGCAACTATCTAGGTGGTGAAAGTCCGCTGTGGGGGTACACATCAACCAACCACTAAGGAAGCGCAAGGTACTTATTG
>NZ_JABAIT010000055.1 GCF_012843265.1 Bacillus sp. DNRA2 | reverse complement strand
CACGGACACGCACTACCTGTCAGCTATACACTTCCGCCACAAACGGTGTGTTCGGGACTTTCACCCGTTAGTCCGATACGCTGCCAAGCGCACAAAAGGGTGAACACTTATTTGGTGTTCACTCTTTTTTGTCGCCTATATCTTTCCCTACAAATCTTGCGGACATTTCACTACGTAAATCTCGGTATTTTGTCCTCATGATGGCCTCTTGCGGACATTTCAATGCGAAGATCCCGGTATTTTGTCCTCATAATGGCCTCTTGCGGACATTTCACTACGTAAATCTCGGTATTTTGTCCTCATGATGGCCTCTTGCGGACATTTCAATGCGAAGATCCCGGTATTTTGTCCTCATAATGGCCTCTTGCGGACATTTCAATGCCGAGATCTCGGTATTTTGTCCTCATGATGGCCTCTTGCGGACATTTCAATGCCAAGATTTCGGCATTTTGTCCTCATGATTGGCTCTTGCGGACATTTCGCA
Source organism: Bacillus sp. DNRA2 (assembly GCF_012843265.1). Lineage (GTDB taxonomy): Bacteria > Bacillota > Bacilli > Bacillales > Cytobacillaceae > Bacillus_BU. The sequence continues at coordinate 3,724 of NZ_JABAIT010000055.1, read as the reverse complement.
AGGTTGAAGACATTAAAATGTCCGCAAGACGAGGCTCACGGACAAGAAGAAATGCGCTTATGCATTTGTTATTCTACTTCAACCTTAGGATAATGCTTTAAGAAATATACAAGCGATTGCAATTCCACCGCCAAATCGATATGGTGGACACGTATATTAGAAGGAACCGTTAATCTCGCTGGGGTAAAGTTTAAGATCCCCTTAATATTTACATTTGCAAGGCGATCAGTAATCGTCTGCGCCACCGGAGCTGGAATCGTCAAAATGGCTACCTGAATCTCCTCTTCAGCAATTCGTTGTTCCAAATCATCCATATCGTAAACCGGAACCTCACCGATGGTAGTACCAATTTTAGTTGGGTCAACATCAAAGGCAATTTCAATTTTTGTATTATTATTTTTTAAAAAATTATAATTTAAAAACGCAGTCCCTAAATTTCCGACCCCAATTAAAGCAACCTTTGTCAATTCATCCTGATCTAGCGTTTTCCGGAAAAAGGTAAGCAAATAATTTACATTATAGCCATACCCCTTCTTTCCAAGTGCTCCAAAATAGGAAAAATCTCGACGAATCGTTGCAGAATCCACTTTGACAGCTTCACTTAGCTCTGCCGAAGACACCCGCTGCTTTCCTGATGAATGTAAGTTTTTTAAAAAGCGATAATACAGTGGTAATCTTTTTGCAGTGGCTTGTGGTATTTTCGTTGAATACTCACCTGACATAACCAAAACCCTCTCCCAATCATTATTTCACTTTTGTTTCTCTATAGAAGTCTCCACTTTTGCCACCCGTTTTTTCGACTAAATATGTTTTTCCAATCACCATGCCCTTGTCGACAGCTTTACACATATCGTAAACGGTTAATGCACAAACAGAAGCAGCTGTTAACGCTTCCATTTCAACACCAGTATTTCCTTTTGTTTTTACCTTAGCAGTAATATGGAGTGTATATTCCTCACTTGCATTTTCGCCCTTTTCCCATGTAAATGAAACATCGACTCCGTTTAGTGGAATCGGATGACACATTGGAATGATCTCCCATGTTTTCTTACATGCCATAACGGCTGCCACTTGTGCGACCGCTAATACGTCACCTTTTTTCATTTCATTATGAGTGATTCGCTGGTAGATTTCATTGCTGACGGTAATGCTAGAACAAGCTTCGGCCGTCCGAACCGTTTCAGGTTTATCGCTAACGTCTACCATTTTGGCGCGGCCCTCTTCATTAAAATGAGTAAATTCGCTCATGTATTTAAACACCTCTCTAAAAGAATCATACACTATTTTTTCCAAACTGTGTAAACCAACATGTATTTTTCTTCACAATCCCTCAATTATTGCTGAGACGCATGGAATACGATACACTAGCTTTATGTATTAGAGGTGAAGAAAATGATCTTATTACAAGTAAATCAACTGAATAAGTACTATGGTGCTGATCTTATTTTATCCAATATAAAACTAGAAGTTCAATCGAATGACCGAATTGCTTTAGTTGGCCGAAATGGTGCCGGGAAATCGACGCTACTGAGGATTATTGCCGGGCAAATGTCCCATGACTCAGGCGAACTAATGAAACCTAAGGACGTAACGATCGGCTACCTGGCTCAAAATACGGGACTTGAATCAAATCTTTCCATCTGGGACGAAATGCTTTCCGTCTTCGCGACACTACAAAGCATGGAAAAAAAATTGCGCCAAATTGAAGCGCAAATGGCTGACCCAGCGGTTTTTAATGATTCAGCTCAATATGAACGAACCTTAAAAGAATACGATGTGCTCCAGGTCCAATTTAAAGATATGGGCGGTTATCAATATGAAGCAGATATCCGTTCTGTTTTACATGGACTCAACTTTCATTCTTTTGACTACACTACGAAAATATCCAGCCTGAGCGGTGGTCAAAAAACGCGCTTGGCACTCGGCAAATTACTATTAACCAGACCGGATATTTTAATTTTGGACGAGCCAACCAACCATCTTGATATTGATACATTGTCATGGTTGGAGCAATACCTTCAAAATTACGATGGTGCAATTTTAATCGTCTCTCATGACCGCTACTTTTTGGACAAGGTCGTCAATCAGGTTTATGAAATTTCACGTATGCAAATTAATAAATTTACGGGTAATTATTCTGCCTATTTAGACCAAAAGGCCGAGAATTATGAACGGGAAATGAAGCTCTACGAAAAGCAACAGGATGAAATCTCCAAGCTCCAGGACTTTGTTGCCAGAAACTTGGCCCGAGCTTCAACGACAAAACGAGCGCAAAGCCGCAGAAAGCAGCTTGAACGTATGCAAGTTATGGACCGACCGCTTGGTCATGAAAAATCAGCCTCCTTTTCCTTTGGAATAGAAAAACAGAGTGGAAATGAAGTCCTTAAACTTGAAGAAATTGCTGTCGGTTACGGTACAGATACAGTTAGTGAAGACATCACCCTTCGCATAACCCGAGGTGAGAGTATTGCCTTAGTTGGTCCAAACGGAATCGGCAAATCAACCTTGCTTAAAACCATCGTCCAAAAGCTCGAACCACTTGCTGGTAATTTTCACTTTGGCTCCAATGTGACGATTGGTTATTACGATCAAGAGCAGGCGGAATTAACCTCCAATAAGAGGGTCCTCAATGAGCTTTGGGATGAATATCCTTTAAAAAGCGAGAAGGAAGTCCGGACAGTACTAGGAAATTTCCTATTTTCGGGAGACGATGTGTTAAAAATTGTCTCGACATTAAGCGGTGGTGAAAAGGCACGTCTTGCCCTAGCCAAGTTAATGATGCAAAAAGCCAATTTCCTTATTCTCGATGAGCCAACGAACCACCTTGACCTTGATAGTAAAGAAGTGCTCGAAAACGCCTTGATTGATTATCCTGGAACGATTTTGTTTGTCTCACATGATCGTTATTTTATCAATCGCATTGTCACAAAAGTGGTTGAATTAAGCAAAACTGGGGCAGCTGAATTCCTTGGTGACTATGATTACTATGTGGAAAAAAAGCTGGAACAGGCGGAATTAAAAGCGCTGGAAGCAGCCACAACAGGAATCACTGAGACCGTTAAAGCTAATCTAGCCAAAAATAGTTATCAACAAGATAAAGAGGCGAAGAAATTAGAACGGCAACGGAAAAGACGCCTGGAAGAAATTGAAGAGAAAATTGAAGTGCTTGAAGCCTTGATTGCAAGTAATGAAGAGCTTCTCTGTGATCCAGAAGTTTATCAAAATCACGAAAAGGTAAGTGAAATTAACGCAAAATCAGAAGCAGCAAAAGCTGAGCTAGAGGCATTAATGGAAGAATGGGCTGAACTGGCGGAATAATATGTTTGGCAAACCTTCATGAGTTCATTTCACCTTTGTTTTGAATTGGTTTTGAACTTATGAGGCCTCTATGAGTTCATTTCACCTTTGTTTTGATTGGGTTTTGAACTTATGAGACCTTCATGAGTTCATTTCTCCTTTGTTTTGAATTGGTTTTGAACTTATGAGGCCTCTATGAGTTCATTTCACCTTTGTTTTGAATTGGTTTTGAACTTATGAAACCTTCATGAGTTCATTTCACCTTTGTTTTTATTGTGTTTTGAACTTATGAGACCTCTATGAGTTCATTTCACCTTTGTTTTGAATTGGTTTTGAACTTATGAAACCTTCATGAGTTCATTTCACCTTTGTTTTTATTGGGTTTTGAACTTATGAGACTTCTATGAGTTCATTTCACCTTTGTTTT
>NZ_JABAIT010000054.1 GCF_012843265.1 Bacillus sp. DNRA2 | reverse complement strand
AGTACTTATTGGTAAATGCCTTGTCACAAAGTGGTAAATTTCTTGTCACTAATTGGTACAAACAATGTCACTAGTGGTACATTTGGGTGGCTGTATTCATCGCGTGGATTTTTGAAAAAGATGATTATATTTGGATCAATGTGAAGTGTGAACTCGGTTTTCTGGACTTCTGGCGGCGGACTTACCCTTCGGTAGTACCAGCATTTCATCTTAATAAGGGCCATTGGAATTCAATAATTCTTGACGGTACCGTTCCAAAAGAAGAAATTTATGAAATGATAAGACAAAGCTATATGTTAACTAATATAAGTAAGCGTAAAGGTAGTAGCCATAGGTGAGGGTATTAATCCAGAAGGATTAATACCCTATTTTATTCAATTTAATATAGAGCAGCCCTTCTTCAATAAACGGGCGCATTTGCTAAGAAATGCGCTCTTTGTTTGGGTAGGTTTGTTGAAGAAGGAGTACCTAACTTTAATGCCGAAATACATAGCAAAATGAACAAATATAGCGGAGGACAAAATGGATAAAAATGAGTTATACGATTCTGCATTAGAAATGATTAAACGTTCTAAGGTTTCAACTAGAGTTGCTTCAGATACAGAAATTAACTTACTTAGAGATGAACTTGGCGAAAACCTACCAGACTGGCTAATAAAATTAATGTATCAAGTCCCTATATGTAGCAGCCAACTTGTTGTTCCCATTTCATTAGAAGACGAGGAATTTGAGTTATTAATCGATTTTCTGGACCCAAAAGAATTAATACAGGAAAACAAATCTGCAGTACCTGGATGTGCTGTTTTCAATCGAGGATACCTCTGTATTGGAGTAGAGAGTGGAATAGGTGACCCTTATGCAATAAATATAAATGAAGGAAATAATCCACCTGTTTATTTATTGGACCACGAGTACGGTGAAGATACTGAGATGATTATTAAGAATATGGGAGTTATCGTAGAGAGATTATCAGACCTGTTTTCAATAGCATTCATTAATGCTGATTAACTTTAATGATATGTCAGACTGAATTTAAACATTTGATTAAAGTCCATATTGAACGAACTGACATTTAGTTCAATAACGATATTCAGTAATCGGGCGCAAAAATGCAACAACTTGGACTGTTAGTATTAGCAGTCCATTTTTCTTGGCCATTAATTAACTATAGTGTCAGGTTGGTGGAAGTAGTTAATAAATTAAGCCAAAAATATTATAAAATAAAAGAGCGAAATAAATATTTAGTCAGAATGAGGATGTGTTGAGATGTATATTCGACTATTAACAGCATCTGATGCAGAGTTATATTGGAATTTAAGGTTACAGGCTTTGAAACAAAGCCCAGAATCATTCCTAATTACGTATGATGAAGAGTTGCAACAAGAAAACCCAATCAATAAATATGCCGAAACACTTCAAAATGAAAATCGATATACATATGGAGTATTTAAAGATTAAAAATCTTATAGGTGTAGGCACATTACAAGTAGAAACGTTTTTGAAAATTAAACATAAAGCAAATATCTTAGCTATGTACGTGTCACCGAAACATCGAGGATTAAGAATTGGAAAATCAATAATGCTTAACCTTATAGAAAAGGCTAAATCCCTTGGAATCGAACAGCTACAATTAACGGTTGTTTCAAATAACCAAACAGCCAAAAATATGAACTCTTCTTTAGGCTTTAGTAGGTATGGATTAGAAGAAAAAGCCTTAAAATTTAATGAACAATATTGGGACGAAGAACATATGGTTTTGTATTTATGATAATAACAATTTTGTAACTTAACCGATGGATTCATAATAAAACAGGACTAGAATTTCTAAATCAACAATCGAGCGCTATCCATTAACCAAGGATCAGCGCTTATTTTCATTTTGGGGCCATTTAATGGAGTAACATATTGAATACAAGGAGCTAACGAATGCAGAAGGAAGTGAATTAGATAAATCTAGCAGAATTACAGGATACCTTAAAAACTCAGTTAGCTAATGAAAAAGATATGATGTAAAAAATAGCATTCAGTTTCAGTTTGCACTCAAAAAATTTTCAAATTAATTGAACCATTTTCAAAGGATGCAAGAGTTGATAATCCGGCTGCCATTGCGGCAGCATTCTTTTGAGCTAACGGTTCAGTTTAGCACAAGAAGGAAATTGAGTAATTTTGTGGAATAAAGTTAGTAATATATGATGGTGAGTAATTTAATGGATAATTGAGATATGGAGTGACGGGATTGAAAAAGGTATTAGTAATGGGTGGTACTGAGTTTGTAGGAAGGGCAATTCTTAATGGTTTAATTTCAAAAGGGTATCAAGTAGATTTTTTAACAAGAGGAATTAAAGAAGTATCTACACTGGGCTACAAAAAACATTATATTTGTGATAGAAAAAATGAAAGTGAATTAAAAAGATACTTAAGTGGGAATATGTATGATTATATTTTTGATATTTCTGCTTATTCACGTAAGGATGTGGAAATCTTATTAAAATCAGTTAATTTATCCACAATCAAACGATACTGTTTTTTAAGTTCAGGTGCTGTATATACTCCAAATAGTAACTACCTATATGAAAATAATGAACGAGGTTCAAACCCTAATTGGGGGCAGTATGGATTGGACAAAAATGAAGCAGAAGATTATCTTTTTAATTTAAGTAAAAACAATGGTTTTCCAATGGTCATCTTCCGCCCGTCATATATTTATGGGGAAGGTAACAATCTTTATCGAGAGTCTTATTTCTTCCATAGAATCTTAAATAATAAATTGATACCTGTTCCGAACACAGGTAAAAAGACGCAGTTCATACACATTAAAGATGTAGTGGACATTATGTTAAATTCCATAACAAATGATAAAACGGTTGGGGAGGCATATAATTTAACGCATCCAAGGGAATTTGAATGGAAAGAGTTTGTTGAAACAATACAAAAAATTATTTCCAAACATACCACGATTTTAGGTGTAAGTCAGGAGGATATGGATAAGCTAAATGTAATCCCCAGGCAGTTTTTTCCTTTTAGAGATATTACTTATTTGATGAATATAAATAAACTAAAAGAACATAATCTTCCTCTACCACGTATTGACATAGAGAAAGGTTTACAAGCAAGTTTTGATTGGTTTTTACAGCAAAATATGATTGAGGAATTTGATTGTATGAAAGAGTTAGAAAGAGTAACAAATTATTGCTTACTGAAAAACGTCTGATTATAGATGTTTTTTATAAAAAGAAGAGATGTGATTTTCAGAGTGAAAATCGCATTTTAACATTCTACAGGAAAAATTGTGAAGTGTTTCACTTAAGCTATAGGGTGCGATAGTTCAACAAGCGATGATTGATTTTGGGACTAAAATCATATTTCGTTATTCCAGAAAAGGGCGCTTTAGTTTAATAAAAAATTATTATTTTACCATTTGAACAGTCTGGTTTCCAAAACCATGCTGTTTTTTATTTGGGGTAAAAAAGTCAACAGAGTTGTTTTATACAAGCTTATTGAAATGAATTAATCAATACATGCATTATTATACATTTAATATAATTTTACGCATCCAATGCATTTGTGCATTATCAATTCAGTTGTGAACAGTTTGTTACAGTGTTGTAATTATATTGAAAAAATAAAATATATTGTATTGAATACCAATTTTTTGCATCTATTATAATTTTTAGGAAGTTTCTGTTTTTTTATTATTTTGGCAATATAATAAAAAGGAGGCGTTTGATTAATGAAAAAGAAATTCATATCAGTAAAACTAGCATTATTTTGTTGTGTGTTATTCCTTTTTTACTTCCTGTGTCAACATCAGCTGCAACAGTTTCAGTAAACTCTTTTGATTTAGTAGATTCGAGCAAGCATTTAGATTACGATGGAAATTCTATTTACATGTCTTATGTGAGGACAGCAGCATCCACTTGGAATGCTTATAAAAGTGGAGTTATTAGACCCGACTCGCTTACTGTCGTTGAAGACGTATACTGTTCTGATTACAGTGAATCCTCTGGAATAGATGCTTATACTACAGGCGGTGGAGCAATCTGGTTTAATACCAGAAATTTGGGTAGTAAAGGCAGTGCTGAAAAATTAAATGTGGCAACACATGAGTTAGGTCACGCACTTGGCTTAGGGTACAATCAAACTACTGATGTCATGTATATGTATACGTCGACCAGAACAACTTTAAGTGCGAATGATAAAGCTTCTTATGATGCTGCTTCTATCCTATATTAACCATAGAATTGAGGGGTTTTTAGTGAACAAAAAATTACGTATCTTTTTATCGATATCTATGTTATTAAGTCTATCTTTCTTTTTTGTCGGTTGTTCGAATTTCTCAAAAAATATGAGTACTAGTGAATTAAAAAGCTTACCAGAAAACCACTTAGAAGGTACTTTTGGTATTGATATGTATAATCCTGAAGAAACTTGTATTTGTCAACTGAAAATTCCCCCATTTAGTCATTTAAAATTCCCCCACCTAAATTTTCCAAAAAGGCAGGGGATTATCAAATTATTTGTTAAAATG
>NZ_JABAIT010000053.1 GCF_012843265.1 Bacillus sp. DNRA2 | reverse complement strand
TAAGTACCTTGCGCTTCCTTAGTGGTTGGTTGATGTGTACCCCCACAGCGGACTTTCACCACCTAGATAGTTGCCATGCCTGGCACACAAGAAAAAGCGCAATTCTTACTGAAATGCGCCCTATTGTTGAAGAAGTATTATTAAAATTATAGTTAATGATAACCCTTTAGGCATTCGATACTATTTTGTTTAAAAACATATCTTCATTCTAAAACTTTTGCAACAATGATATAAGGCTTTCCAAGCTTACCCCATTGTCCAGTAACAACAATTGTATACTGGCCACTTTCTTTTGGAAATGTAATTTCATCCAGCGAACTCGTTTTGATAATTTTACCTTCTTTGGTTAATAGCTGAATTTCCACTGAATCAGGTTGTTTATCAAAAGTAACCTTCATAATTGTATTTGGTTGGACTTCAATTGGTTTTAATCCTTCTGCGTATGCCTTAATCAAATTAACATCCTTAATATCAACATTTTCGTTATCATAGGCAGGTAACCCGTATTCTATAAAAACCTTTTTATTGTTTATTAAAAAATTTGGCATATAGGCAAGTTGCTCATTTCCTGCTTCCATCACCTTTTTGTCGACATCCTCTATTATACTTTTAGAAATTAGGTATTCATCTAGCAACTCAGGCTTAATATCCTCATTGCTGAAACTTTTACTTGGATCTATCTTACTTTTCACAAGGATTTTCTCATTTGTCATTAAAGCATCAATATATTTTTCATATTCTTTAGCCGACAAAACCGTTTTGCTGGATTCATGACCGTTTAATTTATCGAAGTATGGTTGTAACAACATAAATGCCTTTCTTATTTCTAAAACTTTATCTTGAGGGATTTGGTCATAATTTATATTGCCATATTGATTTCCAAACTCTATTTTAGAACTAGTTATCACTTTTAAATTTTGTTTAAATTCTTCATATTCAGATTGACTAAGTTCTCCCTTGGCTTGTAAAAGTTTTGCATTTAATAACATATAACTATCCGTTTTCGCTGTCTCAAAATGTTCTATAATATTTTCTAATGATCCATATAACTCATCGGCTAAATATGCTTGGTATGTAAAGCCGCTAGTAGGAATTAATATGCCTACCGCAATGATACCAGCTGCTAAATGTCTTTTAAATTTGCTCTTGCCTTCAGCTAAAGCAATTCTATTTAATACTCGTTGTTTCAATTCTTGAGGAGGAGCGTATTCTTTACTTTTCTCCCGTAATGAGTCTCTCAACCGATTTTCAATATTCATTGCAGATTCCTCACTTCCTCAATAAAATAATTTCCATTGTGACCTTTTTGGCGTAACTTTTCTAATGCTGCATTAATTCTTGATTTTACTGTTCCGATTGGTATGTTTAAAATTCCAGCAATATCCTCTTGTGAATATTCATTTAAATAACGGAGTATTATCACTTGTCTAAGCTTGTATGGTAAACCATTCACTAGCTCTGATAATTGTAGATTTGATATTTTATCATTTAGTTCATTAGTTTGATCAATAACAGTCAATTGGCTTGAGCTTTCTACTTTTTTTAAAACTCTAAAACTCATCCACCTTTTTCTACGATAGTTGTGGATTTGTTTTATGGCAATTCCTGTAATCCAAGGCTTAAAATCTCTCCTTTTATCAAACTTACTAAGATTTTTATAAACTTGAAAATAGGTTTCTTGAACGATATCATCTACATCTGTTTTATCATCAAGTAAAAAATGAATAGTGGTATACACGTCATGTATTGTTTTTTCATACAGATCACCAAATGCTTGCTTATTCCTAGATAAAATATGTTCAATAAGTTGATTAATATCGTTAGGCTCACCCAAAATCATTCCCCCTTTTGTTTTATACTTCATATTGGTAAGAAATCTAAATTTCGTTCGATTTTTTTGTAAAAAATGGGCAATTTATTCGACTAGTATCAGCATTACTACTAAAAGATGATAGCTAATACCGTTAATTGTTTATAGACTAATTTGAAAATTTGAGTAAAAAACTAAAATTTCCGATCAAAACCATACTCAATTACCTGCCCCCTACAAAAGAAAAAGGGACAATTCATATTGCAGAATTGCTCCCTAAAAGAAAATTGAGCGCAGATCCTTTGGGGAAAGCGCCCGATTGCTGAGTAAGCATCATTAAAAAATAAAAAGCAACTATGGTAATTTGCCATAATTGCTTCTAACTATCACACTCTAATATAAGCCTGTCTAAATTAATAATTGCTTTCATTTGCTGTAGTAAATCCAATCCGATAATACCATCTAAATCAAACCCATAGTCCATTGCACCAATTTCGACTGTAAAGTTACCTGTTTTTTTCTCACCGATTTTTATAGAATTAATCGTTTTAGAGAACACAAATTCTGATCCCCCAACCCCGCTGATACGATAAATCATATCGTTTTCTTCAGCAACAATACCGATTATTTCTGCGATATCAGTTTTAATAATCGTGCTACCAGATCCAGTGTCTACTAGAACCCGTTTTAATAATAATGTTTTCCCTTTATATGTTACTTCCATTTCTGTTAGTAATAATCCCTCATTTATAAATAACTTCTTCACCGTCTCACACCTACCCATTTTTTCTCAATGATATTAGGCTTTGTTCGGCTGGTGTGAAGTACATATAGCTCGCGGGAAGGATTTTCACGATGAAGTTCTTGATAAGCTCTCATTGCTTCTGGTGATTTAGAAAACTTTTTCAAAGGAGCAACTTCTTCCAGTATACGCTCACTTTCATCATTCGTATAAGCTTGAAGAGCCTCAATCAACACCCATTGGTCAGGAAACGCTTGGCATACTTCCTCCCATTTCATTCAATCACCTCCAACTTACTTTATGTTTATATTATCATGTGCACTGTTTTTTTTATAGTTTAGCCTTAAGGTGTTCATTCTTACTTAGTTATTTCAGTTTAAAAAAATGTAATTCTCATTCGATTAAAATTAACATGAAATAACCTTCAAAAGTATTTACTATAAAAATCATGTCTCAATTTTCCACTCAACTGTGCATATATTTTAGTAGTCTCACTTTTCTCATGGCCAAGCAAACTTTGTATCACGTCAAGTGGTGCACCGTTGTTCATCATTTGTTTAGCATAACTGTGGCGTAATTGATGAGGATGTATACTCTTTTTAATACCTGCACTTTTTGAAATCCGTTTGATAATATAACGAAGATTGTCAATACTCATTCGTCTCTTGGGTCTGCGTTCTGTAACGAAAAGACAAGATTCTTCATCATCTCGTTCATCTAAGTATCTTTGTAACCAAATTGAGTACCGAGTATTAAAATATACCTCTTTTTCTTTATCGCCTTTCCCATGAACAATGACAGTATTCATTCGAAGATTAATATCCTTGCGATTTAATTTAACAACCTCTCCAATACGGCAACCAGTTGAGTTCTGACCCTATGACCCAGACTAGATCGCTTCAAGTGATTGCCTTCCTGTACTAGATATTCTTTTAGTTTCTCAGTAGTCAATTCGCTTATGTCCATATCACCGAAATAACGTAAAAGAAGATTATATTGAAAACAATATGTTTTTATTGTAAGTGGTGAATACCATTCTATACTTTTATCTTGTTGATATTTTTTCCAAACTTCGGATAATAACATTTTCTATCACTCTCCTACTGTATAAATCCATTAATCTAGATTCTATTATGTTCAAGGAGAGTTTGTTTCATTTGTAGGATATTCAACAATCGCAGAAAAAAAACATTTTACATCTCAAGAAACTCTGTAAATACAAGAAAAGGGCCCTTTTCTTTACTTACGAAAAGCGCCCGATCGTTGAATATTCTTATTGAATTAAGACCACGAAAGTTTCAGTACAATGTTTCACAACTATTATCGTTGAGAACTTCAAATAGAGCATTTTTTTGTCGAAACTAATTTCACTCATTCAGTCAACTCTATGAGATTTCCTTCAGGATCCTCGATAATACTCTCATAATACCCATCTCCAGTGATACGGGGACCACTAATTTTGGTATAACCCTCTTTTTTTAATCTGGCTGTCATTTGATTAACAGAATCCCTACTTCCTAAAGAAATGGCAATATGAGCCCAGCCTATCATATCACTCTGTTTTTCCTTATTTATACCTGACTTACGCATAATCTCTAATCTTGTTCCAGAATCAAACTTGAGAAAATATGATTCAAATTGTTTTTCTTTATTATGATACTTATTGTTTGACTTACCATTAAAATACGTTTCATAAAACTCTCTCATGACTTCCAAATCATTGACCCAAATAGCTACATGTTCAATTTTCATCTCTTTTTCACTCCATTAGGTACTAAAAAATTTTACATCTCTATAATTAAATTTGTTTGATGATTTTTGCAAGGTTCCCACATACGACATCTGGAACATCTTTAATTACTACTTCACCTGATACGATAACAACATTGTCTTCTACCGTTACTCTTGGGTTTATCACTACACTTCCTCCACCCCATCAAATGACAGCCTTATCTGCAACTATTACTACCCTTTACTATCAGTACATTTTTTCACACCTTAATTACCAATTGGCTGGGATATCAACAAGAAATGGTAGAAGCATTTCTGACAGTAAAGCTATAGGTGCTGTGCGTCATAAGCTCTATATCATTGTATCCATCTCCGAATGCCATTGTTTCTTCAGGAGTAACATTCAATAAATGCTGCAAATGTTCAACAGTCGTACCCTTATGAACATTGGCATTCGCTATATCAATCCAAGCTGCTTCAGAAGCAACAATATAAGCAGACTCAAAAAACAGGGATAGTTTTTCCCTGGTCTCCATACGTCTGAACAATGGGTCGTGAATAGTGATTTTAACAAAATCATCTGTTATTTCATTAAAATCAGCGACTGTACTTACTTGGGCATATGATTTTCTAACGATAGCTGCTTCTTCAGGAGGTAAATTGTCTTTTATCACTGCACCGCTTCTTGTACACGGAATAATGGTATGTTCGAGACTAATGTCTTCAGGTAAACGAATAATTTCCAATCCCATTTTATTACTTAGCAGAGATTCATAAACAAAACTACATGTTATGATGCTAGACTAAAAAGTAGACACAGATTGTTATAATAAATATATCAACTATAACGGGGTGTGTCTGTATGGCAAGAGGTAAACGATTCGAAGATTCA
>NZ_JABAIT010000052.1 GCF_012843265.1 Bacillus sp. DNRA2 | reverse complement strand
CCTCTGTAAAATCACCAGATGGAATTTAATGTAAATTATAGCTGCAAGCCTATGTAAATTTCGCTGCATTTTTCTGCACTTTCTGCTTGCAAAAAACAGTTGATAATCGAGTTGAAGTAAAATTGGATAAATGGGACTTACAGCCAGGACATGATTTATATAGCTTTATGGAGAGCATGGTTCATTCAGACGAGATTGATAAAGTTTTAATTATTTGCGATAAAGGATATTATGAGAAAGCAGAGGCTCGACAAGGTGGGGTTGGAACAGAAACGCAAATCATCTCTCCTGAAGTGTATTCAGACGTTAAACAGGAAAAGTTTATTCCAATAGTTTCGGAAAGAGATGAGAACTCAAAGCCTTACATACCAACCTATATTAAGTCCCGTATGTATATTGACCTTTCCTCCGATGAAAAATTTGAAAGTGAATATGAGCGATTATTAAGGCATCTATACAAACGTCCGGAATACAGGAAGCCAGCCTTAGGACAAGCTCCTTCATGGTTATTTGATGATGCACCAGTCCACTTTAAAACTGCAAATATTAATAAACAGATTCGAGATGCTATAACGAGAAAGCCTTCAAGGGTGACTTCTTTAGCCAAGGAGTTCATATATTGTTATTTTGATAACTTGGATCAATTCCAAATTGAAAATATGGAAAATCCTTTTGACCAACAAATCATGGATAAGATTACTGATATGCTCCCTCTTCGGGATGATTATGTTGAGTTTTTGGAACTTCTTTGTTCCGTTGAGAAAGAAATGGATATTAGCCCAATTATTGGTTTCTTCGAGGATGTTTATAGGTTCACTCAGCCCCCTAAAAATGTTTCAAGTTACCGGGAAACACAATATGATCATTATAAATTCCTAATCCACGAGCTTTATATATATACAGTTGCAGTTATGATAGAAAATAATCAGTTTGACGCTCTTGGGGAATTGTTGAAATCGGAGTTTTTTATTAAAGATCGGTTTAATAGAACAGAACATAGTAATTATCAAATTTTTTATGCAAGGCACAGTGTATTAGATGAGATTAGAAAAAATCGGCTAGAATCAAGATTATTTAGTATTGCCGCAGACACTATGACTAAGAGAGCAAACCTTAGAAAATATCCACTAGAACAAATTGTAAATGCAGATTTAATTTTGCATTATATTTCGGTACTGGATAAACACTCTTGGGCATGGTTTCCTATACTGTATGTTTATGGTGAAGAAATGGGGAAAATTGAATTATTCCAAAGAATAAAATCTAAACGTCATTTCGAAAAGGTAAAAGGTCTATTTATGGTAAATACTCCAGAAGAACTCAAATCATTAATAATGTCCTTTGAACAGCCTGATAACTATCGTTACCAAGGAAGCTTTAGAGCTGTACCTTCACTGGCACATCATATCAAGCCTGAAGAGATTTGTACCCTTTTATAAGAAAAATAAACTTCAATTTAGGTTGGTTGTAAATATGAAGCTTAGCTAGTTAGTGATAGCCAAGCTTCAATATTATTCCTTTGTTAAAGTACATTCTTTATAAATTATCTTCTTCAACAAAAATTGCTGGTTCGTTACTATATGTGTAAGATTTCACAATTTCTTCTAAACTTTAACCTAGATATTTAGTATTCAATTATCTCGCCCATAACAAAAATAAGCGCATTTCTTGTTTGAGAAATGCGCCCTTTAATTGAATAAGGATTTTAGATAGTGCTAAGAAATATCATTTCATTTGTCATTAATACTAAGTACTTATTTACAAATTTGATACCGCTTAAGTTTAATAAAATTTCCCTTCATTTCTCACCTCTAGTTTATTTTAAAATTTAATACTTAATAATTAGTGAACTTGTTTTTAAATTTCTATTAAAAAGTTTTATCCTCATTAATTTAAATTGGAATTTGTTAATGCAATAAATCTGTCATTTTTATAATTTCATCTCTGCAAATAAAATATTATGGTCAGGATATCCACTTGGAATTTTAATTCCTTTCTTGTTAGAATCATTTATTTTCTCGTAATAATGCCCTTGATAATAAATATTATAGAAAATATCTTGACCAAGTATTTTTTCATCAATAAAATCATCTTTATAACTACATGTTATTTCTATATTTTCACTTCCAATGATATGGTCCTCTTTTAGGTATCCCATATGTGAAAAACCATTTTCTGGAGTATGAATATCCAGGTTTATATCTTTAAATCCGTCCTTTATTACATCATAATTATATGGTTCTTGCAAATATCCTTTATAATCATCTCTAATGTAAGCATTATTAAAGTCTCCAATAACTACAATATTATTTTTACCTAAACTAGACAAATGTGTTTTTAACAACATAAACTGATTTGCTCTAGACTCAAAGTCTTCTTTTTTTCCATTACCAACACAAATTCGTGTTCCAATAATCATTAATTCTTTATCCTTATATTTCAGATTAACCTGCAGAAAATGAGGTGCTTTTCCTTTATCGTTAATAGGAATATTATTTATTACTTTAGTGACTCCTATATCTTTTTTTACCGCAATAAGAATCCCTTTATCATTTTCATCACAATTTACGAAAACATTATACTGCGCTAAATTCGAAATGAATTCTTTCCAATTATCGCACTTCAGAAACTCTGTCAAAATTATAATATCAACGTTTTTCTCATTTAGTACACAACTTACAAAATTAGGAATTACCAAATCTTTTGCATCAACTGGTTTCATATTAAAATTTTTAGAATCTCTATTACATTTTTTAGTTCTCAAATTTATATTCCATTCTAAGATTGTTAATTGTTCCACTAATATTCCCCCTTCAAATTTGTCTATTATCTCTTTCTATCCAAAATTATCTATGTAATATACTTTTTCATCATAAACATAATCGGAAGTTCAAGTTCCTTCACAAATTACTATTTGTCTATTATTCAGATTTGTTCCTAATTTTATTATTACATATTTTGAAATACTCCGTTATTTATGACACGGTATTTCCACCTATAAAAATAACCTTAGACAAGTCATATCATTACATAATGACTAATAAACCTCATTTACTTATGATACGTTTCACCGCTATTAATGCGAAATTACTTCCTCAACAATCTGGCCCTAAAAAGGAAAAAAGCGCTGTTCCTTGCTTCTTCAGAAAGCGCCCGATTACTGAAGATCGTTATTGAAGTAAAAACATTTGTTTGTTTAATAAGGATTTATTATAAATACCCTAATGTAATTTCACCTTCATGGTAAACTTCAATTACATATTTCCGCGGAACGTACAGAAATGTATCTGGACTTACAGCTACTAAATCTTCAAATGCTCCCATAATATTGTCAAACTTAGTTTTTAATACTGGGAAGTTCCCATAACTCCAATACACTTCAATATCTTCTTGGTAAAATAAATCCGATACTTCTTTTAAGTCGTGTATGGCTTTATATTTATTGATTTTGCTCCAATCAATTCTTGACCATTGTGTAAAAGTTATATGTTGTTGAAATAAATCATACAATTCTTTGCTCTTTGCGTTTGAATAAACAGTTACATTCTCTCCCAGAGCCTCAACACATTCCTCAAATAAAACCCCATATTTAGGTTTTGGGGTTTCCTTTCTACGTTCCAACAATAGTTTTAATCTTTTCTTTCTCTCATCGCTTTCCATATCGTGAACACCCCAATTATTTAGTAAAGGCCCTTCAATAAAAAAATTCTATTTATAATACCTTTCAATATTTATTAAATCATTAGATGGGGTAAGAAACTCTTTTTCCTCTATGGAAAAATCAGATTTTTGCCGATTTATTTCTGCGTATTGAACTACCTTATTATCGTTAAGGAAAACCAATAGGTAGATATCATCTCTCATATCAATATTGCTTGGATCTTTAAAATCCACCCCTAATTGTTCATTTATACCTTCTTGCGTAGTATAAGGTAAAAAGAGTATTGCTTTATCCCAATTAAAATTAGCCAAAGATTTTATACTTACCTCTCTATTATTTTTGTCTTTTACAATCGAATATATAGATTCCTCTAATTCTGTATTATGTTGAACACTACTTTGATTACACCCCACTAAAAATAGTAAAGAAATGATGAAAATTGTTAATGGTTTCATCTTACACCCCTCCTCAATCAGATATTACCACATTTAACCAAATTATCATTTATCGATGTAAATAAAAAAAGGACTGCTCTTAAATTAACAGTCCATGTTACTTTATTTTCGCGCCCGTTTGTTTAAGCGGAAGATGGTTATCATATATATTTTTATATTTATGAATTTCGTTTAAAATCTTTGCTTATGCATGCTGGCTTTAACTTTTTATTTTTGAGTAAATATTTAATATCAGAGATATTATCATATGAAAGTTGAACAAAAAAGTAGTTAACATACTCCAAAACTGCAAAAATATAAACAAAGCCTGCAATTGATAATCCAGCTACAGGTAATGAGGGATACCATTTAACAAAATCAAAAACGAACACAATGATTGAGACAATAATTAGGATCATATTCAATTTTTTAAAACGCTGTAATTGTCGAACTGTCCGAATAAGAGTTATTGACGTATTTTCACTTCTTAATCGCTTCAATTTTGTATACCAATAAATCGTTCCTTGTAGTAGGAGAAATTCTAAGAAAAGAAATGATACCCAAAAAGAATATAGTGAGTATAATTGGAGGCTAGGGTATGCACGATTAAGTAGATAACTAACGAAAACAAAAAGAATTAATGAAGATAATTCTCCCGAATATAAGTATGTAAATCTTTTTTCTATCTTTTTCCTCACCTTTATCACTCTACCCCATACGTATTTATTTTCACACCACTAACAACTTTTGATGCGGATAGTACATTGCTGGATTCGCGCCCTTTAACAGAAAACTTGAATTCAAGATAATATTAATATCTGATTTTTCATATGCTACAGCTACAGAATGTGCTAATCTACTAGGCTTACGCTCATAAGTTTAGCTCTTCTTTTTCTTTAATCCCCAATAAATGACCAGAGCCAATGGAATAATGAGAGGAATAATGATAAATAATGAAAAAATCCAAGTAGTACTTAATAAAAATACTATGTCGTTACAGCCTTGTGTTCCACATACGGTTTTTCTTAATCCATTTTCATTAATGGATGAAAAATAATCAATTAGCCGTATTCCTAAAAGCAAAAACCATACGACCACAACCACAATTGAAATTAAAATAACTTTTAACTTCGAACCCCCTTGCGCCATTTACAATCCCCCTGTTCGCGTTAACTCTCTTATCAAACATTTTTCTATCTAACAAGTAAACTCCATTCAATAACAATTATTTCAAAGAGGAAAAATATTTACAATATTTTCCTAAAAGTTTTTGGTCAGTATACAATCGAGTAGAGGGAAAATAAGATTATTATTTTCGCCCCTCTCACACCACCGTACGTACGGTTCCGTATACGGCGGTTCAATTTATATTACAGTGTGTA
>NZ_JABAIT010000051.1 GCF_012843265.1 Bacillus sp. DNRA2 | reverse complement strand
CCTGACTTTTTTATTTATTTCATTAATCTAGTTCGAATCTTCTCATCTTGGAACAGGCGGGATTGGGTTGCATAAAACCACTTTTTCAACAGCCTGAAATTCTCCGCTTATGAATTCTCATATCTTCACGAAAATCAACAATGGGCAAAAATAAATGCAAACTCTCATTGCACAGATTAAACTCGCCTCGTACTACTGGGCTGCAGTGGTTATATCATGTAAACTGATTCTGTTCACAAAGAGCACAAAAAGACAGGATTGGAAGTTATTTCGGTGATAGAATGAGTTTAAGGAGTTGAGGCGTGTGGCATTAGTAGAATCACTGCAGCTAGCGATTGATTATATGGAGGAACATCTTCTCGACAATATCACGATTGAAGATATAGCAAAACGGGCCACTCTATCCCCGTATCACTTTCAGCGTACGTTTATGATTTTAACAAATTTATCAGTTGGAGATTATCTACGGCGGCGCCGCTTGACATTAGCCGCACAAGAATTGGCCAATACTGAGAACAAGGTGATTGATGTTGCCCTTAAATATGGCTACGAAACTCCTGAAGCATTCTCAAAAGCGTTTCGCAAACAGCATGGCCTCACCCCGAGTGAAGCACGAATAGGCAACGGAAGTCTCAAATCTTATAACCGCCTGATGATACAGGTAAGTTTGAAAGGAGCCGAACCAATGAAATACAAAATGATTGAAACAGGTGCTTTCCAAGTGGTAGGAATTAAAGAGAACATTTTTTGTGGTACTAAGGATACTGATGCCACGATTCCAAAGCTGTGGGGAAAAGTCGCTCAAGATGGAACGCTTCAAACATTAGCTGGTCTGAATAATGGACCTATTGAAGGAATATTAGGGATTACCGATAATTATCAAGCAAGTGACGATACGATGGACTATTGGATCGCTACTGCCTTTAGCGGAGAGCATGTACCAGATGGATTAACGAACCTTGAAATTCCCGCTTCAAAATGGGTCGTATTCGAGGTAGAGGGGCCGATTCCAGAAGCCATTATTGATACATGGAGACAAATTTTTTCGGAATGGTTCCCATCCAATGGCTACCAACCTGCAGATATCCCTTCATTAGAAGTATATCTTGGTGAATATCCGAATCCATCATGTGAAATTTGGGTACCGATTAAGTAATTGGGTATTTGAGATTAAGTTACTATGTATTGATCCCGGACCATGTAAGGGGGATAGAAACCTTGTATATTTTGCTAATGTATGGGTTCTTTCTAATTGGCATTATCGTGATTTTTATGGTTTCAGCAAAGTTTAATTTTAATTCGAAACAGTATTTGCTAGCTGGATTAGTGATGTATATTGTTAGTTTCCTAGGCAGCTGGTCAATTGGACTCTACTTGCTTGTATTTCCATTTATTTTACTAATATTAGCTTTGGCACAGGGATTAGGTTTATTTACAAATAATTGGAAGTTACTATTGTTTACTGTTCTCGGAATCATTCTATGGTATTTAAGCATCAATCATATTGATGATGCTTTGTTGTTCTTCCCGTTTAGATGGTTGGTTTAGTGATGATTTTTTCTAAAAATAAAACTAGAATACGATAATTCGAAACGGGCACCTAAGAACTTTTTCCTTGGGTGCCCGCTTGTTTTACTGATGATTGGATAAATAACATACAGCAGCTTTATTCAAATAGTAGGCATAACCGATTTGTTGTTGTTCGAGCATGTTTCTGTGAAACTCATCCGATAAATCAACATCATATTCGTTCTTTAAATATTCATTTTGCTCCTGTAGGGCTTGTTCCCACTCTTGTTCCGTTTCAAAACCTTTGAACATTTTTTCCATTTCAAGTTCAACTCCTTTTTCAGCACTGTCAATTGATACGTTGATAGTTTCGACTAAACGATTGAATCTCGTTATTTTTTGCAGTAATAATTGCTTTTGACTCATCAACGTTTTTTCCCAATCGACCTTGCCATCCAGTAATTGTTTGATTTCTTTGAGAGGAAAATCGAGCTCTTTGTAAAATAGAATCTGCTGCAGGCGCTCAAGGTCCTTTCTTCCATATAAACGATAGCCGGCTTCCGTCGTTTGTTCTGGAATTAACAGACCGATTTTATGATAATGATGCAGCGTTTTGACCGTAATATGAGCGTTGTTTGCAACTTCTTGAACTGTGTACATTCTTCTCTCTCCTCTCAATGATTTGATGATAAAGTATGTCCTTAGGTCAAAGTCAAACAAAAAATGGAGTCCGTTTTACGATCGGACACCATGGCCTTTATTTAGGTAATAAAGCGAGTTTTTAGATAGTTATGGACATTGGTTCCTTTATTTACTGAAAATGTATCGTTTTCATAAAGTTTTGTAGCAGATAGAGGCTTGTATGTCCGATCCATTTTCAAATGAGTGTTTTTTATGAAAATAGCTGATTCAATGTCCACTAAAGTTTTATTTTTACAAAAAAACGAAGGGATTCTCCCTTCATTAGCATTTTGAGATATCATTGTAAGATAGAAGTTTTCTGTTAAGGGGTGTGCATGTAGTTGAATGAACAAACAAGAATATGTGCAGAAATCATAAATCGTGCCAAAAACATCGTTGTATTGACAGGTGCTGGTATTAGTACAGAGTCGGGGATCAAGGATTTTCGCTCTCGCACTGGTATTTACCAACTGGCTCCAGAAACGATACTGTCAATAGATTATTTTTATCAGCATCCGGAACAATTTTATCAATTTGCTTTTGAGCATCTTTATCATCCTAATGCTATGCCGAATGATGGACACAGGATTTTAGCAAAATGGGAAAAACAAGGTTGCTTAAAATCCATCATCACCCAAAATATTGATGGACTTCATCAAAAGGCAGGCAGTGAGCATGTGATTGAATTTCACGGAACGATGAAAACAGCTACTTGTCAAAATTGCCGGACCAAATATAGCGCGGACGAAATGGTTCTGCGCCAAAGTAAAATGTCCGACTTTTATGTATGCGATAAGTGCCAAACGCGACATATACGTGATCGCTTCATCAAACCCGATGTAGTTCTTTTCGGTGATACGGGCGAATGGTTTACCGAAGAGGGTTTTGGTTCAATTCTCGGCCAAATCGAACAAGCTGATTGTGTTATGGCTCTCGGGAGCAGCTTAAAAGTCACTCCTTTTTCTCACTTTCCCGAGTACAGAATGCCTGGAGTCCCGCTGATTATCATCAACATTGGAGATACGAGATATGATTCTCAAGCTGATACCTACGTCATTCGCAAATCAATCGGGGAGTCCCTAGCACAAATAGATAACAATTTGAACTAAAGTGCGTCAAAAAAGGTACCTGGCACCGCCCGAATTTTCTTGTTTCACATGTATTTTTTTACAATTCTCCAGCTAAGTTAAAGACCCCCATTCTGAGTTACTTAATTCGGAATAGGGGTCTCATTGTATATTGCATTATAATCTACATGGTTTTCCACTGAAAAAAGTCATGCGGTTACATGACTTTTTTTCGTGATTTATCCATCTTCTCTATCAGAATTTTTTAAATGAGATATGTCTGCTTCTTCACCAAATTCAGTTCCATAATTTAGCCTACCATAATTACTCCTATTGTCTGCCTCTTCGTTAACATTGGTTTCTCCCCATTGTTTGAATAATAGGGATAAACAGATTAACCCACTTAGCCCAACAAGACTATAAATTACTCGTGATAAAAAGGAGTCTTGTCCGCCAAATAATGTTGCTACCAAATCAAAATCAAATAAACCGATTAATCCCCAATTTATAGCTCCAATAATAACTAATGTTAAAGCTATTTTTTGTAAAGCTTTCATGAACATGTCTCCTTTAATTTTGATTGTATTTTTATCATCTCTATAAATGGGGATATCATACAAAAATTTAGTGAATAAAATTAATTCTTTAAAAAATTATCTGGACATATTAACCGTAGGAGGTGAGATGATTATATGAAAGAGAAAACGGAATCTTCTCAAACGATAGAAATAAACAGTAGTTCAGAAAGCTACGAAAATGATCGACATAGTCAGAATGCTAAGGCAGCAGCAGAGCTAGAACCACTGACGCCAAGAATAAGTACTGATGGTCTATAAAAGGCGATTGAATCGGTGACAGGCACCACCCGAATTTTCTTGTTTCACAGGTTTTGTTTCACAGCTTTTGATTAGAAAGAAGTAGGAGGTTCAAATTCCCACTTCTTTTTAGTTTCTTCAAGGTTTCTAAACAGGTCTAATTACAACTGGCTTACCTCTTGATTACAAAGCTTTTTTCAAGATTGATTTGCCGAAATGTTTGCTCTCGAATTTCTCAGGACTGTTCTTAATCCACCACTTTTCTTAAAGAAACCCTTTAACAGTGTCACTGTTCCATAACATGCGGTCACATCAAGCAATTCTTGGTCTGTATGCTCATATTTATATCCCGCTGAAAGATTCACACTTTGGATTCCATGACCAGCCCAAATTCTCGTATCACTGCTTCCACCAGGACAAACAGACCAACCCTCAAGTCCTTCAGCAACTGCAACATTTTCAAAAATCTGTCCATAAAGCTCGTCACAAAATGGAATGGAGCCACCACATGAAGTTACGATATCCCCATTTCCACGGCGATCCACAACGATCGCAGCGTCAGTACCCCACAGAAAATAGTCATCCACCTTTCTTGCCCCTACAAGTCCACTTTCCTCTTCGACTGTGAAAATAAACTTTACTCGACCAGAAAACGTCGAGCAGCAATTTAAGAATTCTGCTAGTTGGAGGATGACAGCAACTCCAGCCCGGTCATCAGCACCCAGTATCCCATTGCTGCTAGTCCAGATCCGTCCATTCTTCACAATTTGACGGCCAACCTCAAAATCTATCACCGTATCTAAATGAGCATTTAATAAAATCGTTGGTCCATTTCCACTCCGATAGGTTTTCTCTGCTAAAATATTGCCGGCACAATCCACAGTAAGATGGTCGACATGTGGTCTCAATTTTTCCATAACAAATTGTCTCACCGCAGCTTCTCTACCACTTTCTCCTTGGATCATTAAAAGCTCGTCAAGCATCAGCCGGAATAATTGTTCTTTTAAAAAATCACAACCTTTTCCAATCCAAGCCACCTCAATTAGACTTAATTTCTCCGCTAAATCAAGCAACTCACTCTGACTAAACGGTAATGAAAGATGATAATTTTCTCCCTCATTACGAGTGTGCACCCGTTTAAGTCCCATTGCTAAAAATAAATCTGAAAGTTCCTCCACTTTCCTGGATTTAGTCACCAATATAAAGGCAGCTCTTTTTCCGTGACCATCACAGGACATGGTGGTTTGGAATCCAAGTCGAATAAGTTGACGAACGATTCCGGAGATGTACAAATCTAGATTACGAACCTCTGGAATATCGACTCCAGGGCGGGCCCAAATATCTTGACGTCCTCGAAACATTCTATCGACTACTTTCAACCACTGTTCCTCTGAAACTGCCGGACTGGAAATGGTTAATTGTCCACTTTCATACGCATATGCAACCGATAACCGATCTAAATTCTCTAAAAGAAAAGTTACATTTTCTTCCGTCTCTTCCGTACAATTGAAAATATTCCTTTCCAACTCTTCCACCATAAACCCTTGTCGAATGAATAATTGATTCCATTTTTTCATCAATATCATCTCCCTTTTGTTTATGGCTTAAGTATAAAATAACTGGTGTGACACCCCCGTCACACCAGTTTTCTCAAAACCTATATTCCATTTCCTCGTCCACGCGATACATGATGATAAATCGCAATGAACGGTCAAAGTAGTAGGAGGGTTCTTCATTGCGAGCAGCATGAATAATCGGTGGTATTTCACAATTTTCTAGTTTTTCATACAAGCGGCTGAATTTTTTTCGAAAAGCCGCTTTTTTAATCAGACCATCGTGATGGGCATTCGGAAAGTATTTCTGTAATGAAAGTCTAGTTGCTGGTTTATTTTCCGAAGTATAAATCAACAAATGACGCAAAATATCCGCTAGTTCTTGGCTTAGTGTTTCGGGATTACCATTATAATCAAGCTTGATATTCCGATCATTTAAGTAAAGTAAAATCGTGTCAGTTGGTCCTTCATCGATGATTCGTTCGCACTCAGCCTTTGAGCAAGTTGTTTTACTATCCTGGGTGATTTTATAAAAAGCATTCTGTTTTAGGTATTCTTCAAAATTGGCCAGACTTAGAAATAATGAGGAGAATTCATAATTCGGAAGCTCAGCTTTACCCTGAGCAGGCAATTGGCTGATTTTTTCATAAGTCTGTTTAGCTATGTAAAGTGCACTATTGGTTAAGTATAGGTGCGCGTTGAGCAGTTGCTGTTCATTTAATAGATAACGTTTGTCCCGATAAATTTGTTGCGTTGTTAAAGCCTTCTCAAAATGGCTTTGGGCTATTGTGAATCGTTGATCTTTGTATGCTAAAAATCCTAACCGATAAGCCGCAATTGGATTAGACGGATCATATCGAAGTGCCTCTTTCAATGTATGTTCGGTAGCACGTGGGTCCTTTTGGTCCTTCATTTTTAAAAATGTGCCATAGTTGATTAAATTGTATAGCAGTTGGTCTTTTAGAGCATTTAGATGATTAATATCTCCATTTTTCTCTCTAACGTTTCGCTGCATTCTCTTGTACATCTCTTCTAAAACGGCAATTATGTGCGGTAACAATGAGTATTCACTGTCGTCAATTTTATCATTTAGTTCGGTTTCATAATCCTCTAGTTCTTGGAATGACATGTCTCTGAAATTCAAGTTTAACCCTCCTCGGTTAGCGTTTTGTTTCAAAACGATTTCTAGCTATTTTAATGTTTACATAATCATATTACCGTCAATAATATTTTTTCGAGATTTATGTTTGAAATGAAATGATTATTCAAACCTTTTTATTTTTCTAAACAACAAGAACGATAACATTCCTAATAGAATATAGATTATGACTGGAGAAATCATGGTCCCCATATTGTACCAACTTGAAATAGGTAGAATAATTGCTATTGAAGATAATAAAAATCCAAATATCAAAATTCCTTTAAAAGTTGAGTCAACTACCCCCACTGAGGTGAATCTTTTCAGTGGGGGCTTGAGTTCGAACTCTAGGTCTTCTCGTCTATTGCTAGACTGTTTGACGCTCTAGAATTCATGCCACCTCACGGTTGACACCCCAAGTTATTTTTTGGTCGGTACTGGCGACGAGCTATCGTTTTCCCACTTGCACCCTCCCTACCATGAGTTAAGGTTCTCCGAATGGATACGG
>NZ_JABAIT010000050.1 GCF_012843265.1 Bacillus sp. DNRA2 | reverse complement strand
TCATAAAAGTTACGTTGGCTAGTGTTCATGATCGAAATCAATCACACTATAATTTGTTTATTGTTGACGTTTGTTTGTTTAGTTTTCAAAGAGCAATTTTTTCTTTATCGCCCAGAGGCGACTTTATTAATTTAACATTTCCACTTTCGAATGTCAACATCTTTTTTTAAAAATGTTTTCTTCAAAAGTTTGTTTGTTTGTCCTCTCGGCGAGGACGTGTTCTAATATATCACGGATAAAAAATGAATGCAACATAAATCCAAAAAAAATTTCGATTAAGTCACAAAAAGTATTTTATGTTTATTTAGCACTTAAATATACAAGCTAACTAAATGTAATTTTATCCACAGGTCTTAGGGAAGTAAAGTATTTATGTATTATGGGAATTTTCAGAATATCCACACTTTATCAACATCACTACACAACTTATCCACAAGTTTTCTGTATTTACACTTTCTAGTTTTTCTCACAAATAGTAATAGAATTTTTTTTTGCATCATATTTTGTATATTAATTGAGATATGCGATAAGGAGAATGAAACATGCTCGAGACGGTAGCCTTTTATCTATCATTAGTCATGGCAATTTTGTTATTTTTACGAGGATATATTGAAGCGATAAACATCAGCAATGCAGAGGGTAGTAAAGTTAATGGTGGTACACTAATTTTTTGTGCAATATTTGCTTTATTTTTTTCAAAAATGACGTTTATTTTCTATTAATGAAGTGTAAGAGGCAATTATGGATTGCCTCTTACTTTTTTGTGATCAATCAGAAATGTTAAGATACCGATTAAAACGATGATTCCACCTGCGATTTGGGTCCAGATCACACTTTCGTTTAATAGAAGGACCGCCAGAATGGTTGCCCCGATTGGTTCAAACAAGATAGCAACTGATATGGTCGAGGTGCTGAGCCATTTGAGTGACCAGTTCATTAGGGAATGTCCCAATAGGTTTGGGATCAACGCCAATAAGAAAAAGTTGAGCCAATTCACACTGGAGTATCCAACGAGCGCATCTCCTCGGATTAATTCATATAGTAGTAATGTGACGGAGCTAATGCTGTATACGACAAAGGTGTAAGTGATTAGTGAGATTCTTTTGCGTACGGTTTGTCCGAATAATAAGTAAGCCGTGATGAGCGCACAGGCGATTAATGCCAACACATCTCCATACAAAGCACTTCCACTTATTTTAAAATCACCCCAGCTGATGACAACACTACCAGTTACAGCAGCAACTCCACTTATGATTTCTTTTTTCGATAATCTTTCATTAAAGAAAATAAATGTGCCAATAAAGGCAAACAACGGCTGCAGTGTTACCAGAACTGTTGAGCTAGCAACGGAAGTGTAATTGAGAGATTCGAACCAGAGAATGAAGTGAAAGGCAAGGAATACTCCAGCTATCGTGGAGTAGAGCCAATCGCGTTTCGTAATAAGTCGCAGTTCTGAAACATACTTTATTAGAAATACCGGCAACATCAGCAGCACCGAAAAGAAAAGACGGTAAAATGCGATGACGCCTGCCGGTGCGGTGGAAAACTTCACAAATATCGCTGAGGTTGATATGGAAATGACACTGATCGCTAGGGCGAAGTATGGATTAATGATTGTTTTCCCCATAAATTAATCTCCTTCTTGATGAATACATGGTAAAATTTAAGTAGGTATAATTTTACAATGATTGTTTTGACTTTTACTATACTACAATAAGTTATTCACTTAAACACCAATCTTTACATAGAAATTACGAAGGAAGAGCGGGGGAGGATTATGTTCGGTATTGATTTGGATTTGCACATTTTATTGAAGCTGGGCATTTCGGCAATATTAGGCCTGATTATCGGTCTGGAGCGGGAGCTGAAGCGGAAACCAGTCGGCTTGAAAACAAGTTTAGTTATTTGTATTGTGAGCTGTTTGCTGACTATTGTATCAATTGAGTCAGCTTATATGTTCCCAGGTGATAATGACGTCAATATTACGATGGATCCACTTCGTTTGGCGGCACAGATTGTTTCGGGAATCGGCTTTTTGGGAGCCGGCGTTATTCTCCGTCGTGGCAATGAGAGCATTTCCGGGTTAACAACCGCCGCAATGATTTGGGGCGCAGCCGGCATCGGAATTGCAGTCGGAACCGGATTTTATCTTGAGGCTATCTTTGGAGTTATTCTGTTAATTTTCAGCGTAGAGATTGTTCCGTACTTTATGAGTTTTTTAGGGATTAGAAGGCTGCGTGAAAAAGAGGTTCAGTTGAAGCTTCATGTGAAGGATCGCAATAAGATGGGCGAGATTATTGAATTGATTAAGCGCGAGGAGATAAAAATTAAAACGATGCGAATTAAGGATACGAGCGAAGGCGATCATTTTATTCAATTGATGTTGATTGTTGATTTTAGCGAGGACACGACTGAGGTTTATCAGCATGTGGTGAAAATCGAAGGGGTTGAAAAGCTCGAAGTCGAGAGTATGTCATAGATGGGGTATGCGGAGGGGAGCTTTTGATGCTCCCCACCTCTATTTGTATTATTAACTTGTTTACAACAACTGAAAGGTCGTATTAAACACTTGCATCTTGGTGTTGTACTCGCTATAATTTTTGTTGTACCGTAATTTGCTTTATTGCGGGGGATTAGCTCAGCTGGGAGAGCGCTTGCATGGCATGCAAGAGGTCAGGGGTTCGAGCCCCCTATTCTCCATAATATTTAAAAGAAGAGAAAACCTAAATTTAAGGTTTTCTCTTCTTTTTGTTTTGGTGATAGTTCTCTTTAGTAGAAAATACCACTATAAATTTGCCACAAATCTGCCTAAAACGATGAGTATATTTACTAAAAACTGACATTAGTGGTAGCGTTTTCACTTTGGTTTTATGTAAAATTGTAAATAGGTTTTTATTCGCCT
This sequence comes from Bacillus sp. DNRA2, assembly GCF_012843265.1. Lineage (GTDB taxonomy): Bacteria > Bacillota > Bacilli > Bacillales > Cytobacillaceae > Bacillus_BU. Next base: position 6,184 of record NZ_JABAIT010000050.1, on the reverse strand, counting down.
TTATTTGGCGCGGCCTCTCCTGCTTGAGTTGAGGCCTGTTTTTTTGACATAAATCATTCAAAAAATCGGAGTCGTACTTATTGGAAAATGTGGTAATTTTAGGATGTATTAGAAATTTATTATGCAAAGGGGTAATGAAAATGAAATGTGATAATTGCGGTGGGGCCGATTCATTTTCAGCAATATTTTTCGTTGATCGAAATGGTCATTATTTTTCCGAAACAGAGTTAGAGGCCTTTCGAGTTTTGCACCCAGAGGTCAAAGATCAATTTTATAAAAAAGTAGTATTATGCGGTTATTGCCAATTTGAAATTAAAAAAGAATGGCTTAATACCTGAGTAATTTCCTGTGAATACCTAATTAAATTGGAATTCTCATATTTTTTCTGTAAAAACCTCAAGGATATTGGCTGCAAATTCCGTCATACGAAATCCCCTTATGAATCATCCCCTTCAATTTCCCTTTAAAGGATATTATGGGTCGCTCTATAATACATTTCCCATCCAATAATCCGCAAAGGCGTTTCATAGAAGTTCTTTATGATACAAATCTCTCTCAAAAATCCGTATAAGTGTTTCGTAGAACCTCTCTATGATACATTTCCCATACAAAAATCCCTATAAGTGTTTCATAGAACCCCTCTATGATACATATCACATCCAAAAATCCATAAAATTGTTTCATAGAACCGCTCTATGACACATTCCACATCCAAAAATCCTAAAAAGTGTTTCATAGAACCCCTCTATGACACATTTCCCATCCAAAATTCGGTAAAAGTGTTTCATAGAACCCCTCTATAACACATTTACCTCTCAATAATCCGTAATAGTGTTTCATAGAACCCCTCTATGACACATTTCCCATCTAAAAATCCACAAAACTGTTCCATAGCCCTGCCGACCTAAAACAAAACAAGTGGAGATAGCCTCTTTTCCCCACTTGTTTTAATAAATCTACTTCATTTATCGTTGATTTTGCTTATTATATTTTCCGAATTCCTTCGTCGCATGGACCATTGTTTCAATCACTTCGAGCGGGACGTTGTATGGGATTTCTGGACCTTGAGACGATACGATGTAGCCATAGCCTGATGCCGCTTTGTTAATAGCCTTTTTCACCTCGAGCTGGGTCCGGATTGGGTTCCAATTTATCATTTCTATATTATTAAAATTACCCATAAGTGCAATACGACCTTGTGCGATTTTTTTGCACTCATCTAGATTGTCCTCGTGTTCAAGGATCGCAACGAGGGCTCCGGTTGTAGCGATTAAGTCTAAAATCCCCGTTGTACTTCCAACAGGTTCATACACAATTGGAACTCCAATTTCTTTAATGGTTTCCTGTAATAGCGGATGGACATATTTTTCAAACAAATGTCTGCTGATAACAGTTTGCGAAGCCATTCCATCGGCCAACACAATGATTAGAGCACCTTGATTGACCATTTGCTTCGCCCAAGATACAACGTATTCCTTACATTTGTTCAAGAGTAGTTTCAAATATTGGTCGCCATGACGATCTTCATCTAAAAGAAGTCTAATAAACGGACCAGTTCCCATGAGCATGCTTGGAAGACTGAAAGGTGCGATCAAAGAACCTATTACAGGCGTGTGATGCCCAACTTCTTTAGCAAGAATGTTAATTGCCTTTAACGACTCCATCGTTTCCCTAGAATTAGTCGGATCAGGAACTTTTAAATCGACGATGTCTTCCGCTTTGCTAATCAATATTTTTGATAGAATTGGAGAGCCGTTAGGATAATAAGTTAGCGGCAAGCCCCATGGTACCAAGTCCTGAACAACATGGGGAACACCAACAACGCCATCATGCTCCATTCGCTCGAGCAATGTTAATTGACCTTTAGCCAGGTGGACACCGTTTTGCTGATATGTTGGTAAATCAATGTTTAATAGTTTCGAACCTTGCATTAATGCCACAGGAATGACTGGGACACGGTCGACCGGCTGAAATGTTACAGCATTTACTACCCGTTCAATTGAATTCATTATACGCCCACCCTTCTGCTTAATAAGCCAAGCAATTCTTTCGCCACTTTAACAGCTTCAATTCCTGTCTTGGCCATCGCGTCGGCTTTGACGGATTGCACGAGTAGTGGTTCAAAATTGAAAGGTGCGCCCCCAACGAGAATTTTCACGTCTTTTAGGCCTTCTTTGTCCAGTAATTCTCGCAATCTAGTAACTTCCTCAGCAGTATGAAGGATTAATGCTGAAACGCAGACGAGCTTTGCATTGTGTTCTTTTATCGCTTTGACAAAATCGACATTATCAACGGACAAGCCGAGGTCGATGACTTCAAAGCCTGCCATACCTAAGAAAGTGGAAATGATTTTTCTTCCTAATGCATGATAATCTCCGAAAGCATTTCCAATAATGATTTTACCAAGGTGTTCTTTATGGTGCTCTTTTTCTAAAACCGGAATAAGAATTTCCATACACGCCTCAATAATACGGCCGTTGACATAGATTTCACTTAAAGGAACGAGTTGATTAATTTGCTCTTTACCGACGGTTTCCACGGTTCGCTCGAGGATATGATTCGTAATAAAGGTTGCATCCTCACCTGAATTGAGCGCATTCTGGATTAACTCGGTACAGGCCTCCAAATTCTCCTGTTTAAAATTGCGATAGAATTCCTTGTATAAATTCGATGTATCATCAGATTTCAAGCGATATGTAGTAATCCCCAATTCCTTATGTATGTCATTAAGCATTTCCTTTGTTAACTCAGCCTGCTGTTTGAGGATTCTGCTAACATTTGCATAACTCATTTTATTATATTCAACCATGACATAAACCTTATCAACTAGGTCTAAAATCACGTGCAGTTTATCATCAAGGACCAGCGATTCATTTACGATGTTTTCACTGTCTTGGTACATTGAAATAAAGCTTTCCTTACCCTCTTCTAGTTCTTCGACAACAGCAAATAAGGTTTGATTGTTTTCATTCAGAGTGTGTGTCATTTCTGAAGTTTGCAAAGCAAGTTGGCTTGTGGTGTCGGTGATGTTCGTGGATGATTTACTCGTCACTTCAGATAATTTACGTACTTCAGTCGCAATAATTTTGAATACCGCCCCTTGAGGCCCAAGCCGATGTGCTTCGATATTGGCATTGATAGCAAGGATATTCGTTTGCGATGAAACATCCTTTAATAAATGAAATGTTTTTTGGAGCTGTTTTTCAACTTCGGTATGATTATTGTTTAATTCAACGATTTTCTCATTGATCATCGTATAATTTTCTCTTAAGTGGATCATTTTGTTCAAACCGTCAAGAAACAGCGTTAATTGATTGTCGATTTTTTGCTTCGTGCGTTCAGCAATCAGGGTAATATAGTTATCATTACTAGTGTAGTCTAAATATATCTTCTTGATTTTTAATAGATAATCTCCCAACGCCTCTGAAGAAGTTTCAATATCCTCACAATAGTTGATTTGTGACCAGAGTACACTGAGCTGTTTCTCCAATCGCTTTTTTTGTTTTTCCAAAAAAGGATGATTTGACAAATTAAGCCCTCCCTCAATATATGAGCGTGCTCCAACTTTTCAATAAATACAAACATTCCCATCTTTCATCTTAAACTATTTATTATATTGAAAAAGCGACAAAATTCACTATTATTGTAAATTTTACAACTTTTATCCTCAAAAAATAAAAAGACCACATCCAAATTGGAATGTGATCTCTATTTATCTTGCAATTAAACTTTTTTGTAAAAATTGTTCTAGTTCCAGCTCTGGGAGTGGTTTGCTGAATATAAAGCCCTGAATGCTATCACAGTTTTTACTTTTTAAAAGCTCCAATTGCTCATGTGTTTCGACCCCTTCAGCAATGACTGATAAATTCAAGCTTTGGCTGACGGATATAATCGCTTCGATTACCTTAAGGTCGAATAAATTTCGGTTCATTTCATTCACAAAAGAACGATCTATTTTCACGGTATCAACTGGGATTTCTTTTAAATATATCATCGACGAGTAGCCAGTACCAAAATCGTCAATGGCAATTTTAACACCCATTCCCTTCAGGGAGTGAATAACCTGGTTCACAAGTTCTTTATGCTGAATTGCAACGGTTTCCGTAATTTCCAGCTCAAGAAATTGCGATGGTAAGCCAGTTTCGGTTAAGATTTGCCGAACAGTATTCACAAAGCTGCGTTGGATTAATTGAATGATAGACACATTGACAGAAACACTTAGATGATAGCCTTGATTAATAAGTAACATAGTTTTACGACAAGCGGTTCTGAGCACCCACTCACCAATCTCATTAATCAGTCCGGTTTGCTCAGCCACTGGAATAAAGCGGTCTGGAGAAATAATTCCAAGTTCTGGATGGTACCAGCGAATTAACGCCTCCATCCCGTTTACAGCACCAGTCGAAGCATTGAATTTCGGTTGGTAATACAAACGAAACTCTTCCTGCTCAACCGCTCTACGTAAAGCAGTTTCAATGATTAGCTTTTCCTTAACGTTTTCCTCTTGCTCATCTTGGAAAATGACATATTTATTACCACCATTATTTTTGGCTTTATACATGGCAATGTCTGCTTTTCGAATCAGTTCACCAATTTCAGTGGAATGTTCAGGATAAAGACTGATGCCAATACTAGCGGTAATAAAAATTTCTTTACCATTGATAAAGAATGGTTTTGCTAAGGATTGCTGGATGATATCGGCCTGCTTCTCAATTTTTTTAATATTATGATAGGGAGATATGAAGATAAATTCGTCGCCACTTTGTCGGGAAATGCAGACTCCACTATCCCCTACGCAAATCTGTAACCGAGTTACAAATTTCTTTAATAGCTCATCTCCAAAAGCATGTCCATATGTATCATTAACAAGCTTAAAGCGGTCTAAGTCAAGAAACAGTATCGCCAACTGCGGATGCGTAACTATCATTTGATTAAGCGTTTCGATAAAGCTACGGCGATTTGGCAAACCAGTCAATACATCGTGCAACGCCAATTTTTTATATCGTTCCTTGCTTTCTCGTAATTCCCACTCGATTTTTTTCTTTTCGGTAATGTCATACCGTATTGCGACAAACTGATAGGGTTTCCCGTTATGATCAAGCAATGGAATAATCGTTGTATCGACCCAGTAAGGCTCGCCATTCTTTTTCTTATTTTGAACCTCACCTTCCCATTTTCGGCCCGAGGACACAGTTTCCCACAAATTCTTCCAGAAACTTTTCGGATGAAAGCCAGAATTGATAAGACGATGAGTTACACCTATTAATTCCTCTTGCGAATAATTTGATACTTTACAAAACTTATCATTTACATATGTGATGACCCCATTAACATCGGTAATCGCCACAATCGCTGAATTATCTAAGGCGTACTTAATATCAGTTAAAACCTTGAGCATATTAGCTTGCCGGTCCATATGACTATAATCCTCCATCATTTTATAAACCCAACCCCGCTATTCATCCTCATATATTAAGAGAATGTAAAAATTGTTAAATTATTGTGAAAAATCTAAAGCATTTATATATTACATCAATAAAATATATTCCACAACCAAATTATTCATTTTTTCGACAAAATAATTCCCAAGAATAGTCTAAACCTTGATTTGTCGAGATTTGTAATGATTTGCGTTTACCTCACCTACAAAATGGCTATTTTATTAATATATGGATATTGTTGACCCGATTAACACTGTATGTATATTGTCATAATTTAGACAAACTTTTATCTAATAGGTTGTTTATTTTTATTTATTTGCATATTAAAATACGCTTATAAAAATGAAGGAGCGATGAGGATGAAATTCCCTAAAAATATTATATTAGAATCAGTCGCAGAACGTAAAAACAATGAAGATTTTGGCCTTGAGTTTGTTCAAGAGCTTGGCAATGATGATGCCGGATACGATGAAATGATCGTTGTCATTTTTAAATATCAGGACAAATATTACAGTGTTGACATTCAACACCTTGGTGGAAGAAATAATTACGATAACTGGGAAGAAGAAGTGGAATGCCCAGAGGTTGTTCGTAAAGAAGCAATCCAATATTATTGGGAAGAAGTTAAACAAGCATAATTTGAAAAAGAGGCTGGGACATAACTAGCTTCAATTAATGAAAAAGGTGAAATTGAGTTGGCTCAATTTCACCTTTCTTTATTTTTTTCTTATTACTCTAGTTCA
>NZ_JABAIT010000049.1 GCF_012843265.1 Bacillus sp. DNRA2 | reverse complement strand
TACACACTGTAATATAAATTGAACCGCCGTATACGGAACCGTACGTACGGTGGTGTGAGAGGGGCGAAAATAATAATCTTATTTTCCCTCTACTCGATTACGGGAAGTTTAGTAAAATTCCGAGAGAAATGAGACATTAGAGGTGCACTATGTTTATCACGACTGCAGGACGTACTGATGGGCAAATGATTAATTTGACAAAACAGTTAGCCCATGAGCTTGCAATTCCTTATCATGATCGCAATAAACAGTCTGTATGGACGCTGCAAAAACAATTACAAGATGATTGTATTGTCTTCGGGAAAAATCGGATTGAATTATACCCATTTGGTGAGACGGAACCATTTTTCTTTCATCCAAATTCGGCGATGTTTCGAATAAAACGCCTGTTAAACGGAGAACATGACCCGTTTCTTGATGCAGCCGGGCTAAAACCCGGAATGTCCATGCTTGATTGTACGGTTGGTCTTGCTTCAGATAGTATTGTCGCAAGTTTTGGCGTTGGTGAAATGGGACAAGTCATTGGGACCGAAGCGAATCAATATTTAGCATTTATCGTCACACGTGGATTGCAAGAATGGGATTCGGGGCTACCTAGTATGAATGAAGCAATGAAACGGGTTAAGTTACACAACACACATTCGTTAGAATTTTTAAAAACACAGCCTAATGACAGTTTTGACGTAGTTTATTTTGATCCAATGTTTGAAGAACCAGTCATTGAATCAGATGGAATCAAAGCATTAAGCCAATTTGCTCTTCATGAGAATCTGAATGATGAATTGATTCATGAAGCATTGCGAGTTACTAGACAAAGGGTGGTTCTTAAAAATCATTTTCGTAGCAATCGGTTTGAAAGATTTGGTTTTGAGGTAATGAGACGAAAGAGTGCTAAGTTTCATTTTGGTATTTTAGAAAAATGATTCCAGAAGCCCCCTTTTTCTTTCATCGAAAATAAGAGTATAATAGAACGTAATTATAATAGAGTTGGATGATTTATTGGAGGAAGGGTAATGAAAATCGATTCTGCGGAGCGCATGAATGCTTTTACACAAAGTGTTTTTGCTGAGTTAACACAATTAAAGAAACGAAAGCTTTCACTGGGCCATCATGTAATTGATTTAAGCATAGGGAGTCCGGATCTTCCTCCTCCTGTATTTGTAAGAGAAAAGCTAGCTGAAATGGTGACACATAAGGATGCATACGCCTATTCCTTAGTAGGTACTGCAGATTTCCACCAAGCAGTCTCAGCGTATTATCGACGAAGCTTTTCAGTATCAATAAACCCAACAGATGAGGTACTGTTATTAATGGGTTCTCAAGATGGTTTGGTCCATCTACCCTTGGTTTTATGTAATCCTGGCGATTATATTTTGATGCCTGATCCAGGTTATACCGCATATTTTGCGGGAGCTAAACTTGCTTCAGCTGAAATTTATCCCATGCCATTACTGGCGGAAAATCAATTCTTACCTGATTTAGAGGCGATTCCTCTCGATGTACTGGTGATAACAAAATTAATGATTCTTAATTTTCCAGGTAATCCAGTCCCGGCAATGGCTACACCAGAATTCTTTAAGAAGGTTGTTGAGTTTGCCAAAAAGCATCATATCGTTGTGCTGCATGATTTTGCTTATTCTGAGCTATATTTTGACGAAAAGCCAATTAGCTTTCTGTCGATACCTGGAGCGAAAGATGTTGGGATTGAAATGAATTCCCTTTCGAAAAGTTTTTCAATGGCCGGTTGTCGAATCGCGTATGCATTAGGAAATCCAGAGCTGATCAGTATGCTTAATCAATTAAAGACCAACCTTGATTATGGTGTTTTTTTACCAATACAAGCAGCTGCTTCATTAGCTTTAACTGACAGCTCTGATTACCTTGAAGAAAATCGGATGATTTATAAACGTCGTAGAGATTTATTAATATCAGGCTTAGCGGAACTCGGTTGGCAAATTGATAGTCCCAAAGCATCTATGTTTATATGGGCGAAAGTTCCAGAAGGATTTACTTCAACTGAATTCACGGTGCAATTGCTTGAGAAGGCAAATGTTGTGGTAACACCTGGAAATGCATTCGGACGTTGGGGAGAGGGGTACGTAAGGATTGCGTTGGTTCAGCCAGAATCTGAAATAATTGCTGCGCTCCAAAATATTAAAGCATGTGGAATTCTTAACCATTATAAAATACAGCCATAGAAAGGAGCTGATAGTCCATGCCAAAATGGTTGCAAAAGTCACTCGTCGTTTTAATTTCGGTATTCACATTTGGACTTGTTGCTCCACCACAATCGTTATTAATTGACAAGACTAGTGCCCAGAAAACCTTAGAACGTGAAATGGTAGAACAAAGTACTCTTGAAGCTTCTTCTGTAAGCCTTATTGATTCGCAAAATGAAAATTTGTTAGATGAACGCGAAGAAAATCTGCAGTCAAATAAGCAAAAATGGGTACAATTACGTGTAAAGGATGCAAAAGAGCTTTCCTTTCAAAAATTTGGTGATCGTATCAAGCCGAAAATTGAAGGTGAATTCGAGAATGTCATTTTGCCGAATATTGAAAAGGTTATTAGCATTGTCGCCGAGCAATATCCAGAAGAAGACCTGGTTCATTTAGCTATTTCAGAAGGACCTGGTAAAGGGAAATCGGAAAAAATCTTTCATATTACAGATGAGCAAACTGGTTTGGATGTAATCCGTTTCCATGTTCGTCGTGATCAACCTCCGCACGATGGATATTGGTTTAATTTTCACTATCATACCTATCATGATGATTTTCAAACGCACCATGATTTAGGTGCCATATACTGGGCGAAAAATACTCCTCCAAATTGGATGAGTTCTTAAACATGAATAAAAGACAGTCATTGACACGATGATATCTAGGGATAAAAGTAAGTTTTATGAATGGGGAGCTTTAAATGATTCAGGGCTTTTTAGACACATATGCTCAGTTTTTTGATCTAAGTATGTGGGTACAAGTATTAACTGACCCTGTTAGTTGGGGATTAATTGGAACACTTGTTGTTCTTGAAGGATTGTTATCAGCAGACAATGCTCTTGTGCTTGCTGTGATGGTGAAACACTTACCAGTAAATCAACGCCGTAAAGCGCTGTTCTATGGGTTGTTGGGAGCATACACCTTCCGTTTTATCGCGATCGGGGTGGGCGTTTATTTAATTGAATTATGGTGGGTAAAAGTACTGGGTGCTGGCTACTTAGCATGGTTATCCATCAAATACTTTATCGACCGGAAAAAGGACATTCATGTTGATGAAGAGGTTGACGGTATAAATCAAAATGGTTTAATATTTAGACTTTTTGGGACGTTTTGGGGTACTGTCGTATCAGTTGAGTTAATGGACGTTGCATTTTCAGTTGATAGCGTTTTGGCAGCATTTGGAATAAGTACCCAAGTTTGGGTTTTGTTAATGGGGGGGATACTGGGCGTCCTCATGATGCGTGGGGTTGCAGGTATTTTCTTGAAATTGATAGACCGCATTCCAGAACTCGAAGCATCGGCCTATATTTTAATTATGATTATTGCCGTTAAAATGCTTTTAGGTGTCTTTGGTCTACATATCGACCATATCTATTTCTTTATTATTTTGTTGATTACATTTGGTGCGACATTCGTTGTGCATTTTACAAAGAAAAAGAAGACAAGCAGTCAACCAGGAAATTAGCATTTATGCTTTGTAGATGAAAATGACTGATATAATATCTTTCTGAAAAAAGAGCAGTTACAATCATGACGATTGTGACTGCTCCTTTTTGCTGTGGTGAGCACCGAGATAAATCAGGTGCGAACGACATTTGCAATCCGATGCCCCAAAGCCCGGGATGGGTAAAGTACCCTCCTTTGTTTTCCTTAATTTCTCAGCAAGACTGCACTCTCCGTCTCCAAGCTCGTATGTTATAATTTTAGTAATCTCGCAAAATGGCCGTAAATAATCGATGTGCCACCTTTTAACTTTATCCACCTTTTTATGGCGATTTAACCGGGAGATGATCGCTCTTTTGGCGCTTCCAATATATATATATGTTCCTCTTTGAAAATGAAAGGTTCCGAGTTTACCAACAGTGATGATTTGGTCCCTATCTAATTGAAGCTCGACTGAATATAGAACATGCATATCATTTATCTTCTCTATCATCATATACCTCCAATCTTACTTGAAAGGAGAAGAAGCAATGCGTAAATTATTTTTCATCACCATGGTGATTGCCTTCTCCGTTCCGTTAATAGGTCATATACAGGCAGATGAAACAGGAACTTCCCTTAAGGATTTTAGTCAAACTACACCAATAATGCAATCGTTTAATTTACAATCCGAGGACATTCTTGGAGAAATCATTTATTTACCAGAGGCTGAATTTGACGAGCGAGAGGCAAGGGCGATCATCTCTCGTTTGGATATGCTTCCGACTTCTATTTTAGAGAAAATAAATAAAGCAGGAATCGAGATTCATTTATTTGAAGGGAAATTAACTGATCAGCCCGCTGCTGCTCATTTAAAAGGTGAGATTCCCCGAGGTTATAAAAGCAATAAGACCTGGGATGATGTTCCAGGTGTCGGGGGGAGTAAAACCGTTTTAGTAAAAATCGGTGCAAGTGAAAAAGGCAACGGACATGGTTCTATTAATTTGGAATTGCATGAATTGGCTCATTCTATCGATCGATATGTATATGATGAAATCCGTTCGAATCCCGTGTTCGTTGAGATTTGGGAACAAGAGTCCGATCTATTGTTTCCGAAACAAGCCTATTTCCTAACGTATCCCGAAGAATATTTTGCTGAAACGTTTGCGATGTACTACTTTGGTGAAGGATCAAGAGAAATATTAAAAATGAAGGCGCCAAAAACGTTCGATTTTATTGAAAGCTTATCCTAGTTTTTATTACAAGTTAACGTTAAAATAAAAACTATATGTGTTTTTCAAACAATGATACGTCAGAGAAGGTGTGTTTTAAATGGAACAATATTTGCAATTATGTACGGATGTCTTAAATAATGGTGTCAAAAAGGAAGACCGAACCGGGACTGGAACCATTAGTATTTTTGGTCATCAAATGAGATTTGACTTAGAAAAAGGATTCCCATTAATGACAACCAAAAAGCTGCATTTAAAATCAATCATTCATGAATTAATTTGGTTTTTAAATGGCGATACCAATGTTCAGTATTTACAGGACAACGGCGTAAGAATTTGGAATGAGTGGGCGGATGAACGAGGAAATTTAGGCCCCGTCTATGGCCATCAATGGCGATCTTGGACAGGTGCTGATGGGCAAACTGTCGACCAAATAAGTGAATTAATTGACCAATTGAAAAGTAATCCCGATTCAAGACGCTTAATTGTGAATGCATGGAATGTTGCAGATATACCAAAAATGGCGCTGCCTCCTTGCCATTGCATGTTTCAGTTTTATGTAGCAGACGGAAAACTGTCTTGCCAGTTATATCAAAGATCTGCTGATGTATTCCTTGGCGTGCCGTTTAATATTGCTTCATATGCACTACTTACCATGATGATTGCTCAAGTTTGCAACCTCGAGCCAGGTGAATTTGTTCATACCTTTGGTGATGCACATATTTATTTAAATCATCTTGACCAGGTTAAGTTGCAGCTTTCAAGAGAGCCACGTTCTTTACCAATAATGAAAATTAATCCTGATGTTAAGGATATTTTTAGCTTTAAGTTTGAAGATTTTTCGTTGGAAGGCTATGACCCACATCCACACATCAAGGGGGTCGTAAGTGTATGATTTCATTGATTTGGGCAATGGATGAAAATCGGGTCATTGGAAAGGATAATCAGCTTCCTTGGCATCTCCCAGAGGACCTGAAGTTTTTTAAGCGTACTACGATGGGGCATCCCATTGCGATGGGGCGAAAAACACATGAGTCGATTGGTCGACCATTGCCAGGAAGAGAGAATATCATTATTACAAGAAGTCGCGATTATCAAAGTGAAGGATGTACTGTGGTGCATTCTGTGGATGAATTTATTAGCTATTCAAAAGCGCTTAGTAGTGACGAAGTTTTTGTGATTGGTGGAGCGGAAATCTTCCATTCAGTTTTTCCATATGCAGACCGTCTTTATATTACTAAAATTCACGATATTTTTCCTGGAGACACTTATTTTCCAGAAATTGATATGAATGAATGGGACCAAATCTTTAATGAGCAAGGCATCAAAGATGAAAAAAATCCATATGATTATGAGTTCTTTATCTATGAACGGAAGTAGTGTTGTGAAAACACCAGAGTGGCTCAATGAGTTCCTCTGGTGTTTTGTGTGTCATAAACTTTTTGATTTTTATCACCCCGCTCCGACACGAATTTGATTTATAATGGAGATTGCAGATTTTTTAGGAGGTTGATTGCAATGCTTCGATTAATAGCTTTCTTTAGCTATTTTGTTGGATTCTTAATTTGTAGTGTTCCCACTTTATCCAAAATGAAAAAATTAGATCCGAGAATCCCAGTCGCTGTAAGGGATGCAACTATACATAAAATTCCACAAAGATGGTCCAGTACCATTATGAAAATAACTGGCTCAACCATTATCGTTGAAGGGGAAGAAAACCTACCGGAAGGACCGGCTTTGATTGTATGCAATCATGTCGGAGATTTTGATATCCCAGTATTATTATCGTCTATTAAGAAGCCATTTGGATTTATTTCTAAAATTGAGGTAAGCAAGGTTCCTATTTTATCAGACTGGATGGCAGTCATGAACTGTGTTTTCCTCGATCGCGCTGACCGAAGACAGGCAATTAAAACAATCAAATTAGCGATAGAAAAAGTCAAAATGGGTCACTCGCTCATTTTATTCCCTGAGGGTACAAGAAGCAAAGGGGGACCAATGGGAGAGTTTAAAACGGGTGGGTTTCGAATTGCTGTTGATGGTCAAGTCCCAATCGTGCCGATAGCAATCAGTGGTACGGCAGATGTTTTTGAAAAGAATAATCGCTTAGTTCGACCAGCAACGATTAAGCTAAAAATCGCTAAACCGATTGAATCTCACCTACTTGGTCAAGTTCAAGTAAAGGATTTGGCAGAAGACACAAAACAGAGTATTTTAGAAAATTTAAATAAATAATAAAAGGCTCTATTCTAAAAGAATGTTGCGTTTTGGATGAGAATGTTTGGAAGCAAAAATTAGCGGACATCCAATCCTTTATTTGTGCTAATAACGGTATTTTCGAGATGGAAGCGGACATTGAATCCTCTTTTTGCCCAAATCACTGTCCAACTTTCATGATTTTGGCTAAATAAGGTATCTGATGTCCGCAAACCTTTTTAATGAAGGATTTTACTGCAAATAAGGTACTCTGTGTCCGCTAGAAACCTGTGTTTATAATAATCTTGTTCGAAGGGTTACACCTAGAACGCGCTAAAAAGCAACATTCTTTACGAAAACAGCTTAATAAAAAGACTGTCCTAAGGTATGAGTCTGTAAACTAGGACAGTCTTTTTATTTAGATTGATAACTGTACGGCAACCATTTACTTGAAATATTCTCATTAGGGCGAATTACTTGGTTTAGGGGTTAATTAATCAAATTCTAACCAAAAAGACTAGAGCTGGTATCATACGAATCAAGCCTGTTCATCATGCCTTTAAATTCGCTACTATCACAAAACTCATCTTCTCGAAAATTTGATTTAACCCATTCAATTAGCTCCCTTGGACTATTAAATACCTCACCACTCATATCACTCTTTCGAATCATAAATCTACCGTTATCCTCGTCGATTGTAATTTCTACAGGTAAGGCACTGTCAAGGCTGCATAATGAAAATTCCAATATTTTCACCCCAATTTTCGTTTTAACTAGTATATGTTTATCCCCTAATTTTTTATCCGTTAAAAAAGATTGTAAAAATGAAAATTTTTAAAAAATAACATTGAAATCAACTTTCAAAGTGGTATAATTTACGAATATTAATAAAGGTATAAAGGAAGAAGGGTAAGATATGGAACAGAAGGTAATCAAGAAGAAATGGGTGCAGGTAGAAGACATTCTAATTGCAAACCAGAAGCTTAAGGATATCGTTGCCCATACTCCATTACAAAAAAATGAGCGGTTATCCGAGAAATACAATTGTAATGTATATTTAAAGCGTGAGGATTTGCAGCATGTTCGTTCGTTCAAATTGCGTGGCGCTTATTATATGATGAATACTTTATCACAAAAAGAATTAGCCAATGGTGTGGTTTGTGCGAGTGCAGGAAACCATGCTCAAGGTGTGGCTTTTGCATGTAGACAATTAGCTGTACACGGGAAAATTTTCATGCCAACTACAACACCAAGACAAAAAATTAGCCAAGTTGAAATGTTTGGTAGAGATTTTGTGGAAATTATTTTAGTAGGGGACACATTTGATGACTCTTATAAAGAAGCGAGAGCCTGTGCTGAAAGTGAAAATCGTCAATTTGTTCATCCATTTGATGATGAACGAGTAATTTCAGGTCAAGGAACAGTTGCTGTGGAAATCCTCCAAGATTCAGAAGACCCAATTGATTATATGTTCGCGACTATTGGCGGTGGCGGTTTAATGGCTGGACTAGCAACTTATACGAAAAGTGTATCACCACAGACAAAAATGATTGGTGTCGAGCCTGAAGGCGCAGCGTCTATGAAATTCTCGTTGAACAATAAACAAGTGACTGCGTTGCATGAAATTGACAGTTTTGTTGATGGAGCTGCAGTAAAGTGTGTAGGTCAAAAGACATTTGATATTTGCCAAAGTCTTGTTGATGATATCATTCCTGTACCTGAGGGAAAGGTTTGTACAACCATTCTTGAGCTCTATAATGAACATGCGATTGTTGCTGAACCTGCAGGTGCAATTCCAATTGCGGCTCTTGATTTTTATCGTGAGGAAATTAAAGGCAAAACGGTTGTCTGCGTCATTAGTGGTGGAAATAATGATATCTCGAGAATGCAGGAAATTAAAGAGCGTTCTCTACAATTCGAAGGGCTATTGCACTATTTTATTGTGAATTTTCCACAACGTGCAGGTGCTTTAAGAGAGTTTCTTGATGAAGTATTAGGACCAACTGATGATATTGTCCGTTTTGAATTTACGAAGAAAAATAATAAAGAAAACGGTCCGGCATTAGTAGGAGTTGAACTGAAATATCCATATGACTATGAAGCTTTAATTACGCGGATGAAGAAAAAAGGCTTCCCGTATACGGAGCTCAACAAAAATGAGCATCTATTTAATCTCCTCGTATAGTTATATCTGAGCCATAATAGGT
Organism: Bacillus sp. DNRA2; assembly: GCF_012843265.1. GTDB lineage: Bacteria > Bacillota > Bacilli > Bacillales > Cytobacillaceae > Bacillus_BU. The sequence goes on along the minus strand of NZ_JABAIT010000049.1, from coordinate 1,425 downwards.
GAACAATATAAATATTAAAAATCACATATCACGAAGTATTGCTTTCTTTTTTGAATAAATTGTGAACAATATGATTATGGCAATACAAATTTACGTTTTAATACTATAATCATGGTAGCATTATATTAACTCAATGTTAGGGGATGTACTTATGCTTTCAAATATCGGTGTGCCTGGATTAATTTTGATCCTTGTTCTTGCACTTATTATTTTTGGACCAAAAAAATTACCAGAAATCGGTCGTGCTTTTGGTCAAACACTACGCGAATTCAAAAAATCTACTCGTGAACTTACAAGTGATGTTATGGAAGAATTTGAAGAGGATAAGAAAAAAGCTACAAAATAAAAGGTGTAAGATTTATCTTACACCCCTTTTTTTGAAATAGGAGTAGTAAATTGTTGTTATAAGGACAGTACTACCTTAGATGGTACTTTTCTGATTACACCGTTGAGATTTTTAGTGGCAGGGGTTTGAATATGGAAGATAAAGAGTTAGGTCTGATTGAACACTTAGATGAATTGCGAAAACGCTTAATTATAACTGTTGCATCATTAATCGTATTTTTTATCATCGGCTTTATGTATGTCGAAGAAATTTATGCGTGGTTAGTTCGTGATTTGGACGTAAAATTGATCGTTCTAGGTCCAAGTGATATTGTTTGGGTTTATATCATGTTGGCATCCATCATTGCAATTGCTGCGACGATCCCAGTTTTGGCGACACAAATTTGGTTGTTCGTAAAACCTGCATTAAAACCAAATGAAATTAAAGTTACTTTAGGATATATTCCTGCTTTGTTTATCTTATTTGTAATAGGTATTGCGTTTGGTTATTTTGTGATTTTCCCAATGGTTTTAGGCTTCTTAATCAACCTTGGCGGAGAGATGTTTGTAACGAACTTTACTGCGGAAAAATATTTCCGTTTTGTCATGAATATGACTCTCCCGTTTGGAGTGCTCTTTGAATTACCAGTCGTGGTGATGTTTTTAACTTCGCTAGGTATTGTTAATCCTTATGTTTTATCAAAGCTACGCAAGTACGCATATTTTGTTTTGGTATTTATTGCAATCATCATTACTCCACCAGACTTTATGTCTGATTTTCTTGTAACGCTTCCACTTCTGTTATTGTATGAAATCAGTATCAATCTTTCGAAGATTGTTTACAAACGTAGGATGAAGAAAGCAAAAGAATGGGAAGAAAAATTTGGTGGGGATTTAGATGAAGACGATTATGGTGATCAGGACACTGAAGAAGAGTCTTCTAAATCCGAAGTGAAATAATATACTAATGTAATAATTTTAAGCTGTCGATCATTCGACAGCTTTTTTTATTGTTTAGGAAATTATAAAATTCTCGACTTGTGGATAACTGTTCGATACACTGTTCGTATAAATCCTTAGGGGAATGGATATGGGTAAACA
>NZ_JABAIT010000048.1 GCF_012843265.1 Bacillus sp. DNRA2 | reverse complement strand
AAGAAAAAAGACCCTAAAAAGGGCCTTTAAACAAGATAGAACAAAGAGCAATATTCTAACTAACGTCTTATAAAGGGACACACCCTTGAACATAGTGTTAACTACTCCCCATTATCTTCTGCAAAAATTAGCATGGAATCAATATTTTCAATATCCTTCAACAATTCTCCAACTTTCTTTTCCATGAATTCATCATTCTTGTTAGTTGAAAAGTATACATGACACGATTTCAGCATCCTATACATTTCTGGAGCTAAACTTAGCAAATTAGCATTTTCTAACTGTTCCTGCCAATGAACATCATTAGTCCAAACAGTACAAATTTCGGTATCTTCCTCTAAGGCTTCAGAAAATCCCTCAATCTCTAAAACTCCAGCAGTATCATATTGCTTACTGACATCCTTGATAACCCAAACTTTATCTTTGAAATTCATATAAAACCCCTTGTAATCACGTTATTTAATCCGTTTCATGTAATTATTAACAGTTCCTACACTCCAACCTAAATACTCCGCTAACTCCCTTTGCGTAGCGTTCGGATAGCGTTCCAACGCCTTTTGAAGCTGCCACAACTTATCCGCTTTCTTATCATTCTGCTGCTCTAAATAATCCTCACGAGCCACTATGCCTTTGTTCCGTCTCTCGGCATTTTTCCGAACCCGATCATACTCTTTGTTCTTAACCTTAATCGTTTTCAGCTGGATCTGGCACTCAACCGGGATTTCCCACTTCTTCACAAGAGTAGTATTTTTATAGAATAACCCTGGACATTGATACTTTCCGTCTCCGGTCCATTTTACCTCGCCCTTGTACTCCTGGTAATATCGTTCAGCTGCTTGGCTGCGTCTTAATATTTCATCCAGGCTAGTGTGCTCACGCTGCTTCATTATGGCCCATAAATGATGAACCTGGTTCTCCGCATACTCATAATCGCCCTCGGACGATACTAGCGCATGAAACCTTAGCACCAGAGCTAAATGCTGCCTTATTCCAATGAGATTCTCATTGTGAGACTGTTTATACTCCACAATCCGAAAAACGTCATTCTCACGCTCCCTGTTAAGCGTGAATTCATTCCACATCTTAGGAGAGCGAACGACCTTGCCGACTTTTCTGGCTGGTCTTACGTCCGGTTCTGGAAAGGGTAAATAGTTCTCGATGAAATATCCTAAAGGTAAACGGTCCTCTCGGAGCAGATACGCCCTTACTTGCTGCCCATTTTTGCTATTTATGGTGTTAGGTAGCCTGGTTACGGCCGCCGGGTTTTTAACCACGCTATCGGGGTTTAAATCCTTTAAAACGTCCATCATGCTTTCTTGCACGGCAGTCCACACTCTATGAGACTTTGAATCTCGCTTCATATAGACGTTATCAATTAACCAGATTAATTGTATGCCCTTGCCTGTAAAAAGCAGAATATGGGGCATTTCTAGCTCCCTGGCATCCACTAACTCGCTGATCGTTGCTAAGGCTCCGCTTTCTGAAATGCCAAACTTGTAGTAATCCAAGTCTTGAACCAGGCAAACCGTGTGCCGAATATTCTCTATGGTCCGTACTTTCTTTTTATCGCCATTCTGGTCTTTAGATTTCTTTGAAACATAAGAAGAATAACTTATATACTTATCCTTTTTATTTTCATAGCGATCTATAACCCGGTAAACTTCTTTCCGCACTCCAAACAACTCATTGAAAACCGTATCGGGATTTTTGTTGAACAGGCAAACAAAATAATCCGTTCCCTCAAAAACTTTCTTAATGAACTTCTTAGCGTCCACTTTTATAGGCTTATGTACTTGTAAATAATTTCGTATTAGCTGGATCTTCTCCTGGTCTACCGCATCCAATTTATCTATTTGGCGAATATTAATTGGTTCTTGGAGAAAAATTTTTTCCGCATTTTCCATAGGTTCACCACTTTCTCTCTAGAAAGGGATTTCCGGCTATGATATAATGCACACATAAAAGTGCATAACTTAATAGCCGGAAATCCTGTCCCTTCACCAGAAGGAACACCTTCCTGTTGTTTGTTCTTGAGAAACCCCGACGGTCGCCAAACTATCTGGGGTTTTTCTATGTCTACTATTCTAACAAAATCGAACGAGCTTTTTTTAAAAAGTTTTCGGCATTTTGTAAATAAATGAGCAAATTTACCTTTTTATGAAAAAAGCACCCTCGAAAGGATGCTTCTACAAATCACTTAAACGCTTTATTCACTTGGATGATTAAATCTTCCAATGTTAAAGCTGACTGAAAGTTGGGGTCTTTTTCACTAGTTTTTCTAATTCCGATTAAAACACCATTTTCGTTGTCTGCCAAAACTTCAACTTTTTCTTTCGAAATAATAGCACTTACAATTTGCGCAACAGCTAAATCAACATTGCTCACATTTTCCACCCCCTTCCTCCCATTATTTCAACAAACAAAATGACATATAGCCTATTTACCATTCGATAGCAAAAGGAAATTTCCTCCATTTTTTAAGCTAGATTAGGCTAGAAAAGCGATTTATGATATACTTTGGGCGAAAATTAAAGAAAATGACCGCAGCACGGCAATGCTACGGCCATTCCAGAAAGTAATCCTTTTTCGAGGGGGGTTACTTTTTTTGTGTCATGTTCCAGATTAAGCCGATAAAAAGAACCATAAATGTTGCTGTTGGTAAATCCATCCCCTTCCACCTCCTTGAATCATAATTTCAAAGGATTTTTGAAAACCCTTTATAAAAATCCCGATTTTTTTAAAAAAATCTTCAATCCCTCCTAGTGCTTGGTATTGTATTGATTATTTAGCGATTTTTTAGCACCCATTTAAATTGTCTCATAACATTATTCGCTAGGAGAGGTCCAGGCGAAATGAAACTTGATCGCTTCATTCATTCCTCTTAATACAAATATCCACAGAAACATTATTTTTTGTTACTCTTGTGTCGTATGGTACTACTTACCGTTTTTGGGGTTTCACTGAGGTACTCCCCAATGAAATGATTTTCGCATAACCAATTTTGCCAGGCGAGAACTAGCGAATCTGGGTTTTTCCAAAACCATAGATACTAATAATATCGACACTGACTGCATCGTGCGGATGAACACTAATATCCGCACACAAATACCAGCATCCATTTCTCGGCTAATTTCCCTAATGAATACCACAGATTCTTTACCTAATAGCGTTTAGGCACCCCTACCCCTCTCACGCATACACCTTTCCTTCGTTTCCCTAGTAGTTCAACGTTTGAAGCGTTTAAAATGCAATCGTCGTTATTCAATCGAATAACCATCATGCTCTTGCTGCTTTAAACTTGAAAATTATTAAATATGGCATTTTTGTTATACTTCAATCCTCTTTAAAGGGTTATCCGCTTTTGTGTCGTATGATATAACGGTGAGGTGGGCGACATGACAAGCGATATATCAGCGACACAGATTGTTTACGGTTCTGGTGAAGTTGCGACATTATTGAACATTAAGGAATCAACATTACGGAAATATAGCGGTCAGCTCGAAAAAGCCGGTTACAAGTTTCATAAAAACGAAAAAGGTCATAGGGGATACTTTGATCGTGACGTTATAGCGCTAAGGAAACTAATAGAAATCAAAAGCCACCCCGATATGACGCTAGAACAGGCGTGTAACGCAGTTGTATCAACGATTGGCGATAGCGTTGTGTCGGTCAGTGACACAGCCGATATAGCACCAATCGAGCGACACAACGACCGACACACGAAGGAAGAATTCGATGAATTGAAGCAGCTAGTCATCCAGCAAACAGAATTGATTAAGGAGTTTTCTAAAAAGCTAGATCAGCAGCAGCAATATTTCGAGGAACGGATTAAGCAAGACCAAAAAGACCGTGAACTAATGGAATCCTTGCGAGAATCACTAAGGGAAACGAAGCAGCAGCAGCTCCAAATCGCAGCTGCAAACCAGGAAGAACAAAGAAAAAAAGGATTTTTCTCTCGGTTGTTTGGCAAATAAAAAGACTACCCAAAATGGATAGTCTTTTTTTGTTGGCTCGGACCATAGTTTTCCTGGATCCGTTTGAGTATCGGTTTTAGGGTAGTAGCTCACGCTCTAGCTTATTTACGCAGAGTAGCGACACAGCAACCGACACATGAGCGCTACACAGACCGACACACGATAAATCGCATCTGCAACGGTAAAAATGAGGACAGGAACACCCTACAAGCCGTTCTGAGCGTTTCAATTTCCTTTGCTCACAAGAACATTCCCTAGCACGGAAACATTCAATCTGAACCAATCTGAGAAGCCGATTTTTCCAATTCTGTCACCAGCTGCTCCAAAATCTTCCGTTGCTTCCGAAATAGCTGCCGTTCCGAGCAATTTAGCTCCTTAACCAGCTCCGACATAGATATTTTTTGAAAATACTTCATCTGGACGAAAAGCCGCTCGTTCTCCGTAAGTCCCTCTATCACCAGGTCGACCAATGAGACAATCCTTTGAAATTCTCGCAGATTTTTGGAATCATTCGCACTCAATCTCATGTATTCCGATTTCCTCTTTAGATTTTGGATCCCGACTTTGTATGCCCGATAAAACAGCAAACACGCCTTAATGTTCATGGTAATTTGCTCCTATAACTCTATTGGAAAAAATTACAATTATAGAAAACGAGGTGCTGATACGTATATAAGGATATAAGTTTTTTTGGAGGTGATAAGAATGAGCAGAAAACCAGATATTGTTGCCCTTTGGAGAAGTAAGGATATTCCGGTTATCGAAAAAAGAGGTTGGGTTAGAGTAGTTCGCAGTATCGCAAAACAGCGATTAAGTGAACAAGAGTATATCAGCTGCATGAAGCAAGTAGGTTGGGAAAGCATTATTTAATTTCAGTTATCCTTTTTAAAAGTCGATTTCCATAAGAAGTCGGCTATTTTTTTGCAACTGCAGCTGCTTCTTCTTCGGCTTTATAGAAACGTATCTTTTACACAAAAAGGAAATTTTTAAGCAATTTACCAAAAAATATAAAAATTCACCATTTAGATGATAAAATATGATAGCACCTGGCTTAAGTTTTAAACTTTGGTGGTGGTTAGGATTTTAATAAAATGTTTTCAATTTTATCTTTTTTTGGGGCGACTCCAACAACCCCAAGCAATAATAATCAACCACCTAAGAAAAACTTGTCTTGGGTAACCATAATCGTTGTCACTTTAGCCATTGGATTTTTATGTATCACAGTTTTTCCGCAAATAGCGTTAGCTTCTGGACTTATAACGAGTGAACAATATGTCACTATAACGCTCAAACAGGTTGAATTTTGGTGCAAATTTTCCGAATATGCTTTGCAAGTAATACCAAGCATCATACCGAGTCTATTGCCGACTCAGAAATAATCGTAGTTGTTGTTTTGTCGCTAATGCCATGTGATTCTCTGATTATGCCTTAATATCAAATAATGTTCTATGAACAGAACGACCATTCTGTTTTAGGGCTAGGAAAATACTCAAAATCCATCATTGTTAAGCTTTTGCATATTGGATATAAAGGTTGAAAAGAAAAATGTTACAAAGAAAAAGGGGAAGAGAAACGCTTCGACCAAAGCGCTCTCAACCCCTTTTTTCTTTTTTCGAACATAAATAGTTAAGTTTTTAAAAATTGATACAGCTTGAATCGATCATCGCTGCATTGATGCAGCTTAGATTGTTCAATGCTGCATTTTGAAAAAATTTCATTGTCCATATATCCACCTCCAATTTCACAAATTTACTTCTTAAAACTTCTAGAAGATTTTGTAAAAGGTTTCGCTAATAATTAATGACCAGTTAACTATTAACTACTTGACCATTAGGAAGGTTTGGATTCAATTTCATGTTTTTTCAAAATGTCTTTTTTTGTTTAAATGCGACTCCAACCACATTATAACACCAAGAAAAGTGTTGTAAACGCAGCAAGTTGTTAATTTTACTAATACTTTTGACTTCACATTTTGTGCTTACCAATATAAAAGAGTTTTTTAAACAAACCAAATGTAACAAAATACATAAAAGGTAACATTCGTTTTATTGAATTTATTGACTTTTATCGTACAAGCTATAAAATGAAGGTAGGTATTAAAAAACGTTACATTCAAAACAACATAAAACAAGGGAAGAAGGACCAACCATGACAAAAGGTGTCCAAAATGTTGAACCGATTCGGAGCCTAGAAAAAATTGAGGATATGAAGTGGGCATTAAAGCGCCATTGTAGCGAACGTGATTACATATTGTTTTTGCTCGGCATTAATGTCGGATTGCGTGTTTCTGATATGTTGCAGCTCAAAGCAAAGGAGGTTAAAGGCAAAAAGAAGATCATTATTCGAGAAGGAAAAACTCAAAAACCACGAACAGTTCATCTGCAAAACATTTATGACGAACTAAATGACTATATCAAAGGTCTGGATAGTGAATGGCTGTTCCCCAGCCGAAAAGGCGATAAACCTATAACCAGGATCCAGGCATATCGACAGCTGAACCGAGCAGCTGAAATGGCCGACATCGAGGAAGGCATCGGAACACATACCATGAGGAAAACGTTCGGCTATTGGTATTATAAACAAACGAAAGATATTGCTAAATTGCAAGAAATCCTTAATCATAGCCATCCGAATATCACAAAGCGTTATATCGGCATAACAGCTGAGGAAATCGAAGATAGTTTGGCCGGGTTCAAACTATGACCGAGAAAAAAATGTGTTATTACTGCGCTAGGAGACTTCCAGAACATGAAATGAAGCAAATTCCTAACGGTGATCCCCGAGCATGGTATTGCAAAAAATGTTTCCCTGGCGTATTAGAAGATCACTACAAATTGCCCTGGAACCGTCGATATTAGTACGTCAGATTCAAAAATTTATATAGCAAAAAATTCATCTTTGAAATTTCGGTTAACATTAGTTAACTCGGTTAACCCTATGATACAATTGGGACAAGAAGTAAACCTAAAGGAGTAATGGATATGTCAGACAAAACATTTGGCGTCAAAGTTTCCGAAGAACTACACGACAAAGTAAAGCTAATGATTGAAAACTCCGGGATCACCTCAAAAGAGTGGTTTGAAAAAGCAGTCGCATTGACAGAAATCCAAGAATTAAAAACAGGTGCACCCGATTACAAACAAGACCTATCCGAACTAGAAGTACATACTACACGAATTTATGAATTAGTGGCCAACATGATTCAACGTGCCAACTATTTGAAGGATGACGCTGTGCGAGGACTAAGCGAAAAGTTAGAGAGTAAAGACCTAACGATCACAGACCTTCAACAAACCGTGAAAGAGCTAAAGGAACGAGTAGAGCAATCGGAAGCTGCCGCTAAACAAAGCGCTACCGAAACACAGGAATTGAACGAACAGCTAGAAGGACTCCGTTCCATGAACGCCACCAACCTAGACTTAATCCAGGAGTACAAGGACAAAATCGACACCCTTTCGTCCCTGGTGAACGAATATAAAGGCTACGCTACGGAAAATACAGAGTTGAAGGAGCGACACGCTTCCGAAAAAGAAAGCATGACAGCCAACTTCAATCAGCGTGAAAGTGAATTGTCATCCGTCATTGAGGAATTGAAAGAAGCCAACAGTGGCCAACAAGACAAAATCAATGGGTTAACATCCGCATTGAATAACGCCAAACGTGACCACGAGAAAGAAATGAAATCCTTACAGGATAACCAAGTTAATGAGTTAACTCAATTAACTATAACCAAAAACCTAGAAAAAGAACGTGCTGTCCTGGAAGCTGAACGCAAATTCCAAGAAAAGCTCCAAGAGGTCCACGATCAGTACAATGAAAAATTGGCGCGGTTATATGAAAAGTTTGAAGTAACCGAAACAAAGAAAACCGCTGCCGCTAGACAACCAAAACAAAAATAAGGAGGGATTTTCCCTCCTTATTTAAGTTCTGATATTTCCTCTTTCCTCTTTTGGTACATCATTTGGTTTTGTGGCGTTTTACCAAATCTTTCAATTAGGTCTTTGCCTTCACTATACGAATAGCTAATGAACAGCGAACCTAACTTGGTCCGATTTCCTCTAGAGATTCGGTTCCACTCGAAACCTCGAAAGAGATCTTTTACCACAAAATTTTCCCCTGGTTTTATTTCTCGTAAAGTTACCTTTACCATATCCATTAATTCTTCCAATGAAGTATTTTGATCAATTATTTTAAAAACCTCCAAAAATTAATTTTCAACCTAAATACATATAACTCGTCACTCGGTAAGTGTATCTTAATAGCTATGTCTTGACGAGTCAAGACATAGCATTACTAACCATTTACAATAAATGTACAAACCTATTTTGAGGGAGGAATCAGTTAATGGAATTGATGAATTTACAAATTGTGCTACTTGTGGCAACAGCTATGATTGGAATGGTATTAAACGTTATGGGTACTGTGGCTTATCACGGTGTTAAAATTTTCCTTTTGATTCGAAAAGAAACTAAAAGGGGATGACAGAATAAATATGATCGAACATTATAACCACCACAATGATTGCGGCAATAAAAAGACATAAAAAAAGCGACCTCTAATGGACGTTTTTTTATGTCTTTTTATATTCAATAATTTTTTTACTGTTTTTTTGATTTATAGATTGACAGTTTATGATGAAATGCTTTGAATAAATTAAAGTCAAAATTCGAAGGGTGGCGCTAAAAAAACAAACAATATAAATTATATTTACCTACTGAAAGGAGGAAAAACTCTACAAATTGGTGAGCATTCCACAGAACTGTTTGCCAAATCTAAAAAAATCAAGATACTATAAACAATAGTTGGTTTAATCTGGTAAAAAAAACCTTAAAAAACTATTTAGCTTATCCTAGTTTTTATATCAGATGAACCATTATAATAATAATATCAACTAGAACATACTTTTGGTGGTTGTCTCGCCCCTTGGGGAAAGGAGAGACAGCCAATGGAAATATTGAACTTTATTTCTGATGTTTGTGATTTTATAACATCTAGTGGTGCACATTTTTTATTTATTCCTGTTCGATTGATCTGGAACTCCGATAAAACGGAAAAAAACTAATTAGGCGCCCACCTAATTAGTTCTCCAGAAAATTAATTAAACGTTTGAATGTTAGTATTACCAAGGACAGACCAATCCAAAAGTCACATCAAGATTTTTTGCCGGGCGGTTGCAACGCCTGGCTTTTTTTTGCTCTCGTTCACTTAATGTGAGTCAGACAAACATTCCTTGTTAGGTAAATTCTATAATAAATACGATTTTCCGTAAACAATTTATTGGTCTGTGAGTCCAACAGTCTGTTAATGAAAGTAGGATTCCCTTGTTTCCTTAATTAGCTAGGAATCTACAAAAATATGAGGAATCCCTTGCTGACATTCACCGACCAGCTGATGATATAAAATGTCAGCATTGTATGCTATTCCAAATTTATTACGCAAGTGACGACATTATCACAAATCGTTACCGACATATTCTGAACCTAGAATGATGGAAAATCATCATAAGGTGAAATGGACGGACCATCGCTATTATTTAATTGTTTACTTATTTCTTTATTGTATGATTCTGGTTGTGTATCGGTTGGTGTACTGTCCACCGTTCGGTCAGCGTTCGGATGGTGTTCGGAATTTTGGAATAGAGTCTGATATTTATCATAATTAACAATGGTTATAAGCGTATAATAGGTGTTCGGCTGTCGGATAATCATATTATCAGCTTCAAGTGCGTCCAAAAATCTATAAACTTTATCATTGGACCACTGAAATTGAGCTCCTAATTTCCTAATGCTAGTCAAGCATTGACCTCGTTTTATCATGACGATATGTTCATTGAATAACCGCGGTGAATTTTTGTATTGTGCTTTAGATAATAACCAAAGCCAGGCTTCAAAAAAGGTCCAACTACGATCGCTAGGTGCTATCCAATGACTCCATATACTTCTGTGTATGCTAAACCACCCAATCTTTAATCCCTCCCCGATTGCTGCTTAGCAGATGCTTTACGACTCCAATAAGCTTCGTTATATTTACGGATTTTATCCTTGTTCTGCTGCCGCCAACCTCGCATATACCGACGCATATATTGATTTCGGCTTTCTTTTGCTTCTTTCGTCATGTCGCCCACCAAAAACACCCCTTTTAAAAAAGTGAAAGAGAGCGACAATCCATTGCTATGAAAGGAATTGTCGCTCTTTACTTTTTATTCACGCAAAATGGGATACATGACGAATTTCATGAGAAAGAAAAAAGAAAAATGGTTAACTAAGTTAACCGGTTAACCTTTGATATAACAGGATTTCTATTGTTAACAAAGTTGGTGCTATTGCTCGATTAATATACTTTAACGAATTAAAGCAATAAAGTGTTTAGCCACAAGGAATGTACCGCTCGACCAAAACCTTCAACCTTAATAAATCTTAGGAACCCGAACACCCATAAACCATTGCGAAATAAGGATTTTTTCATGTTTTTAAGGGGATTTCCGGACACTGACAGAACGCCCTCCGAAAATTTTTTAAAAAACATGCGTTTTTGCAGTTTACACCCAAAAAACGCTCCGAAAATTCATTTTTCCGTAGGGAAACTAACGGTTTCAGCTTAAAATTGGCGCAAAAACTCATTTTTGGCTTTTTTACAGGCAGCCGCGATCTCGCTATTCTGGTTGCAAAGGAGAGTGAAGGAAATGAGTAAAGTCATAATCAAACCGCATTGTGAAAAGTGTATGAAGGAGTTAAAGGTAGGGCAAAACGTGGTTTTAACCATCTTGTATAACATCGAACACGACGGCTGCCGCCCCTGGGCAGAAGAAAACATTCGAGATCGAGGAACCTTTGAGGAAGTTGTCACCAGGAACAGAAAATACTTCAACTACTTTTATCAAACGATGGTTAAGCGTAAGAAATAGCCGTACAAATTCGCAACCATAAACTCCAATGAATCCAGATTACCAGCAACTAAGCTTTCCTAATTTTGTCTAATAATTTACAAATGTTCCCCTACTGCCCATTTTTATGGAATCCAAAATATCTCAATAAATGAAACTAGGATATTATGAAAATGATACCAAGTGCTTAATATTCCAAAAAAATAAAAGGAGTAGGGGACAAAATGGGAGATTTTTTGTGGAACATTTTAATAATTAGCATCGCAATAATCGGCTTAGTTATCTTAATAAAAATAACCGACTTGACCACAGCCCTAAAATTATCAGCACTAATAGGAAGCATCATAATCGTTACTTATTTGGATGATTGGAATAATCCCGGACCAGCTAAACCGGCTAGATCTTTAACTGATTCCGAAATAGATTATCTAGTTGAGCAAAAAAAAGAAGCTATGGAACAAGCAGAAAGAGATAAACATTATGTCCCCGAACCACCCATAACTGAAACTCCTAATAACCCAGGCTATCACAGCGTAAAAGGATATTACAGAAGTGATGGAACATATGTAAGACCATATATACGAAGTAATCCAGACGGATCCACCCTTAATAACTTAAATCCATAAATAATCACAATTCCCTGGTGTTTTTTTCCTATAAAATAATTCAATAGTACATGTTAAAATAACTTTGATGATTAGCGCTTTTTGCGTTTTCTGTGAATGCAAAAAGAGAAGCCAGGGAGCGAGACCCTGGCTTTTTTTAGTGGAAATTCAAAAAAGAGATAGCAAAACACCGGTAGATAGTAAGAAATCGCTAGTGTGGATCCGCTGCCCTCTCGCCCCTATCGGGTTGAACGCCTTCCGCTGGGGACTATGTCCTCCACCAAAGAAAAAAGACCCTAAAAAGGGCCTTTAAACAAGATAGAACAAAGAGCAATATTCTAACTAACGTCTTATAAAGGGACACACCCTTGAACATAGTGTT
>NZ_JABAIT010000047.1 GCF_012843265.1 Bacillus sp. DNRA2 | reverse complement strand
TTTTTATTGAAAAAATAACCAAAGCCGGTAAAATTTTACTCATCGTAAAATTTTACCGGCTTTTTCATTTAAGAGGTGGGTTTTGTCCCAGCCTCTTTTTTTGTTATAAAAAATCGTGGCACTTAACGTTGATCCCTAATGAGCGGTTTCATCCATAATAATACGATAAAGGCTAAGCTTAAATATCCAAATAACGGATATAAATATGATAGTAATTCCCCATAATCGACAAGACTGACAAAGTAGCAGCTTAGAAAAATACCACTAATAATGACAAGACTAGGTAAAGTAACATAATTTTGAAGCTGGCGCTCGAGTCCAAAGACATTGCCAATTACTGAGGTAAATATTTCTCCATAAATCACCATTACATATATCCAATAAAAAACCGCAGCAATATTTTTAACAATCACTGCCATTGGCACCTCAAAGCTCTCAAACTGTGGCAGCATAATGAGTGAAAAATGACCGCAAATGAGAATGCTTGTTAAAGCTATGCCACCAATAATGCCCCCCCACTTTAGCGTTAAATCATCATTAATTTCATTTGCCACTGGCACTAACACCGCCTGTGCCAAAAACAAATTAAAAGCAGCATATGAGAACGGCGACACTACAGCCTTCCATCCATCAGCTTGAAACGGAATCATCATCAGTTGCTCAGAAAAGCCGGGAAGCGCTACTGATTTAACCATTAAAATAAAACTGAAGCTAATCATCATTGGTACAACGACCACATTAACGACAAATAAACCTTTCATTCCGATGACAAGAACAAGGAGGGATAAAATAATCGTCACTACTACTCCTAGTATTTTTGGCAGCTGCAATTGCTCTTGAAACACTGCTCCTGCTCCAGATAACATGACTGCACAAACACCTAGGAGCATTAGCAAAGTTAACATGTTAATAACCCGTCCAAAAATCCTGCCAAATAAATATTCATTAAATTCCTGATAGGAATGTGCACCAACAGTTGCTGCCATCCTCAGTAATTTAGAACCCAAATAAATTAGCAAAGAGCCACTAATCCCAATTCCAATTAAACCGATGAAGCCAAACCTTGTAAAAAATTCAACAATTTCTCGTCCTGTGGCAAATCCAGCCCCGACCACAGTTCCGACATATACAGCTGCTATTTGAAAGGATGCACTCCATTTTGGTTTCAAGTCATTCTCCTCCTCCTTATCCATATATATGAGGAAGAGGACAAACACAGACGAGTTCTATTTAAATTTTTGGCTGTGTTAAAGCTTAGTGTTGTTTTTTCTCAAGTTGCTTGGAGCGAAGTGCCTGCAGTGGAAATCAACATTCATGTTTAACACAGCCAAATTTTTCAAACAAAATACTTGAAAGTCAAAAATGGTCAAAGTATAATAAAGACACGAAAGGTCAAAGTTAGTCAAAGTCAAACAATTATTTAGGAGGTCTTGCGAAATGCTTTGCAACAAATGTCAAACGAACGAGGCAAACATTCAGATGAACATTAACATTAATGGTCAGAAAAAGCATTTCCTCTTATGCGAGGAATGCTACAAGAAAGAACGCGAAAAAATTAGCCACTTCAACAGCTTTGGGATGAAAGGGTTTAACCACTTCCCCGTAGATGACATATTTAGGGATTTTTCTGAAAAGCCATTGGGGCAAAATGAACAGTCCAGCATGAACCAACAACCGTACACTGTGGATACTACTTCCCATGGCGGAGGATTTATTGATCAATATGGTCGAAATTTAACCCAATTTGCGAAGGCAGGCTTAATTGATCCTGTAATCGGCCGAGATGAAGAAGTTTCTCGGGTAATGGAGATTTTAAACCGACGAAACAAGAATAACCCAGTCCTTATCGGGGAACCAGGTGTCGGGAAAACTGCGATTGCTGAAGGATTAGCCTTAAAAATTGCTGAAGCAAAGGTACCATCGAAACTATTAGGTAAGGAAGTATTCCTGCTCGATGTTGCTTCCCTCGTATCCAATACTGGAATTCGAGGCCAATTTGAAGAGAGAATGAAAAAGCTCATTGCAGAATTACAGCAAAGAAAAAACATTATCTTGTTCATAGACGAAATACACCTACTCGTTGGAGCTGGATCCGCAGAGGGCTCAATGGATGCTGGCAACATCTTAAAGCCTGCATTAGCCCGAGGTGAATTACAGGTCGTTGGTGCAACAACTTTACAGGAATATCGTAAAATCGAAAAGGATCCTGCGCTTGAACGACGTTTCCAACCAGTATTAGTTGCGGAACCATCGCTAGAAAAGACAGTTGAAATTTTACAAGGGATTAAATCCAAATACGAGCAATTTCATAAAGTAACTTATCAAGATGAAGCAATTCAAGCGTGTGTAACTTTATCACATCGCTATATACAAGATCGCTTCCTTCCTGATAAAGCAATCGATTTATTGGATGAAGCAGGTTCCATTTTAAACTTAAATAGTAATAATACTCCAGATACTGAGCAAATTGAAAAACGCTTAAATGAAATTAACAATGAAAAGGAAATTGCCCTAAAAAAAGAAAATTACGAGCTAGCCGCGAAGCTTCGTGATGAGGAAGCTGTTTTGGAACAAAAGCTTTCACAAACTGAAAATACAGAGATTAGTCAACCAGTTGTCGATGTCGGGCTCATTCAATCCATAATTGAAAAGAAAACTGGCATTCCAGTAGGAAAACTCCAGTCTGCCGATCAAAATAAAATGCAGCAGCTCGAAGAAAATCTCGCCAAAAAAGTGATTGGTCAGACAGAAGCAGTGAAGAAGGTTGCCAAGGCGATTCGCCGCAGCCGCGCTGGTTTAAAATCGAAACATCGCCCAATTGGCTCCTTCCTTTTCGTCGGTCCAACAGGTGTCGGTAAAACAGAATTAACGAAGACGCTCGCCGAAGAGTTGTTCGGCTCAAAAGAAGCCATGATTCGTCTTGATATGAGCGAATATATGGAAAAGCACAGCGTTTCTAAAATTATCGGTTCACCTCCTGGCTATGTCGGTCACGAGGAAGCTGGACAGTTAACAGAAAAAGTTCGTCGCAATCCATATTCAATTATATTATTAGACGAAATTGAAAAAGCGCATCCTGATGTCCAGCACATGTTCCTGCAAATTCTTGAGGATGGACGACTAACCGATAGCGGGGGTCGGACCGTCAGCTTTAAGGATTCGGTCATTATCATGACAAGTAATGCTGGGACTGGATATAAACCAATTGAGGTTGGATTTGGAAAGAGCTCAGCTGTGAAGGAATCTAATATTCTTGACTCACTTGGGTCCTTCTTTAAACCAGAATTCTTGAACCGATTTGATAGCATCATTGAATTCAAATCATTGAATCAAGAGCAGCTCCTTGAGATTATTGATTTAATGCTGGCTGAGTTACAGGAAATGCTCAAAGAGCAAAACATGGATTTATCAGTAACATTTGCTGCAAAACAAAAAATGGTTGAGCTAGGTTACCACCCTGCTTTTGGTGCCCGTCCTCTCCGCAGGGTCATTCAAGAGCATTTAGAGGATAAAATGACTGATTTAATTTTGGATGAACAAAGCGCAACTCATCTCATTGCAGACGTTGAAAATGATGAAATTGTAGTAAAAAACAAATAACATAAAAGCTCACCAGGAGACATTTTTACTCCTGGTGAGCTTTTTTTATAGTTTATCGTCTGCAATTGATTCGAGCCACTGGTCGATTTCATCAATCAAAGATTTGACGCAGCCTGCTTCAAATGGTGAAACTAAACCCGCTTCCGCTACCAACTCTGTAAACGATTTGCTGCCACCAAGCTTGCAGAGCTTTAAATAATCAGCCCAAGCAGTTTTCCAATCATGTCTAGACTGTTTCCAAAATTGGAAAGCACATATCTGTGCTAGTGTATAGTCAATATAATAGAATGGTGAATTATAAATATGGGCCTGCTTTTGCCAAAAACCACCATTTTCTAAATATGGTAGGCCATCGTAGTCCTTGTGCGGTAGGTATTTCTTCTCAATCTCCCGCCATGCTCGCTTACGCTCTGTTGGCGTGGCCGTATAATTTTCGTATACCCAATGTTGAAACTCATCAACGGCAACTCCATATGGAAGGAACAGCAAAGCTCCACTTAAATGTGCAAATTGATATTTCTCTGTATCCTCCTTAAAAAATTCCTTCATCCAAGGCCATGTGAAGAATTCCATACTCATCGAATGAATCTCACAGGCTTCATACGTTGGCCAATAATATTCCGGTATCTCAAAGTGGCGACTCAAATAAACCTGAAATGCATGGCCTGCTTCATGGGTTAACACATCGATATCCCCTGATGTTCCATTAAAATTAGAAAATATAAACGGCGCTTGATAATTTTCAATAAAAGTACAATATCCTCCGGAAGCCTTGCCTGACTT
Source organism: Bacillus sp. DNRA2 (assembly GCF_012843265.1). GTDB lineage: Bacteria > Bacillota > Bacilli > Bacillales > Cytobacillaceae > Bacillus_BU. The sequence continues at coordinate 7,898 of NZ_JABAIT010000047.1, read as the reverse complement.
AGAAACTAAATCCATTAAATGATTCTCGGTCATATATTTGAAGAATTCTCCAGTTTCCGGAGATAACTCATCATACATTTTTTGACCACCTTGAATGATCCATTCCGGGGTCCCTTTCGGTGTCGCATTTCCAGTATGGAAAATGATTGACTCATCATAATACTTTAGTTTATTTACGCCAATACGTTTGCTTTGTCTTTCTCTTAGTTTTGTAGCCACTGGTACGATGTAGTCAAGAACTTGCTCTCGAAATGTTGCCACCATTTCAGCGTCATAATCTGTTCGTGTCATCCGCGCGTATCCAAGCTGAACAAAGTTAGCATAACCAAGTGCCTTAGCAATCTCAGTTCTTACTTTTACCAATTGATCATAGATTTCATCAAGCTGTGTTTCTTTTTCGGCAAAAAAACCGAAGCGTGCTTTATTGGCTTGGATTCGCATTTGACGGTCTGGTGATTGCGCAAACGGCTCTAGCTGTGGAAGTGTCCGTTCTTTACCTTCAAATAGAATTTTTGCCGATGCAATCAATTTTGTGTAATCCGATGAAAGCTTGTTTTCCTGTTGAAGAAGTGGGATCACTTCAGGAGAAAAGGTTTTCAGCTGTGCTTCAGCAAGCGCGAACAGCTGCTTTCCCCATTTTTGTTCTAGCTCTTTTCGAAATTTGGAGGTTGAGAGAAGCTGATAGTAATGTGTGACCAACTCCTCGACTTCAGGATCAATTTCATCCAGATAATCCTGTTCGTTTTTATAAAAATCATCATTCGTATTAATGGAATGACGTATATAGCATAAATTAAACATCGTACTAATATCATCACGGATTTGATTGATTTTACTCATTGCCTCAATTTGCGCCTCTGCCGTTGTTGCCGTCTGGAACCGATTCAATTCCTGTTCGAAAATTGGTTTAATTTTTTCAAGGTCCGGGCGTGTGTAGATAAAATCCGCAAATTTCATAATCTTACCTCCTCATTGTAAAATCGTATGTAAAGCACTCAATTTTATCACCAAAAAAGAAAAAGCAGTCTTAAGTGACCGCTGTGTTAGTATTTTCCGACAGATAATCCTAATTTCTTCAGTAATTCTATCGCTGTATTTTTTTCTTCATTACTTAGTACAGACATAATCTCATTTATTCTTTGCTCATGCTCTGGAAAAATGCTTTCAATAAATCGCTTACCCTCTTCACTAATTTGGGCATATGTCACACGTCGATCATTCGGACAGGCAACCCGTTTCAATAAACCTTTCTGCTCAAGCTTATCTACTACATACGTAATACTACCGCTCGCCAGGAGAATTTTTCCGCCAATTTGCTGAAGCGGCTGCTCACCTTTATGATATAAAAGCTCTAACACGGCAAATTCCGTTGGATTTAGGCCATTGGCAGCAATAAATTTATTAACCTGTTCATTTATAGCTTTATATGAACGTGAGAGCACAATAAATAATTTTAATGATTGATTAATTTGATCAGAACTCATCATCGCTTCATTCCTTTATGATGAAAATAAAAAATCTTGAATTCAAAATAATTATAGTAAACTGGGACATTCATGTCAAATTGGACCAGGCCGAACCAAAAATTCAAGCAAATCCATTCTAATTATCGAAAAAATTTTGTAAGATACAAATATTATCATATATTTTTCCTGGGAAGAGGCGAAACACATTGAGTCAAGCTGCAGTCAAGATTGGTTCAACCGGAAATCAACAGCAAGCCACAACTTATAAAATTTTAATCATTCTCGGACTATGTCATTTATTAAATGATACCCTTCAGTCCGTCGTGCCTGCAATGTTTCCAATTTTAGAAAAGTCGATGGGTTTATCCTATACACAGCTGGGCATGATCGCGTTCTCGCTAAATATTGTCGCTTCGCTGTTACAGCCTGTCATTGGCATGTATTCCGACAAAAAACCAAAGCCGTACACACTACCTTTGGCATTAACTTTTACATTAGTTGGAGTTACAGGGTTAACCTTAGCAACAAACCTTGAATTCATTATGATTTCAGTCGCCTGCATGGGGATTGGTTCCGCGATGTTCCATCCTGAAGGCTCCAAGGTAGCATTTTGGGCGTCGGGACCTCGTCGTGGCTTAGGACAATCAATTTATCAGGTGGGTGGAAATACTGGTCAATCATTAGCACCACTCATTACCGCTGCTGTGCTTGTACCACTAGGACAACGGGGGGCAGGCTGGTTTATTCTCGTTGCTGCTCTTGCCGTTGGATTATTATATTATATTTCCAGATGGTACAGCGCGAAGCTTTTAGCTGAAAAACTAAACGATAATCAGAAAAAAGGCAGTGTGAAACCACTGAACCAGCCTTATCCTAAAATTGCTTGGGTGGGCTTAGGCTTAGTTTTATTCTTAATTTTCGCCAGATCCTGGTATGTTTCGGGCATGACTAACTACTATGCTTTTTTCGCAATTGATCATTACGGCTTATCGATAAGGGCCTCTCAAACGTATACTTTTGTCTTTTTATTAGCTGGAGCTGTAGGAACTTTCTTTGGAGGACCATTAGCTGACCGATTCGGCAAAAAGAATGTCATTTTTGCGTCGTTAATCGGTTCTGCACCATTCACGCTCCTTCTCCCGTTCGTCAATAGCGGATTTGCCATTTTCTTTTTGGCTATTTCTGGGTTCATTCTCATGACAAGTTTTTCGGTGACAGTGGTGTATGCACAGGAGCTTTTCCCTGGTAAAATTGGTACAATGGCCGGGTTAACGGTTGGCTTGGCATTTGGTATGGGTGCCATTGGCTCTGTAGGACTTGGATTTTTAGCGGATCACATCGGCATCACCAAAACGATGATCATTGTCGGGCTTTTGCCATTACTCGGGATATTCACAAGCTTTCTGCCCACAGATAAAAAGCTTAGGGAGATATATTCGGATAAATAAAAAAAGGATGGGAGCCCATCCTTTTTTGCTTAAATCGCTTTAATTTTCTCTGCAAGCTCTGCTTTTTCTTCGTCCGAAAGCATGTTTTCAGCCATTGGAAATAGCACGTTTTCTTCTTTGGAAAAATGATCAGTTAGCGTGAAATAGGCATTTTTAATTAATTCACTCGCTTCTTTCATCTCATCAACACTTAAGTCATTACGCGCTTCTGACATTTTTTCGAAGAATCGGCCAATCAATAATTTTGCTTGTGTATGCTCGTATTCCATAACGGCTATTGGGCCCACCCCGACGCCTAAGTATTTTTCCATCATTCTAAATAGCACTCGTTCCTCACGTTCAGAATGAGGATCAAGTTCCTCCATAAATGTTCTCACCGCAGGCTCTAATTGACTAAAGTTAGCATTGATATCTTCATTTTTATCTATTTTTGAACATATATTAAATAAGCCATGAAGCTTCTCCAATAAAGGAATATGTTCGCATTTTAATTGGGCAAGTCCCTCGCTTAATGTTACAGGTTCATTCCCCATCATCGAACTAGCACAACCTTGCATCATCAGTTATTTCCCCTTTCCTTTTCTTTGAATCAAGTATAAAAAGAATCTCGGCATGTCGTAGTGATAATCATCACTCCTCTTGTTATCGTTTGAAAAAAGCTCAGCATTTATTTGCTTAAAATTATCCATAAGGCAACTGTGGAAAACTTGATTTTTTTAGCAAGGATTTCCTAACTCTTTCATATAAATAGAGAGATAAATTATGAAGGAGGGAACCCTATGCATTTTAGTAGCTATCGTGAGTTTTATCCCAAATCTTTAATAACGATGGGGAACAAGGACCGAACGTCACTACAAGAAACAAATTCAAGGTTAACCCATTGGCTTGTCTCATTAGAAGGTTATCCAAAAACTAATCAGGAGTCCTATACATGGAAGGTTTCCATTTATCCTGCCGACTCAGAAGGCACCTTTAATTGGAAGACCCCTTTATATCGCTCCCCCCAATACAACTGTTTCGATGATGCTTATGACGCTGCCCTTTTAATAGAGGCATCCTGCCAAGATCCAAGTCAATCGATGATTGATTTTATAGAAAAAGCCAATTAATTGGCACTTTCCTCTCATCATTTCTTCTTTTTTTCCACCTATGTGAAATAATATACATAAGCCTCAATGGATCTATTCCTGTCTAAAAAAAACTAACCTTCATGACTGATTCTCAGCTGTGAAGGTTAGCTTTTTTATCAGATAAGATTAGGCGAGGCGGAAGATAATTCCATGGCCTCCCTTTGGATATTCCCACTTAATATTTTGGTATGGACAGCCAATCCGGCAACTACCGCACTCATGGCACCCTTCATAGCCGACATGCATACGGATGTCCTCCCATTTATAAACCTCCGCCGGACAAAACACTGTACAGTATTTCTCAGGACATTTTGTCGCACAAGTATCATGGTCAAGCACTGTTAAATGCGATTTGGTATCCGCCTTAAACCTCACCAAATATTGCTTTTCTTCAATTGTTTTAGTCGACATTATTTCACCGCCCTCCATGCCCGATAAACATCCTGCAGCACCTTAATTCGACCGCGCCCTTTGGTCATCTCTCGCATAATTTCCTTCTGTTTTTCGCGTTTTGGAGTACCATCTACTGTAAAAAATTTGCTAGCTGCCTGATTCATCATTGGCAAATATTCCCTGAAATATTGTGGATAATTTTCAAAGGTATGAGCAGCATCCTTGTATTTTTCAAGGTCTTTCATAATAAAACTGCGGTTTAATGCCTCTTTATAACTACTTAAGCCAGTTTCACTAAAATCATTCAATTCTTTCGCTTTCACAATGGCTTCAGCAGCCATTTTCCCTGAGGACATCGCCATATTCGAGCCTTCACGATGAATCGCATTGACAAATTGTGCGGCATCACCAACAACAAGCACTCCATTGCCGACCACTCGTGGTACCGAATGGAACCCCCCCTCTGGGATTAAATGGGCCAAATATTCAGCTGATTCCCCGCCGTCAAGATAAGGCTTAACCATTGGGTGATTTTTCAAATAATCAAGTAAGTCATAGGGCTTAAGTTTTGCCTTGATCATACTCGAAAGTGTTGTTCCAACACCGATGTTTAAACTTTCTTTGTTTGTATATAAAAAAGCAGTACCAAGATTTCCTTTCGTTGAATCACCGAAAATTTCAATCGTACAACCTTGGTTCTCTTCAAGATTAAAACGATCATTAATTTTATCCTTCGGAAGGTTAATCACTTCCATTACCGTTAAGGCGACCTCATCAGGTCGAAACTCTTTATGGAAGCCAAGCTGCTTACCTAATAAAGAGTTGACACCATCAGCTAGCACGACAACATCGGCATAAATTTCTCCATTTGGTCGGTCAGTTCTCACCCCAACTACCTTTGCGTTTTCAACAATACATTCGGTCACAACCGTTTCGCATACTAACAATGCACCAGCCTCAACCGCCTTATCAGCAAACCACTGATCGAACTTGGCCCTGAGGACGGTAAAATTGTTATACGGTTCCTCGGCCCATTCAAGCCCTTTATAGCCAAAGGAAAGCACTGATTCCTTATCCATCATCCAAAAGCGCTGTTCAATAATCGGTCGCTCAAGTGGGGCTTCCTTCCAAAACTCGGGAATAATCTCTTCCATTTGTTTTCGATAAAGAACGCCGCCCATTACGTTTTTACTACCAGGATATTCGCCCCGTTCAATTTGTAGCACTTTTAAACCCTGCTTCGCACAAGTATAGGCGCACGAGGTACCTGCAGGTCCAGCTCCGACCACAATCACATCAAATTTCTCAGACATAGCTCATTTCACCGCCTTTTTCAGTGCGAATCTTCTTAAATTGCTCAATTAATTTCGGTAGAATTTCCAGTGCATCACCAACGATTCCGTACGTTGCCACATCAAATACTGGTGCATTCGGATCCTTATTAATTGCAATGATTAATTCTGAGTTCTTCATGCCGACAATATGTTGTATCGCACCGGAAATACCGATTGCAAAGTAAATTTTTGGGGTTACGGTTTCACCTGTTTGACCAACCTGCTGCTCATGCGGGAGCCAGCCTGCCTCAACCACATCACGTGAGCCACCGACTGATGCCCCAATTAATGCCGCGAATTCGTGGATCAATTCAAAATTTTTCACATCCCCAAGACCTTTGCCCCCAGCGACAATGATATCTGCCTCAGCTAAATTCACTTTTTTTGTGACTTCTTTCACAATTTTTAGCACTTTCGTCCTCATTTCGGACTCTTGCACCGAAATGCTCTCCACGATGATTTCACCTTTTCTACTAGAGTCTACATCGAGCGCTTTCATTACTTTTGGACGAACCGTGGCCATTTGCGGCCGATGCTTTTTACAAAGAATCGTCGCCATAATATTTCCACCAAATGCCGGTCGGCTGGCTTCAAGTAATCGTTTGTCAACATCAACATCCAACATCGTTGTATCTGCTGTCAGTCCAGTTGACAAATCGGTTGCAACAGCGCTGGCTAAATCCTTCCCATTTGCCGTGGCACCGTACAAGAAAATTTCTGGTTTATACTTTTCAGCGAGCATAATAACGCCCTTCATATATGATTCTGTCCGATAATCCTTTAAAATCGGGTCATCGATTACGTATACTTGGTCTGCGCCGTAAGTAATGACTTTTTGTGCTAACGGTTTCACGCCAGCTCCTAAGAGTACACCGCTTAATGGAACCGCTAATTTATCAGCAAGCTTTCTGCCCGCACCTAATAGCTCTAGTGAGACACCAGCAATATTTCCGTTATGCTGCTCGATGAAAACCCACACACCTTGATATTCGTTGTTCATGACACATCCCCCACTTTAATTGGCACGATTTTATTTACTTATGAGATTGTGAATATTGGAATAGATGCTTCTGCTCCATTAACAAATCCACTAATTGATTGACTTGCTCATCACTTGTGCCTTCAAGCTTTTTCCCACCTTCAGGTCGTGGCGGCGTAAACATTTTACCCACAATCGTCGGCGATCCTTTTAAGCCAAGCTGGGCTCTATCAACATTGTGAAGGTCAGTTACTGACCAAATCATTGGCTCATATCGTGCTGCTTTAAGCATGTTCGGCATTGGTGCATATTCGATATCATTGATTTCCTTTTCGACAGTAATCAAGCATGGAAATTTCGATTCAATGAGCTCATAACCATCAGTCACTTTACGTTTGACGATAATTTTGTTTTCAGGCTTATTGATTTCAACAATTTCAATAACATTGGTGATAGGCGGGATATCAACTCTTCTCGCTATGCCTGGGCCAACTTGTCCAGTATCACCATCAATTGCATGCTTTCCACAAATAATTAAATCGATTGGGTGTTCCTCAGCAATTCTTTCTATTGCCTTCGATAGAGCATAGCTTGTCGCAAGCGTATCGGCACCAGCAAAGGCCCGGTCAGAAATTAAATAGCCGCGGTCTGCTCCAATTTCAATGCTTTTCTTGATAACAGCCGTCGCCTGAGGCGGGCCCATCGAGAGCACAGAAATTGTTCCTCCGACCTCACGCTTAATTTTTGCTGCTTCCTGCATGGCATGCCCATCATACGGATTTAATATGGCTGGTGCACTGCGGCGATCTAGCGTATTGGTCTTTGGGTTTATCTTAATGATTTTGGTATCCGGAACCTGCTTAACACAGACTAAGACGTGCATATAAGACAAGCCCTCCTTTTGTTTGGAAAATTGAGCGGTTCAAGTTAACTCATTAAAACCGTGTTTATTACGATATATGTATAAAAAGCGGGACATAGTACAGGTTTTGAAAATTTAAAATACCTTCATGACCTTATTCCGCAGCAGGGTAAAGTGTTCATTTCACAGAACAAAATCGCTAACGCGACTTAATACCCACGACCCAAGTGAAGGTTATTCACTTGGGTCTTTTCTCGCCTGGCGCATTGTTCCATTACAAAAAGGA
>NZ_JABAIT010000046.1 GCF_012843265.1 Bacillus sp. DNRA2 | reverse complement strand
GGTCACACCCGTTCCCATACCGAACACGGAAGTTAAGCTTCTCAGCGCCGATGGTAGTTGGGGGCTCTCCCCCTGTGAGAGTAGGACGCTGCCGGGCAATTGGAAAAACAGCTGATGAAGCTGTTTTTTTGTTTTGTGCATTTTTGTTTCGGACATGTAGTTCGTTATTTTTAAAAAAATGAGGCATTTACAATAGTTTCGGACACGGAGAACCTTATTTGCAAAAAATCTAAGTAAATGGCCATCGTTTGGCTACAATAAGGCACCTCATGTCCGAACAAAAGAGAAATCACAATTTTTGATTCAAATTAGGGATTATATGTCCGCACCGCACCGCTCCAATCTTCTTCAATTTCCTCCAATCCAATGTGCTCTGATTTCCCTCTCCTCCCCTTAAGTCCTTAGTTCCGCAGTTAAATACTGATAAATTAAGAACGGTCCTTTTACTAATGTAACCTCTAAAAAAGCCTGAATAAATGGGTAATCATTATTACTCATCATCTTCATTAGTTCACTCCACCATTCCGTTTCATATCTGGCAATCATACTTAAATTGTATAAAAGCAAATAATGGATAAGTATTTCTGGAAATTGAAATAGTCCATCTTTACTGAGTGGGAAATAATATTGTTTTTCTGATATATTAAATCGAAAGGGCAAAGCTTCATCTCCAGTTAACAGATTGTGACGGTTAAGCTCTACTTGAAGCAATTCCCCCTCTCGTTGTTTTACAGAAAAGGATTCTTTAAATTTCCCCCGTAAAAAATCTTCAAAGCGATTTTGTGTCATATAAAAGGTGTCTAATACCTTAGCGGAAATGGTAAATTGGTTATAGTGATGACGATCAGCTTTAGTAAAAGTTTTTTTCCCTTCTAGTTGGTAAAATAGCTGATTTAATTCAGGAATATTACTCAGAAGATCTTCCATTAAAACTTTGTCGCCTTCTAACTGTTTCATGTGAAACAATTGATCTGACATATAGGGAAAGAGGCCTGTTTTTTGTATTCTTACATCGTCTTCTAAAAAGCAATATTGCTGTTTTTTTCGTTTTCTCGAAGAAACACCGTGGGCTAATACAGATGTCGTCTCAGGATAAGAAGGGTCCCTTGTCAAAATACATGCTTTGACTAAATGTACAAACCCGTAAAAAAGTAAAATTGGTTGTATAATTAATGGAGAATGTTCAGCTTGCTGATAATAAACCATCCCGTGTTCAAGATAGTACATAAATGGATAGCAGTTTTGGTAGCTTTTTTTATCGGAGTCATTGATATTTTGCTTGAGATAACAATTCTTTAAAAAGGATTGGGTAAAGGAGGCTGAGAAGAAGATTTTGTAACTATTTAAGTCTTTATAATTCATTAAATTACCCCCTTGAAATTTTCTGAAAAATCTAACTTAAGCGAAGTTTCTTGACAGTATTTTATCCAATTGATAACCTACTAATAATATTTTTACGTATCCAGGAGGTCAAAAATAAAATGTGGGAATCTAAATTTAGTAAAGAGGGTTTAACGTTCGATGATGTATTGCTCATTCCGGCCAAATCGGAAGTGTTGCCACGAGATGTAAATCTTCAAGTAGAATTGACAGGAAAAATCAAGTTGAATATCCCAATTATCAGTGCAGGAATGGATACGGTAACAGAGGCGGATATGGCAATTGCAATTGCTAGACAGGGCGGAATTGGAATTATTCATAAGAACATGTCAATTGAGCAACAAGCAGATCAAGTTCTTAAAGTAAAGCGCTCTGAAAGCGGCGTTATCACGGATCCATTTTTCTTAACACCTGAACAGCAGGTTTTTGATGCTGAGCATTTAATGGGTAAATACAGAATCTCTGGGGTGCCTATCGTAAATAATGGAGAAGAGCAAAAATTAGTTGGTATCCTGACTAATCGTGATTTGCGGTTTATCCAAGATTATTCGATTTTAATCTCTGACGTAATGACAAAGGAAAATCTTGTCACTGCACCGGTAGGTACTAGCTTAGAAGATGCAGAAAAAATCCTGCAGCAATATAAAATTGAGAAATTGCCACTAGTAGATGAGACAGGTGTTTTAAAAGGCCTTATTACCATTAAAGATATTGAAAAGGTTATTGAATTCCCTAACTCAGCTAAGGATCAACAAGGAAGATTGTTAGCAGGTGCAGCAGTCGGTGTAACAGGAGATACAATTAATCGCGTTGACGCGCTTGTAAAAGCTAATGTTGATATCATTGTTGTTGATACTGCTCATGGTCACTCTGCAGGGGTAATCAATACTGTAAAAGAAATCAGAAGCAAATATCCGGAGTTGGGAATTATTGCTGGTAACGTGGCTACAGGAGCTGCGACAAAGGCATTGATCGAAGCTGGTGCAGATGTCGTTAAGGTTGGTATTGGCCCTGGTTCTATCTGTACTACCCGTGTGGTTGCCGGTGTAGGTGTACCACAAATTACTGCTGTATATGACTGTGCTACTGAAGCAAGAAAGCTTGGCAAAGCCATTATTGCTGATGGAGGAATTAAATATTCTGGTGATATCGTAAAAGCACTTGCTGCTGGTGGACATGCTGTTATGCTAGGTAGTATGCTTGCTGGTACTTCAGAGAGCCCTGGAGACACTGAAATTTACCAAGGTCGACGCTTTAAGGTTTATCGTGGTATGGGCTCTGTCAGTGCTATGGAAAAGGGATCAAAGGATCGTTACTTCCAAGAGGATAATAAAAAGTTTGTTCCAGAAGGTATTGAAGGAAGAGTTCCTTACAAAGGACCGCTTGCTGATTCTATTTACCAATTAGTTGGTGGCATTCGTTCTGGTATGGGTTATTGTGGTACTAAAGACTTACGTGAATTAAGAGAAAATGCCCAATTTATCAGAATGACTGGTGCTGGTTTAAGAGAAAGTCATCCACATGATGTTCAAATTACGAAAGAGGCACCTAACTATTCACTTTCTTAATGTAATATCCATTGAAAAAAAGTAGACTATTTCTACATTTTCAGGAGGCAGAGGAAATATTCTCTGTCTTTTTTCTCGTGTGCATTTATGTTAAACTATTCAAGGTGAAAATAAAGAGACTAACTATCTCAACTGCAATACCGTCATAAATTATTAGAGCTGGAGGAAATCGGGTTGAATTATTATCGTAAGTTTCTGTCGTTCATTGTCATGTTTGTTATTAGTTTTGCATCTATCGCAACAATCATTCCAAATCAGGCTAGTGCGGAAAGCGATCCACTAGGGATTAATGCGGAAGCTGCTATATTACTAGATGCTAAGACTGGTAAAATTTTATATCAAAAAAATCCCGATGCCGTTCTAGGTGTAGCAAGTATGTCTAAAATGATGACGGAATACTTGGTATTAGAAGCAATCCATAATAAAAAACTTTCTTGGGATCAAAAAGTAATGATTAATGAGTATGTTCATAAATTATCAGCTGCTCCTGGATTATCAAATGTTGGTTTGACTCAAGGTGAAGAATATACAGTAAAAGAATTGTACGAAGCAATGGCCATTTTCTCAGGTAACGCAGCAACGGTTGCTTTAGCCGAAACTGTGGCAGGGACTGAGAAGAATTTCGTGGCGTTAATGAATAAACGAGCTGGAGAATTAGGTTTAAAGGATTTTAAATTTGTTAATGCCTCTGGACTTAACAACGAAAGTTTATTAGGTAACATCCCAGCAGGTGGGCCAAATGATGAAAATGTTATGTCAGCACGCGCAACTGCTAAATTAGCCTATCGGTTAATAACTGATTACCCTGAAGTAATTGAAATTGCCAAAACACCAAAGTTGAATTTTGCAAAGGATGGGAAGGAATATCCAAACTTTAACTGGATGCTTCCTGGTTTAATTTTTGAATATAAAGGTGTAGATGGTCTGAAAACAGGCTCTACAGATTTTGCTGGTTATTGTTTTACAGCTACTGCAGAAAGAAATGGTCAACGATTTATTTCAGTAGTTATGAAAGCATCTTCAAAGGACACACGTTTTACGGAAACAAGAAAAGTCCTTGATTACGCATTCAATAATTTTGGTGAAGAACAGGTTTTACCTAAACATTATCAAGTTAAAGGTACAAAAACCCTTCCGGTTATTAAAGGAAAAGGCGATAACGTAAAGATCTACACGAAAGATGCCATTGACTTAGTCGTGAAAAATGGTGAAAAAGATAACTATAAAGCAGTATTAGTATTAGATAAGAAAAAGCTTACGAAAAACGGAGAGTTAACTGCTCCAGTTAAAAAAGGTGATAAAGTCGGGTATGTAACGCTTGAACCGAAAAATGGCGAGGATTTTGGCTTTATTAATAGCGATCCTTCAAAAGGAATTAAGGTAGATGTGATTGCTGCAGAAAATGTTGAAAAAGCGAACGGCTTTGTATTAATGATGCGTGGTATTGGCGGATTCTTTGGTGATGTTTGGGGAAGTGTGTCGTCTACTGTAAAAGGATGGTTCTAAAAATGAGGGTTCTTGTCTTGACAAGAGCCCCTTTTTATTGTTTTATTTAAAAAAGAATAATCCGATAGAATTAATTGTTCTTAAAATTTAAACATCTTAATTTTTTGGGGGGAAGTTTCCGTGAAAACTGGAACAGATCGCGTTAAAAGAGGTATGGCAGAAATGCAAAAAGGCGGCGTCATCATGGACGTTATCAATGCTGAGCAAGCTAAAATTGCTGAGGAGGCAGGGGCTGTTGCCGTTATGGCATTGGAGCGAGTGCCTTCAGATATTCGTGCAGCTGGTGGCGTTGCAAGAATGGCAGATCCAACTATCACTGAAGAAGTTATCAATGCAGTATCGATTCCTGTAATGGCAAAATGCCGGATTGGACACATTGTAGAAGCACGCGTACTTGAAGCATTAGGTGCTGATTACATAGATGAAAGTGAAGTATTAACTCCAGCAGATGAGGAGTTCCATTTATATAAAAGAGACTTTACTGTACCGTTTGTATGCGGATGCCGTGATTTAGGTGAAGCAGCTCGTCGTATCGCTGAGGGTGCGTCAATGCTTCGTACTAAAGGTGAGCCAGGAACAGGAAATATCGTTGAAGCAGTTCGTCATATGCGTAAAGTAAATGCTCAGGTGAAGAAAGTAGTAGGTATGAATGAAGACGAACTAATGACTGAAGCTAAGCTACTAGGTGCTCCATTTGAAGTATTACTTGAAATCAAACGCTTAGGCAAGCTTCCAGTTGTTAACTTTGCAGCAGGTGGAGTTGCAACTCCTGCAGATGCTGCGTTAATGATGCAGCTTGGTGCTGACGGTGTATTCGTAGGTTCAGGTATTTTCAAATCAGAAAATCCTGCTAAATTTGCAAGAGCAATTGTTGAAGCAACAACACACTATCAAGATTATGAATTAATTGCGAGCCTTTCAAAAGGTCTTGGAACAGCAATGAAGGGAATTGAAATCTCTACAATTGCTCCAAGTGCACGTATGCAAGATCGCGGTTGGTAAGGAGTACTACAATGGTTAAAATCGGAGTTCTAGGATTACAGGGAGCGGTACGGGAGCATGTCCGTTCCATTGAAGAATCCGGAGCGGAAGCAGTCGTAATTAAAAAGGTTGAGCAGTTGGATGAGATTGACGGGTTAATTTTACCTGGCGGTGAAAGTACAACAATGCGCAAGCTAATTGATAAATACAACTTCATGGATAAGCTAAGAGAATTTGCTAATTCCGGCAAACCAATGTTTGGTACTTGTGCTGGTTTAATTTTGTTAGCTAAACGTGTAATTGGGTATGACGAGCCACATATTGGGATTATGGATGTAACAGTTGAACGTAATTCCTTTGGTCGTCAGCGGGAAAGTTTTGAGGCTGAGCTGGATATTACCGGTGTTGCTCTTGATTTTCCAGCGGTGTTTATCCGCGCTCCTCACATTGTTGCAGCTGGTGAAAACGTCGAGGTTATTTCAAAGCATAATGGACGAATCGTAGCTGCTCGTGAAGGCAATGTTTTAGGATGTTCTTTCCATCCCGAACTAACGGATGACCATCGTTTAACTGCTTATTTTGTCAGCATGGTAAAAGAGGCAAAAGGAACACAATCTGTATAAATTGGTTGCATTCGAGCAATAACTATAGTACATTATGTGTGAATTCATATGGTTTAAAGCCATGAGAGGAAATAGTAGCAAACAGCATTTCTTAAGAGAGCCAGTGGTTGGTGTGAACTGGTGAAGCGCTTTTGTGAATCCATCCTCGAGTAAAGCATGGAACGCCTTCTTTTAGGTTAGTAATTGCTTTCGGTAACAGCCGTTATCTGTTTGAGGTGGAGGGCATATTATTGCCTTCAACCAGGGTGGTATCGCGAGTAACTCTCGTCCCTGTATTAGGGACGGGAGTTTTTTATTTTTTTTGCTGTTAATACATAGTGTTGATTTTTTTCACAAGTTGATTGGAGCGGAAGGCACGAGACTCCTGCGGGAGTAGCGGGACAGGTGAGACCCCACAGGCGCTAAAGCGCCGAGGAGGCTCACCGCCCGCCCCGCGGAAAGGGAGTGCCTGCAGCGGAAATCAACATTCATGTTTAACACAGCCTATTTTTATAAGGGAGGATTAAGTATGCTGGATATTAAAGTATTACGAGCAAACTTTGAAGAGGTAAAAGCTAAGCTTCAGCACCGCGGTGAGGATTTAACAGACTTAGGGAAATTTGAAGAACTAGATCAGAAACGCCGTGACTTAATCGTTGAAAGCGAAAAATTGAAGAGCAAGCGCAATGAGGTATCACAACAAGTAGCTCAACTAAAGCGAGAAAAACAAAACGCTGACCATTTAATTGCTGAAATGAAGCAGGTTGGCGAGAATATTAAAACATATGATGAAGAGCTACGAGTTGTTGAAGAGAAGTTAGAAGGGTTATTGCTTAGCATTCCCAATATCCCGCATGAAAGTGTACCGGTTGGTGATACTGAAGATGACAATGTTCAAATCCGAACTTGGGGTGAAGTTCGCAAATTTGATTTTGAAGCAAAGCCACACTGGGATTTAGCCGATCAACTAGACATTCTTGATTTTGAGCGGGCAGGGAAGGTTACAGGAAGCCGTTTTGTCTTTTATAAAGGCTTAGGTGCTCGTTTAGAACGTGCATTGTTTAACTTTATGCTAGACCTTCATGTGGATGAGCATGGTTACAAGGAAATTCTGCCACCGTATATGGTCAACCGTGCTTCAATGACTGGGACTGGGCAGCTGCCAAAATTCGAAGAGGATGCTTTCTTAATTGAGAGTGAAGATTTCTTCTTAATCCCAACTGCGGAAGTTCCAGTTACAAATCTCCACCGTGACGAAATTCTAAACGGCACTGACTTGCCAATCAGTTATGCTGCATTTAGTGCGTGTTTCCGTTCAGAAGCAGGTTCAGCTGGTCGTGATACACGCGGCTTAATCCGTCAGCACCAATTTAATAAAGTAGAGTTGGTTAAATTTGTAAAACCTGAGGATTCTTATGCTGAGCTTGAAAAATTAACAGGTCATGCTGAAAAAGTACTTCAGCTTTTAGGACTTCCTTATCGTGTGATGAGCATGTGTACGGGAGATTTAGGTTTCACTGCGGCGAAAAAATATGATATTGAGGTTTGGTTACCAAGCTACAATACATACCGAGAGATTTCATCATGCAGTAATTTTGAGGGCTTCCAGGCTCGTCGTGCAAATATTCGCTTCCGTCGTGATCTTAAAGCAAAGCCTGAGCATGTGCACACTTTAAATGGTTCTGGGCTTGCAATCGGTAGAACAGTTGCTGCGGTTTTAGAAAATTACCAGCAAGAGGATGGCAGCATCTTAATTCCAGAGGTATTACAGCCGTATATGGGCAAACATAAAGTAATTGTTCCTGAAGTTTAAAGATAAAAAGCTGGTCGAAATTTTTTCGCCCAGCTTTTTAATAATCATGTTGACTTTGCTTTTTGGACGTGTTATATTATTTCTTGTCACGGAGGAATACCCAAGTCCGGCTGAAGGGATCGGTCTTGAAAACCGACAGGCGGGTTAAACCGCGCGGGGGTTCGAATCCCTCTTCCTCCGCCATTTTTACATCTATGATTTTAATATGTATCGTGCATAAATTGGAGATTGAAGCCTGCTACTTTCTAAAGTAGCGGGTTTTTTTGACTATAAATAAAGAAAATTCGACAAAAGTGTGAACAAAGGCAAAAATACTTGAGAAATCTCGAAATTGAAAAGCTGTTTCGCAAAGAATGTTGCCTTTTAGCGTTCTAGGTATAACCCTTCGAACAAGATTAGTATAACCACAGGATAAATACTGTTTCTAGCGGACACAGAGTACCTTATTTGCAGTAAAATCCTTGATTTGAAAGGTTTGCGGACTTCAGATACCTTATTTAGCCAAAAACTTGAAAGTTAGACAGTGATTTGCGCAAATAGAGGATTCAATGTCCTCATCCATCTCGATAATACAGTTATTAGCACAAATAAAGGATTGGATGTCCACTAATTATTGCTTCCAAACATCTATATTCATCCAAAACGCAAAATTCTTTTAGAATAGAGCCAATTAAAAAGCAGGTATACCATCACAAACTGGATATACCTGCTTTGTTTTGCTGTTTTGTTGTTTTAAAGGTGAATGTTGATTTCAATGTGTTGATGATATAAGCGGACAAATTCCGGTTAAATTGGGAAATACCAATATTTCCTTAACAATAAGCGGAGTTTTTCCGCTTAAATGATCTAAATCTATAAATTTTGTTCATTTTAGAGCTGCTAAGCGGAATCTCTCCGCTTATTTGGGCTATTTGAGCTACCTTTTTTTATATTAGACGGAAATTCTCCGCTTATGAATTCTCATAACTACAGGGAAATCAACTTTGAAGAATAACAGAGCCTACTGCTTAAGAAAGTGTAAGTATTAAACTAGTTTTAGTGTCTAGCACCTGGGCAAGCCGCTTCCGCTTTTCTTACTTTATTAGCATTTTAGTTTGATTCATAAAATAAGAAACCCGTTCAATGATTGGTTCTATCGATGTGGAATCCTCAGAAAGATCATAGTCTTTAATATTAATGCGAAGCACTGGGCAAGCGTTAAAGGAATTTATCCAGTCTTCGTAGCGTTTATGCATTTCTAACCAATATTCAATTGGCGTTTGTTGTTCCATTGGCCGACCGCGCTTTTTAATCCGCTCCAGAATATCTTCAATCGATCCCTCTAAGTAAATAAGTAAATCTGGATGTGGGAAGTATGGGGTCATGACCATTGCTTCAAATAGGTTAGTGTAGGTTTCATAATCTACCTTCGACATCGTTCCTTTGTCAAAATGCATTTTTGCAAAAATACCCGTGTCCTCATAAATAGAGCGATCCTGAATAAAACCACCGCCATATTCGAAGATTCGCTTTTGCTCTTTGAAGCGTTCTGCTAAAAAATAAACCTGCAAATGAAAGCTCCAACGGGTAAAGTCTGCATAAAATTTATCTAAATAAGGGTTTGTGTCCACTTTTTCCAGGGATGTTCGGAATTCCAAAGCATCTGCTAAGGCGTGCGTCATAGTCGATTTACCTACGCCAACTGTACCGGCAATAGTGATAACCGCATTGGTTGGAATTTGATACTTCATGCGTAGATTCATAGTTGTGGGCTCCTTTTAAATACGTGTTTAGAAAGGGTATTGAAAATTAGAAATAGGTCTTCTTTTTGATTGACAAAATCCAACTCATCGCCGTTGAAACGGATTACAGGAATCTCGGGATGTTGCGCTTCAAATTCTAGCATCGCATGTTCGTAATCGAGCGATAATTGCTCTAAATAGAGCGGACTAATATTTTTTTCTACTTCTCGACCTCTTAATTTTATTCGAGAGAGGAGTGTATCGAGACTGGCATTTAAATAGATAATGACATTGGGTTTTGGCATATCTGAGGTAAGGATTTGATATATTTGATAGTATTTCTGAAATTCGTCTTGATTCAAGGTCCGTTTTGCAAAGATTAAATTTTTAAAAATATGATAATCAGCAACAACGGGCTGTTTTTGTGATAGATAATAACCGTTGATGTCTCCTAACTGTTTGTAGCGGTTGCACAGGAAAAACATCTCGGTTTGGAAACTCCATTCCTCAATATTTTCATAAAATTTCCCTAGAAATGGATTTTCATCAACAATTTCTTTCAAAAGGTTATATTGAAAGTGGTCAGATATTGCCTTTGCAAGGGAGGTTTTCCCTACACCTATCGGACCTTCAACCGTAATAAAAGGTGTTCCCTCCATAGTTGTCCTCCTCAATAAGCTTACAATCTATATATTATTTGTTATTTGAATATAATTTTAAAAATAGCGCAAGTGTAATTGTAACACAATTATATTGGAAACGAACTTGGAGATTATATGTATTTTTTAAAAATTAGGCTGGATTAAACGTGTCTGTTGATTTCCGTTACAGGCGCTTCGCTTTCCAGCCCAAATTAAATAGGACAGCTGCTCCGATGAGGCAACTGTCTTTATGTTATGATTTATCGTTTGACGACGTTGAAGTTTTCGACGATTAAGAGCCAGTTTTGGGGGAAGGAGAGTCCGAGCTTCCAATAGCTGATTCCCCGTAAATTTAACTCTTTGATGAGATCGAATTTAGCTTGGATTGAACGGGCATCCTCGAACCACACCTCATGCCGTTTTCCTTGGGCACCTGTATAATTAAAGTGAGGAGCTTGTGCCTTTGAATCGTATAAGATGGGGACATTGTGGGTAGCTGCTAGCTCAATAGCCTGCTGTGGACTCACAGCCCGAGCGACAGTTCCCTGTACAAATGGCAGCGTCCAATCGTATCCATATAAATTTTGTCCCATCATGATTTTTTGCCCGGGCATTTCAGTGAGGGCATAAGTAAGTACCTTTCTGACTTGATCTATAGGAGATACAGCCATCGCAGGACCACCACTATAACCCCATTCATAAGTCATAATCACCACAAAATCGACTATTTCACCGTGGGCTCGATAATCGTGAGCTTCATACCATTCTCCTTTTTGAGTAGCACTGGTTTTCGGCGCCAGAGCTGTGGAGATGAGCCAACCTTCACGCTTAAAACGATCACGCGCTCGTCTCAAGAATCGGTTATAAGCTTCGCGATCAGTAGGTCGCAAAAACTCAAAATCAAAATGGATATCTCTAAAACCGTACTTTTTCGCAGTACTAACAATAGTGTTTAAAAATCGATTTTGAATCTCTATATTTGTTAGAAGGATGTGACCGAGTTCAGCGTTGAATTGATCATTTTCCTGATTTGTAATGACCATCATTAAGGTATTCTTATTGGCACGGGCAATTGCTGGAAAGTTATTCAACAATGGTTCCTTTAGACTACCATCACGCAAGGCTTGAAAACTAAATGGGGCTAAATAGGTTAAATAAGGTGCTGCTTCCCTAGCACTTGCTTCCAATGCAGGAGCAACTGAATTACCTCGCGGCTCCACATAAGCATTGATTTCAGCGTTTCGTTTCGGACGTGGTGGAATATATAATCGCATTCCGATTGAAAGTGGTCTGTTCAATGGAATACGGTTAACTGTTGCTAATTGTTGAGCACTAATTCCAAATTTCCTTCCAACTGAATAAAGGCTATCTCCACTTTGGACCCAATAGAACCTTCCGATAATCGGTATAACTAAAGCTTGGCCTTGAACTAAATCATTTGGATTTGGAAGGTCATTTGCTTCAATAAGATCATTCACTGTTGTACTATATGCTTGAGCAATCCCAAACAAGGATTGATTGGGGCCAATCACATGTATTTGCATATTCATCCTCCTTATCAACACCAAATATTAATCATTTTATGATTTGAAAAATAAATAAATGATTTCATTGGCAAACTTGGTGTATGAATATAATAAGGTCAATCATAGGTGCATTAGTAAGTGAGTTCTTGTAAAATAAAAGAAATTCATTTCAATGAGGTATTCTATGAGCGTTCAAGATATTGAAGATGAAAAATTTATGGTTGTAGCCATTGAGGAAGCAAGAAAGGCTGAGGCAAAGGCTGAGGTTCCAATTGGGGCTGTCTTGGTATTGGGTGGAGAAATCATTGCCCGCGCCCATAATTTGCGCGAAACGAAGCAAAATTCATTAGCCCATGCTGAATTACTAGTAATTGATGAAGCTTGTCAAAAGCTTGGGACATGGCGTCTTGAAGAGGCTACATTGTATGTAACCTTAGAGCCTTGTCCGATGTGTGCAGGTGCGGTTATTTTATCGCGGATAAAGCGGGTTGTGTACGGGGCAAAGGATCCGAAGGGTGGTTGTGCAGGTACATTTATGAACTTGCCAGAAGATGAACGTTTTAACCATTGTAGTGAGGTCGTTAGCGGGGTATTAGAAACGGAATGCAGTGAACTGTTAACGAACTTTTTCAGGGCAATCCGTGAGCGGAAGAAGGCTAAGAAAAGGTTGCAGCAGCTTGAAATTACTGACTTACAATAATTAACATTGGTTTCAGATTGCATTTTCCGTCGAATCCTAGTATACTTCTAATTACCGTGCTAAGCGGGGAGGTAGCGGTGCCCTGTACTCGCAATCCGCTCTAGCGAGGCCGAATTCCCTCTCTGAGGCTGGCTGACTGTAGGGTCTGCCTTAAGTAAGTGGCGTTGACGCCCGGGTCCTGCGCAATGGGAATCCACGAACCATGTCAGGTCCGGAAGGAAGCAGCATTAAGTGGAAACTCTCATGTGCCGCGGGGTTGCCTGGGCTGAGCTAACTGCTTAAGTAACGCTTATGGTCGTCAGTCGAAGGAGGGTGCACGGTATACATACCGAACATCAAAGCTCGTCTCATACTTGAGATGAGTTTTTTTATTTGAAAAAGTGATGTTTTTGAAATAAGATCGGTGCCTAGCTCCAGCGCCTAGGGGCTCGGGGTCACAAGCCAAGCCCTTCCGGAAATCAGGATTTCCTGCAGGTCTCGTCTTGTGCCTGTCGCCCCTGACCAAGGCGCTTCCGCTTTATTAATTATGAGATGAGTTTTTTTATTTTTGTCCTTAATCATTTTGTAAAATTGAAAATGTATACGTTATAATAGAGAAGATACTTTTGGACAGCTAAAAGGCGCCAAGGACCAGAGTCCCTGGAGCAAAATTATAGAAGGGGCGATGTCAGTGAGTTATCAAGCTTTATACCGTGTTTGGCGTCCACAAGCCTTTATTGATGTTGTCGGACAAGAACATGTTACGAAAACTTTACAAAACGCCTTGCTTCAGCAAAAAATCTCACACGCCTACCTTTTCTCCGGGCCACGAGGAACAGGGAAAACAAGTGCTGCCAAAATTTTAGCTAAAGCCGTAAATTGTGAACGGGCACCTATTAGTGAGCCATGTAATGAGTGTGCAGCATGTAAGGGAATTACGGATGGATCTATCCCGGATGTAATCGAAATAGATGCCGCTTCTAACAATGGTGTCGAAGAAATTCGCGACATACGTGATAAAGTTAAATATGCACCAACTTCAGTAAAGTATAAGGTCTATATTGTTGACGAAGTACATATGCTTACGATTGGAGCGTTTAATGCGCTTTTAAAAACGCTTGAAGAACCACCAAAACACGTCATTTTTATTTTAGCAACGACTGAACCTCATAAAATCCCATTAACGATTATTTCACGCTGCCAACGTTTTGATTTTAAACGAATAACTGCGAAGGCAATTGTTGGAAGAATGCGTTTAATTGTCAATGAAACGGGAGTTGACTGTGAGGAACAGGCACTTCATATCATTGCTAAGGCTGCCGAGGGCGGAATGCGCGATGCATTAAGTTTATTGGACCAAGCAATTTCCTTTAGTCAGGACCGGGTAACCGTTGAAGATGCTTTAACTGTAACGGGTTCTGTTTCGCAAGGGTTCTTAAATAGTTTGGCAAGGGCAATTCTTGGACATGATACTGCTGGTGGATTATCAGCGCTTGATCAATTATTAGCAAATGGTAAAGACCCATCTCGGTTTATTGAAGACTTTATTTTTTATTTCCGAGATATGCTCCTATATAAGACGGCGCCATTACTGGAAGAAGCACTTGAAAGAACAATGGCTGATGAAGATTTTAAACAAATAGCTAATGAAATCAGTCATGACCAAATATATCAACTTATCGAGATATTAAATAAAACCCAGCAGGAAATGAAATGGACCAATCATCCAAGAATTTTCCTCGAAGTGGCACTAGTTAAGCTTTGTCATTTAGAAAGTTCCTCAGGGTTTTCAACAACATCAATGCCTGAAATTGAACAGCTACTTAGTAAAATTGAACATCTAGAAGAAAAAATCAGGAACTTGTCGATATCTGGTAATAGAGATCAAACTGCCGAGGAAACCACTGCTAAACAGCCACCGCAAAGAAGCTCACGCAAGGGTTTCCAAGCACCGGTGGGTAAAATAAATGAAATACTTAAGCAGGCCACAAAGAGTAACCTGAACATGGTGAAAAGTAAATGGGGGGAAATGCTTGGGTTACTTTCCCAAAGACAAATGCGTTCACAAGCTGCTTTATTAAATGATGCTGAACCAGTAGCAGCATCTGAACATACGTTTATTATTAAATTTAAATATGAAATCCACTGCCAAATGGCGATGGATAACCAAAGATTTCTCGAAACAGTATCTTCTATTATGGAACAATTACTAGGGAAAAATATGCAATTTGTAGGCGTTCCAGAAGATCAATGGCATAATATACGAGAGAACTTTATATCAAGTCAGCACCATGAATCCTCAGACGGGGATCAACTGAAGCAAGAGGACCCGTTAATAACCGAAGCAGTTAAGCTGTTTGGTGAAGATCTGGTAGAAATCAAAGAATAAAACATATTGGAGGTTTTCGTTATGATGCGTGGAGGAAACATGCAAGGTATGATGAAACAAATGCAAAAAATGCAGAAACAAATGGCAAAGGCTCAGGAAGAACTAGGTGAAAAGCGTATTGAAGGTACAGCTGGTGGAGTTGTAACAGTTATTGTTACTGGACATAAAGAAGTAGTTGAAGTAAATATTAAACCAGAAGCAGTAGACCCAGATGATGTAGAAATGCTTCAAGATTTAGTATTAGCGGCAACAAATGATGCCTTGAAAAAAGCAGAAGAACTAGTGAATAACACGATGGGACAATTTACTAAAGGAATGAATCTTCCCGGATTGTTCTAGGAGGAATTAATGATATGCATTATCCTGAACCGATTTCAAAGCTGATTGACAGCTTTATGAAATTGCCAGGAATTGGGCCAAAGACTGCCTCAAGACTGGCATTTCATGTGTTAAGTATGAAGGAAGATATTGTGTTGGATTTTGCGAAAGCTTTAGTAAATGCTAAAAGAAATCTAACCTATTGTTCCGTTTGTGGTCATATTACTGATCAAGATCCATGTTATATTTGCGAGGATCAGCGCAGGGATCGCACTGTCATTTGTGTAGTTCAAGATCCAAAAGATGTAATTGCGATGGAGAAAATGAAGGAATTTTCCGGATTATATCATGTTTTACATGGCGCAATCTCTCCGATGGACGGGATTGGCCCAGAAGATATTAAAATTCCTGAATTACTTAAACGGCTCCAAGATGAAACAGTTGAAGAGGTTATTCTTGCCACTAATCCCAATATCGAGGGAGAAGCAACTGCCATGTATATTTCTCGCTTGTTAAAACCGTCTGGTATCAAAATCACAAGAATTGCCCACGGCTTACCAGTTGGCGGTGATTTGGAATATGCTGATGAAGTAACCCTTTCAAAAGCATTAGAAGGACGAAGAGAAGTATAATTCAATCGGAGGAATACCTATGTTTTTTCAACGAAAAGGTCGACTTCGTAAAGAGTTCGATGAAAAACTGCTAACTCAGCTGAATAATGCCCGAAACTTTTGGTATAATCAGAAATCGCTTGTTGAAAAGTGTCTTGATCCGTCAGAAGATATCATCAGCGAGGCGAAATTAGCGGAGTTAAAATATTTCTTTTTAATAAGAGAAGCCAAGAGTAGAAAAATTTCAATTAGAAAATAAACAGTATATAGCCCCTTACCATTGGTCTTTTTTCAGACGCTTGTACATAACTTATTAGTACAAATAATATGGTAGGGGGTTATTTTCATTTGGAACCAGTTATAATCATTTCGATTATCGGTGTTTTAGTTTTATTATTACTATTTATTGGTGCGCCCGTAAGACCAATTCGATATATTGGACAAGGAATCATAAAGTTATTAATTGGTGCGATGTTTCTTTTCTTTTTAAATACCCTTGGAAATCAATATGGTATTTATGTTCCGATAAATTTTATTACGACAGCGATATCTGGGTTTCTTGGTCTACCAGGATTGGCAGCGTTAGTTGCAGTACAAGTTTGGGTAATGTAAATACTTAGTTAAATGAATCCGTCATCTTCTGGCGGTTTTTTATTTTTTAGGAGCGTTAAACATGAATGTTGATTTCCGCTGCAGGCACTTCGCTTTCCGCGGGGTCTCCCATACCAGCTACTCCCGCAGGAGTCTTCGTGCCTTCCGCTCCAATCAACTTGGGATTAATCAAAACTAAGCATTAACACATTCTATTTTTAAAAAAAGTGAAATTAGTGTTGACGGGAATTTGTGGTCGTGCTATTATAAGTAACGTCGTCAAAACGACAAAAAACATTTCAAAAAAATGTTTGACAAAAATATGACGAAATGTTATATTTATAAAGTCGCCTCGAGCGGCACAAATTGCTCTTTGAAAACTAAACAAACAAACGTCAACAATAAACAAATTATAGTGTGATTGATTTCGATCATGAACACTAGCCAACGTAACTTTTATGAGCTAAATCAACTTTCTTGGAGAGTTTGATCCTGGCTCAGGACGAACGCTGGCGGCG
>NZ_JABAIT010000045.1 GCF_012843265.1 Bacillus sp. DNRA2 | reverse complement strand
TGTGATTGGCCGCAAAAACTGGCTCCATTCTGTTAGTGAAGCTGGTGCAAAAGCCAACGCAATTTGTTTGAGTATCGCAGAAACAGCCAAAGCGAACGGAGTAGATTTTTATCAATACCTTGTGAAGTTATTGACGGATCTTCCGAATCTTGATATTCACAGAAACCCAGAAATATTAAAACAATATCTGCCTTGGTCAAAAATGATCCAGGCTGAATGTGGAAAATAAAATAGCCGTATATCTGATAAAAAATCAATGATATATGGCTATTTATGATGCGTACCGTGAAGGTGCGCTATTTTTATATTTCGGGCTTACTGTTTTGCTAAGTTTTGGCTTGTCAGTTGTTTTATTTTACCAACAAGACTTTCTGTATCTTCATTTGAGATGAATTTGGCAGAAGAAACAGCATCGATTAGTAATCGCAGTTCATGAATTTCAAATAACCTACCTTGATGACTGTAATATTTCTCGACACCCTCTTTTGCCTGATTCACGGTAACATCAAACAGCAACGATTTCTCCAACTCGATTAAGTCATCACGGATTGCCTTTTTGCCAGGATAAACCTCGTATTCCTTGTAAAATTGATCCAGAATTTCTTCTAAAGTAAACTCATGGTCCTCATCAGTATATTTTGCTAACAACTCCTGCAATTTAAGGAGACGTTGTTTTGAAGAAAGTTTTACCACGTTAGGTTCAATTTTCAAATTTAATCATCCCTTTGTAGTTCCCTTTGGATGGATTTAAAGTTCGCGAATTTCATCCTCAGTTAGTTCTGTTAATTCAGCTATTTCCGTCAGTAAAAATCCTTTTTTTAGCAATTTCCTTGCAATGATTCTTCTTCCTTCTTTAAACCCTTCTTTTATTCCTTCCTTAAACCCCTCTTTAAGCCCTTCTTCCTTCCCTTTACGATAATAGCCCTGGAGATTACTTAATTGATCACGCAGTTCTCTCAATCTCACTTCGTATTCGGGACAGTTTTTCTTGTCTACACTTAAATTTTCCCATTCAATCAAGGCTTCGCGAACTTCTTCGATATTCATCGCCCATTCCTCCAGTTCTGCCAAAATTTCGCTGTATTGTATTTTCCGTTTTGCGTCAGCCGCTGACAACATCATCAACCATGGCAATTCGTGTTCGTTCTGTTCTTTTAACTTCCGCCTATATTTTTTCCATTGTACCATGGAACTGCTCAGGTCAATCAAATGGAATTCAAGTCGGTCAGACCATAGAAAAATAGCGGGAAGGTCCCACTATTTACCTAATATTTTACAATTTTTTAAGGAGAAATGGCAAAAAATAGTCATGACAAAGAACCAAAATTCTCTGTCATGACCTTTTATCGTTATTCAATGCTATTAGTTTGGGAACTGAAAGGTTATCTCCTTATTACTGTAAGATTCTAAATTTGGTAATGTTTAGGTAGACATACTAACTGTACTTCCGTTTCCATATAAGTGGATTCATTTAAAGTTCGCGAATTTCATCCTCAGTTAATCCTGTTAATTCAGATATTTCCGTCAGTGATAATCCTTTTCTCAGCAAATTCTTTGCAACGATTTTTCTTCCTTCTTTTATTCCTTCTTCCTTCCCCTTCCGATGATAACCCTGGAGATTGCTTAATTGATCACGCAGTTCCTTCAGTCTCGCTTCGTATTCGTCGCGGTTTTTCTTGTCTGCACTTAAATTTTCCCATTCAATCAAGGCTTCGCGAACTTCTTCGATATTCATCGCCCATTCCTCCAGTTCTGCCAAAATGTCACTGTATAGAATTTTCCGTTTTGCATCAGCCGCTGTTAACATCATCAGCCATGGTAATTCGTGTTCATTTTGTTCTTTCAATTTCCGATTATATTTTTTCCATTGTAACATGAAACTGCTCAGGTCAATCAAATGGAAAACTGCTGGAAAGGTTCATTTTTCTCCTAATATTTTACAATTTTTAATGAAAACCGGCAAAAAAATAGTCATGACTGAGAACCAAAATTCTCTGTCATGACCTTTTTCGTTATTCGATGCTATTAGTTTGAGCACTGAAAGGTTATCTCTTTATTACAGCAAGAGTTTATTTATGGTAATATTTAGGTAAACACACTAACTATCCCCCTGTTTTAAAAGTTCCCGAATTTCATCCTCAGTTAATCCTGTTAACTCTGCTATTTCCGTCGTTGATAAACCTTTTCTCCTCAAATTACTTACAATGATTCTGCTACCTTCTTTTATTCCTTCTTTTTTTCCCTTTTCAACTCCTAACTTAATACCTTCTTTAATCCCTTCTTCCTTCCCCTTACGATGATAGCCCTGGAGATTGCTTAATTGATCACGCAGTTCTCTTAATCTCACTTCATATTCGGCACGGTTTTTCTTGTCAGCACTTAAATTTTCCCATTCAATTAAGGCCTCGCGAACTTCTTCGATATTCATCGCCCATTCCTCCAGTTCTGCCAAAATGTCACTGTATAGAATTTTCCGTTTTGCATCAGCCGCTGTTAACATCATCAGCCATGGTAATTCGTGTTCATTTTGTTCTTTCAATTTCCGCCTATATTTTTTCCATTGTACCATGAAACTGCTCAGGTCAATCAAATGGAATTCGAGCTTATCAGACCATAGAAATCCTTCTTCGTCTTCTCTAATATGGAACTTCGTATGAAAGCGATCGGTTTCTGATGGGAATAGCGGATAGTTGACAATCGTGATGAAAATGGTAGGAGGTAGTAACGTGTATGAATCGCCTGAACTTAATGAAGAGGAAAACATTCGCGACCAATAATAAAGTGTCCGTTCTGGCATATCCTGTTGGTCTCTGATTTGAACTTCGACATTAATTCTTTCACCTAATGTCGTGAGTACAGTGACATCAAATCGTACCGTTTTACCATCGGTTCGATCTTTTACTTTTTCTGTATTTTCGAAGGTTAGGTCTATTATACGATTTGTCCCTTTCCTCCCTAAAATATCGTTTAGAAAAGCTATCGTAATATGCTTTCGGTTAGGTTGTCCAAAAAGTTGCTTAAACATAAAATCCAATTTCAAATCTAAGTATTCTTTTTTCATTTGAGGATATTCCTTTCAGGGGAGTGATAGGAAGTACGTATGTAATTATTGCCATTAGTTGATGAAGAATAGCAGTGACCACTGCCAACTCTGTCGGTCAAACAACGGTAAATCACAATATATTGTTAACTAAAAATTACTTTTGCTTTTTCCTTCATTTCATTGAATCGTTCATTTAACGGCTTGAGGATCATTCCATCGGAGGTAAAATGCCTTACTATAGACCGCAATTCATGTCTATTGAAATTTCCCTGATCATGAATTTTATATCCCCTTCCGTTAAGTTTATACCTTATCATAAAACTTTCGGCTTCCCTTCCTCTTTTTGGTATAATTTGAACAAAATTCAACACTGCCTCCTGGCACGTACAATCTGGATTCATACAATATGAGTCAGCAATGATAAATAACTTTCCATTGTACTCTAATTCGAAATAATCAGTATCTGGATTTGGAAAAACTTCAGAATAACAAACACTGAGACCTCTAACAATCTTCTTTAGAACTGGATTCATAAAACGACTCCTTTTTAAAAAATTTAGTTTGAACAGGAAACAGTCCCCTTTATCCAAGTGATAAACTGTATTATTTTAGTTATTAAAAGAAGTTTTGATGAGATGTTTTGATAGCAGGTTTGAGAACAATGGAAATGAAAGGGGATATTTCAAATTTAATAGAAGGAATTCTAAATTTAAAAAATATTATTTCGTTTTGGCATTTTATCACCTCCATTCTGAAGATGTAATTAAATTGTGCAATAATTATTGTATTTCTATGAATATCGTTCTTTCAATTTGAAGTTTGATGGAAAGAACGTTAAGAAAAGCCTCAACTTATAGTTGTATTTCTTAATAAACCAAAATAAATTGATGAGAAAAAAGATGAGTAAATTATTGAATGATGAAGTACGAAGAGTATCGCAGAAAAATTGAAGTAACACCATTATTATAATTTGTAATAAGGACAATAACTACATTCTCAATCACAATTCACAAAAACGTCAGAATATTAACTCAAAAAAAGTACCAGTCACCACCCGATTTTTCTTGTTTCACAGATCTTTGTGAAACAAAATTTTTCGACCGGTGCCTGGTACCAGTATGGTTAGGATTCTATTTAATTGATACTTTCACTGAGTAGCCAAGTTTTCTAAAAAACTCTTTTAATACTTTTTCTGCATTTTTTTCTGCTGTTTTTAATAGTCCTGATTCTTTTACTTCCTCCTTGATTTGCTGTTGTGCTTGTGCAGCAAAGTCATACCCTTCATCCCATTTAGGTTCTTGTCGGAATAATCCTTCCTCAGAGTATGTTATTACTTGATCCATTTGAATTGCGGGGTCCTGAATAAACTCAGCTGGCGGCAGAACGATTTCAAGTTCTTTTTCTTTTTCATTTATTTTCATATCCCTTTTGGAGACCTTGTTTAAGTCAACTCCTACAACGACAGTGGCAGGTACAATCAATAATAATTCTTGCTTTGTTCCAGGGAGATCACGCTTAATATCTTTTCCAAATATTTTATTGTCCGTTTGCTTAATCACAGTCTTAACATGCGCTTCAGCGGTTGCAAGAGTCGCTAGCTTCTGAACATCTTCAACAAAAATTGTAGTTTCTTGCTTATAAGTTCTTCCCCAAAACAACCAGATATTTACTAATACTGAAGCCAAAAACACAATGCTTAGAATAATTTTTATACCCCTAAATTTAAACTTAGGCTTAAATAATGGCACTGAAAGATTAGTCCCTTTACCTCTATGTCCGATTGTGGCGGAAGTATCACTCTCTCCCCTACCATGTCTTAACCCCATCAGTATTCTCCCCTTCCCACATTCTTCTCTCATTCTTTTGAATGAAAATATGAAATTACATCAATCAATCCCTATATTAAACTATTAATCCAATATTTTCGAAGTATAATATTAAATAATCTATGAACTGTGAACAAACATATAGCTGGTATAATTGGTTTCATTATCTTGGTTGCTTTGAATAAGATATTTCACATTTAGAATTAAACTGGAAAATCATCACAGTATAAGGTCAAAAAATCGATAATTGGTAGTTTACTTTATTTTTTTATTTTCATGTGTAAATGATGTACAACTGCCACATATTAATGTAGAGGTAAGCTGGAGAATATCAAAACCACGAGGAAAAGGAGATGATGTGATGAGTTATAAAGACCAATTTATTCCGAAAGTACACGAGGTATTTAGGAAGGAATTAATTATCAGAAGAACGGTAGAAGAAACATTTGCAATGATTAGAAATTATTTTCTATATTTAGAATATAGTTTGAAGGATGTATCGGAAGTTGCTCAAAAAAATTTCGAAATAGATGTCGAAGAATACTTTTGCAAGGTCCGACTGTTTAATTACAGAATGGAGGTAAAATTCACTAATAAAAAAATTCAAATAGAAAATATTCGTTCTGGA
The DNA here is from genome assembly GCF_012843265.1 of Bacillus sp. DNRA2. Lineage (GTDB taxonomy): Bacteria > Bacillota > Bacilli > Bacillales > Cytobacillaceae > Bacillus_BU. The sequence continues at coordinate 11,876 of NZ_JABAIT010000045.1, read as the reverse complement.
TATGTGCATGAATTTTATTTCAATGAAAATACATACAGTTTTATAGGGCCAAATGATAAAGTTTTTGATGAAAGTGTATTAGATTCATTTTTAAAGGAAACATTTGATTCTTCAATAAGTGATTTACTTAGATAAAAAAATATACAGGACAAGGCACTCTGTTTATGGAGTGCTTTTTCTTTTGTCCAAAACAAACTTGAGTTCCACGGTAAATCGTCGTAACCGTCTCTCTGTTCAAAAATCACACAGAAAAACGCAGAGGTTTCAGCATCCTCTGCGTTTTGAGAATTTTATGACCTATTCTTTTTGGTTACACAACGATATGTTGCGCTTCTTGTTATTCTTTACCACTAAACTCTATAATATTTAAACCCTCAGATGCTTCTGGTGCTTCAAAAAATCTAGTAACTTGATTAAACACCACTTCCGTGTCAAAAGCTGCTCTTTCAGGTTGTTCACTCCGCCTTTGTGCAATTTGACGTAAGCATTGCTCGTTATTTAGATTGAGGAAAATTAGTTGATGGCTTGCATTGACCTCTGACGCGATATCCAACAACCACTTTCGCTGTTTTTGAGTGTTGCCCGGAAAATCCATCACGACGTCTGTACCGACACTTAATATGTTTTGGACAAGCTTTTTCACCAACGGTTTGAGTTGAGCTGAGAATTTTATATAGTCCTCAAATGATGCGACCTGATTGGGATAAAGAGATGACAGCCATTCATCCTCAGACAGCAGTACCGCATGCTTATCTATCGCCAGTTGTTTTGACTTAGTTGATTTTCCTGCACCCATTTTTCCACAGAAAAAGTATAGCGTCCCCAATTGTTTCATCTTTTTTATCCCCCGTGCTTATTTTAGTGGTTGTAAATCTTTTTATTGTTCTTCGTTTGTTTGTAAAGGATGATCAGCTAAGATTTTTTCCACTTCTTCAAACCCGGGTGGAAAAGCATAATTATATCGTGCTGGTAGGGCAAACACATAATCATTATTACGGCCCAATTCGCTTGGATCTACAGGAGCTGCTCCAACATGGAATACCTCCTGTTTTAGTGAATCCCATTGGTCAAGCGTAAATACCATGATTGGGATATCCTGACGCGGGGTTTGAGCAGTCCATTTAGGATCTCGAATCAAAATAATCGGACCTGTTTCAACAACTGCTCCGTCAGTTGAAGCAATACCTTCCCATTGATCAGTGACAATTGAATAACCTTCCCATTTTGCCGGAAGCTTGAAGCTAAATCCGTATTGAGTATTTTTATAGATAATTGAGCTGGAATCTTTAGATGAAGTCGAAGGTGACGGAGAATCGTTAGAAGTGGTATTCTGACTATCATTGGTGGAAGAATCTTTTTGAGTTTGACTATTACTGGTGGAGCTATTTTTTTGATTCTGATCTCCGCTTTCCGCACTATTTTTAGCACATCCTACCACAAGCAGTATAGCCAGAGCCACGAGAACCCACTTTAGAGATGACTTTTTGGATGCTATCGTCATATAAATTCTCCTCACATTCATTTTTTTGTGTACATAAGTCGAATGAAACTCTGCTATCACTCTTATTACTTTTATTATAACACCGCGGGATATAAAAGTCCCAGAATTATCCAATTGTGTATGTCTTTTCCTCAGGGTTAATGTATGAGAATAAATAGAGAACCGTGGTAACGGTTCCCATAAATTTTACTAGTAATAAACCCATCCAGTAATAATAAGATTACTAACCCTATTGTCCTTATAAACTCTAGCAATTAATTCTCTATTTCCTTCTCAAATAATCCTGTTAATTATCATTCTAAAGTTTAGCCAACTCTAGCTAAAGACGGAAAACTCCTATTTAAAACAAAAGATAATTGGTTTCAGAATTGTCGCTTCCCCACATCCTCCATCGACCAAACCTCATCGTGGAAAATCTTCAAGAGAAACCTGGCTCGTGTTCCACCTACATAAATATCCGCCGGGGTGCAAACCGGGCTGTTTTTCTTCACACCAATTATAAACACCACGTCTGATTCCAACCCTTTAAAGGCGCGGATCGTGCTGAACTTTATGCCATACTGATTTGACTGTTCTAATGGAACAATTGGCCATTGTCCAGAGCCAATTGTGTTTAAATCTTTTAAACTGCTTTTTTCTTTTCTATGTGTTGAGAGAATCGTGATTTTATGCGGGGAAAGCCCTTTACTGATTAGCTTGTTTAATTCTTTTTCAACCAGCCGCTTTTCATCCTGATAATCTTTCCAAGCAAAATACTCAACAGGCATCCCACCTGTGAGGCGGTAACGCAGCTTGGAGTTTTCAATTAACGGTTGGCACCATTCGTTAATTTTTTGAGTGTTTCTTAGATTAATGGTCAGCTTATGCTTCGACATTTGGAAATCCTTCAATGAGTCTAACCCATTTCCAAACAGATTCTGATGCCGATCAGCAAAGATATAAAAATGACCATCCTTTTTGACCATTTCATCCAAACAAAGATACCAACTCTCTTTAAAATCCTGTCCCTCATCGACAATGATTGCATCAAACTTTTCATTTTCCTCTTTTAATGAAAACAAATCGTACATTAGATTAGGCAGCGTTTCTTCATAAAACTCATTAAAATCACTCGGTTCATCAAAACTATATCCATTGTTCTTTAACGTCTCCGTCAAAAAATCATGAAAATTTGTTCCAATAATATTTTTATGTGAAGCGTACTTGTTAAATACAGTAACCAAATGTTTGTTGTAACAAGTGAGCAAAACCTTTTTCCCTTGTTCAGCCAAGTCGATAGCCTTCTTCATCCCAATGAATGTTTTGCCTGTCCCAGCTGCTCCGAAGAAAATTTTACGATGATCCTCTTCTGTTTCTTCGAGGATCCGTTCCTGTTCCTCGGTCAAAATAATAGCAGCTTGATTGGTCAATATATCAAGTTGATCATCTAGAGTTGAAAACATTCTAAATGAAGGAGAAAGGACTTTTGTTATCAGTTGTTTTGTCGCATCAATCGGACTTCTTTTATCATAAGTTGCAAATATGGCTTTTACTTTTCCTTCAAGATCCTCCATATCAGAAGAGGTCCAGCAGCTTTCTTCATGCAAATCTTCAGGAGTCATCCCCGTCTTCCGTGTCGTATCAGGGAAACAAAGAGCATACCGGAACCGGAGTGGAAAGTCATGGTCGTGGCTCACTGCTCGATAACGGTTTAATATCGCAAACATTGAATCACGTGCCTGTTTCAAGGGGGCCTTTGACAGTTGCTGATACGTGCCCCCCTTAAATTCCTGCCAGATGCCATTCGAATACTGGACTTCCCCTTCTTTCACCTCAACTACAACAAATCCATAGTTCGGGTGAACAATCACAAAGTCAGCCTCCCGAAGGCCATAAGGATCGGTTCGGTCATCATCTATGGAATATTTATAGGAATAAAAAACTGTATATGTTTCAGGAAGCTCACGCGCTTTTTCATAAAAATACCGCTCACCAGCATTTTCAATCGTACTAGGGATTAGGTCAGGAATCATTTTAGCCATATGGCACACTCCTTTCCTTACAGGTATTCTATGTTTTTCCACTAAATCCCTATTGAATAGATAAATTTAATAATTCGGACAAAAAAAGATAGAAATAGTCCCTTCTTGGGTTATTTCTATCATTTCAGTATATTTTAAAACATAATTATTAATATCCCCAATAAGGGGGAATATAAATTTTCATTATTTTACTATTTAATACCAAAATTATAATTTAGATATATTCCTTATCAAATATTTATAAAGTTCATCATCTGTCCAATTAAATCTTTTTTGCATAGCTATACAAAATGAAGCAAGTAGAAAAGGTCCTTCTGAATTTGATTGTAAATCTAATCCTCTTTGCTGAAGGTCTTCCAATTTGGAAATAACAATATCATAATCTTCTTGGTAAATACTTTTTGCTTCTGCCCTTAATTCTTCTGCGATGCTCATTAGCCCATACTCTTGTAACAAGTGTTCAGTTTTGCTATCAATGTCATATGTACAGGAAAAAAGAGCCGAAAACTCCTTCTCTGCATATATATCTAAGGAACCGAAAACATTTTTCACAGTTTTCACTAATTCAGATATAAGCTTAAACTCTTTTTTTCTAGGTAATAGCGACTTAACGATACTCGCATAATACCAATGCTGATCACGTTTTCCGGCATTAAACCGTTTCCATATATCCGTTCCGTATTGTTCTAAATCTTCTTGAATAGATTTTAAATTATGTAATTTATCGGCAGTAATAACCTGAATTTCTTCTAAATACGCACTTTTCAATTGGTCTATTGTATGTTGTTTTCTCTCTTGCCAAGGTAAACTCTTATCAATTTCAGATGCAGCTCTTACTAGCTTTGCAATACGAGTTCCAAACTGTTTTTCCAACTCTTCATATGTAGTGTTAGTGTCTTCTAGTGTGTCATGAAGAATTCCGGCTGCAATTACTTCATCACTACATTTTGCCTTTTGCAGAAGCATTCCCACCGCAAAAGGATGTGTGATATATGGTATGTCGGTGGATTTTCGATACTGGTTTTTATGTGTATAATTGCATATTCAATAATATCCATTCCTCATCCTCCTTTGTTTCATTTTGAATAATAATGAGGCTACTAGGCTCGGCGTTAAATCCATTTTCTAAACCTTTAAGACCCCGCACCCGCAGAGATTCAATCACTATCGCAACTATTGTTTGTTCCATGTCTATTATCTATAAGAATGAGTAACCTTTTCCAGCAGGCTTGCTAACTCTTCAACACTTTTACAATGCTTTATTGCATAGTGTCCCATTTTGGTTTTATCAGGATGATTCTTAAATTCCTCTAAATGATCAACATACAGGTATCCACCAACCCCTCCATTGACTAGAGGTTTTACTCTAGTTGCAACATTTCTTTTTTTTCCTAAAAAACGGTTATCAAAATCATATTCAAAACATTGGCCGTTTTTTATTGGATGAGGCTTTAAACCATAGGATTTAAACAAATCATCAACATTCTTAAAAGTTATCATTATGAACCTGTCCTTTAAGTTTTTCTATTTATTTGTCTAGTTCCTTCAAAAGCAACCCGATTTTTTCCCTATTAATTACTATATACACAAACTATAGTCATCAACGAATTTGTTTAAAAACTATCATAAGTCCAGATATTTACGATTGAATTCCTTGTAGTAATTAATTAGCTCTTTAGACTTTAAAAGTACACTTAATTGATGCACTAAGTCTTCCCATGTAAGTAAGATAAATTTGTCCTTCCAGCCGTTCTCCAATATTTCCTTTCGTGCTGCAAGTGCTTCTTCCCTAATCTTTATGTTTTCATTTGGATAAAGAAAAATAACATAACTGTCTTCGGCAATATGAAGAAGGTTTCGCATTGCTTGATAATTCCGTAGAAAAACCTCTAAATTTTTATAATCTTCTTTTATTGCAGGATGGTCCTTTAATATTGGAAAATAGGTTTTTTCAAATTTCCTAATATGTTCGGGATCTTCCTTTTGTTTCCCAAATTCAGTTTCTGAGTATTTTATTTCAAAATGCAGTTTAACTCCTGAGCCTAACTTCATAAAAAAATCAAAATTCGTTTTCCGTTCGTTTTCTTTTTCAAGCATTGACTTTTTTTCAAAAACTATGTCATCAGAATTATAGTTAACAATATCCTTGATTGAAAGAATTTTTAAAAGTTTATCTAATTGTTGTTCTTTTATTAATGGATAGAAAAAATTTATACAAACTGCTTGTGAGGAATTTAAATGATGGAAATATTTATGAAAGGTAATGTTTTCTTTATAGTCAGATTCGTTAAAATCATTACGATATTTTTCTAGTAAATTTAAATTTGCCAATTCTCTTGGAAGAATATAGTCATATTCTTTTTCAAAAACTGTATCCCCCTTCTTATACAGGTACGTTCCCGGCTGTGAAATAAGTAGGGTATTTTTCTTATAATCTCCTAAATGTCCCTTTACTCTGCTCTGAAAATCAACCATTTCCGATTTCCCCTTTCATTAGGTAATATTGATTGATATAAACTTTTTTATTCGAAAATAAACCAGCCTTTCACCTATATGTTTTTTTGAGTATAAACATCGTGCAATTTTTCCTATATATATTTCGCCTCCCTTCAAATTGTTTATTTGTCGCTTTATTTTGTTTTTTTATTGCTGGCCAGTTTAGCTCTTCTTTCTAACTCCCTTAATGCCCTCATTTCCCAATTCAGCACTTCCTCACTTGATTTGCAATTTCCAAAACTTTGGTTCGTAATACATAAATGCATAATCCTTCTTACATAATCGGACATACCATCGTCTACACAATCCCAATATATATAGAAGTCAAGAATTTCTTCTGGGGTCGCAAATCCAAATAAGTCAGATACATCATTTTCCGTTATATAGTCAAATATTATTTTTATCTCCTTGAGAATCATAGATCCAGCTCCTCTTTAGAGAAATTTATATTATTATCAAAAGAATAACTTACAGGTTTAGTATAAAATATCCTTTTACGTGACCCTAACCAAATACAGGAATGGTACCAATGTACACAAACAAGTAACCTGTTACTACTTCTCTAACTTTTTCTGGAAAACATTACTATTTACTTAATTATAGCTCTTTGCCTAATCTTAATTTTCTAACATTTAGTGTATTTTTTAAAATAAACTGAAAACAGAAGACAGTGGAACGGTTCCATTGTTCACTTAATATTTTGCATTTTTATGAAAATCCGTAATAAAAAAAGGCATGGCAAAGAACCTAAATTCTCTGTCATGACCTTTTTATCCTTATACAATGCCACTAGTTTGAGCACTAGCAAGTTATCTACTAATTACTGAAGGAGTCTATGATTAGTAATATTTAGGCAGGCGCGAACCCCCCGGTTTCACAACTAATTTTTGCTCTCATAATTTTTGATTTCGTCTACTACCCAACTCAGTATTTCGCAAAGTTTTTCTCTTGCTTCTGCTGTCTTTAGTTTTTCCCAGAGAAATGACGGTCGCAAATTCAAGCTTTTTTCTGGAATTTCAACATTTAATAATTCCTTTAATTTTAATTGAAAATCTACTCTTTTATCCCATTCCGAAAATGGGGGATTATTTTTTAAATGCTGAAATTGGAGTTCAAATGACCCATTTGTCCACATGCCTATTAAGTTATGGCTTTCCACACCGTCATATACAAAGAATATTGAACCCATTACTTTACCTTGACCATACCAAATACGGTAAGGTCCAGCAGAAAGTAGAGTAAAAATTTCTTGGTAAACCTGTTTTGCCTCATTTCCGAGTCTATTTTCCACTTCAGTCATAAAGGATTCTTTGTTCCATTGTTTCTTTGTAATTATCTTCTTTTGTGCTGTACTGTTGGTTAATCCAATAACACGAGGAACGAGTGTCTTAATATTTTTCTCGGAATTGAGGTATTGTTTAATCTCAATTCCAAGGACTTCTGATTTTGTCATTTGGTCATTCATAAATTCTATTATTCTCCGTAGTTCATCAGGAATTATGTCAGCTACAAATAACATCCTAATAATACCTTCGTGTAAATTCGCCTGAACTTTTGTCCAGAAATCTTCAACATTTTCGTCATCCTCATATTCAGATCCAAGTAAATCATTTAAAACTTCAAAAGCATCTTTCCCATCATTCAAATATTTTTCATGAAAGGCTTTTTGGATGGTTTCTATCGGCCAGTATTTTGTAGCATTGGCAGCATAATCCATCATTTGCCCCACTACCTCTCTACGAATTCGAGTATCTGTACTCCTCTTTACCTCAATAAAAGTTGGAATACAATCCTGGTCAATAAACAAATGGTCTATGCGCCATTGGGGATTTCCATCCATAACAGATGGTATCCCAAATTCTCTGGCAATTGGAATCCATCTCCTGGGAATTTCTTGATTAATCTGATCCCCAGCAAGTAAATCTGGATAATTATCCAACAGTTTTTGCAAAAGTTCTTCAGAATCGTAAGAAGTCTCTTCCATTCTCAATAAAGTGTTATCCTCTGAGATAATAAAAATACTTCCGTTTTGCACTATGATTCCCTCCATTTTTGGAAAGATATTCTTAATTATTTTGCAAAGTCTTGTTGACCAAAAACGTTTACTCACCCTCGACTATTTATCCATATATTCCTCAAGGGATTTTGACAAAGGCATCTCGTTTTGTTGAGTTAGAGCTATCGTCTTTTGAGTAACTTATAATTGTTAGCTAGTTCCTTTACTATAATACCCTCCCACCACTTCAATTTATCAATGATGCTAAAGATTATTTCTGTAGGATTATCACTACTTAAAAAATCTCATACTGCGCTCTGACAATTTTCTTAACCATTTCCAACTTTTCTTTTGAATCAATTATTTCAAATGGAATATACACTTCATGTTTTTTTAAATTAAAGCCGCGCAGTTCTTGGATATCAAAACGTAAGAGTTGTTGAATTTCTTTTTGAATCATTTTTCCTTTATGAGATTCTTGATGGCAAACTTTGATCGCTTACCAGCAAAGAATCGAATAGGTTTATAGCCTAATGTTAGACTTTTTTGAGCGAGGGTAAATTCCATTGGACCTAAACCATTGATGAATTTATGTAATTCATTAAATACTTGTAATTCGTTCACTTTCTTCCCCCCTTTAACTGAAGCAGTTGGTCAACTATTACTATAGCATTCTTGTTTGTTCGTGCAAGAACACTCAACCATAATCCCCTTAATACTCCCATGGTTCTATCTGATCAATAGATTATCACCCATCCGAAATGGTCCAACGGTAATTCACTTATTTCATTCTAATATTAATTTTGTCCTGTTATTCTATGATAAAATTACCATAAGTTAACATTTTACATTAGTATGGAGTTGGTGTTTTTTTTATGATTCAAAGTAATTTAGATACTGCGCAACAAATGGCGACAGCACATAACTCGGCTGTGACAGAAATTCAAGGAACTAGTAGAAATTCAGTAACAGCCGATAACTCATCAAATATTAAAAGAGGCTAAAAATGAGAAGTAAAATTAAGGTTTGGAGTATTGTTCTACTAGGGTTGAGTTGTTGTATTTGTGTAATACTTATATTTTTTAATAAGAGTTCTCAAAATAGCGATGTTTTATTGGAAATACCCAAAAAAATTGAATGGGGCATGAGTTCCAAAGAATTAAAAAATGAAGTTGGAATCCCTCATAAAATTATTACAGGAGAGCAGAAGGTTACAGCGCTTGAAAGAAAGGATGATGATTTGCAAGCTGACGGAGATGGTATTTTGGAAAAAATGCCACAAAAATATTTTGACGCCATACAACTTCGTAAAAACACTAAGTATATTAATACAAATAGATATGATGTCTGTTATGAGTATAAGATAAAAGGTTTCTCATATATTCGTTTTTATTTTTATAAAGGGGAGCTTGTAGATTTTAAGGTAGGGACTATGACAATGAATGAAAAGGAATATACCTATACTAAAAATCGTATTGAAAAAAGATACGGCAAATTTGATTAGGAGATATTATGAAAAAAATTTTTGCTCTCATCATAACTTGTTTAGCATTGGTAGCAGTTGGTACTGCAACTTTCGTTTACAATAATAATTATGATAATAATGATAATTTAACAGTTAGTAATATTCATAATAAAGTAGTTTTTGGTAAGACAACGAAAAAAGACTTGGAAAATTTATATGGCAAACCTACAGAGGTAAACAATAATCATAAGTCAGTTAATAAAACATTTGATTATTGGAATGATTTTGAGGGTGGGGTTGACTATATGTTGGAAGATAATACTGATTACTGGGAAACTGTGAGAATTTATGAACCGGCTTTAAAGAAACAAGCAAAAATGAAAATTTATGATTATGATAGTTATTTAGAATACAAAGGGAAAAACTTAGGTGTCAATTATGTGAGGTTTTATTTGAATAAAAATATAGTATATGGACTTCAGTTTGGGAAGAATATTACTAATGATAAAATTGCTAAAAAAGATAAATACCTTAAACGATTATATTAGGCATATAAAATAGAAAACAAGAAAAACAACCGGAAACACAGGAAGGTTCACAGGGACATCACACCCTCTCCCAGTGAACATAGCATAAGGATATTTCTGGCCAATTTCGCAGAAATATCCTTATTAATATCCCCTCCCACAACATTTCTTAAATTTCTTTCCGCTTCCACAAGGACAGGTCTGTCCCACATTCATAAAAAAAAGTAATCCAGTTCCTCCTGATAGCCGATATCTCCCATAAATCTATTAACATGTTGGCGTTGGATGGTTTGAGATTGGCCTAATTTAATCTGGGTTAAGTGAAGCTGTGCTGCCATATAAGCATGTTTGACAGACGAGTTTAATTGAAGCTTTTGGAAAACTCTTGTTAAAGCATTCTTGTTTGTTCGAGAAATATCGAATAGATAAACACCTATAGAATGTAATAGTTTAGTATTCTTATCGGTCTCTACATTCTTTAATTCTGCATGAATGTCCTCTAATGACGTCGCCATTAACCGGATGTGTAAGCCACTGCTAATGTTATATTTAATTTTCAACTCATCGATAAGTAATTTATGTGAAATGGCATTATCTATTTCACCAATTAGCACCTGCATGTCTTCATCAAACATCACAATTGAATCCATCGTGATGAGACCTGGTGGTCGATAGTGAACCAGCAAATGGCCTAGTTCATGTGCTTCGGCTTCAAGGCGCTCTTCTTTCGATAAGGAATCAAGTATATAAATCTGCCAAACGTTTCGCTCATTTGTAGCTTCAGCGGGACTCTGCGCACACAAACAATATGCTTCTGCATTTTCGATTGGTATAAGATTTATCTGATAGTTACATAAAGACTCCACATCTAATCTTAATTGTTCTAATGAATTTAGCATGAAAGTTATCCCTCCTTATTGGTCGTTCGCTTACATCTGAAAAAATGTGAGCAATGAGGTAAAACTTTGATGATTAGAAACCTTCCCTGTCAAAAAAACATGAGCCTACCCATTTTTAAGTAGACTCTCGTTGTTATCTATGTAAAATACGTTTCTAAGTGCAGTTAAATCATTAACTAATTAAAGTTTCCCTAAAAAGTAAGTTGTGTACCTTTACTATATCAAATTCTCTTAATCTATTCATTCAAATGGTGGATTTTCGAGCAAGCATAAGGATTGATAAGCGGAGAAATTCCGTCTAATGCATAAAGAGGAAGCTCAAATAGCCCAAATAAACGGAGATTTTCAGGCTGTTGAAAAAGTGGTTTTATGCAACCCAATCCCGCCTGTTCCAAGATGAGAAGATTCGAACTAGATTAATGAAATAAATAAAAAAGTCAGGATTCCCCTGCTGAGATTGCTTGGCTAGGCGCCTAGCAATCTTCTTTAGGTTCTGTGCCACTGCCGTCATGAGTGCTTGTTCCTGGGTTTTCTCTTTTCCCCGGAACCGGCAACGGCGAAGCCCGTGGAGTGTTTTAGCATCCGCGAAGCTTCGCTCTATGGTTTGGCAACGTAATTGGTATATGGCATTCCCAATTTTACTTTGACGGTTTTGGACTACTCTTTCCTTGTGCGTTTCCCATATATGTCGCTGGATAATCCTTTGCTTATTCGCACTTGAGGTACATTGTTTTAGGAAAGGGCAATCATTGCATACATTAGAATCCGACTTATACTCTCTATATCCTTGACGGTTTGTATTGCCATAGACTAGTTTTTTGCCCGCTGGGCAAATATAGACATCTTGTTCCGTGTCATAAATGAATTGGGATTTAGAAAACTTACCTTCTGTATTAAAAGCTTTACGCTCAGCAATGACAGGGAAAAGGTTCATATCAAGTGTCTTTTTACAAATGTGAGCAGTGAAGTAA
>NZ_JABAIT010000044.1 GCF_012843265.1 Bacillus sp. DNRA2 | reverse complement strand
GAAGGTAAAATTACAGGTTACAAAATTTCTGCATAATTAGAGAAAGTAAGGAATCGCAAGAAATCATGAGCAAGTGTCCAAACTTAGGGGGTTAGACCGAAATCTTCGGATAAATGCCAATAAACGTCGGACAAAAAGCAGAAAACCTCGGATAAATCAATTCGCCTCCTCAAACAATCGTTATTTTTCAAAAATTGTAATATAAAAAGTCGGAAAATTGGCAATAATGGTGTTAAAAACGAGAGGAAGACTTGCGTGATTCAGGTAAAAGTATTCGATTATGAGCATGAGAAGGATTTAGAGGACGATATGAACAAGTTTCTCGAGGATTTGGACGAACGGAAACTCGTCGACATCAAATACAATGTCGCTGCTTACCAAGAAGATGAAGAAGAGCAAATTTATTGCTTCTCGGCAATGGTCATTTACCGGGCATGATACAGTTGCGAAGTACGGTGCCCTTATAAGTGCCCTATTTTTGAATGACTGTGAAAAATAGGGTACTAAGACCACCGATAAGTGCCCTTATTTCAACGATTAAACAAAAATAGAGTACATAGCCGCCCGATAAGCGCCCTCGTTTCAAAGATTAAACAAAAATAGGGTACTAAGACCACCGATAAGTGCCCTTATTTCAAAGATTAAACAAAAATAGGGTACATAGACGACTGATAAGTGCCCTCGTTTCAAAGATTAAACAAAAATAGGGTACTAAAATACAATTAAGTGCCCTATTTTCAAACAATCAGTCGACGAAAAAAAGGGCACTAATAACAAACATACATGAACAAACCAAGAAAACTAATCTATCTCGCCATTGAAGCGGCGTATTTCCCGGCGTTCAGCCCGGCCAAGCGACCTGTCACAAGTGCAGAGGTAATGTTGTAGCCGCCGGTATAGCCGTGGATGTCAAGGATTTCTCCGCAAAAATAAAGACCGTTCATTTTCCGTGATGCCATTGTTTGTGGTTCGATTTCCTTAACCGACACACCACCGCCAGTCACAAATGCTTTCTCCAGTGATAGTGTCCCATTCACGCTAAACTGAAAATGCTTACAGCCAGCTACGAAGCTACGCAACTTATCGTGCCCGACTGACGCGCCCGCACTATGCGGGTCAAGCCCGTACTGGTCAAGCAAGAATAGTAAATAGCGTTCTGGTAAAATACCTTTTAGACTGTTTTTTAACGCTTTTTTTGGCTCAGCCTTCAAAATTTTTATGATCTCTTGAAATAGCATTTCTTCATTTTGGTCGGGAACAGCATCAAGACTCATCAGCACTTCTTTGCGACCGGTTTTTTTCATTTCTTTGACGACATATTGGCTGCAGCGGAGGACGGCGGGACCACTAATGCCAAAGTGCGTAAAGATCATATCCATCTTGTGAGTGATTAACGGCTTGCCTTTTTGATTTAATACACTTAAAGCAATCTCGCGCAAGGATAAACCTTGCAAAATTTTACTCTTAATAAATGGTTCGGCTGAGGTTAGCGGAACTTCAGTTGGGTAAAGCTCAGTAACATTATGGCCGGCTTTTTCTGCCCAAGCATAGCCATCGCCAGTTGAGCCGGTATGTGGGACTGATTTTCCACCGACGGCAATAACGACAGCCTTTGCCTCAACGAATTCACCATTATGTAAGCGAACAGAAGCGACCCTATCTTCTGTGTATTCTACATCCTTAACAGAGCAATTCGTCCAGCGTTTGACACCGAGTTCATCAAGACGACTAATGAGTGCATCAACAACGGACTGGGCGCGGTCATTCACAGGGAACATGCGACCATGGTCCTCTTCCTTAAGCTCAACCCCTAGCTTTTCAAAGAAAGCGATGATATCCTCATTGCTAAAAATGGATAGAGCACTATGTAAAAAGCGCCCATTGCCGGGGATATGTTTGATTATTTCGGCTACAGGAAGTCTGTTTGTGACGTTACAGCGACCTCCGCCTGATATGGCCAGTTTACGACCTAATTTATCACCTTTATCGACGAGGAGCACTTTGCGATTTTGTTCTGCTGCGGCAATGGCAGCCATTAATCCGGAAGGCCCTCCGCCAATCACGATTACATCAAAAAGCATATAGATTCACCAACTTTATTTAACTTTAATAAAAGCAACTTAATAATTATAAACTATTTCGACAGGTTATGATAAAATACAAAATTAGAGTGATTTTTTCGTTTTACTTTCGTAAAAATTAGATTACTGTCTAGCTTAAGGCGCACCTGCAACCTGCAATAAAGAGTCATGCTGCACGCAAGCGCCGGGGCTTCTCGGGGTAAAGAGGGATTTTATGTCGTCAAAGCTATTAAGAGGAACATTTATACTTACATTGGGAACGATTATTTCAAAGGTACTAGGCTTATTTTACGTCATTCCGTTTTATGCAATCGTTGGGTATAAAGGGACGACCCTTTATCAATATTCCTACGTACCATATACCATTTTTATCAGTATTGCAACGGCAGGGGTTCCGCTAGCTGTTTCCAAGTTTATTGCCAAATACAATGCACTTGAGGAATATGGGGTCGGAAGAAAGCTGTTTAAATCGGGATTATTGGTCATGCTAACGACTGGAGTAGTAGCATTCTTATTGTTGTATTTTTCTGCTCCACTTTTAGCTAATATGGTTATTGAAGATAAGGACCAGGTCTCTAACGTTAAGGATGTCATCACTGTTATTCGTGCTGTCAGCTTTGCCTTAATTGTTGTTCCGTTTATGAGCTTGATTCGCGGCTTTTTCCAAGGGCATCAATCGATGGGCCCATCAGCTGTGTCTACGGTTGTTGAACAGATTGTCCGCATTGCTTTCGTATTAGCAGGTGCATATGTTGTTTTACATATTATGGACGGTAGTCTTGTCACAGCGGTAAGTGTGGCGACGTTTGCGGCATTTATTGGTGCAATCGGCAGCTTATTTGTTTTATTTTGGTATTGGTATAAAAGAAAGCCGTTCTTGGATGAATTACTGTTGCAGGACAAAGGCACGGTGCAAATTTCTTTAACACAAATTTATAAAGAAGTATTTATATATGCTGCACCATTTGTATTTGTGGGTATTGCTAATCCATTATTCCAATTTATCGATCAATTAACGTTTAACAAAGCAATGGTTTCAATTGGTTTAGCAAAGCAAACTGAGTATGCTTTCAGTGTTCTAAACTTCGAATCCCATAAATTAGTCATTATTCCTGTTTCTTTAGCAACTGCCTTCTCATTAACGCTTGTTCCGAGTATAACAAAGGCATTTGTTGAGAAAAACCGCAAAGAATTATTTAGACAGTTAAATCAAACTTTCCAGGTGATGTTATTTTTAACGTTACCGGCTGTTGTTGGTTTATCGTTATTAGCTGAACCGGTGTTTACGGTTTTCTATGAACATAAGGAATTAGGTACTGAAGTGCTACGCGCTTATTCACCTGTGGCGATTTTATTTGCGTTATACTCTGTTACGGCAGCCATTTTGCAGGGGATTAATGAACAACGTTTTACCATTTTAAGCCTTTTGGTAGGACTTTTGATAAAATTAAGCCTTAATATCCCTTTGATAAAAATGTTTGAAACAAGTGGTGCTGTTCTGGCGACGGCATTAGGATATAGTGCAGCTATCATCATCAATTTAATCGTGATTAAAAAGTTTGCCCGATATCCATTTCGTTTTGTCGTACGCCGCTCATTGCTAATTGTCGCGTTCACATTTGCGATGTTCGCCGGTGCGTTTATTACGTTAAAGTTATCTTCATTATTTTTATCACCAGCTTCCAAACTGCAATCGTTAATTATTATTGGATTGACAGCGGCAGTAGGTGCAGCTATATATATTTTCTTGGCTTATCGATCTAAGCTTGTCTATTTATTATTCGGGCAAAGAGCGCATGCCGTGAAACGAAAATTACGGTTACCGTTTTAAAACAGGGTTGTGAAGCTTTGCATAAGGATAAACAACAAAGCCCCATTAATCACCTGGTATGGTGGATAAATGGGGCATCTTGTTCACTAACTAAGCTTTAGTAATAATAGCCGTGCATTGGAAGTTGCGGTGGATATTGGCTTTGTAATTGTTGAGGGTGTTGTTCTTGCTCTCTAATTCCTAAACGGCGTTCAATTCTATCGAGACGGCGATCTAATTGATTCATTTGTCTTTCAAGCTGATCAACGCGGCGATCAAGTCTGTCAAGGCGACGGTCAACGTTCCCGCCTCCACCACCAGGAAAGCCGCCACCTGGGAATGGGAATTGTTGTTGTCGATAGTCCATCATCATGTATCATCTCCATTTTTTTATTGGGTAAGCATGATAACAGTCTATGTCGTTCATATGGTTTGGTATAGGCAACAGCCTAAATAGTCTTTTAAAGTAAGAAGGTGTAATGATGACAATGAGAATTGATAAGATGCTTGCAAATCTTGGATATGGCAGCCGCAAAGAAGTAAAGCAATTATTGAAATCTGGTAGTGTTAAAGTCAATGATACCGTGATAAAGGATGCGAAACAGCAAGTAGACCCTAACAATGATACGGTATCTTTAAATGGGGAAATCATTGAATATCGCCAATATATTTATTTGATGATGAACAAGCCGCCAGGGGTCATTTCGGCTACCGAGGATCATCGCGATGAAACGGTGTTGGATTTATTGGAAATGGACGATGCGATTTTTGAGCCATTCCCAGTGGGGCGGCTGGATAAGGATACGGAAGGATTGTTGTTACTAACGAATGATGGACAGTTGGCGCATCGATTGCTATCACCGAAAAAACACGTTCCAAAAATGTATTATGCGGTGATTGATGGCGTTGTAACTGAAGCCGATATTGACGCTTTTAAAGAAGGTGTTACCTTGGATGACGGTTATGTAACGAAGCCAGGTGAATTAACGATTCTTAAAAGTGGAATTCGCTCAGAGATAGAGCTGACAATTACCGAGGGGAAATTTCACCAAGTTAAGCGGATGTTTCAAGCAGTCGGAAAACGGGTTGTTTATTTAAAAAGAATGACAATGGGTCCGTTAATACTAGATGAAGAGCTTGAACTCGGAGAATATCGGGAATTGACGGAGGAAGAAATTGAACAATTGCAAGCCTATCAGCCCCAATAAAAAGAAATCGCCCAAATGGACGATTTCTTTTTTTTAGCGGAATATTTTAAGTTAATAAATTGTCAACGTCTCGCGGTGTGTCCGCATTTTTTTTTAAGATGACATCTTCACCTTCTTGTGAGTTGTTGTCCATCTGCCGCGGCTGGGACTTTCTACTAAGTCGTTATAAGCCAAAACATTTAAATCTCGTTGAATCGTTCGAGGCGTAATACCAAATTCCTCTACCAGATCCTGTGTCGATACGGTCCCATTTTTTTGAATAAACATATAGATGGATTTGATACGGTTTAGCATTCGGTTAGTCGAAGGTTTCAAAAAACCACTCCCTATCCTTTTTTCAAACCCGTGGCAAATACCTGCATCCGACTGGCTCATGAAGTAAGACTTCACATATGTAGTTTTCCCTCTGCAGACAACTCCTTTTCTAATGCGTTTTAGGCATTTCTACGATGATGATGATTCTAATATAATTTTACAACTGTTCTCTGAAAATTGCTACTTAATCAGTATTTTTTAACAAATATTTAATTTTTAGTGTTAATTCGGACAAATTCCCCTTTCTTTTATTAATACTATACAATATGGTGGGAAAAGGAGTAAATATGCCAAAGACTGAAAATTTTAAATTTTTTATTAATTTATTTATATCATAACTGGTTTGTGAAAGATTAGCAAACGATTCGTTTTCAAGAATGGATTCTGTGTATAATGATGTATAGAGTGTATAAACGAAGGAGGAATCTTCATTTGCAACCTATTGATTGGAGTAAACAAGTAGAATTAAGAAAACATAAGTTAATTGAGGATACGCAACATCTATTACATATAAAAAGCATATTGGATGAGGAAAATGCTACGGACGATGCTCCGTTAGGGATTGAAGTGAAGGAAGCGCTTGAGTTCATGCTCCAGATGGGCGAAACTGACGGTTTTCACGTCAAGAACGTCGGGAACTTGGCAGGCCATATTGAATTTGGAACAGGTGAGGAGCTGCTTGGAATTCTATGCCATGTAGACGTAGTGCCTGAAGGTGACGGCTGGAAGAGTGACCCGTTTGCTGCTGAAATTCGCGACGGTAAAATTTTTGCCCGTGGAGCCATCGATGATAAAGGTCCGACAATCGCTGCCTATTATGCGATGAAAATTGTTAAGGACTTGGGTGTTCCAATGACTCGCCGCGTTCGGATGATCATAGGTACTGATGAAGAGAGCAATTGGCGCTGTGTCGATCATTATTTTGCACATGAAGAAATGCCAACAATTGGATTTGCTCCAGACGCCGATTTTCCAATCATCCATGCCGAAAAAGGGATTGCCGACTTTGATTTAGTGCAAACATTGAAGTCTGAACAAGAGAAGGATTATCAGGTTGAATTACTCTCGTTTCAGTCGGGCCGGAGATATAATATGGTTCCCGATTTTGCCAGGGCAGAGCTGGATGCTTTAAGGGAACAAACGGATATTATTCAATGCTTTAATAACTATATTAGAGATAATGGACTCTCTGGAAAACAATACGTGGATGGCGGTAAATTAGTTTTAGAGCTAGAAGGTGTTTCGGCCCACGGAATGGAGCCTGATAAAGGTAAAAATGCCGGTATCTTCTTAGCAAATTATATTGCAAGTCTTAAATTGAATCCAAGAGCTAAGCAATATATCAATTTCGTCATCACTTATTTTGGGAAGGATTCTCGTGGTCGGGCCTTGGGAGTTCAATTTCGAGATGAAATTTCTGGAGAATTAACGATTAATGTTGGGAAACTTAGCTATACAAAAGAACAAGGTGGACGGCTTGGCTTAAATCTGCGCTATCCTGTGACCAATCAAATTGAGGATACGAAAGCTAAACTAGCTTTATTTTTACAGGATAAAGGTTTTGTTATTGAAAATTTCTCCAATTCTAATCCGCATCATGTTGAAGCGAGCAATCCGTTGATTCAAACGCTTCAGAAGGTGTATGAAGAACAAACAGGAGAGGAAGCAAAGCTTTTGGCAATTGGTGGTGGCACGTATGCCCGCTCTTTAACGTCTGGAGTGGCGTTTGGTCCGCTGTTCCCGGGAAGAGATGATATTGCCCACCAGCGCGATGAATATATCATCATTGACGATTTATTAAAAGCAACCGCAATCTATGCCCAAGCGATTTATGAGCTTGCTTGTGTAACTGATCAGAAGGAGTGAGGCAGCGTGAGTTACGTAATTTTGAATGGTCAAGTGATTGAACGAAATGATGCAAAGGTAGATATCGAAGACCGTGGTTACCAATTCGGTGATGGCATTTATGAGGTGATTCGTGTATACAACGGCAAGATGTTTGCTGGAAGTGAGCATCTGGAGCGTTTAAGTGAATGTGCTGGAAAAATCAAGCTGACACTGCCGTTTTCCCTTTCTGAGATTGAAAACATGCTAAAGACGCTGATTGAAAAGAATGCTCTTGGGACCGGAATTGTTTATTTACAATGTTCACGAGGCGTAGCACCTCGTAACCATGCTTTTCCTGCTAGTGATACTCAGGCTGCGTTTGTAGCGTATACGAAGGAATTGGGTCGTCCTGTTAACAACATTAGTCATGGTGTAAAAGCGGCTCTTGTTGAGGATGAACGGTGGCTCAAATGTGATATCAAAAGCTTAAATTTGCTAGGAAATATTCTTGCCAAGCAGGAGGCGGCTGAATTAGGTTGCTTTGAAGCGATACTACATCGCGGTGATAAAGTTACGGAGGGGAGCTCCTCCAACATTTCGATTGTGAAAAATGGTGTTACATATACTCATCCTGCTGATCGGTTCATCTTGAACGGGATCACTCGTCAGAAGCTGCTGTTATTATGTCAGCAACATTCAGTTCCGTATCAGGAAGTTAGCTTTACAGTGGATGACCTGATGAATGCTGATGAGGTGTTCATGACTAGCACAACCGCTGAGGTGACGCCGATTGTTGAGGTTGCTGGGAAACTAATTGGTAACGGGCAGCCGGGCAAGGTGGCGATTGGTTTGCAGCAGCTATTCATATCAGAAATTTCAAAGCAATGTGGCGAGATAAAGTAAGCACAATCCTCTAGAGGGTTCATAAGTTTCAAAACTCATGAACCCTCTTTATTTTTCAGAAAAGGAGCAGCGACGAATGGAGCACAGACAAACCCACTTTTTCTATGCGCTAAAACTTCCAGCTGAAACAAAGTCCCAGTTAAATAAATATTGCCAACAGTTGCAAGGAGAATTGCCTTTTTTGCGCTGGGTTCACGGCGAGGATTATCATATTACCCTTGCTTTTTTAGGTGATGCCCCAGTTGAAAAGCTTGAGCTATCTAAGCAATTCATTCAAGAGCAGCTAAGTGATGATGCTGAGTTTTCGCTGACAATCCAATCATTAGGTACTTTTGGACGCAAGGATTCACCAAGGATTTTTTGGGCAGGGGTTGAGCAGGAACCGAGATTAGACGCTGTTCGTGCCGCAGTTTTTTCAGCATGCACACAAGCTGGTTTTCAGCTTGAATCACGCCCGTTTCATCCACATATTACTTTGGCACGAAAATGGAAAGGGGAAGCACCTTTCCCACTCACGGCAGAGCAACTCCGACTGAGCTTTGCTGAGCCAATACATTTCCTAGCTAAAGAGGTTGTTCTTTATCAAACTCATTTGGATAAAGTGCCCAAATACGAAGCTATCGCCACATTCCGATTGTCCTAATACGGTAGCCTATAAAACTTTAAAAATAAAACGACAAAAGATACATCGGGAGAAACAAGAAACGATATACATACTATAAGAGGTTGGTTTGATGAATACATTACATTTTATTGTAAATCCTCAGTCAAAGAATGGATATGGAGAGCACATATGGAAAGTGGTAAAAGCCGAGCTGGAACGAAGAAGGGTCAGATATCAGATTTATTTTACTCAATATCCCGGACATGCAAGTGCGATTGCAGAAGAGATTGCTAAAGGAAGTATTGGTGAAACAGTTGTCGTAGCTGTTGGCGGAGATGGAACCATTCACGAGATTATCAACGGAATCATTCATTATTCTAGCATCAAATTGGGTATTATCCCATGTGGTTCTGGGAATGACTTTGCTAGGGGCTATCGGATTCCCAATGAGCCATTGCTCGCCTTAAAGCAAATCATCGAGCATGAGCAGAAAAAGCGGGAGTATATAGATATTGGAAAAGTAAGGTTCAATCATGGTGGAAAAGAAATCTTTTTTGCCAACAATATGGGAGCTGGTTTTGACGCTGAGGTAGCATCAGGTGCAAATAAATCAAAACTCAAATTGTTATTTAACAGGTTTTCGCTTGGTGGACTGGTGTATGGTTTGATTTTAATCAAAAAATTATTTTCCTTTAAGTGCAGTCGCATCGATATCAATATTGACGGAGAGCAATACTCATTCCCAAGTACTTGGTTTATCACGATTGCAAATCAGCCGTTTTATGGAGGCGGAATGATTATTGCACCTGAGGCAATCGCAACAGACGGTGAACTAAATATTGTGATTGTAAACCAACTATCGAAAATTAAGCTTTTGGCTGTTTTTGTTAGCGTTTTCTGGGGAGGACATGTGAAATTTAAAGAGGTGACACTTTTATCGGGGAAAAAGATTTCGATTTCCTCTTCACATTCTTTGTTAGTTCATGCCGATGGTGAAATTTGTGGAAATACCCCTCTGGAACTTGAGGTCATTCCAAAGGCATTGTCAATTATATCCATGTCAAAGCAATCGCTGCAGACGTAAAGAGGAATTAAAGGAGTTGAATTTTGATGGGTCTGGATGATCGCCAATTTGAAGCATATTTGGATGAGTTGCATGTGATCACTATTCTTCTCCCTAAATCGTATCAAAACGGAATATCAAATCACTTTTATCTAATTGAAGATGGCATTAGGCACGAGCTTCAGATTGCAGAAATTATCAGCCTTGGTGCTAATATTAAATATATTTGTCATTATAAAAGCGAAGTTCAATTTGGAGAAACATCCTGGATTGTAGATGAACATGGTGGAGTGACCGATTTACAAATTGGCTCTGTCATTCGCACCCCAGAATTTGATCAGCGTTTTTATTATGAAGGTAATGATTTGGGTGTCACCTATACACCGCAACGGATTAGTCTGAAGCTATGGGCCCCAACGGCAACTTCTGTAAGGGTAAAGCTGTTATCACCTAATCAAGACTCTGCTGAAGAATATGTAATGAATCGCAATAAAAAGGGAGTTTGGTTTATCGAAAGAAAAGGAGATTATGAGCTTTATCATTACTCTTTTCTCATCTGTATTAACCAAAGCTGGCGTGAGGTTATTGATCCATATGCGGTAAGCGCTACTGCCAATGGTAAAATGGGTGTTATTGTTAATCTGGAAAAAACAAGAATGGCAAAACCGAACCCACCAAGCTTGAAACATCCAACAGATGCGATTATATACGAAACGCATATACGAGATTTTACGATTCATCCTGCAAGTGGAGCGAGTCAAAAAGGTCTTTATTTGGGAGCACAGGAAGCCGGTACATGTGGTGAGGATGGGTTGCCAACCGGCATAACGTACGTATACGAATTAGGCGTCACTCATGTAGAATTTTTGCCCTTTCATGATTTTGAAGGTATTGATGAGTTAGGTGATAAAGAGGATTATAATTGGGGTTATAATCCGCTCCATTTTAATGTCCCCGAAGGAAGCTACTCTAGTAACGCTAAGGACCCTTATGCAAGAATTATCGAGTTGAAAAAGATGATTCAGTCCATACAGACTTTGGGTTTACGCGTGATTATGGATGTGGTGTATAACCATGTTTACATCAGAGAGCAATCCTCGTTTGAAAAAATCCTGCCAGGTTATTATTTTCGCCATGATCATCACGGCATGCCATCAAACGGCACAGGTGTCGGGAATGATATTGCATCGGAACGGTTAATGGTTCGGAAATTTATTTTAGATTCTATTAGATTTTGGATGACAGAATATCATGTGGATGGCTTTCGCTTTGATTTAATGGGGATTATTGATATTGAAACGATGAATCAGGTTCGAAAGCTTGTCGATGAAATGGACGACACGGCAATTATTCTCGGTGAAGGCTGGGATTTAAATACACCGATTTCACCGGATGATAAGGCGAATATTCGAAATCAAAAAAACCTTCCCAGGATCGCTCAATTTAATGATTGGTTTCGCGATTCAATCAAGGGGAGTACCTTTAATTTGTATGACCGTGGTTATTGTTTTGGCAATGACCATTATCATGAGGCTGCCATGCAGGTATTGGCTGGGAGCGTAGGGATTGAAAAGCCAACACAAGGCATTTTTACAGAGCCCATTCAAACCGTCAATTACGTTGAATCGCACGATAACCATACACTATGGGATAAGCTTTCCTGTTGTTATCAAAATAGTGAATATGCCATGATTGAAAAGCGACATCGTCTTGCGACGTCGATGGTCGTTTTAGCTCAGGGTATTCCGTTTCTTCATAGCGGTCAGGAGTTTTTTCGAAGCAAAAATGGAGTGGGGAACAGCTATCGTTCGCCGGATGAGGTGAATTGGCTTGATTGGAGTAAAAAAGTTCAACATCAGGATAATGTTGATTATCTTAAAGGGTTGATCAAGATTCGAAAATCACATCAAGCGTTCCGCTTTCCGACAGCAAAGGAAATTCGACAGCATAGCTCATTCTTAACGTTGGAAAAGCCGTTAATTGGTTATTTTTTAAAGGATGTTGGCCAATATGGATTGTGGAATCATATTGTGGTGCTGATCAATCCAATGAATGATTATATTGGAATACAGCTGCCGATTAGTGGAGAATGGCATGTTTTGGCAAATGGCACGGCGTCAAGTCCAGTTCCAATCGGGGAGACAAGTCATATCCGTTATTTTATTGAACCGATAAGTGTTGCCGTTTTAGTAAAATGAAAAAAATGGTAATAAAGCTTTTGAGCTAAAGAGGCTTGACTAGGAAAGCAAATAGGGGATAATATTATTAAGATTGTATTTGTCAATTTTAATCGATTTTTGGAAAAAATTATTATATGTTTATTTAATAAATTATGAGCTTAGCGCCCAATCCTGCAAAGAACAAGGTCATCATGATAATGAAGAAATCGTTCTGGAAGGATAAAAATGGGCGCTTGGCTTTTCTAATTAACTTTGGCAATTTGACGGAAATTGTGAATTAATGAAGGTGAACAACTTTGGAGCATTTATTAGGGATTGAGTGGGAAATTGTCCCAGCAGGAGGAGCGACAGGAAAAGCTTTTTTTGCACAATATGAAGAACAAAAGCTTTTTTTAAAGCGAAATTCTTCCCCTTTTCTTGCCGTTTTGTCAGCAGAGGGTTTAGTCCCAAAACTAGTTTGGACAAAACGACTGGAAACGGGTGACGTCATTACGGCCCAGCAATGGTTAAATGGTAGGGAATTATCTCCGTTAGAAATGAACGATGAAAAAGTAGCTAAGCTGCTGCGTAAAATCCATCTTTCTGAACCATTATTGGGAATGTTAAGCAGATTAGGAGTTAAACCCATTATGCCGGCTTCGTTTCTGCACATGGTACAGCAGGGGCTTGATATTGAATTATTGCAAATTCCGTCGATAAAAAAATCTGTAGAGTTTTTAACCAACGAAGTTCATCATATAAAGTGTGATAAATTAGTTGTTTGTCATGGGGATGTAAATCATAACAACTGGCTGCTCAGTGATAACAACCAGTTGTATTTAATTGACTGGGACGGAGCAATGATTGGTGACCCTGCGATGGATTTAGGCTCATTGCTATATTGGTATGTCCCTGAAAGTGATTGGCAGAAGTGGTTAAGCGTTTATGGAATCGAAGCAACAGATGATTTAATGCTTCGGATGAAATGGTATGTTCTCGCCCATACATTGGCATCGATTCATTGGCATAAAAAACAAAGTCGTATTTCGGAAATGAAGCGTTGGATTGATTATTTAGATAAAATTCTCTAAGAGAATTCATCAATATCGTTAACCCACGACGATAAGGATTGCTGACTTGCTTCAATATGTTGATTTAAATTAGCTGCGTGAATTCCGGATTGACTGTAGCTTTGGATTTTTCTTAGTACTGATTTTACATTTTGATTAATATTGGAATTGTCCATTAACGAGCTTACTAAACGGTCTAATTGTTCACATTCGGACACGGAACCACAGCAATCAGTTTGGTGGTTCGTTAATATATCCTTTAATAAATTCACTTGATCTTGATCACTTAATGGCATGGTTATCGTTCCTTTCTCGAGGAGGAGTTCACTCTTAATGTGTGGATTCCTTTTTTAGTTTATTCATTCGCTTAAACTTACTTATGAAAATAGGAAAGGAACTACACTACAGGAAATATTTAAGCTTGCAACAGCAAACATGCCGTGCTATTGTTTGAACGTATATATTGTTTAGGAGTGTCACGAATGAGATTAAGAAATAAACCATGGGCAAATGATAAATTAGCACAATACCCTCAATATGTTATAACCTCTCCACAAAGCTTAAAAGGAAACTGGAGCAAGGTATTCGATACTGAGCAGCCGCTTCATATCGAAATCGGAACGGGCAGAGGTCGCTTTATTACAGGTATGGCACAAGCAAACCCACACATCAATTATCTTGGAATTGAATTAATGCCAAGCGTCATTGTTACAGCTTTGGACCGCGTAATTGAAGCAGAAGTTCCAAACTTGAAGCTACTAAACGCAAACGCCGAGAATCTATCTGAGTTTTTTGCAAAGGGTGAAGTCGACCGTATCTATTTGAATTTCTCTGATCCTTGGCCGAAGAATCGCCATGAAAAGCGACGTTTAACTTATAAAACCTTTTTAAAGCAATATGAGGATATTTTAATTAACCAAGGTGAAATCCATTTTAAAACAGATAATCAAGGTTTATTTGAGTATTCGTTGAGAAGCTTTTCCGAGTACGGACTGCTGTTGAAATGGGTTAGCCTCGATCTTCATAACAGTGATTTCGAGGGTAATATCATGACAGAATACGAAGAAAAGTTCTCACAAAAAGGAAATCGAATTTATCGTTCTGAAGCACAGTTTCGATAAAAACAAAAGGGCAACCTATACCTCTCATTGGTATAAGGTGCCCTTTTTGCTTACAATTATTACAATCAATTTTACATGAAAGTCAGTTTGCCGTTAAAGTTCTTGTATTGATAAAATAGTACCCGTTGTGGCATCAGCGATAAATTCATACTGTACAGTTCGGTCTTGATTGTTTTTGGAAATGCCACCTTTATATACAAGATAGCTGAGATTGTTCTTTTCGTAGTTTTCCGCTTCCATATGAATCCATGACCCGAGAATGGGCCCTTGCTCCTTAAACGCCGA
Organism: Bacillus sp. DNRA2; assembly: GCF_012843265.1. GTDB lineage: Bacteria > Bacillota > Bacilli > Bacillales > Cytobacillaceae > Bacillus_BU. The sequence goes on along the minus strand of NZ_JABAIT010000044.1, from coordinate 4,007 downwards.
TTTTACCTGCTGCAGAATTTTCTCAGGAGAAATTTTTTTCTGCTGGTCTTTTGTCAGTAAATACGATGCTATAATTCCACCAGCAAGCCCTGAACCAACCCCAATTAAAAATGTTTTCCAGTTCAAACATATACCCCCTTTTGAAAAAATAAAACAGTATCGTCATTTACCATATATCATATCAGATGGCAGAAAGAGTTCATAATATAATAGCGTTTGTTTACAAGCAAGCTGCTAACACAAATGGCTAATGGTGGATTGTCTTGAAAAATTTCGGTAAGATGAACATATATATTTAACATCAATCCCAAGACTCACTATGAAGGAGCATGAATAAATGAACGGAGAGACTCTTAGCCTTTTTAAAACTTTAACTGAATTACCGGGAGCAGCAGGCAATGAACATGCCGTGCGTGCGTTTATGCGTGAACAAATTAGTAAGTATACCGATGAAATAGTTCAAGACAAGCTCGGCAGTATTTTTGGAGTAAAACGAGGAAATGATTCTGGACCCACTATCATGGTTGCTGGTCATATGGATGAAGTCGGTTTTATGGTAACCCAAATTACTGATAATGGGATGATCCGCTTTCAGCCGCTAGGAGGCTGGTGGAGTCAAGTACTGTTGGCCCAACGTGTGAACATTACTACTCCCAATGGACCGGTTCCAGGGGTCATTGGCTCCATTCCACCACATCTTTTAGATGATTCTACAAAAAATAAACCTATGGATATCAAAAATATGCTGATAGATATTGGTGCTGATAATAAGGAAGATGCGCTTAAAATTGGCATTAAGCCAGGTCAACAAATTACCCCGATTTGTCCGTTTACGCCTATGGCAAATCCGAAAAAAATTCTGGCGAAAGCTTGGGATAATCGTTACGGCTGTGGTTTAGCCATTGAGCTTTTACAGGAAACCCACAAGGAGACATTGCCAAATATCTTATACGTTGGTGCTACTGTTCAGGAAGAAGTTGGTCTCAGAGGGGCACAAACAGCAGCCAATCTAATCAAACCAGATCTTTTCTTTGCGTTGGATGCCAGTCCGGCAAACGATATGACTGGAGATAAAAAGGAATTTGGTCATTTAGGTAAAGGAGTGTTATTGCGCATTCTGGACCGATCCATGGTTACTCATCGTGGCATGCGGGAGTTTGTTCTTGATACGGCAGAATCTAATCATATTCCTTACCAATACTTTGTATCACAGGGCGGAACTGATGCGGGACGCGTACATACAGCTAACGAAGGGATTCCTAGTGCTGTGATTGGCATCTGCTCTCGTTATATCCATACTCATGCTTCAATGATTCATGTCGATGATTATGCTGCAGCGAAAGAACTAATCGTTAAGTTAGTTCGCTCATGTGACCAATCAACTGTGGATAGTATTCGCAGCAATCAATAATGGAGGATATATGAAGATTATTATTGGTTCTAAAAATCCAGCCAAGATTGAGGCAGTCAAGCAAGCATTCTCCCTGGAACAAGTTCAATTTGTCTCCGTTGATGCGCCTTCGGGAGTGAGTAACCAGCCATTTTCCGATGAGGAAACAATCATGGGAGCGGTCAATCGAGCAACTAACGCCTTAAATCTAGGTGAGGGTCACATAGGGATTGGGCTTGAAGGAGGGGTGCATGAAACTTCCTTTGGTCTATTCCTATGTAACTGGGGGGCGCTAGTAACATATCAAGATGAACGACCAATTATTGCTGGCGGAGCGAGAATTCTGTTGCCAGAGCAGGTTGCTGATGCGCTAAAGAATGGTCAAGAGCTCGGTCCTGTAATGGATCAATTAACCCATAAGGAAAATATTCGAAAATCTGAGGGGGCAATTGGCATCTTTTCAGCTGGCCTAATCGACCGAGCTACGATGTTTACCCATGTGACGAAGCTATTGTATGGACAATATCTTTATCGCTTAAATGGGAAATCAAGCAAGAATGATGAATAATTTTTGACACTTTATTAAAATGGTAAAAAAATGGCGATGAATCCCCTTGTTTTTGTCCAACGATTAAAGTTATGATATAAAAAGTGAAAATCGTTAAGCAAGGAGTGTTTTATCATGACAAGACTCTTAAAGGGAGCCTTGCTTTTTATCGTAGCTGTCCTACTGCTAAGTGCCTGTTCAGCGAATGAAAAGGATGCCTATAAAGCGACTGAGCAAAAGGTTTCTGGAGTTTTTAATAGCGCACCGAAAAAGGTCAATAATAAAAATGAAGCAGTCCATTTCTATTTGCCATTTGGATTTGAAATTAAAGATAAAACGCAAAACAATGTCCTACTAAAAAACGGTTCAAAAACATATATTTTATTTTATAATCAGCATGAAGGTACAAATAGTAAAGTTGTCTATAACGCCACTTTAGATGCGAAAAAATATGATTATAAAAAAACGTATAAAAAAGGTGACAAATTTGGTTTCTTGTTGATTCATGATCTTGGAGAAGACAAACAGGAACTAACTATTGGAATCGGTGGTGTGAAGCTGACAACTGAAACCAAAACAAAAAGTATGAAAAATGATGCAGAATATATGATGCAAATTATCAATTCAGTAAAAATGGAAAAAGCTAAAACAAAATAAACTTACCCAATCAATACCACAGTCATGGGACTGTGGTATTTTTATTTAAACTAGAATAGCGCCTAGTGCAAGGCGCCTTCGGCTTTTGTTAATTCGAATTAATTGCATGTGCTTATGCCTCCTGTTATCATCAATTTATTAAGGTAACTGAACAGTTATCTGGGAAAGATAATTTAGAGGTGAAGACAAAATGAAGAAATTAGAATCATATCAGCAATTTAGTGAGCTTCGTGAAAATGGTAAGTATATCTTCCTATTTTCAGCAGATTGGTGCAAGGATTGCCGCGTAATTGAACCGGTTCTACCAGAAATTGAAGCAAAGTTCACTGATTATACATTCATCCATATCGATCGTGATCAATTTATCGACCTTTGTGCTGAATTGGATGTTTTCGGTATTCCAAGTTTTATCGCTTATAACAACGGAACAGAACTAGGCCGATTTGTGAGCAAGGATCGAAAAACACAAGAAGAAATCGAAGCGTTTATTTCCGGTTTGAAATAAAATGGATACAAAAAAGCTTAGAAAAGAGCTGGAAAAACGTTTAAAGCACCCAAGTCGTCAATTTATCTATGATCGTGAAAAAGACCAGCTAAGAATCGAAAATCTCCGAACTGGACAAGGCATTAATGTAGCCCTTCCCGGAATCGTCGCAAAATGGCATGAGCAAAAGGATCAAGCAATTGATGAGGTTGTGTACTTTGTTGAGGAAGGCCTCCAAGCAATGGGGAATTCGGTCACTCTCAACGGAAACGAACAGAAAATATTTCCGGTTATTCGAGCAACTTCATTTCCAACTAGCTCAAAAGAAAATATCCCTTTTATCTATGACGAGCATACTGCTGAAACAAGAATTTATTATGCTTTAGATTTAGGGAATTCATATCGATTAATCGATGAACAGCTACTTAGCGAGGCAGCTTGGTCTATCGAACGTATCCGTGAAACCGCAATGTTTAATGTGCGGGCTCTGTCGATTCCGTTAAAAGAGGATGAGGTGGCCGGAAACAAATACTATTTTGTCAGATCAAATGATGGTTATGATGCAAGTAGAATTCTAAACCAGGCGTTTCTAAAGGATATGTCAGATAAGATTACTGGTACAATGGCTGTGGCTGTCCCGCATCAGGACGTTCTTCTTATTGCTGATATTCAAAATGACACTGGTTATGACGTTCTAGCCCATATGACGATGAGCTTTTTTGCAAGCGGTCGGGTACCAATTACAGCGCTGTCGTTTATTTATGAAGCAGGCGAATTAGAGCCAATTTTTATCATGGCGAAAAATAAAAAGAAGTAAACGGAGGCCGTTTTAAAATGGCACCCATGTCAAGGACACAATAAAAAAAGAGGTTAAGCAACTAGAAGATGATTCCTAAATTGAATAGGGGTCATCTTTTTTAAATTCCATT
>NZ_JABAIT010000043.1 GCF_012843265.1 Bacillus sp. DNRA2 | reverse complement strand
CAGTAGGAGATATTTTAGGGGCTGGCAAGCCTTTTTTTATGCAGTTAAGTTCTGCACAAATTCCTCGCAAACCTCTGTACTTTTATTTTGCAATAAACACCTGTCCCCATGTCCCAGGAAAAGCTCCATTATGATTCTCTATTCTTTTTAAATATGTCCTTTGATCTGTTACTTAATATTTCTAATAGATAAGATATTCCAATTCCTATTCCACCAATAATTAATGCAGCAATAGCAGTTAAGATTCTTTTTTCCACAGGCTGAGGAAAGAAGAAGGAAGATATTAATAATATAGTAGCAAAAATGTACATCAAAAAACGACCTTGTTTAAACATGGATACATACTCCTTTTACACGCAGGTCAAGAAACTGGTGCATATATAGGTGGGAGGAAAGTTGGCGGTGGTGTTTTTGCTAAATTTAAATAACATGGAGAGGAAGAATAAGTTGTTTAAAACAGCCAAGAAAATGAAATTTATTACCTTTTTGGTAATGGCTTTTGTAAGTCTGTTATTCCCTTTTGACCTAAAAGGGAAAATAATTTGTTTTACTTTTATACTCGTATTAGGCGTGTTTTCTCTAGTCACGACAAATATATTAGAATACATAACAAACATATTAAGAAAGACTGGAGATGACTAGTTGTTTTACCTAGGGAGAATTTTAATTATTCTAGGTGTATTACCACCTATTATTATAATATTACTTTCTACAAGCACAATAGTGAATAAACTATTTGCAATCATAATCATGGTCCACAGGGACAGGTCCCTCGTCCCAGTAAAAATAGTATAAGGATATTTCTATCGTTGGGACAGTAAACCTGTCCCCATGTCCCACCTATCGTTGGGACAGTAAACCTGTCCCCATGTCCCACCCAAAATAAACTGTTCGAATGGTACTGCATCCCAAATGTTAGAGTAAAATCTAACCTTTTGGGGTGCAGTACAGAACCTTCCCCCTGTTTCCGTATTATGCATATGCACTATTTGTCGAATACAAAATAGTATAAAATCCAAAACAAAAAATAATACTTGTAGTACGAGAGTTAGTTTTAGTTACTTGTAGTTACTTGTAGTTTTTGGTATATTGGGGGTGTGAGGTGAATTGAAAATGGCTATTACAGAAATTGAACAACGAATTTTTGAAGATAAAATTCAAAAGTTAAATAAAATGAATCTGGAAGAATGGGCCTCAGATAGTTTTGCTGACAAGCAATTTAGACTTATTTTTATCAAAGCTATTTATAACTTAGTACAAGATGAATATAAATCTAGTGACAAATTATCTGAAGCTTCATTATTGGACAACATTGACACTGCAAAAAGCACATTAGAAGAATTGTTGCTCAGCATGGTAAAAGTTGCGTCAACTCCTCGAAAAAACAAAATGTACAAGTATAAGATACCAAAACAAGAACTTGTGAAAGGCTATACCACTGGTCAGTTAGCAACATATTTCGGTGTAAGCACTACATCGATTAATAATTGGATCCATGAGGGGAGATTCTTAATTGAATTACCAGATGGTACGATGGAAAAAATAGTTCGTAAAAACTCACATGAAAAGGTAAAGATTCACCCTGAAACCTGGTACGATGCGCCATCCGGTACCCGTTACCAAGTTAAAGAAGTGGTTGAAGCTTACGAATATGACATAGCAGAATGGGAAAATTCCCGAAAGGTTAACACTGTTTCTGAGAAGGAGCAAATTCGGTTATATTTAAAACACTTTAAAGAGAAATATAACGGCGAAGATTTCCAGGCTGTTTTTGGGGATAGAGACTGGGATCAACTTTCAGCACAAGAGGAAGCAGATGCTGCTATGTGGTCTTTCTTCTTACAAAGGATTCGCAGTGAAGACTCTCGGGATTAAGAGATCAAATTTTCGTAAACTTGAAACATTGGACTACAAAGACATTATTGACGAAGTCACTCCTATCCCCAGCAAAAGAGCACTCATACATCACGGGCCCAATGTATCAGTTCAAGCGAAAAGAATTAAATTTAAACTGCACCTAGAAATACCCCCTCTTTATTGCGTTGAATATATCGATAATGCTTCTGGTGAGATTATAGAATACCATTACGATTGGGAAGATAGTTCGGGTATATTAATGAAATTTCATGCTCATTATCATCCAGAGGAAGCTCCAGCATCTGTAAAACAGTTCGACCCCTTCCATCTACATGTAAAAATTGACGGAAATGATAAAGAAGCACGCAAGCGTGAACCCGACACACAATATAAATGCTTATATAATGTTTTATACTTCATTAAAAGCCATGCGTATGTAAAAGCCTATACCGGAAAGTAAGAACTGTATTAATAGACCAGGTAGACGTGGTTTAGTGGATAACTCCCCGACCTCTATCTAAAAACTCCAGTAAAAATGCTTCCACTCAGCAGAAATTCTAATAAATCACCAAATACTTTTGGTCGGACGACTCCCGTAATGTATAACTGCTGGCGCAGTTATACATTACGGGAGTCGTCTATTCCTAGCGTGCTTTGAACTTATGAGAACTTTAAAAGTTCATTTTGGCTATTATTCCATTGGGATTTGAACTCATGAGTTTTCTATGAAACATTTAACTGCTTTTCTGACCCGGTTTTGTTTCATAGAACCTCCCTATGACACACTTTCTCATTTTCCATCCCCAGCTTTGTTTCATAGAACCTCCCTATGACACACTTTCTTGTTTTTCACCCCCAGTTTTGTTTCATAGAACCTCCCTATGACACACTTTCTTGATTTTTATCCCCGGTTTTGTTTCATAGAACCTTTCTATGACACACTTTCTTGATTTTTATCCCCGGTTTTGTTTCATAGAACCTCCCTATGACACATTTTCTTGATTTTTATCCCCGGTTTTGTTTCATAGAACCTATCTATGACACACTTTCTTGATTTTTATCCCCGGTTTTGTTTCATAGAACCTATCTATGATACGTTTTCCCATTTTCATCCCTAATTTTGTTTCATAGGACCTCTTACTGGGTAAAGGAATGCCATTTGAACCAGATCCCTCTGGCCAGCTGGAAATCTAGTGGAAATTCATGACAGTTCTACGATGATTTATAAATATGAGTTGCGTGGAGTTTCATTAATCCGGAACTTGCCGATCTGTCACTGGGCTTGGCGCTGACAATCTTCCAAGAGGTACCTTTGCGCTAGTCTTCTTGTGTTATAAGCGTTAAGAAACAAATTAGAGGGGAACCACATGAAATGGTACTAACTTTTATAACCCGCAGAAGAGAAAGCTTCATTGTAAGGAACATTAATCTAAACACATCTCTTTTTATTTAGATTATCCCTTAATCATTCTCTCGCGTGCCCTACCACTAAAAACCATTCGACAAACTTTGGGCGGTGCCTAGCACTACGCTTTCTCTAAACTTTAAAGACGTGACTAACCTATATCCCCAATATCCTTGCTGCTTGCCGCACTGACAACCCGTCTATCTTTTTTATTTTTCGCAGTAATTCTTTTCTTTGCAGTTTTGGCATGCATTTTACCTGTGGGATTTCGATCGTCGCAACAAGCACCTTTTTGATTTCTCGTCTTGCCTCTTCATCTATTAAACGTTTCTGAGGCGCTTCGGCTTCTAGACATTTGTCTTGATTTTTTCGTTCATTAAATTCTTTAAATTTTCCCCTTGCGATTTCTATGTCAGGGGAAAACATCCTTAAAACCGGGGCAGAATCTAACAACTGCTTTGGATAGACTGCTCCAGCGCCAGTCTTCACAACAGGCCACCATCGCTCGCATGATGACCTGATGGCGCGTTTCTTCAAGCTGCTCCGATTGAATTTCGGTATCCTTGAGCAGATAGGCTGCCTTCATCTAGCAGCCCAAGAATGCTTTCTCGACCACGCTCATTCTTCTTCACCGGCCGTTAAATCGAGCTCAAATTCACTCGGAATCACTCTGTCGGGAGGAATCGTGTTAGATTTTAGGGCAGTCTTTTGGTTCTGTTGGTAAAAATCAATCTCTTTTACGCTCAGCAACGAGTTGTTTTCCCAGTTCTTCAAAATCCCAACCACGTAGCTCAGCGTTCGCTTATTATTGACACAAGCAATCGTCATCGCTTTTACAATCACATCTTTTGGCTGCAAAAAACTAGAATCGTCCAACCAAGCTAACAGCTGCTGTTTTCCATGGATGTTCGTTAAGCCAAAACCATTATCATCCCAAAACGCAATGATTTCCTGAACATCAGTGGTTTGATTATGTTCTGGAAAGTGAAACTCAACATCCGAATTGATTTTTAAATCAGGCCCAAGCACCGTCTCTTTTTCTTGTTGTTTTTCTTTTTCTTGTTGTTTTTCTTTTTCTTCTTCTTCTTTTTGTACACGTATCGTCTGACGGGCCGCTAACGTATCGTTATTTTTGTAAAAATAAGAATCATCCTCGGTATTATCTTGATTTTCACAGATAGAAAGATCTTCCGCCGCTCTACCAAAAGATTCATACAAGCTGCGAAATTCCTGCTTATCAATATAGTTCGATAAATATTGAATAAGAGAAAGATCCTCAACCTCTTTCAACTCCGAATAAATACAATCCATGACCGGTTTTCCGCCTTTTCGGAAGTTATGCTTCGCCCAGTCTTTTAGGGCAATCTCTCTCGTCTCCGGATTGTAACGAATCAGTTTGTGATGCTGGATAAATCGCTCCATTAGCGCTTGGATACTCTCAATGGAATAACCCATATCATACGCCATTTGCCTCTTCGTAATTTTATAAATCCCAATTTGAGTGGTGTTGTGGTTCGTCAGTAAATACAAGTAAAAGTACTTATCCTCCGGACTCATCTCCTCTGAAATCATTGGATTAAGCCAAAAATCAGTCCGCACCATTCTAAACATTGCCATCATTACCACTACCCTTCATCAAATATATTTCTTCACCCCCTATATAGGTTTAAATGATGAAAAGGGACATGCTTTTTTTGGAAAAATATGAATGATTGGTGACACATTACACCTTCGCGGTTCCGTCAAGAACATGGGGACGGTTCCACCGTTCCCCCAGTTTTTTCCATACCTGTTCAACTTGCATATGTTTATCAATTAAAAATCCACTAAAAAAGGTCAGGACATAGAGTTAAAACTCTTGGCTCTGGCCTTTTTTCTGAGGAACATTAATTCTAGACTATACTCGTAGTGTTACTCAAAATGGAATTAATTAGGAAAACACCGGAACCGCCCCAGCGTTTCCGGTGATTCCAAAAAATAGTAGAACAGTGAATGAACTGTCCCTATGTCCCTTCGCCCCCAAGGACTCCTAGTAGATGTTTATTTCACGGTACACTTAGGGGAAAAATTTACAAACACAGAGTCTTTGCCATCATCCATCATTCTTTTCAATTCCCTCCCTAATGAATAATTAGAATTGGGTTCTGTTTGTAATACACAAACAATATTTCCACCCTCTCCTTGTGATAGACAGGTTAACTGTAAATAGTCAGTATTATCATATATAAAAGACACTATATAATCATAGTAACTATCTTCACAGTTATCCTCATTTAATGCCCCTCTAAAAATCCTAACTATGGTCCCACTCCAAATTCGAGTATCGTCTGCGATTTCCTTAACAGATATCCAATCACTCTTAAGCATCCTGTTACATCCTTTCTATTTAATTTTTAAATTATGACCGCCAGATACATCGGCAGGTTTAGTTGGCTTAAAATCAAAATCAACCTCCCCTTGATGCTTTCCTTTGCTATTTGTTTTTTCAAATCGACCATGCTGTGTATCTACCGAATATAAATCACCTGTTTTAGGGTCTTTATATACATCTCTACCATTAATCTTACTCAATTTTGAATCCTTTATTAAACCATTATTTTTAGCAACTTCCTGTACTTTTGTTCTTACAGCTGCAACTCGCTCGGCCGGTGGCAACTTGACTAACGATTTTTCAAAATCCTTAGCACTCTTACCCGTTCCCTTACCATTTCCATAAATCTCATCGACATTCGTTTTAATCTGCGTTAAAAGTCCATTGTCATCCAGAACATTATAAGGTACAGGTTTTGAAACAGTTGGAACTCCAGCGAGTGCCAATTCAGGACTATTATGAATCTTTGGAATATGTACGGCAGACTTCGCCGCCATATTACCCATTTTAGCAAGATTACCAATCTTTGATGATCCATTATCACCTAAAATCGAGAGTCCGATAGAGGTAAGTCCACTGGTAATAAAAGCTGTCCTGCTTTCGACATCCCCATGAACAAAATCACGATCCCATGCGGCTGTAACCGCATTCCAAATATATTTTGGCATATTCAAGACGGAGCGCCAATTATCTTTTACAGAAACAGCAGCATTCAGAAAATACCCAACATCATTTGCATATTTTAAAAGTTTTTCACTGTTATAAAGCGCAGGGTGGGCCAAGTTATCTAATCTTTCCCCAAAATTAGCCATTCCCTTTAATCCTTCTACTGCACTTTCAACTGCATTGCCAGAACCAATGAGAACACCGGACCACACTTTCTCATACCAGGGCCGATTCAGCGATTCTTCCGCTTCGATGGCGCCATACCAAGCTAAATCTTGTCTATTCTTAAAATCAAGATATTCTTTTACCCGTTTCGCCATTTCATCCTTTAACTGATAAGTTTCGCTGTTATGATAGGCTTCTGAATCAAAATGGACAGCTGAAACGACACCATTCTTTCGGGACGCTTCCAGCAGATCCTTCAAGAGTCCCACGGTATAATTTTCCTGAATTTCGGTCAATTGATATTCTTTTACGAGCTGGCGATCCAATTCATATACGATTTCAATGGTCTCTTTGCGCCCTTTTTCAGCCTGATGAATTTGCTGGTCAAAGTTTTCCCTCGAAAAAACCTCTAAAGGAAGAATATCATCAATCTGGAGGAAAATCCTTTTTAACTCAGCTTCCTTGTCAGACACGATTTCGTCCATGTTTCGGGCTTTGTTCGCAAGAGTATCTTGTAAAAATGGAGCATGAACCAATTTCTCTCCAGACAGGCCCAGCACATCAAGCCTTCGGTCAATATCATCCAAAAATCGAATATGCTCCGCCAAAAACAGCTCCCAGGCTTCGACAACATCGATTTGAGCTTGATAAAATCCTTTTATCGCTGTAGCGGTTTTTCCCTTAAAATCATCCAACTGAACAATTTCCACAAAAGCCTGCTTTAATTGTTCCAACTGGTCTTTAAATGTTCTATACTCGTCGGCACGTTGCTTCATGGCCAAACTCAAGGTTTGAGATTCAAAAACTTTTAGATCTGACATTACTCACATTTCCTTTTTAATTAAAATAACGTTTGGGCATCATCTTGTTGGGTATAGATTCAGCAAATGATCTCTCACAACTTGTAAAATATCCCATTATTTCATTATAAGGTAACGTCATTTACGACAGTATATGACATTTAGACTATTTCCACAGTGTTTCTAAAGAACGGTGGTCACCTTATCCCTCAAAGCAAGGTTGCTTTCTTCAATCCAAATAACTGGTTTCTTGTGCTCTGATGGTGATAGTTTGACAACAATCTTTTGCTCCGACACTTCGACAAAATTCGGGTGGTACCTGGCACCTTATCTCATTACGTTGAAGGTTCGGGTTCTTGTTTCGAATACATAGGTTAGATCACGCGTCATTGTTTTTCCGTTAGATTCTACGCTTACATTCAAGGTTAATTTAAGCTTACTGTTATCTGTTAGGTTCATGTTATAGTCATTAATCTCTTCAATGAGAGTGCCATCACTCACCTGAATAGATTCGTGTTTTTCATCAATTGTGAATTCTAAAGGTGTAGATATATCTTGATATACATCTTTGAAGGTAACATCGTTTCCACCAACTATTTTCACACTATTAACAGTAACTGCACTTGTATTTTTCGGATGCTTATAAACAGCTAAACGTAAATAATAATGATAATAGTAATCCTCTCCAATTTCCGTAGTATCACCTTGCCTCATATAAGGGTTAAATAAAACTCCCTCAATTAGATACGGCTTTAACTCAGGATCGGAAAAATTACTTTTGGATAATTCCTTATCTTCCGTTACTGGATGAATGATATCTATAATTGAAGCCGTTTCACAGCCCGTTAGGCCAATCAAAAAAACAGCAACACACAAATTTATTATTAACTTTTTCAACAACTAAACACCTCTTAATCCTCTGAAAAAAATTGCCCTGTCAGTCTGGCTGAAAATGTTATGGGAGTTCAGATACATTTTTTGCCTTAAACGCTTGGAGCGCCTTTTTGCCTGTATCAATAACTAGATACAAGATAAACACTGCTCCAATAAGAAACACAATTGCCCAGCCCATTTGGTTGTCTGCAAAACTATCGATTATTCCCATAATGCAGGAAAATATCAGATACACACCAACACCACAACCAAACAAATGCGAAAAAATAAATATTCCTTTTGCAAGCTTAAAATCTTCTATTCCCTTTTTCTTCTTTGTCTTCAAAACACCATGCCCCCGTCTATAGAAATAATAAAGTCAAAAACTATAAAATATAATTCATTCATTATTATTAGCATATATTGTAAAAGTATGGAAGATTATGAGGAAAAGTAATACTATAAGGTATTGTTCGAGAGGTCCCCAGAGACAGGCCCCTCGTCTTTTATCGGTGAGACATAACCTGTCCCCATGTCCCTGCCTGCTCTTCCCGATGTTTCAATTCTGCTATACTAAAGAAAACACAAGAAACAGAGAGGGCAACGAAACCATGGTGAATTTTTTAAATAGAATCGAATCCGCTTTATTAAGTAAGGACCATTTTGTACAACATTATGCTGTGAGAATATTAAAGGATAGTTATCTTGTCACACCTGATACACTTTTTACAGCATTGGAGGCATTTGATTCCGGGAACAAGACAAACTTCCCTTCCTCCATACTTCCGCATATTGGTTTTATTCCTATTAATGAGAATGGCTTGAGAGAGTTAATAAACAGATTAAATAATGACGATGAAAACAAGATTTGGTACCTTCAACTCATGAGCAAGGCCAGTACGGATCTCCTTCTAACATTTCAGGAGCAAATAGAAACGTTTGTCAATAAACAATATCTAGATAACCTTAAGGAAATCAAGAAACTGGATGATGAAGGGTTATTTATGGAGCTCGGCGACATAATAAATGAACTAGAAAATAGTTTTAATCATCAACTCTTTGATCTGGGAAAAAGAATCGTAAAGGAGCTAATCCTCCGAGGGGAGATTCCTGATTGGGAGGTTAAGAATGGGATTCGGAATAATTTAGATGAACATGAATACATGCCAATTGAAGGAATCTATAACGTCTTCATGGCAGGAGAAGTTCGAACAGAGTCCGTTATTCCTGACTTAATAAAAATATTGGACAAAGACGAAGGAGATATCGTTCTCGATGAAGTAACAAAGGCTCTTATTAAAATAGGGACAGACGACGTCATTAACCAGGTTGAACTGGTTGCTCTGAACAGGTCTACCTACTATTATAGCATTGATATTTTAGCAAAAATAAAAACGAAATCCGCACAACAAGCTTTATTACGCTTGTTCAATCAAACTGGCGATATATCAATGAAAACACTAATTGCAGATGCTCTTTGTCAGCATCTATCCGTTGAAGCCATTCCTCTTGTAGAAAAACTAATAGAAGATGGATTTGATTCAGGAATGCTAGACTTGGTCGAACCCCTCTATGTTAACTTGGTTCTCAACGAAATAAACCATCCAGATTTACCGAAAATGAAAGAGTATTTAGATGAAGAAGAACGCCGTATAAACGAACGAAAACAACAAGTAGATATGTTTGCTTCCAAATTCCATACAGAAAAGATTGGCAGAAACGATCTATGCCCGTGCGGTAGCGGTAAGAAATATAAAAAATGCTGTATGAAGTGATTCACTTAAGAAAAAGAAGGCCTTTCCGCGAGTATTGCGAAGAGGTCTTCACTCTTTTCTGTTCTTCGGCTAAAATTCAAAAGATTAGAGAACAACAAAACAAAACGGCATTTTAATTCTATGAAATCAGCTTATATTAATAAAGAACATGGGGACGGTTCCTCCGTTTCCCTAGTATTTTCCATACCAGTTAAACTTGCATATGTTTATCAATTAAAAACGCCACTAAAAAAGGTCAGGACATAGAGTTAAAACTCTTGGCCCTGACCTTTTTTACTGAGGAACATTAATTCTAGACTATACTCGTAGTGTTACTCAAAATGGAATTAATTAGGAAAACACCGGAACCGTCCCAGCGTTTCCGCGCTCTAGCGACAATTACTCCTTTATCTGCTAATGATGTTTGCAAAATATGAGCGATATCATCACTTAACTGCATTTCTTTTGTCTCTAACAATCTTCTAGGATCCAGTTCCTTTTGCTTAATAGCAGAATATATCAATCTAATAATTAACTCCTCTATATTTTCACTAACCTCATTAGGTAATTGGTTATTTCTACGCTTTTGAAGATACCTATCTCTGATATCATATGGCATTAATTCTATATATTCATCAAGATTGATATTAAACATTTCTAGTAGCTGGGGAGATTTAAAAAACATATTAACGTACGAATCAACATTTAAAAAATCCCAGTCGTCAAATAAAAAGGACTGAAATGATTCGAGATTATCTATGTGTTCAATGATATATTCATCATTTTCAGATTTAGGAGTAAAATTAGAGACGTCAGTTATTGTATTATATTCCTCGTCAATTCCAGTTATATACCACTCGATTAACAAATGGAGTGCATATTCTTGAAGTGGTGTTAGGATATGTTGAAAGCTGTCTGTCGCATACTCCTGTAATTCAAATACTGTTTTCTTGCATTTATCAATCTCATTTCTAACCATAAACGAAGGAAAAATGTATTCTAATTGGTGGTCAAAATCACCACTACTTTCACCTAGTTCAATAAAGAATGAAATTATTTCCTCTAGCACTTCATTAACCTTAATACTAACCTCTTTAGAAATATCATAGGCAATTTTAATTATAGAAATCACCTCCTAGCACATTTACAATATTTTCTCTGACATTAATTATCTCATTAGACCTTCTTCTCATGTCCCAAAATGTGAGACATGAGAAGAATTCTTTTCGACAAATCTCGGGGCGTACCTAGCACTACGCTTACGACAGTATATGACATTTAGACTATTTCCACAGTGTTTCTATAATACCCATGTCCCTCTCGCTCAACTTGCATATGTTTATCAATTAAAAAGCCACTAAAAAAGGCCGGGGCTAAGAGTTATAACTCTTAGCCCCGGCCTTTTTTTATGAGGGTCATTAATTCTAAACTACACCCACAGCGTTTCACAAAATGGAAGTATTTAGATAGACACTGGAACTGTCCGCCCCAGTATTCCCCCTGCAGATGATAACACTAGTGGAGCCACCCCAGAATCATTCGACAAAATTCGGGCGGTGACTGGCACCCCTACTCTTCAGGTAGGAAGTTTTCTTGGTTTGTCCAGTCGTCGATAGAGTCTATACGGTTGATTGGAACGATTTCTCCGTTGCAGATTTCAAATACGCGCCAAATATTCCCTGCTTGACCCATTGGTACATTGAATGTTTTAACTATAGAATCACCTTTATATACGCGTACTGTCGCTTCAGAGTTTGATAGTGACAAGTCCTTATCAAGGCTATTTGTAAAGTTGTGAACAGCATAAGTATACGTTCCTTCTTGTATACGGTCGATGACTGTAACTGTTTCAGGACCAAATGAATTCGTATCATCTATATCAAGGTTCACTTCATTTTCCGGATCAGAATAATCCTGATCAATGTAATATACGTGGAAGTAGCCACCATCGGCTTTAGGTCCTGCGAAATGGGAGTCTAAATCTCTAGGATCTTCACCCCAGGTTAAGACCACTCGGATTTCCTCATCTAATAAACCGTCTGGAGAAATTGATACATTCTGGTCACCTTTTGTCTGACCACCTAGAGAAATAATATTTGCAGATGTTGTAATATATCCTCTACCGCTTACTTCCATGGTGTAGTTGCCACCTGGCAGCTCAACGCTATAATCGCCTTGTTCATTTGTCTCTACAGTCTCAACAATTTCACCAGACAAATTGTTTTTACCTTTGCGAATATCAATGTTAAGTCCGTCTACAGGATCGCCTGTTACTGCATTAACAACTTTACCTGTCGCCGTACCAATTCCAATGTATTCATTACCAATCAATTGTAACTTTGCATCAAAAGTTGTTGTATTAGCTTCGTTGATTGTTACATTTGATGAATCCGTGATATAGTTCGGATGAGATACGACAACATGATAAGAACCTGGCTCTAAACGAACCTTATAAGAGCCATCCTCTTTGGTAACACTCTCTTTTACTAGAACTGACTCATTATAAATCTTCACAGAGGCATCATTAAGCGGTGCGTTACTTACAGCATCAACAACATATCCGACAAGCATTCCACGTTCGCTTTCAATAAAGCCTTCTACAGTAGTATTTAAAACATATGTTTTATCATTAATTGTTAATTCGTGGCTATTTTCAGCCGTTGCGACCATACGATTCTCTGCATTTGCAATCGCTGAAAAAGAAGAAAGTAGCAGCCCTAGAATAAGTATATAGCTTATTTCTTTTGGTACACGCTTTTGGCGAATGGCTCTAATCGCAACGACAAGAACAACCATTGACACAAGCAGCAATAAGAAGTAACCAATGAAGCTTGTATCATCACCTGTTTGAGGAGCTGCATTGCTTCCTGCTTTTACCTCTTGTTTAACTATGCTAGCACCTGGTGTAGCATCACCTTTAACTTCTGTATTAACCGGTGGTGTTACCACACCCGCATCAGCACTTTTTACTTTTGCGGTAAACTCTAGATTTGTCTCACTTGAAGGGGCAATTTCATCTAGATTCCATGTAATTGTATTATTTTCAACATTTAAATTTTGAGTTACGAGTTCTAATCCCTCAGGTAGAGTACTTTTAACGACAACATCAACTACAGAATCTTCTGATGTATTGGAAATAGCTAGTTTATACTTAATTTCATCTGTTTCAGTGTATTCTTGTTTATCAGTCGTTACTTTAACTTTTAATGCTGTAGGCTCTTCAGCGTGGGCAACATAATTCTGCTGAAGGAAAAATCCAAATATAAAAGTCAATAAAAATAACATTCTATTAAACTTCTTCATTTTCTTATTCCCCATCCTTTTCTATTAACTTTGCATGAATAATGATGCGTTCGTCCTCATCGACATTTGTACATGTAGATAACGTTAAAAGAGTATCTTCATAAACCACTTCTGCAGGAACTTTGATGAGGGATCTAGCTCTCACAATTTGTATATACTTAGTAAACTCTTCCGCTGTCGTAAAGCTAGTTTTCAGCCAATCTGTATCTTTATCTGTATAAACCGAGAAAATTTCCCATGTATATGTATCGTTAAACAACTCAAAGCTTATGTTTTTGTGATTTTCAAAGAATGATTGGTCTTTGAACTTACTTAAACTACCAAACATACTATTGTCCTTCATATTGTGACCATACAGAATCGTATTTTTATCTAATTGATCAACAGAATTCCGATAATCTATAAAAATCGAACCCGTTTTATCTTTTTCCTTATAAAAATTATGAGTTAGATAAAAATCATTATTAACTGTTTTTACAACCGGATAATCAATTCTAGTGTCATCAATCGATATCCAACCTACATATTCATCATTCAATGCGATTAATTCTTTGTTTAGGTTGTTAGTTTGTCGGGCAGGACCTTTTTGCTGATAGTAAATCTCTCGGATGGCATCGTATTTTTTGTTAGATTCATAATATCCGCTCATCCCATTAAATATGGAAACCACGGAATAACCAACCCCACTTAAACCCAATAGTATAAGCAGCAATAAAAAACCTTTTTTAATCGACGAGTCACCTCCCTTTACCATAGTGGTAATTCAAAATAGTAAACAAATTACTATTTGTCTAACACACTACAAAGGTTCAAGCAGAATAACGAACGCACAACATTACATCAATTACCTAATATACCACTATTTACCTTTTATTCAACAATAATTTACATTTTTATGTAAAATTACACCAAAATATTGTAATCTTCTCCAAAAGGAAACAAGGGTCACCTCATTATCTCGTTCTCCTAAAAAAATCCATTTTTTGTGTACTCTACAAGATTCTTGATATCCGCTCCATGGTAAACAAGAATGCGGTTTTCAATATCCTCTCGGACGCTTTCCCCAAAATGCTGAACAGATTTTCGCACCATAAATTTGATTTCATTACGGCGCTCCATTCCATAATTCTTAAGCTGCTCTCGCCAAAAATCTCCTTTTGCTGAGGAACATTAATTCTAGACTATTCGTAGTGTTACTCGGGATGGAATTAATTAGGAAAACACTGGAACCGTCCCAGTATTTCAATAAATACCTAATTTTTGTGGTTTTTTGCGTTTTGGTTAGCAAAAGTAGGCTTTTCGTTTCATTTTGGCTATCAATTTCGCATGAAACGTCGTATTTCCGCTTAAAAATGAAAAAAGTGATTTTCGCCAGATTTTTGATTAAACGCTATCGTTAAGTTACCCGGGAATACATTGGTAGCGCGCTTTCCTGAAGGGATTTATCGATGGAGAGTTTTGAAGAACTGGCAGAAACCTACAAACCTATGATTAATAAAATTATGAGTTCCTTGCACATTTATAAAAATCAAGAAGAATACTTTCAGCTCGGACTCATCGGCTTGTGGGAAGCATCTAAACACTTCAACGAGGAAAAAGGTAGCTTTCTTAATTATGCGTACACTCATATTAAAGGGAGATTTTTATCAGAAATGACAAATCAGAATAAGCGGGAGGAAAGATTTTACTTCCCAACAGACCTATTTTGGGACACTGTTATCTCACTAGAACAGGAACGAGAAATTTCCCATTCTGATATCGCCTATCTATGCAAAGTATTATCCGAGCCAGAACGCAAATGGCTGCAATACACCTGCATCGACTGCCTAAAAACAAAAGAAATAGCTGAGAAAGAAAAAGTATCAATTTCATTGGTGAAAAAATGGAGAAAGAATGTGCGAGAAAAGATTCGAAAACAGTTGGTTACGACTACATAAAGGGGGCCACAGGGACAGGCCCTCGTCCCAGTAAAAATAGTATAAGGATATTTCTATCGTTGGGACAGTGAACCTGTCCCCACGTCCCCATCAAACGTTTGATTAATAACCGAAGTTTTCATTAACCCAGTTAGCCAATTCCCCCAAATTTGGCAATTTCTTTAAAATTCTTCGAATATATATTTTCAAATATTTGTCTATCATCCGAATCGGCACTATAGTTCATGGTAGATAATTCCCAGTCATTATGTAATGGTCTAAAAGGAGAATTATTTTGGAACCCAAAAAGACCATTTACATAGGCAAAGTATTGAAAAGACTTAGAGCAGAGAAAGGCATCACCCAAGAAGAACTAGCATTTAACAGTCAAATTGCTGAAAGATATATTGGTTATCTTGAAGCAAATAAAAGACAGCCATCCCTCACCACAATATTTCATCTTTCTAAGGCGCTAGGAATGACACCTTCTGAATTTGTAAAGGAAGTCGAGAAAGACAAAAACTGGGATTAAAGGATAGTCCCAGTTATCTACCTTTTTATACTACAGACACTACACAATCCCGATCACATCATCCACTTAGGCATACGAAAATTTGTAAGCGCTTAAATAAAAATTTTTTATATAAATTAAAATTTAACGTTTAAATATGTAAGGGAGGTGAAACCATAAATGCCCCCTAGAAAATACACCTAATGAGCCTACATAGATTCATATCATTCAATAATTAAAAAGGAGATGAAGTATTTGCTATTAGAAAAGTTCTATATTATCAACCAGCATATGATGTATATTGAAGGTGTGCTTGACGAAAATGGGAAGTTGATTTCCAAGGTTCATCAAGACGACAAAACTTTTCTTGTTGATCGTTCCCCATTAGAGATCCTCAAAGATAGTATTAAATTTATCGGATATGATTATCGCGGGGCAAAGGCAACTGCTAAATGGCTCCTCGGTGAAATCAATCTGTGTCCGGTAATGGTGAATCCCATACTTGGCATTTGTGTATTTCCAGATCCATCAATCACAAGCGTTGAAGCTATATTATTTAATCCTGCACATATCATCCGCACAACCTCACATCATGGCAAAACTAGAATCGAGTTCAGCAATGGATATATTCTCGACATCAAGCGAAAACTGTCTTCCTTCAATCATAAACTCCAAGCCGCAGAACAACTAAGAAAACTGACTGTTGAAATAGGTAAGAATCCAAAATCATTCATTCTTGATCCTAATAAAAAACGCATTCTCCACAACATTTCAAAAAGAAAGTCCTATAACAAGAAAAAATAAAACTAAAAAGAGTCCTTCTCATGTCTCAAAATGTGAAACATGAGAAGAATTCTTTTCGACAAATTTCGGGTGGTACCTGGCACTATGCTTGCTCTATGCTTTAAAGACAAGACTAACCGATATCCCCAATATCCTTGCTGCTTGGCGTAATGACAGCCCTTCTATCTTTTTTATTTTTCGCAACAGTTCTTTTCGCTGCTGCTTTGGTAGACTTTTTACCTGAGGTATCTCGATTGCACCAAGCACTTTTTTGATTTCTCGCCTCGCTTCTTCATCAGTTAGCCGTTTCTGAGGCGCTTCGTTTTCCAGACATTTGTCGTGATTTTTTCGTTCATTGAATTCTTTAAACTTTCCCCTTGCAATTTCTATGTCAGGGGAAAACAGCCTTAATACTGGTGCAGAATCTAACAGCTGCTTCGGATAGACTGCTTTACCATAATAGCCGCGGCAGCTGCTCCAGCGCCAATCTTCACAGCTGGCCACCATCCACGCTTTAACAGGATTTTGATGGATGTATCTGATAACAGTTATAAGGTAATTTCTATCTTCGACACTTTCGCTCTTAAAACGATCTTGAAACAAATGACCGGTTGTCCGGTACTTCCAATTGTAATATTGGGCGTAGCAAACACCAACCCGTTTCATACTATCCGAAATCGATTCAGTTCCCTCTTTCATTAATAAATGGACATGGTTGCTCATTAGGCACCAGGCATACACAATCAACTGACACTTCTGTTTATATTTTAATAACAAATCAAGAAATACAATCCAGTCCACATCTTCATGAAAGATTTCCTGTCGGTTCGCCCCTCGCCATATCAGATGGTAAACTCCTGATTTGCTTTTGGACCTAGCCTCACGGGGCATTTCGTTCCACACCCTTTATTATTTTCTCATTCATCATTTTCTCACCTACCATCTGGGCATTGGATTGATTTTCACGCCGCAATAGAATTGCCTGCCAAATCGATTCATCAGAAATCTCCTGTAATCCCGCTAAATCAGAGATTGTTCTGGCGAGGCGAATAATTTTGATTTGGACACGATTGCTCCACTGTTGCTTAGATGATACTTGGCGGATCATATTTAATTGATGTTCCTTCAATGGACTAAGTGCAGTCAATTTTTCAAAAGGGACTTTGGCGTTGGTCAACTGCTGTTGATAGCGCCTGAATTGTCTATCACGTGCCTGCTCAACCCTTTTTCGGATAAAATTAGAATCGACTACGTCCTTCGAAGGTTGACTTAGATTCACAGGTTTTAAATATAAAAGGATATCAAACCGATCAATAATCGGTCCTGAAACTCTATTTTTATAGGATTGAATTTGTTTTGTGGAGCAGGTGCAATAGCGGGTATTTGAATCATGATATCCACATTGGCAGGGGTTCATTGCCGCAATAAGCAAAAATGAGCAAGGATATCTCACTGTTGATTGTGCTCTACTGATTGTGACCATTCCAGATTCAAGTGGTTGTCTTAACATATCGAGCGTTTTCTTTGGAAATTCGGCCATTTCATCGAGGAATAACACACCTCGGTGAGCGAGTGAGATTTCACCTGGCTTTGGGTTTGTCCCTCCACCGATAATCGAAATCGATGATGAGGAATGGTGTGGGTGGCGAAATGGTGCAATCTGAGGAAAATCTAGTCTTTCTTTTGCTAATTGATATAAGCTCATGACCTCCAGCTGCGCTTCCTTTGTCAATGGAGGCAATATCGATGGAAATGCTTCGGCAAAAAGGCTTTTCCCACAGCCAGGAGGGCCACTCATCAACACATTATGCTCTCCCGCTGCAGCAATTTCAAATGCCTGTTTTGCATGTTCATGACCAATAATATCACGGAAATCCTTGGCATATTCAAAATGATGGGAAAAGTGTTCAGGTGGTTGTGGCGCTTCCATTAGGGGTAATAGATTTTGCCCGGATAAATGCTGGATCACTTCGTGGATATGCTGAATGACGATACATTCTAGCCCTTCGAACATTAGAATGGGTATATGTGGATCATAGGGTAAGTACACGCGTTTGAACCCAAGCGTATTCGCGGCAATCAGTGCAGGTAGCATCCCATCGACTTTCTCGACTGTTCCGTCTAATGAAAGAGCTCCAATAAATACTGAATCATCAGGGATTTTAGCTTTCAACTCCCCCTTTTCTTTCAAGATGCCGATTGCCATAGCGAGGTCAAAGAATGGACCATTTTTCTTGTGCTCTGATGGGGATAGATTGACAACTATCTTTTGCTCCGATACATCGCAGCCTAATGTATGCACTGCCGACAGGACTCTTTCCTTCGATTCTTTCACCGATGTGTCTGGCAACCCGACAATTACCATCGACTCCTTCCCTTCAGAAACATGAACCTGAACTTGAACACAATAACCCTCAAGCCCTTTTAAGCCGATACTGGATATTTTTACAGTCATTTTTGTGTGGCCTCCTTGCTAATAAAAGTGAATGGGAAAATAGAAATGTTATTTTAATATAGAGTAAACAAATGATTGATAAAATTGGTTTTTGCATGAAAGAAGGTGAATACAGCCACCCAAATGTACCACTAGTGACATTGTTTGTACCAATTAGTGACAAGAAATTTACCACTTTGTGACAAGGCATTTACCAATAAGTACT
>NZ_JABAIT010000042.1 GCF_012843265.1 Bacillus sp. DNRA2 | reverse complement strand
GGGCTGTTAAAAATTTTACTATTCCGCAGTAGCTCAGTGGTAGAGCAATCGGCTGTTAACCGATCGGTCGTAGGTTCGAGTCCTACCTGCGGAGCCATTCTTAAAATTGACAATTAGTCATGTGAGCTTGGCAATGTGCTTCCATAGCTCAGCAGGTAGAGCACTTCCATGGTAAGGAAGAGGTCACCGGTTCGAGCCCGGTTGGAAGCTCTCTAAAATTTTATATGGCCCCTTGGTCAAGCGGTTAAGACACCGCCCTTTCACGGCGGTAACACGGGTTCGAATCCCGTAGGGGTCACCATGTGGAGGATTAGCTCAGCTGGGAGAGCATCTGCCTTACAAGCAGAGGGTCGGCGGTTCGAGCCCGTCATCCTCCACCATTTATGCCGGTTTAGCTCAATTGGTAGAGCAACTGACTTGTAATCAGTAGGTTGGGGGTTCAAGTCCTCTAGCCGGCACTTGTTTTTTTGGAGGGGTAGCGAAGTGGCTAAACGCGGCGGACTGTAAATCCGCTCCCTCAGGGTTCGGCGGTTCGAATCCGTCCCCCTCCACCATTCAAATAGTAATAATAATTGGACATGAAGGTTTGTCCTTTTTATTTTGAAGATAACTATTAATTGAAAATTGCGAAGATTATCTTTGTGCTATTTTTGGTTATACTAATAATACACGATGGGCTATAGCCAAGCGGTAAGGCAACGGACTTTGACTCCGTCATTCGTAGGTTCGAATCCTGCTAGCCCAGCCATTTAATTTTTTACAAAAAGTAAATTACTTCGAGCCATTAGCTCAGTTGGTAGAGCATCTGACTTTTAATCAGAGGGTCGAAGGTTCGAGTCCTTCATGGCTCATAACGTTTGAAAAACAGACAATAATTTATATTGTTATGACTACATATTCAGCATAAAATATTGATATGCGGAAGTAGTTCAGTGGTAGAACACCACCTTGCCAAGGTGGGGGTCGCGGGTTCGAATCCCGTCTTCCGCTCCAAATAATGGGGCCTTAGCTCAGCTGGGAGAGCGCCTGCTTTGCACGCAGGAGGTCAGCGGTTCGATCCCGCTAGGCTCCACCATCACACTACATATTGACCTTAATCCAATCGGATTAAGGTTTTTTTATGCGAAAAAATATTACATTCTATAAAATGAAAGGGACTTCCAATAGTTGATTTTTCTATAGTTAAGCGCATATATATGCAAAATTTTGCTGTGTTGAGTCATTCCCCTCAGAAAAGGTAAAATAGAAATGAACACTAAATTCTGAACAGTTAAAATATAAAGAAAGCTGGGGGGAAGAGTGATGATCAAAATTGCAGTCATCGGTATGCCGATGGACCTTGGGCAATTACGTCGAGGTGTAGATATGGGTCCAAGTGCAATGAGGTACGCAGGCATGATTGAGAAACTAAAAAAACTAAAATATCAAATAGATGATTTAGGTGATATACCAATTGGCAGGCCAGAAGTAGTAATTTGTAAGGATACTAATTTAAGAAACTTAGAGTTAGTGTCTGAAAAAAGTGCTCTTTTGGCAGAGAAGGTGGATGGAGTAGTGGCTAATGGTGCCTTCCCACTTGTGCTCGGAGGTGATCACAGTATTGCGATTGGAACTCTTGCGGGTGTGGCGCGACATTATCAAAACTTAGGGGTCATTTGGTATGATGCCCACGGTGATCTTAATACAGCTGAAACTTCGCCATCCGGGAATATCCATGGAATGCCACTTGCAGTCAGCTTAGGGATAGGGCATTCAATATTAACAGAGCTTGGCGGATATTCACCAAAAGTTAAACCGGAGAACGTTGTGATTATTGGAGCTAGAGCGCTGGATGAAGGAGAAAAAGCGTTAATTCGCGAGAAGGGAATAAAGGTTTACACTATGCATGAAATCGACCGTCTGGGAATGACGAGGGTGATGGAAGAGACGATTGCTTACCTTAAAGATAAAACAGATGGTGTTCATTTATCACTTGATTTAGATGGATTAGACCCAAATGATGCACCTGGAGTAGGAACTCCTGTTATTGGAGGGATTAGTTATCGGGAGAGCAATTTAGCGATGGAAATGCTCGCTGAAGCAGAGATCATTACATCTGCAGAATTTGTTGAGGTAAATCCGATTCTCGATGAAAGGAATAAGACGGCTACCGTTGCTGTTGCGTTGATGGGCTCATTGTTTGGTGAGAAGCTATTGTAGCTTTATCCTTTATATTCTTTTCAAGCTGCTGATGCAATCGGCAGCTCTTTTTAACGCTTTAACGTAGTGGGGGACTGTCCCCCACTACGTTAAAGTGTTAATATAGAAGGAGTGTTTTTTTATTATAAATGAAACCTTTTCAGCTATACATTCGTAGTATCGTATAGCCGCATGGAGCGGAGGTAAATGAATGGAAGAGATTGTGAAGAAAAGGATTAAACAAGTTTTGAAGGGCGATCAAAATGCCTTTGAATATATAGTTGATATATATAAGGACAAGGTATATCAAATATGCTACAGAATGCTGGGAAACAAGCATGAATCTGAGGATGCCGCTCAGGAGTCATTCATAAGAGCGTATATGAATCTTAGTAGTTTCAACTTGAAGTTGAAATTTTCAAGCTGGTTGTATCGAATTGCAACCAATCTATGTATTGACCGGCTAAGGAAAAAGAAGCCTGATTATTATTTAGATGCTGAAATTGCCGGAACAGAAGGCTTAACTTTATACTCGCAAATCCCTGCGGAGACCGTACTTCCAGAAAAGGAGTTAGAGAGCATGGAGGTACAAGAGCGAATTCACCAAGAAATTTCTAAACTGCCAGAAAAATATCGGGCTGTCATTATATTAAAGTACATTGAGGAACTGTCGTTAAATGAAATTAGTGAAATTCTTGAAATGCCTTTAGGCACAGTAAAAACAAGGATACATCGAGGTCGTGAGGCACTCAGAAACCAATTAAGATATGTTTATTGAAAGGGTGATAGTCGTGAAATGTTCTGAAGAAGTAGTCCTATTAATGCATGAATACTTAGACGAAGAGATAGCACCCGAAAATGAAAAAAAGCTTCATGAGCATTTAAATGCTTGTCCAGATTGTAATATATACTTTGAAGAGATGAAAAAAACGGAGGCATTCCTAAAGCAACCCGTTTCGATGAAAGCACCATTGGATTTTACAACAAATGTAATGGCAAAGCTGCCGCAGGTCCAACCTAAAAAGTCAAAGGGTATTAAGAATTGGATTAAATATCACCCGTTTTTTACAGCTGCTTCATTGTTTATTGTACTGATGGCAGGTTCGTTAGTTTCTAATTGGCAAAATGATCAATTTTCTGTTACGAATCAAGCAAACCTTATTGTAAAACAGCATAAAGTCATTGTGCCGAAAGGTGAAGTCGTCAAGGGAGACATTGTTGTCAAAAATGGCGATTTAACAATTGAGGGTGAGGTTCAAGGCGACGTGACCGTCATTAATGGTGATCATTATTTAGCTTCAGCAGGTCATGTTACCGGGGAAATAGAAGAGATTGATAAGGTGTTTGAATGGTTGTGGTACAAGATAAAAGATTCAAGCACGAAGGTGGCTTCATTTCTTAAGTAATCAAGATGAATGAAAGCAGTTGCTCCTAAGAGCAGCTGCTTTTGTTAGGAACGAGAACTTACTTTAGCTATGCAAAGTCTCATGGTATAATATAAAAGCTACATAAGTCTAAAAATGAGAGAACGTTTTGTGTTTTCACTAAACTGTTGGGGGAAATACCATGTCGATTGCCAATTTTAATATATGGGGTTCTCTTGCTGATATTGTAGACATTCTCCTTGTTTGGTACGTCATATATAAAATCATTAATTTGATTAGGGGAACTAAAGCTGTTCAATTGTTAAAAGGTATCTTTGTCATCTTATTAGTTAAGTTTATTAGTGACACTCTAGGTTTTAATACATTGAGTTGGATTATGGGCAATGTTATTACCTGGGGGTTTCTGGCCATTATTATTATCTTCCAGCCTGAATTGAGGCGAGCATTAGAACAATTGGGTCGAGGCAAGTTCTTTTCCAGAAGTGGAAATCCTGAGGAAGATGATCAAGACAAATTTATTGAATCAATTGTTAAAGCAACCGATTATATGGCGAAACGCCGGATAGGGGCCCTGATTTCAATCGAGCGTGAAACAGGGATGGGTGATTACATAGAAACTGGAATTCCATTAAACGCAATGGTTTCATCTGAGTTATTGATTAATATTTTTATTCCAAACACACCTTTGCATGATGGTGCCGTAATTATCCAACGAAGCACGGTTGCAGCGGCTGCCTGTTACTTACCATTGTCTGAGAGTCCGTTTATTTCTAAGGAGTTGGGCACACGCCATCGCGCGGCACTTGGAATTAGTGAAGTTACGGATAGTATTACGATTATCGTATCTGAAGAGACTGGAAATATTTCATTAACCAAAAATGGGGAGCTGCATCGAGGATTGACCTTGGATGCTTTTAGAAGCTTATTAGAGAATGAATTGGTTGCAAAGTATAAAGTAAAACCAACTTCTTCGGCCCGTTGGAACTGGAGGGGGAAAAGAAATGGATAAGTTCATGGATAATCCATGGTTTATGAAGGGAGTTGCCCTTGTTCTTGCCCTGCTCCTGTTCTCGTCTGTTTCTGATGGACAGGGAAATGAAGCAAAGGAAAAAAATGTCCCTGCTAACCAGCAGGAGGAAACGGTTAAAAATGTACCGGTAAATAGTTATTTTGATACGGAGAACTTTGTTGTTTCCGGAGTTCCCGAATCTGTAGATGTAATAATAGAGGGACCGAAAAGCATCGTCCAAACGACAGTGTCATTAAAAAACTTTGAAGTATTTGTTGATTTGACGGATGCAAAGATTGGAACACAAACGGTTAAGCTTGAAGTGAAAAATCTATCTGATAAGTTGGATGTCACAATTAAACCTGCAACTGCAAAGGTAACCTTGCAAGAAAAAATAACAAAAGAATTCAAGGTCGAAGCAGAATTTAATCAAAATTTGCTTGATGATGGATATACCGCATTAGAACCTGTTGTTCAACCAAATACAGTTGAAATAACTGGGGCAAAAGGGGACGTTGAAAAAATCAGCTATGTAAAGGCCACGGTTGATGTGAATGGAAACGTAGAAGAGACCATCACTAAAAATGCAAAAGTATTGGCCTTTGATCAACAGTTAAATAAATTAAATGTAACGATAAAACCGGAAACTGTAAAAGTGACGATTCCTATTAAAAATACCAATAAAACAGTTCCGATTAATATAGTTCAAAAAGGAACATTGCCTAGCGGAATCGCTATTGATAGCATTACTTTAGATAATAAAGATGTTAAGATTAGCGGTAATGAAGATATTGTAAGAGAAACCGAGTCTGTTCGAGTTGAAGTGGACCTTTCTAAAATTAGTGAAAGTACCGTCATTTCAATACCAGTAATTGTTCCGGAAGGCGTTACAAAAGTAACCCCGGATGTTGTCAAAGCGACTATTAAAGTGAGTAAACAAGAACAAAAGTCAATATCTGGAGCCCTGATTAAAGCGGAAGGGTTAGCAGATGGTTATGATATCGTTTTTAGAGATCCAGAAAACGGGAAAATTTCATTTACTGTTAGTGGTTCGAGTGAGACGATAAAGCCGCTGACAGAGGCGGATTTTCGGATATATTTAAATGTTGCAAATCTCGGTGAAGGGGATCATGAGGTTCCAATTGCTGCTAGCGGTCCAAATAACGTAAATTTAAGATTAGAAAAGGAACGCGCGAAAATATCAATCGTTAAAAAAAATGAAGCTTAAATAATGTGAGATAATTGAAGGAGAGATAGTTATAATGGGAAAATATTTCGGTACCGATGGTGTTCGCGGAGTTGCTAACAGCGAATTGTCACCGGAATTAGCGTTTAAATTAGGCCGATTTGGAGGGTATGTTCTTACGAAGGATAAGGATCGTCCAAAGGTATTAATTGGAAGAGATACACGAATTTCCGGACATATGTTGGAAGGCGCACTTGTTGCCGGATTATTATCAATAGGTGCCGAAGTAATGCGTTTAGGCGTCATTTCTACACCAGGCGTTGCATATTTAACAAAAGCACTAGGAGCACAAGCAGGAGTCATAATTTCTGCATCACATAACCCAGTTGCTGACAACGGAATTAAATTCTTTGGTCCAGATGGCTTTAAGCTATCGGACGATCAAGAAGCTGAAATCGAACAGTTATTGGATCTTGAAGTGGACCAGTTGCCTAGACCAACAGGTGCCAATTTAGGACAAGTAAATGATTATTTTGAGGGTGGCCAAAAGTATCTTCAGTACTTAAAACAGTCTGTCGATGAAGATTTTTCAGGAATTCATGTTGCATTAGACTGTGCCCACGGTGCAACGTCATCACTCGCAACTTATTTGTTTGCTGATTTAGATGCGAATATTTCAACGATGGGGGCATCACCAAATGGACTTAATATTAATGATGGTGTAGGTTCAACTCATCCTGAAAGCTTAGCGAAATTTTTGCTTGAAAAGGGTGCAGATATTGGCTTAGCTTTTGATGGTGATGGTGACCGTTTAATCGCGATTGATGAAAATGGCCAAATTGTTGATGGCGATCAAATTATGTATATTTGTGGAAAGTACTTAAAAGAACAAGGGCGCTTAAAGCATGGCACAGTTGTTTCAACCGTGATGAGCAATCTTGGTTTTTACAAAGCGTTAGAAACACATGGAATCCAGAGTGTACAAACAGCTGTTGGTGACCGTTATGTTGTAGAGGAAATGAAAAAAGGTGGCTATAACCTCGGCGGAGAACAGTCCGGTCATATTATCTTCCTTGATTACAACACAACTGGTGATGGTTTACTTACAGGTCTCCAGTTAGTCAATATTATGAAGGTTACTGAGAAATCTTTATCAGAGCTTGCTGCAGAAATGAAGAAATACCCGCAAGCCTTAGTCAATATTAAGGTAACTGATAAATATCATGTCACTGAAAATGAAAAAGTAAAACAGATCATTGAATCTGTAGAACAAGAAATGAATGGAAATGGGCGTGTTCTTGTTCGCCCGTCCGGTACAGAGCCTTTGGTTCGAGTAATGGTCGAAGCAGCTACCGAAGAGAGTTGCCAAGCTTTTGTAAAAGCAATCGCAGAAGTTGTTAAAGAAGAAATGGGACTAAAAGAGGC
Source organism: Bacillus sp. DNRA2 (assembly GCF_012843265.1). Lineage (GTDB taxonomy): Bacteria > Bacillota > Bacilli > Bacillales > Cytobacillaceae > Bacillus_BU. The sequence goes on along the minus strand of NZ_JABAIT010000042.1, from coordinate 12,173 downwards.
ATAAAAAATCAATATGCATAAGAGCACCAATTTGGTCTCTTATGCATATTTTTTATTATGAGTTTAAAAAAGTGGATTATTTTACAAACTATCGAAGCCTTGTTCAACAATTGACGAATAGGGAAAACTATTATATGATTAACTTGATTTTTGCTTAAAAAAATCCACTAAAAGGAGGGTTATTTTACAATAAAATACATCTTTTAAAGCGCCTGAACTAATCGGAGGAGATTAGTTGACGAGGAGGAGGTTTATCGAAGTTTCGGCGGATGCCTCCCGGTTGCTGACGCACAACCGATAATTCTTTCCCTAAATCAATTGGGTAACCTGTTGGACAAAAGGAAAGATGTTGCGCAAGTAGGGTAGTTAAAACTACTGACAATAAAATAAAACACACAGAGATGAGGGGGCAAGTCTGCCCCCCGGGTAACTTGCCCCCTTGTTAACCAAGGAGGAAAATCACACATGTGCGGTATTGTTGGATATATTGGAACGGAAGATTCAAAGGAAATCTTATTAAAAGGTTTAGAGAAGCTTGAGTATCGTGGCTATGACTCAGCTGGTATTGCTGTTATGAACGAAGATGGTGTCCATGTATTTAAAGAAAAAGGACGCATCGCCGATTTGCGTAATGTTGTAGATACAGGTGTATTAGCATCGGCTGGAATTGGGCATACGCGTTGGGCAACTCATGGGGCTCCAAGCAAAGTCAATGCACATCCGCATCAAAGCACTACAGACCAGTTTACGCTTGTTCATAACGGCGTTATCGAAAACTATGACCTATTAAAGCGTGAGTATTTAAAGGATGTTACTTTAAAGAGTGATACAGATACAGAAGTAATCGTGCAGTTAATTGAACTGTTTGTACGTGAAGGCTTGACTGTTGAAGAAGCGTTTCGCAAAACGCTGACACTTTTAAAGGGCTCCTACGCACTTGCTCTTTTAGACAATCAAAATATTAATACCATTCTTGTTGCGAAAAATAAAAGCCCGCTATTAGTCGGTCTAGGTGAAGATTTCAATGTGGTCGCAAGTGATGCGATGGCAATGCTTCAAGTGACTAATCAGTATGTTGAATTAATGGATAAAGAGATGGTGATTGTGACAAAGGAGAACGTAACAATCAAAAATCTTGATGGTGATGTAATGAGTCGCGATCCATATACTGCTGAGCTTGATGCCAGCGATATTGAAAAAGGAACCTATCCGCACTATATGCTGAAGGAAATTGATGAGCAGCCACTTGTCATGCGCAAAATCATTCAAATGTACCAAAACGAGCAGGGCCAATTAACGGTTGATCAAGAAATTGTTGATGCCGTAACGGAGGCTGACCGGATTTATATTGTTGCAGCTGGTACGTCCTACAATGCAGGATTGGTTGGTAAGCAATTAATCGAGAAGATGGCGAAAATTCCGGTAGAGGTTCATATTGCCAGTGAATTTGGCTACAATATTCCATTGCTTTCTGAAAAACCGTTGTTTGTTTTCATTTCTCAAAGTGGTGAAACTGCGGATAGCCGTGCGGTGCTTGTTCAAATAAAAGAATTGGGTCATAAGGCGTTAACGATTACGAATGTTCCGGGCTCAACACTTTCACGTGAAGCGGATTACACGTTATTGCTTCATGCCGGTCCTGAGATTGCAGTTGCGTCAACAAAGGCTTATACTGCGCAAATCGCTGTATTAGCGATTCTTTCTGAAGTAGTTGGTAAAAACCGTGGCTTTAAAATTGATTTTGATTTAATTAAAGAGCTAGGGATCATTGCCAATGCTATGGAAGGTTTAGTTGATTCGAAGGATGTTTTCGAAGCGATGGCTTGGGAATACATGACTACGACTCGCAATGCGTTCTTTATTGGCCGTGGTGCTGACTACTATGTCTGCCTTGAAGGTTCATTAAAGCTTAAAGAAATTTCCTACATTCAAGCTGAAGGATTTGCCGGCGGCGAATTAAAGCACGGTACAATTGCCCTAATTGAAGAGGGAACTCCAGTTATTGCGTTAGTGACTCAAGAACTTGTAAGCTTAAATATCCGTGGAAATGTTAAAGAGGTAGCTGCTCGTGGAGCTCATACTTGCATCATTTCTATGAAGGGACTTGAAGCGGAAGGTGACCGTTTCGTACTCCCAGAAGTTAATGAATTATTAACACCTCTTGTCTCTGTAGTACCATTGCAATTACTTGCATACTATGCAGCCCTACACCGCGACTGTGACGTCGATAAGCCAAGAAACTTGGCAAAAAGTGTAACGGTTGAGTAATCAAATAAAAGGGTCCCGATGAAATATAGTTTCATCGGGACTTTTTTTGAGGGAATCTTATAATAGTTTCTATGACCAGTTTTTATTTTTGTAAAGTTATGTAAAAGAAAACGGTTAGCTCTTGAAATGGTTCATTGGGGCTTTGATGATCACGTTTCGTCGAATTTGGACAGTAAAATTAATATAGCCAAGGGTTGTAAACTCTTGGCTATACTTTCCATTTTCCCAGTAATTTCTCCAACTCTTTTCCCAATCTGGTATTTTTAAATTTATAGTTTTACTGCCTCAATAAAATATGAAGCAACAAAATCTTCGATATTTTTTTCAGGAGTCCAACTACGAATAATCTCTTTACTATTATCCTTTAAAGTCATTTGGATGTTATCAAAACCCGCTTCACGGATGATTGCTTCTAGGTCATCGATATACTCTGCACCACCAATACAACCAGAAACCAATGACATGTCTCGCTTAATATTGTCTGGTAATTCTGCTGTTGCCACAACATCTGAAATGGATAATCTTCCTCCTGGCTTTAGTACACGATAAGCATCTTTAAAAACCTGCTTTTTATCTACTGAAAGATTTATGACACAATTAGATATAATCACATCAACTGAAGCGTCAGCAACTGGTAAATGTTCAATTTCGCCCAACCTAAAATCAATATTGCTATATCCACTCTTTGCAGCATTTTTCCTTGCTAATTTAACCATATCAGGAGTCATATCAACTCCGATTACATATCCATTCTCTCCAACGTGCTGTCGAGCAAGAAAGCAGTCAAAACCCCCGCCACTGCCGAGATCAAGAACTGTTTCTCCTTCCTTTAGGGAAGCAATCGCTAAAGGATTTCCGCAACCTAACCCCATATTGGATTCGAGTGGCACATTAAGAAGATTTTCCTTAGAGTATCCTAATTTTAGTGATGTTGCTTCAATATCCATAGGCTCACTACAATCACACCCACCACTGCAACAACTACTGTTGCCCCCACTTAATGCAATTTCTGTGTAATTTTTACGAATGTGTTCACGGATTTCTTCTTTTTTTTCCATTTTAGCACCTTCTCATATTTTATTTATTCAATTATTAGTTATTTTCCTTTAGAGTCAATATTTTCGATTTTGAAATGATGAAGAAAAGAACATCCAATTCAAATGCATTCGATAAAAACTTGTAATAACATCTTTAAACATACGGCCCTCTATTGAATTTATTTGAGTTTCGCAAGTATTACTTTAAAATATTAACCTCCATTATCTTGGAGGACAACATTTACTTTCTGATTTTTTCATGGTTTCCTCAAGTAAATCTAAAGATCGAATAATCGTATCGCGCTCGAAAACACTTAAATTGGAGAAGAGGGAATTAAGATATTTGTTCATTTCATTATTAATATTTTGCTCAGTAGCGGTTCCTTTAACTGTTAAAGATAAAAGATTTACTCGGTTATCATTTGGATGGGGTGTCTTTTTCACTAAATCTCTTTCTACAAGAGTCTTTACCTGTCTGCTAAATGTAGTTATGTCCATACCTAATGCATTAGCAACATCTTGCATTGAAGGCGAGGACTGTCTAGATATTTCATACAAAATGTGACTTTGAACGAGGCTTATATCATCACCACAACAGTCTTCACAGCAACGCTCGTTAAGAAAGCCGAATCTTCGTACAATCATCTGCATTAACCCGCGCAAGTTGTTATTTTCCATTTTTCTCACCTCTGATTTATTTATATACTATATACTTGCGCTTTGCAATCTTTAATATTTACGAAGTGCAAATATTTTACTGAGTGGGATTTTACAGTGAAGCATACAAAAAGTAACGAAGGGATATGTTTTACTTTGAATATGGTGCTTTAGCAAAAAAGAAAGGAGAATTAATATGTAGTCAACATATTAATTCTCCTTTAGGTTTATTAGCTTAGTCCCCCACTGATAAAATCCTGTTTTATAAAAAGAGCGGAACAATAATCGGTGCGATAATCGCGGTAAATATAGCTGCAAGTCCCATTGCTACCCCCGCAATTGCTCCTTGAAGCTCACCTTCTGTTGCTGCTTGAGCTGTACCTTGACCGTGAGAAATTGTTCCAAGTGCCAGTCCTCTTGAAAGAGGGTGAGTAATGTGGGTGATATTCATCAACCATGGGCCGAGCATAGTGCCAAGAATACCTGTCATAACAACAAATGCAGCTGTTAAGGCAGGGTCGCCACCAATAATCGCCGAAACCTCAACGGCGATTGGGACAGTTACAGATTTCACACTGCCAGAAGCTATGACTTCATGAGATAAGTTTAATAATTTTGCCAAAATGACCGCAGAAGTAATCGTGGATACCGTTCCAAGCATGATCCCAAGTAACGCAGGTCCACTATATTTTTTGATCATATCTCGGTTTTTATATAAAGGAACCGCTAAAGCCACGGTTGCAGGACCCAATAAAAAGGTCATGATCTCCTTAGCGATTGTGTATTCCTCAAAGTTGATGTCTAGTAATAGTAAAAGAATAATGATTAATGCCGTACTAAAGAATACAGGTGTTGTAAACGGGGAAGGATAGCGCTTCCCAGCGATTTTTGAGAGTAAATAGGCTCCAACTGTAATCGCGATACTAAGCGATGTGACGAGTGCGACCATCTTCTGCACCACCTTTCCTTTTCGCTAATCCTTGCGAAACAAAGCCTGTTACAAACATTCCGACTACGATACTGCCAATGACAACAATGAGCAATGACAGCCCGCTTTTTAAAAATAACGAGCCAAAATTCATTAATCCAACTGCAATTGGAATAAAGAAAAAAGCCAAATGTTTTATTAAGAATGACGAGGCATCCTCAATCCAATTTAATTTAACAACACCAGTCAATAAAAGTACGAATAACATAACCATTCCAATGACATTTCCTGGTATAGGTAAGTTGAATGTTTCGACTAGATAATAGCCAAATTCATTTAAGAGCCAAAGAAAGAATAATTGAACAGTGATTATGAGTGTTTTTTTCATACGGAAGCTCCTATGTTAAGTTCTGTGGAATTATTTTGGAATAACATTAGTATAGCATAAAAAATATCAAGAAATGTAAACAAGGGGAGAAGCTTTTAAAAGCTTCTCCCCTTGTTTATTTTAGAAATGGTAATAGCTATAAAGCAAATAGGCAATCCATTTGCAATGAGGTTGATTACGGATATTTTCTAGAAGTCCCTTAATGATGGCGCGACTGTAGGTTTGCTGCTCAAGTTGTTCTTTTAGCAAAATCAATGACTCTTTTTCAATAGATTCGTCCATTTCTGCAATTTTTTGCTTTATCAATAGCTTGATTTGCTCAACGGTATCATCTTGCTGATCGTGAGTGGCAGGTAAAATCTGAATCATTTCCTTCGTAATAAACGGAGTGGATGTCTGTTTTGCAAGCAAGTCGGTCTTTTCTACGAGTGATTGAGCCAAAAGATGTAAATCAACCGGGATATTATAAAATAAAAACAAGTGTGAATAAGTATTCATAAAGGCTTTAATGCAAAACATTAAATCATATTTGCTTTCTTGGACTTGGTCCCCATACAGGCGCTCAACCATAGAGAGGATTGTTACCTCTAATAACCGATCGTAATGCTGGAGTTTGATAATTAATTGTTCATTTAATGAGGAGGTTTGTTCCTTCATTAAGACTTTGGCAAAATCAGAGTGCTTTTGAAAAGAATCATAAATGGAATAATAAAATTCATATAAGAGATTCTCATCCTGTGTACTCCTGACTATTTGGTCAATATCGGAAATAAATTGCATCATAAAGTGGTCAATGAGTGCTAAAATCAATTCGTCCTTTGACTTGAAGGAGAGATAAAATGCACCTTTAGAGATGCCACAATAATCGGTTATTTGCTGAACGGTTGTTGCTTCGAATCCTTGCTTGGCAATCAACTCTAGTGCCTTTTCCATGATTAATTGTTTCTTGATCATTTTGTTTCGCTCCCCGTGGTATTTCATTGACAAATGACTGATTAGTCATTAGTATAAGAAAAGTAAAATGATATGTCAATTTAAGGTGGTGCAAGGGTGAAAGGTTTAGTTAGTTTTGTGATAAAGAATAAGTTGGCCGTTTGGTTGCTGACGATCATCATAACAGTATCTGGAATTTATTCAGGTACACAAATGAAAACGGAAACGATACCTGATATTTCGATTCCTTATTTAATGATTATGGGCGTCTATCCTGGTGCAACTCCTGAAAAGGTAATGGAAGATATCTCGATGCCAATAGAGAAGGCGGTTGAGGGACTAGAAGATGTAAAATATGTGTACTCCAATTCTTATTCTAACATGAGTAGTATCCAAGTTGAGTATGAATATGGAATTGATATGGATGAGGCAAAGCGTGCCTTACAAGCTGCAGTTGACGCGGTTGAAATGCCTGAAGCTGCTCAAAAGCCGACAATTACGGCAATCAGCATGAATATGATGCCGATTATGGCGTTAAGTGTCAGCAGTAACACAGAGGATATTGTTGATCTAACTTCAACAGTTGAGGATGTTTTGATTCCGAAAATCGATAAGATCGATGGAGTCGCATCAACTACGATTACAGGTCAGCACATTGAAGAAGTTGAATTTACTTATGACAAAGCGAAAATGGAGCAGCTTGGTCTAACGGAAGATACCGTTAATCAAATGATTCAGGCTAGTAATTTATCAGTTTCGTTAGGACTTTATAAGTTTGACGAAGGTGAACAAGCTGTATCTGTTGATGGCAAGTTCATGACTATGAAGGAATTAAAGGATATGCTGATTCCAGTAACTCCGTCAGCAACGAATCCAGTTCCGTTTGTGAAGTTATCTGATATTGCTAAAATTGAAACCGTTGGTCGTGTTCAATCAGTTTCTCGTACAAATGGTGAAAACGCAATAGCGATTCAAATTGTAAAAGAACAACAAGCCAACACTGTCGATGTAGTCAATAAAGTGAAGGATTTAGTAAAAGAGCAAGAGAAGAAGATTGATGGTCTTGTCATTGATGTTTCGCTTGACCAGGGTAAACCAATTCAAGAGTCGGTTTCAACAATGGTTGAAAAAGCGGTATTTGGTGGCTTAATTGCTGTATTAATTATTTTACTGTTCCTTCGTGATTTTAAATCAACGATCATTTCGATTATTTCTATTCCAGTTTCGATTTTTATGGCATTTTTAATTTTGCACTGGTTGGATATTACCTTAAATATTATGACACTTGGAGCGATTACGGTCGCAATCGGCCGGGTTATCGATGACTCCATTGTAGTTGTGGAAAATATTTATCGCCGCCTGCATTTACGTGAGGAAAAATTAACCGGCCGTGCCCTTGTGCGTGAGGCAACAATTGAAATGTTTAAGCCGATTTTATCGTCCACACTTGTTACAGTTGCCGTGTTTGCACCATTAATCTTTGTTGGTGGTATGGTTGGTGAGTTATTCGCGCCGTTTGCGTTAACGATGACATTTGCATTAGGTGCATCGCTGTTGGTGGCGATTACGATCGTACCAGCATTAGCCCATTTCCTATTTAAGAAAAAGCTTTACGGTGAAAAAACGGAAAGCAGCCATAAGGATTCTGGTAAATTGGCCAATGGGTACAAAGGTGTACTAAATTGGACGCTTAATCATAAAGTAATTACCTCAATTATTGCAATTGTATTATTGGCTGGAAGCTTAGGCTTAACGCCGATTATTGGCTTTAGTTTTATGGGTAGTGAAGAAGATAAGGTAATGTATTTAACCTATACTCCAGAAGCGGGAGAGCTTTGGGAAGAGACATTAGCTAATATTGATAAAGTTGAAAATAAGTTATTGAAGCGTGATGATATTGACATCGTTCAGGTATCTGTAAACGAGGAAGCCGATCAAATGACAGCGATGATGGGCGGAAAAGCTGGCGGCGGATTAATGTATTTAATCTTTGACCCAGATATGGAGAACTTCCCAGAGGTTCGCAAAGAAATTGAGGATTATGTCACTAATATTGGCCAATCAGGCGAATGGAAGAGCCAAAACTTCACTTCAATGGGCGGTATGGGAACAGATGAAGTAAGCTATACCCTTTACAGTGAAAACCTGGACAAGCTTTTTGATTCAGTAAAACAGGTTGAAAAAGTGATGAAGAAAAGCGATCGCCTGGAGGATGTAACCTCTAGTGCCGAAGAGGCATATGTTGAGCATCGCTTTAAAGTTGACCAAGCGGACTTGCTGAAATATGGCTTAACGGCTGGTCAAATCGTCATGATGCTTAATCCAATGCAGAAACAAGAAGTATTGACAACGATTGAAAAAGACGGTGAATCATTGGAAGTGATTGTGCAACAGGATCAGAAGCTTCAGCCGAAATCAATTGATGAAATGTTGGCGACTCCAGTACCAACAGCACTTGGAACGACAATGCCTTTATCTGAGCTTGTAAAAGTGGAAGAAGGCACGACATTAAATACACTTGCCCGCAGTAAGGGTGAGTATTATGCAAGTGTGACAGGTAAAATTATTGGCAAGGATATTTCCAAAGCAACCTCAGAACTTGATAAGAAAATCGACAAATTGGATTTACCAAAAGGGGTAACACTAGGTGTTGCCGGAGTTCAAGCGGATATGACGGAAACCTTTACCCAGCTTGGCGTAGCGATGCTTGCGGCAATCGCCATTGTGTACTTTATCCTTGTGGTAACGTTTGGTGAGGGCTTGGCGCCATTCGCGATTCTCTTCTCGTTACCATTTGCAGTAATTGGTTCGTTCGTTGGCTTGTTAATTGCCGGTGAGACGATATCCGTATCTGTCATGATGGGTCTGTTAATGCTGATTGGTATTGTTGTTACGAACGCGATTGTGTTGGTAGACCGAATTATTCATATGGAACAAGATGGATTATCAATGCGTGAAGCGATACTCGAAGCAGGCTCGACCCGTTTAAGACCAATTTTGATGACGGCAATCGCAACGATTGGTGCGCTAATCCCGTTAGCTGTTGGCTCTGGCGGTGGCGGTTTAATTTCTAAAGGTCTAGGTATTACCGTAATTGGTGGTTTAACAAGCTCGACGTTATTAACATTGATTGTTGTACCAATTGTATATGAGGTATTATCTAAGCTATTTAAGAAAAACCGACGTGACGTTGACGAAAATTAATATTCTTTAAACAGAACCCTGCAATGTGGTTGATCCCGTTGCAGGGTTTTTTGTAATGAAATGAGGTTGTCTGAGGCAAAATAGCCTCGAAGCTTATCGCAGCAACAAGGAGGATATAAATGGATCAACAAATGCGTTATGGCGATGATTATAAATTTATTCCTGCTACCTCGATTGGCAGCGGTGTAGGTATCGATGTGTTATCTGACTTATATAGCTATACGGTTCAAATAGTGAATATTGTATTGGTTGGCGACCCAAAAACACGAGACTTTGTCCTTATTGATGCGGGAATGCCAGACTCAGCTGAAGATATTATCGCCATCACCGAGGAACGCTTTGGCAACAAATGCCGCCCTAAGGCAATCGTATTAACACATGGCCATTTTGATCATGTAGGAGCAATTATTGAACTGATTGAGCATTGGCAGGTTCCTGTATACGCTCATGAATTAGAACTTCCATATTTAACTGGACTACAAAGCTACCCTGAGCCGGACCCAACGGTAGAAGGGGGAATGGTAGCAAAAATGTCCCCATTATTTCCGAATGAGCCAATCAACATAAGTGGTCACGTTGAAAAGCTGCCGGCTGACGGAACCGTTCCGCATCTGCCTGAGTTTCGTTGGATTCATACGCCCGGACATACACCTGGACATATTTCTTTATTTAGAGAAAGGGATCGAGCGTTAATCGTTGGTGATGCTTTTGTAACAGTGAAACAAGAATATCTTTATAAGGTCATGACTCAGGAGATGGAAATCAGTGGTCCACCGCGGTACTTGACACCTGATTGGAATGCTTCAAAGCAATCGGTACAGAAACTGGCTGCATTAAGGCCGACTGTTGGCATCACCGGTCATGGGCTGCCGATTTCAGGAGATGTGCTAACGAACAGTCTTAACCAACTTGCTGAGTGTTTTGATGAGATTGCCATTCCTGAATTTGGTCGTTATGTAGAGATAATGGAGCATTAATATTTGCTAATAAGATCGTAAATGTACCATGGTTCATTCGTGGTCCTTTTACGGTCTTTCCTTTTTGTTGCGCGGTTTTTGTCGAAAGTTTTAATGTTGGCAACAATCACTATGCCAAAATCCAATTTTGAATAGATGGATACGGGGTTGTAAACGCTTTAATATAAAACTAGAAACAAAAACAAAAAATATAAATAAACTTGAAGGGGGATTTACGATAATGAACCAAACGAGTCAAAATAAATCTGATGCAAAAGTAAAAATTCAAAAGTTTGGTAGTTATTTAAGCGGCATGGTTATGCCAAACATTGGAGCTTTCATTGCATGGGGACTTATCACAGCATTATTTATTCCAACTGGTTGGTTTCCAAATGAAGAATTCGCGAAGCTAGTTGGACCAATGATTACCTATTTATTGCCATTATTAATCGGTTTTACTGGTGGTCGTATGGTCCATGATATCCGCGGTGGGGTAGTTGGTGCTACTGCAACGATGGGAGTTATTGTCGGAACAGATATCCCGATGTTCTTAGGTGCAATGATTATGGGTCCTATCGGTGGATATCTCATTAAGAAATTCGACCAAGCAATCCATGGTAAAGTTAAACAAGGCTTTGAAATGCTAGTAAACAATTTCTCAGCTGGAATCATTGGTGGTATTTTAACACTTGTAGCATTTAAAGGAATTGGTCCAATTGTTGAAGGAATTAGTAAAACATTAGCTTCTGGAGTAGAGTGGATTGTTGATGCAAATCTTTTACCACTTGCGAACGTTATTATCGAGCCAGCAAAAATTTTATTCTTAAATAACGCAATTAACCACGGAATTTTAAGTCCGTTAGCAATTGACCAAGCAGCAGATGCTGGAAAATCAATTCTATTCTTATTAGAAGCAAACCCTGGTCCTGGACTTGGAATTTTACTTGCCTTCATGCTTTTCGGAAAAGGTACTGCGAAGCAAACAGCTCCTGGAGCAGCAATCATCCATTTCTTGGGCGGTATTCATGAAATTTACTTCCCGTATATTTTAATGAAGCCAGTCCTTCTAGTTGCAGCAATTGCCGGTGGCGTCAGCGGTGTGTTCACCCTAAATCTATTTGATGCAGGTCTTGTAGCAGCTCCATCACCAGGTAGTATCTTCGCTGTACTAGCGATGACTCCTAAGGGTGGTTATCTTGGAGTACTTGCCGGTGTATTCGTAGCAGCAGCTGTATCATTTGGTGTTGCAGCATTCATTTTAAAAACAAGCAAAGCAACTGAAGAAGATTTAGCGGAGGCTACAGCTAAAATGGAAGAAATGAAAGGTAAGAAGAGCTCCGTTTCTTCAGTGTTAAATGATACTGTAACAACAATTTCAGCTGGTAAAGTAAACAAAATTATCTTTGCTTGTGATGCCGGAATGGGATCAAGTGCAATGGGAGCTTCAATTTTACGAAACAAAGTGAAAAAAGCTGAGTTAGATATTGATGTCACAAATACAGCAATTAATAATTTACCTAGCGATGCTGATGTTGTCGTGACTCATAAGGACTTAACAGATCGTGCGAAGGCGAAGCTTCCAAATGCGATTCATATCTCAGTTGAAAACTTCTTAAATAGCCCTAAATACGATGAATTGATTAGTGAATTAAAATCATAAATAAATTAGAAGAATCTAGCCAACAAGCTAGGTTCTTTTTTTGTTGTTTAGGAAATTATAAAATTCTCGACTTGTGGATAACTGTTCGATACACTGTTCGTATAAATCCTTAGGGGAATGGATATGGGTAAACAAAAGAGCG
>NZ_JABAIT010000041.1 GCF_012843265.1 Bacillus sp. DNRA2 | reverse complement strand
GTCACACCCGTTCCCATACCGAACACGGAAGTTAAGCTTCTCAGCGCCGATGGTAGTTGGGGGCTCTCCCCCTGTGAGAGTAGGACGCTGCCGGGCAAATGAAAAAACAGCTGATAAGGCTGTTTTTTTGTTTTGTGCATTTTTGTTTCGGACATTTAGTTCGTTATTTTTATAAAAATGAGGCATTCACAATATTTTTGGACACTGAGTACCTTATTTGCGAAAAAACTAAGTAAATGTCCATCATTTAGCTACATTAAGGCACCACATGTCCGAAAAAAAGAGAAATCACGATTTTTGATTCAAATTAGGAATTATATGTCCGCTCGAGTTCTTCTTCTAAGAGCAAAGCATATGTGCACATCCCACCAGCATTCATCTCACTCAATTCACCTCGTAGCAAACCCAAACCAAACTCAAATATCTTGAACCCCACCAGCTTCAAAAGGCAATTATTAAATCCATCTAACAAACCGCAACATCATTACATATTATGAAAAAGAAAAACTGTGATAAAAGCATATTCTCAGTTTGAGAAGCTCTAAAATGGAGACAATAGTTTAATGGTTCAGATTAATTGCAAAAAGATATGGTCATCATGTATAATCAAAGTCAAATATAGTCAAAGTCAGATGATTGGGGGAGGTTTGATGAGAAATATCTCCGACATAATTGAAGAATACTTAAAAACGGTATTGGAATTAAGTGATGAAGAAATTGTTGAGATTAAAAGAAACGAAATTGCCGATAAGTTTCAATGTGTTCCTTCCCAAATAAATTACGTTATTAATACTCGGTTTACTGTTGAACGCGGCTATATCGTTGAGAGTAAGCGAGGTGGCGGCGGTTATATCAGAATTATCAGGGTGCAACCCAATGAAAATGTTCATATTATCGATTATTTAGTTTCATTAATTAAAACAAATATATCCCAAAGCAGTGCCGAAGATGTCATTATACGCTTGGTGGAAGAGGACATTATAACAAACCGTGAAGCAAAGATCATGTTAAGTGTAATTGATCGTTCTGTTCTCTATATTGAACTTCCATACCGTGATGAACTGCGCGCTAGGATGCTAAAAGCGATGTTAACAACTCTAAAATATAAATAATATTGTTTGTTGAAGAGGTGAACGTATGATTTGCCCGGAGTGTAATCAAAGACCAGCAACACTTCATTTTACAAAAATTGTGAATGGAGAAAAGACGGAATTCCATCTTTGCGAAAAATGTGCGCATGAAAAGGGTGAAATGTTTATTCTAAATGGATCACCTGGCTTTTCAATCAATAATTTGATTGCTGGGTTATTAAATGTTGAACCAAAATATAAATCAAATCCTCAGGATGCATTTAAACCTCAAGAGGTAATACAGTGTAGTCATTGCTCGATGACTTTTCCCCAATTTGTTAAAGTAGGCCGGTTTGGATGTGCGAAATGCTACGAGGCCTTTCATGAACAGCTTAATCCATTGTTAAAAAAAGTCCATAGTGGGAATACAGACCATATCGGAAAAATACCAAAAAGAATTGGTGGAAGCATTCAAACTAGGAAAACGATTGACCAATTGAAGGAAAAAATGAAGGAATTTATTGCAAGTGAGGAATTTGAACAGGCAGCTCAAGTGCGAGATGAGATTCGTCTACTTGAAAAAAAGATAAATGAAAGTTCTGATGGAGGTGAATAACTTGTCATTGGAGAGATTTATAAATCAGGCAATAAGTCCTTGGATGAGTGCTGATGGACCTGATTCAGATATCATAATGAGTTCACGAATCCGCTTGGCTCGCAATTTTAGTGAATATACATTTCCAACAGTGTTTTCGATTGAAGAAGCCAATGGTATCATCGCCTCGATGGAGGAAATAACATTACAAAATCCTTTGAAAGCGCTGGGGCAGTATGAATTGTTAAAAATAAATCAGTTACAGCCATTGCAGAAAAGGGTATTAGTCGAGAAACATTTAATCAGTCCTCAATTAGCTGAACAGGCTATTAATGGAGCTTGTTTATTATCCGAAAATGAAGAAATCAGTATAATGATAAATGAAGAGGACCATATTAGGATTCAATGCTTATTTCCCGGTCTACAATTAACTGAGGCGCTGTCGAGTGCCAATGAGGTTGATGATTGGATTGAAACAAATGTTAATTATGCTTTTGATGAGCAGTATGGATATTTAACAAGTTGTCCTACCAATGTCGGAACAGGCTTAAGGGCTTCGGTGATGATGCACTTACCTGGACTTATTTTAACTCAACAGATGAACCGAATTATTCCAGCAATTAATCAATTAGGGTTGGTTGTTAGAGGAATTTACGGGGAAGGTAGCGAAGCTTTAGGTAATATATTTCAAATTTCTAATCAAATAACGCTCGGAAAATCTGAAGGTGAAATTGTCGAGGATCTTAAGAGTGTTGTTAAGCAGTTGATTTCCCAGGAAAGAAGTGCACGGGACGCATTAGCGAGAACGTTGAACATAGAATTAGAAGATAGAGTCTTCCGTTCACTTGGGATATTAGAAAACAGTAGGATTTTGGAGTCGAAGGAAGCTGCTAAGTGTTTATCAGATGTGAGACTAGGAATTGACATGGGATTAATCAATAATATTCCTAAATCAATCTTGAATGAATTAATGATCTTAACGCAACCAGGTTTCTTACAGCAATATGCCGGAGGCCCATTAAGACCTAACGAACGAGATATTCGGCGTGCTGCATTAATAAGAGAAAAAATTAAATTAGACACGATGAACAGATAGGAGGAAGAGATATGATGTTTGGACGCTTTACAGAAAGAGCACAAAAGGTGTTGGCCCTAGCGCAAGAGGAAGCAATACGATTAAGCCATAATAATATTGGAACTGAACATATTTTGTTAGGACTTGTTCGTGAGGGAGAAGGAATTGCTGCTAAAGCGCTATATGCTCTCGGGCTTGGTGCAGAAAAGATTCAAAAGGAAGTAGAAAACTTAATCGGCCGTGGTCAGGAGGCATCCCAAACGATTCACTATACTCCTCGTGCCAAAAAAGTCATTGAATTATCAATGGATGAGGCTCGTAAATTAGGTCATTCTTATGTTGGAACTGAACATATTCTCTTAGGATTAATTCGCGAAGGTGAAGGAGTCGCTGCAAGGGTATTAAATAACCTTGGCGTTAGCCTTAATAAAGCTCGCCAGCAAGTGCTGCAATTATTGGGTAGCAATGAAGCTGGCGGAGGTCAAGGTGGAGCAGCTGCTAATGCAAACACTCCAACTTTAGATAGTTTAGCTCGCGATTTAACTGCGATAGCTAGAGAAGGTAGTTTAGATCCAGTGATTGGCCGTAGTAAAGAAATTCAACGTGTTATTGAAGTGCTTAGTCGCCGTACAAAAAATAATCCAGTGTTAATCGGTGAACCCGGCGTAGGTAAAACAGCCATTGCTGAAGGGCTTGCCCAACAAATTGTTAATAATGAGGTACCAGAAATCCTTCGTGATAAACGCGTTATGACTTTAGATATGGGCACTGTTGTTGCTGGTACAAAGTATCGCGGTGAATTTGAAGACCGTCTTAAAAAGGTAATGGATGAAATCCGCCAAGCTGGGAACATTATCCTATTCATTGATGAGCTTCATACATTGATTGGTGCAGGTGGTGCTGAAGGAGCGATTGATGCTTCCAATATCCTAAAACCGTCCTTAGCGCGTGGTGAACTTCAATGTATTGGTGCAACTACATTAGATGAGTATCGCAAATATATTGAAAAGGATGCAGCTCTAGAAAGACGTTTCCAACCGATTCGCGTTGATGAACCAACAGCGGAAGAGTCAGTTCAAATATTAAAAGGTTTAAGAGATCGCTATGAAGCACATCATAGAGTATCGATTTCCGATGCGGCAATCGAGGCTGCAGTAACATTATCTGACCGCTATATTTCTGATCGCTTTTTACCAGATAAAGCGATTGATTTAATCGATGAAGCGGGTTCAAAGGTTCGATTACGTTCCTATACAACTCCACCTAATCTTAAAGAGCTTGAAGTTAAGCTTGAAGGCGTTCGTAAAGAAAAGGATGCTGCCGTTCAAAGTCAAGAATTTGAAAAAGCAGCTTCATTGAGAGATTCAGAGCAACGTCTTCGTGAGCAATTAGAAGAGACGAAGAAAACCTGGAAAGAAAAGCAAGGCAAGGAAAACAGTGAAGTAACAGTTGAAGATATTGCGACCGTTGTCGCAAACTGGACTGGAATTCCGGTATCCAAGTTAGCTCAAACTGAAACAGATAAACTTCTTCGTTTAGAAGAAATTCTTCATTCGCGTGTAATTGGTCAAGAAGAAGCAGTTATTGCTGTTTCGAAGGCTGTAAGACGTGCAAGAGCAGGATTAAAAGATCCGAAGCGTCCGATTGGTTCGTTTGTATTCCTCGGGCCAACTGGTGTTGGTAAAACAGAACTTGCTCGTGCATTGGCAGAAGCCATGTTTGGCGATGAAGATGCGATGATTCGTATCGATATGTCTGAATACATGGAAAAACACTCTACTTCAAGATTAGTAGGGTCACCTCCAGGATATGTTGGTTATGAAGAGGGCGGCCAATTAACGGAGAAGGTTCGCAGAAAGCCTTATTCTGTTATCTTGTTAGATGAAATTGAAAAGGCACATCCAGATGTCTTTAATATTTTATTACAAGTGTTAGAGGATGGCCGTTTAACTGACTCTAAAGGACGTACGGTTGATTTCCGTAATACGATTTTGATTATGACATCAAATGTTGGAGCGCAAGCTTTAAAACGTAATAAATATGTTGGCTTTAATATTCAGGATGGAGCTCAGGATTATAAAGATATGAAAGGGAAAGTGATGGAGGAATTGAAGAAAGCCTTCCGTCCGGAATTCCTGAACAGAATTGATGAAATTATTGTCTTCCATGCTCTTGAAAGAATTCACTTAAATCAAATTGTAACCTTAATGGCGGATTCTTTAGTAAAACGCTTAAAGGAACAACATATCGAATTAGAATTAACGGCTCTTGCCATAGAAAAGATTTCTGATGAAGGCTACGATCCAGAGTATGGGGCTCGTCCATTACGTCGGGCGATTCAAAAGCACATTGAGGATCGTCTATCCGAAGAACTATTAAAAGGTACAGTTCTAACCGGGCAACATATAGTCATTGATATTGATAATGGTGAATTTGTCGTGAGAACGGCAGAAGCAACTGGAGTAACAAAGCATTAATTGTTAGAAAAGGAGGGAAACAGAATATTTTCTGCCCTCCTTTTTTTATGATTGGTTCTTAGTTATTTCTGCTTTCAAGAAAGGACGATAGTATGGCAAAAAGAAAAACAAAGTTTATGTGCCAGGAATGTGGCTATGAATCTCCGAAATGGATGGGAAAATGCCCAGGGTGTGGTGCGTGGAATAAGATGGTAGAGGAAATTGAGGTTGTAGGTACAGGGAAGCGGGGAGCGTTCACTCATTCCCAGGGCGTTGCTGGATCCTCAAAGCCTACCCCAATTACGTCAATCGAAACGGGAAATGAAGTTAGGTTTGAAACGGAGCTTAAGGAGTTTAATCGCGTATTAGGTGGTGGAGTAGTTCAAGGGTCGTTGGTGCTAATTGGCGGTGACCCAGGGATCGGGAAATCGACACTACTGTTACAGGTATCCTCGCAGTTAGCTAAGTCTGGTCAATCGGTGTTATATATTTCAGGTGAGGAGTCCCTACGGCAAACAAAACTCAGAGCAGAAAGGCTCGGCATTGCCAGTGAGAAATTATTGGTATACGCAGAAACGAACTTAGATGAAATTAGCCGAACAATAGATAGCATAGCGCCAAGCTTTGTTATCATAGACTCAATTCAAACGGTATATCATCCAGATGTTACTTCTGCCCCTGGAAGTGTTTCGCAGGTTCGCGAATGTACAGCAGAATTAATGCGAATTGGAAAAACAAAAGGTATTGCTGTGTTTATTGTTGGTCATGTGACAAAAGAAGGCTCCATTGCTGGTCCACGTCTGCTTGAACATATGGTGGATACAGTTCTTTATTTTGAAGGGGAAAGGCATCATACTTACCGGATTTTACGTGCCGTGAAAAATCGATTTGGCTCAACTAACGAGATGGGTATTTTTGAAATGAAGGAAGTTGGCTTGGAGGAAGTAGAAAATCCCTCAGAAATCTTCCTAGAGGAACGGTCTGAGGGGGCATCTGGCTCAACGGTAGTCGCATCAATGGAAGGGACCCGGCCGGTTCTTGTTGAGATTCAGGCGTTAGTATCACCGACTAGCTTTGGTAATCCGCGGCGGATGGCAACGGGGATTGATCATAATCGAGTTTCCTTATTAATGGCTGTTTTGGATAAGCGAGTTGGGATGCTTTTGCAAAATCAAGATGCCTATTTAAAGGTTGCAGGCGGTGTAAAAATTGATGAACCTGCGATAGATTTAGCCATTGCAGTCAGTATTGCCTCCAGTTTCAGGGATACTCCGACGAGGGCAACGGATTGTATCATTGGCGAAGTTGGATTGACAGGGGAAGTACGTAGGGTTTCTAGAATTGAGCAACGGGTCCAGGAAGCCGCAAAACTAGGATTTGAACGAGTGATCCTTCCAGAAAACAATATGGGTGGCTGGAAAGTACCTGAGGGCATTGAACTGATTGGCGTTTCTACGGTACAACAGGCATTATATGTGACGTTAGGCAGGTAAAATAGACCATTTGGACCGGAAGCTTAGTTCATTATTAGGTAAAATGTTATATAATTTGGTTGAACAGCTAACATTGTTGTGGTAAAATAATGGATTTATTTGACACTGTTTTTTTACCATGCTAACCTTATTAAAGGAAACAATTTTAGTAATTGCTTTCGAATGTTTGAAACTTAATTACTAGTTTTTTCGTATTAATTTATGTGATTTGGATTCATTTTAGAAAAAACTATGTAATAGAGGTTTCAAATTTTCCATTTTGTTTATAATGAATAGATAGGAGGTGAAGGAATGTTAAAACGAATAATTCAAGCTTGCTTTCTTATTATCGGGGGAACATTAGGTATTTTTTTAATCCCTGATTTATTAAAATTAATCAATTTTGACAACATTCCTCTAATCAACAATCCATACGTATCCGCGATTTCAGGTGCACTTATTTTTTATCTTATTACTTTTTGGGCAGTAGATTATTTTACTAATTTTATGAAATGGGTAGAGGAATCACTTGTCAAAGCCCCGATTACTGATATTATTTTTGGAAGTGTCGGCTTGGTATTTGGCTTAGTTGTTGCTTTCTTGATTGGTTTTGCCTTAAATGCGATCCAAGTCCCTATCATTAATACTGTTGCACCAATATTGTTAACGTTATTGTTTGGATACTTAGGTTTTCAGGTTGGTTTTAAGAAGCGGGATGAATTGTCTAATTTATTTTCCAATCGTAAAAAGAAATCTGGCGATGAGGATGCGGATAAAGAGGAAGGCCGGAAAACACTTAAAATTTTGGATACTAGTGTGATCATTGATGGAAGAATTGCTGATATATGCCAAACAGGCTTTTTAGAAGGAACGATTGTAATACCTCAGTTTGTATTAGAAGAATTGCAGCATATTGCTGATTCCTCTGATGTATTAAAACGTAATCGTGGTCGCCGTGGTCTTGATATATTGAACCGAATTCAAAAGGAATTGGCGATTAAGGTTGAGATTTATGAAGGTGATTTTGAAGAAATCCAGGAAGTGGATAGCAAACTTGTCAAGCTTGCCAAGCTGACCAATGGGGTTGTTGTAACAAATGACTTTAATTTGAATAAGGTTTGTGAACTTCAAAATGTAGCTGTATTAAATATTAATGATCTAGCAAATGCGGTTAAACCGGTCGTATTGCCTGGTGAGGAAATGAACGTCCAAGTCATTAAGGACGGGAAAGAACACAATCAAGGTGTAGCTTATTTAGATGACGGAACCATGATAGTTGTTGAGGATGGCCGTGATTACATCGGTAAGCGAATCGATGTATTGGTAACAAGTGTCTTGCAGACATCTGCTGGCCGAATGATTTTTGCGAAGCCTAAATTATTAGA
The DNA here is from genome assembly GCF_012843265.1 of Bacillus sp. DNRA2. Classification (GTDB taxonomy): domain Bacteria; phylum Bacillota; class Bacilli; order Bacillales; family Cytobacillaceae; genus Bacillus_BU. Next base: position 11,467 of record NZ_JABAIT010000041.1, on the reverse strand, counting down.
AAAAGCTTTATAATTAGAGGAGATACATGATGAAATATCAGGTGATTATCCCTGCAGCTGGTCTTGGAAAAAGAATGGGGGCAGGGAAAAATAAACTTCTTCTTGATTTGAACGAGGTACCTGTACTGATTCATACTTTATTGGTTTTTGAAGCGGATGAGGCTTGTAGCGGGATTGTCTTGGCGATATCACCAAGCGATGAAGTGGAGATTACTCAGTTAATAGAACGCTATGATATTAAAAAAGTGATTGCATTTGCACCTGGTGGTAAAGAGCGACAGGACAGTGTTTATAATGCTTTGATGACTCTTTCGACTCAGGGAATCGTTCTTGTTCATGACGCCGCCCGGCCTTTTATTGAAACAAAATCCATCCATGAAGTAACGGCTGCAGCTAATGAATTTGGCGCAGCCGTTATTGGCGTACCAGTAAAGGATACGATTAAGAAGGTACAGGACAATAAAATTGTGGAAACGGTAGAACGTTCCAGCTTGTGGTCAGTTCAGACTCCACAAGCTTTTCGTGTGTCCGTGCTAATGGAGGCACATGAGCGTTCGCAGAAAGATGGTTTTCTAGGTACTGATGAAGCTAGCTTAGTTGAAAGAATTCCCCATGAGATTAAAATGGTAGAAGGTAGTTATGATAATATTAAGCTGACTACACCCGAAGATTTGTATTTTGCGGAAGCAATTATTAGAAAACGTCAGAAAAAGGAGATATAACATATGTTTCGGATTGGACAAGGTTTCGATGTTCATCAACTAACAGAGGGTCGCCCATTAATCATTGGTGGGATTACAATCCCTTATGAAAAAGGTTTATTAGGTCATTCTGATGCTGATGTCCTTTTACATACGATTGCAGATGCTTGTTTGGGAGCAATTGGTGCCGGTGATATCGGTAAACATTTCCCTGATACGGATCCAGCTTTTAAAGACGCTGATTCAGCTAAACTACTAGAGCACGTGTACGGAATCGTTCAAGAAGCGGGTTATGTGCTGGTAAATGCAGATTGTACGATTATTGCCCAAAAACCAAAAATGGCTCCATATATTGAGGCAATGAAGCAAAGAATTGCAGAGCTTTTACAATCAGATTGTTCACAAATTAACGTGAAGGCGACAACTACTGAAAAGCTTGGATTTACAGGTCGGGAAGAGGGAATTGCCGCTCAAGCCGTTGTCCTTTTACAAAAAAAGCCGTAAACATTTAAGTGTTCGAACGGTAACCGATCATATTAAAATTATCTTTATTAGAAAAATACGTGATGCTACAATATAGCAATAAAGGAAAGTTCAGGAGGAACTGTCATGTCAAAGGATATTCGTGTACGCTATGCGCCGAGCCCGACTGGCCATTTACATATCGGGAATGCACGTACTGCTTTATTTAATTATTTATATGCTCGAAATTTAGGTGGAAAATTTATTATTCGGATTGAGGACACGGACCAAAAGCGTAATATTGCTGGTGGTGAGCAAAGCCAACTAAAATATTTAAAATGGCTTGGTATGGATTGGGATGAAAGTATCGATGTTGGTGGTGAGTACGGCCCATATCGCCAATCAGAGCGTGTTGATATTTACAATGTTCATGTAAACGAACTTCTTGATAAGGGCTTAGCTTATAAATGCTACTGTACAGAAAGTGAGCTTGAAGCTGAAAGAGAAGCGCAAACTGAAAAGGGAGAAACTCCTGCCTATTCTGGTAAGTGTCGACATTTAACAGCTGAGGATCGAGCAAAATTGGAAGCTGAAGGACGTAAACCTAGCATCCGTTTTGTCGTTCCGCAAGATCGAACTTACTCTTGGGATGACATGGTCAAAGGCAGCGTTGCGTTTGAGTCAGAAGGCATGGGCGATTATGTTATTGTCAAAAAAGACGGAATGCCAACTTATAACTTTGCGGTTGCTATCGATGATCATTTGATGGAAATTTCCCATGTCTTGCGTGGTGATGATCATATTTCGAATACACCTAAGCAATTGATGGTGTATGAGGCTTTTGGTTGGGAGCCGCCAGTATTTGGTCACATGACCTTGATAGTAAATGAAAGTCGGAAAAAATTAAGCAAACGTGATGAATCGATTATCCAATTTATCGAGCAATATGAGCAGTTAGGCTATATTCCGGAAGCGTTGTTTAATTTTATTGCTTTACTTGGTTGGTCACCTGCAGGCGAAGAAGAGATTTTCTCCAAAGAAGAATTAATTTCAATCTTTGATGCAAACCGTTTATCAAAGTCACCAGCATTATTTGATAAACAGAAGTTAACTTGGATGAATAATCAATATATGAAAAAAATTGAATTAGATCGTGTGATTGATTTAGCATTGCCACACTTAATTGAATCTGGCCGTGTTAGTGCAGAAATGAATGCTGAGGAAGAAGCTTGGACTCACAATTTGATTGCTCTTTATCAGGATCAAATGAGCTATGGAGCTGAAATTGTTGAATTGTCTTCATTGTTCTTTAAAGAAGAAGTAAGCTTAGATGAAGAAGCACAGGCGGTTATTTCTGAAGAGCAGGTTCCAGAGGTATTACGTGCATTTTTAGCAGAAATTGATCAGTTAGCTGAGTTTACAGCGCCAGAAATTAACGCATGTATCAAAGCGGTTCAAAAAGGGACAGGTCATAAAGGGAAGAAGTTGTTTATGCCAATCCGTGTTGCTGCGACAGGTCAAACACATGGACCTGACCTACCTAAAGCCATTGCTTTACTAGGAAAGGAAACAATTGCGAAAAGATTCAAGGCAATCCTTACAAAATAATTACATTTGCTAGTTACATTGTGTGAAAAATATTATATAGTATTGAATATATAAGTAGTAAAAGCGTCGAAGAGGACAAGTAAAAAGACAATGTTTTTCAGAGAGAACCACCACCGGCTGAAAGTGGTTTAAACCGCTTGTTTTTTGAAATGCCCCTCTGAGCCCCATTCGAAAGCTGAATTATTCTGCGAGTAGTCATGGGCGGACCCTTCCGTTAACAGGTTAAGTTGAAACTAAGGCCTTATTGCATTGACTTTGTCATGCGAAGGTATGCTTAGTTTAAACAGAGTGGAACCGCGCAGGTTATGCGTCTCTGTCTTTTGACAGAGACGCTTTTTTATTTTTAACGGAAGGCATTAGGTTCTTGGATGAGAGTTATTTTACAGAGGGGGAGATTGGTTAATGTTTAAGGTTTTAAAAGAGGATATTGAAGTTATTTTTGAACAAGACCCTGCTGCGCGAAGTTATTTAGAGGTTATCTTAACATACTCCGGATTGCATGCAATTTGGTCTCATCGCGTTGCACATTGGTTTTATAAACATAAGCTATTTTTTATAGCACGTGTGATTTCCCAAATCAGCCGTTTTTTTACCGGAATCGAAATTCATCCGGGAGCAACAATAGGCAGACGATTTTTTATTGACCATGGTATGGGAATTGTCATTGGAGAAACGTGTGAAATTGGAGATAATGTAACTGTATACCAAGGTGTTACGTTGGGTGGTACTGGTAAGGAAAAGGGGAAACGCCATCCAACTGTTAAGGATAATGCCTTAATTGCCACTGGAGCAAAGGTGCTTGGCTCGATTACTATCGGTGAAAATTCAAAAATAGGCGCCGGAGCAGTTGTATTAAATGATGTACCTGATAACTCTACTGTCGTAGGCTTGAAGGCAAGAGTCGTAGTTCGTGATGGGGTTAAGATTCAAAAAGACCTTAAGCACGGAGATTTACCTGATCCAATCGCGGATCGCTTTAAGGAATTAGGCGAGGAAATCGATCGTTTAAAGAAAGAAATCGATGAGCTACAAAAGGAAAGGGTGTCATTAAAAAAATGACGATTCAGTTATACAATACGTTAACTAGACAAAAAGAAGAGTTTGTTCCATTAGAAGCGGGTAAGGTCAAAATGTATGTATGCGGACCGACCGTGTATAACTATATTCATATAGGAAATGCGCGCCCGGCAATCGTGTTTGATACAGTGCGTAGATATTTTGAATTTAGAGGATACGATGTCCAATATGTTTCAAATTTTACAGATGTGGATGATAAGCTCATTAGAGCTGCGAATCAGTTAGGTGAAGACGTTCCAACGATTGCGGATCGATTTATTAATGCATATTTCGAAGATGTTTCAGCGCTAGGCTGTAAAAAGGCCGATGTTCATCCGCGCGTAACAGAGAATATGGATATCATTATTGATTTCATTGCTACTCTAATTGATAAAGGCTTTGCTTATGAGTCTGAGGGAGACGTTTATTACCGGACGCGTGAGTTTGAAGGATATGGAAAATTATCACATCAGTCAATCGATGACCTTAAGGTCGGGGCGCGTATTGATGTAGGTGAAAAGAAGCAGGATGCACTTGATTTTGCTTTGTGGAAAACTGCTAAAGAGGGCGAAATATCGTGGGAAAGTCCATGGGGCTTAGGTCGTCCGGGCTGGCATATTGAATGCTCAGCAATGGCAAAAAAATATTTAGGTGAAACGATTGATATCCATGCGGGCGGTCAGGACTTAACATTCCCGCATCATGAAAATGAAATTGCGCAATCGGAAGCGTTAACTGGCAAACCGTTTGCCAGGTATTGGTTGCATAACGGTTATATTAATATTGATAACGAAAAAATGTCAAAGTCACTTGGCAATTTTGTCCTTGTCCATGACATCATTAAAAGGCATGATCCAGAAGTGATTCGCTTTTTTATGTTGAGTGTGCACTACCGTAATCCAATTAATTACAGCGATGAGCTGTTGGAAAATACAAAAGCCGCATTAGACCGTTTAAAAACATCTTACCAAAATTTGAAACATCGAAAAGAAGCTAGCACGAACTTAACTGACCATAGTCAAGAATGGCTGGAAAAAATAAATGGACTTGAAGCAGAGTTTATTCGTGAAATGGATGATGATTTTAACACAGCGAATGGCATTTCAACATTATTTGAACTTTCAAAGTTAGCGAACTATTATTTGCTTGAAAAAAATACATCTGTTGAAGTAATTGATGCTCTTGCCGGCTTATTTGAAAAGTTATTTGGTGTATTAGGTCTATCCCTCGGTACTCAGGAATTGCTTGACGAGGACATTGAAGCATTAATTCAGGAACGCATCCAAGCGAGGAAAGATCGTAATTTCCAACGTTCAGACGAGATTCGTGACCAATTAAAAGACATGAACATCATCTTAGAAGATACTCCCCAGGGAACAAGATGGAAAAGAGGCTAATTCATGCTTCACTATGAAAGTCTAATTGACGAAAAACAGTTAAATAGTTTAGCGCTGGCTTATTTGGGTGATGCTGTCTTTGAAAACTATATTCGCTACCATCTCATTCAAACAGGGAAAGTTAGACCCAATCAATTGCATCGCGAAGCTACGCATTATGTCTCGGCAAAAGCACAGGCTGGGGTGATTCATCAATTGATCGAGAAGAACATGTTAACTGATGAAGAATTAGCAGTCGTTAAAAGAGGGAGAAATGCGAAATCTGGTAGCGTTCCGAAAAATACCGATGTCCAAACCTATCGATATTCCACAGCCTTTGAGGCATTAATCGGATATTTATTTTTAGCAAAAAGAGAGATACGTCTTGAAGAAATTATTGAAGCAGCAATTGGGCTTGTTGAAGAAAAGAAAGGAGGTCAACTTAAATGAGTTCAGATTATATTATTGGAAAAAATCCTGTGATTGAAGCATTAAAAGCGAACCGAGATATCAATAAAATTTTCATTGCAGAAGGTTCGCAAGGGGGGCAAATGCAGCAGGTGATCGGTTTAGCAAAGGAATCGCATGTGCTTGTTCAATTTGTACCGAAGAAAAAGATTGATCAAATGACTGACGGAAACCATCAGGGAGTGGTGGCAGCAGTTGCTGCCTACCAATATGCTGAATTGGATGATTTGTTCGCTGCCGCAGCAAAAAGAAATGAACCACCTTTCTTTTTGCTGTTGGATGAAATCGAGGATCCCCATAACTTAGGTTCCATCATGCGTACAGCAGATGCGGTTGGTGCACACGGTATTATCATTCCGAAACGACGGGCAGTTGGCTTAACCTCAACTGTAGCCAAAGCTTCGACTGGTGCGATTGAATACATTCCAGTTGTTCGCGTAACAAACTTAGCCCGAACAATTGATGAATTAAAGGAAAAAGGCGTTTGGATTGCCGGAACAGATGCTAAGGGCAGTGAAGATTATCGTTCTTTCGATGGCACGATGCCGCTTGGTTTAGTAATCGGTAGTGAAGGGAAAGGAATGGGGCGGCTTGTTCGTGATAAGTGTGATTTTCTTATCAATCTACCAATGGCAGGCCATGTGACTTCATTAAATGCATCAGTAGCAGCAGCGCTACTAATGTACGAGGTTTATCGAAAAAGAAATCCGATAGGTAGCTAGTTATGGATATTTTGATTGTAGATGGATATAACATTATCGGTGCCTGGCCGGAATTAATATCCTTGAAAAATAAGGATTTAGGGGAAGCTCGGGACGCATTGGTGGAAAAAATGGCAGAGTATCAAGCTGTTACCGGCTATCGAGTCATTGTTGTGTTTGATGCCCACTATGTTCAAGGAATCGAAAAAAAATATCATAATTATAAAGTTGAGGTCATTTTTACTAAGGAAAATGAATCGGCTGATGAGCGGATTGAAAAGCTAGCTAGCCTATTAAGCAATCGGAAAACACAAGTTCATGTCGCAACAAGCGATTATACGGAACAATGGGTGATTTTTGGGCAAGGAGCATTGCGGAAATCAGCGCGAGAATTGCGCAATGAAATGAAGTTAATCCAAAAAAGCATTGAAAAAAACGTGAAGATTATTCAAAAAAACAAACCTATTTCAAAGATTCCCTTAAGTGACGAAATAGCCGAAATTTTCGAAAAATGGCGTCGCGAACGCTGACTGGCAGTTGACTTCCAAAAAAAACCTACTGTATAATATTTCTAACTATGCATGTGTGGTCGGGGGGGATTTGTTTGAGTACAGACTTCAGGACAAAGATAAATGAACGTTATTTACCGCTTGAAGATGAAGAATTAGTTGTTTTAGTGCACAAAGGTGAGAGTGATGCATTAGATTACTTAATTCATAAATACCGCAATTTTGTACGAGCAAAAGCAAGATCTTATTTTTTGATCGGAGCGGATAAAGAGGATATTGTCCAAGAAGGAATGATTGGCTTATATAAAGCGATTCGCGATTACAGAGATGATAAATTGACGTCATTCAAAGCCTTTGCTGAGCTATGTATTACAAGACAAATCATTACTGCGATTAAAACGGCCACAAGACAAAAACATATTCCGTTAAATTCTTATGTTTCCTTGGACAAGCCTATTTATGATGAAGAATCAGACCGAACATTAATGGACGTACTTTCAGGTGCAAAAGTGATGGACCCAGAGGAGCTCATTATCAACCAAGAGGAATTTGATAACATCGAGGGGAAAATGAAGGAACTGTTAAGTGACCTCGAACGGAAAGTGCTGGCTCTTTACTTAGATGGACAATCCTATCAGGAAATTTCAGAGGAATTAAACCGCCACGTTAAATCGATTGACAATGCTCTTCAGCGCGTTAAGAGAAAACTAGAAAGATATCTCGAGGTACGTGAGTTTACAGTATAATGTAACTTGTGATTTTTTAAAATTTAGTGAACTTACTTACCTTTATTGACACTACAATTGTGAAGTGGTATCTTTTTAAAATGATATAGTTGGTAATAGTGGGTGTTTTTTTATGAAAAAGGTTGTTTTGGCTTGTGCGACTTGTGGTTCGCGTAATTACTCTACTAGCAGCAACAAAGCTACGCAAGCAAGATTAAATTTAAAAAAGTATTGTAACAATTGTGGAACTCATACGATTCATCAAGAAACGAAATAATGACATTGTTATTAATAGATCGACTGTGGAGGTTACAGAATGCAACGCATAACAACGTTCTTCCGTGAAGTGGTTCGTGAAGCCAAAAAAGTTAGCTGGCCTAAACGTAAAGAATTAACTCGTTATACCATTACAGTTTTATCAACAGTTACGTTTTTTGCGCTTTTCTTTGCTGCTTTAGATTTTGGTATTTCTGAATTGATTCGTTTAATACTTGAATAACGCAGTGCGTTACATGGTATAATGGAAAATAATGCGAGAGAAATGACAAAGCCCGGGTAACGGGTTTTTTCATTGTGGAAAAAAGTACGCTCAGGGAAAGATTTTATAAATGGGGAGGGACGGACGAATTAGTCCTCTTGAATGGAAAAGAATTGGTATGTAGTACATACTTACTCCGGTTACGAGAATAAGGTTAAGGCGAACCTAGAGAAACGTGTCGAGTCAATGGGTATGGCGGACAAAATCTTTCGGGTAATCGTACCGGAAGAAGAAGAAACCGATATTAAAAACGGAAAGAAAAAAGTTGTAAAGCGTAAAGTGTTTCCTGGTTACGTGTTAGTAGAAATCATTATGACAGATGATTCTTGGTACGTTGTGCGTAATACCCCTGGCGTTACAGGGTTTGTTGGTTCCGCTGGTTCAGGTTCAAAGCCGACACCGTTATTGCCTGAGGAAGTAGTAGTGATATTAAAACGAATGGGCGTTGATGAAAAGCGGATCGACATCGACTTTGAACTTGGTGAAACTGTTAAGGTGAAAGAAGGACCTTTTGCTAATTTCACAGGAACGATTGAGGAAATAGAAAAGGATAAATCTAAACTGAAAGTATTAGTGAATATGTTCGGTCGAGATACTCCTGTTGAGCTAGATTTTACACAAATTGATAAATTAGATTAAAAGAACTTGAAAATGTCATGAAATAGTGATAAACTTTCATAGGTCAATATGTCTCGAAACGAGAGTGGACAATTGTCAAGTTCTTTATATTTAGATAAAGACTTCTCTATGAGTGGGAGGGAGTTTTCCCTATTACCACATCACGGACTTTAAGGAGGTGTGTCTCGTGGCTAAAAAAGTAATTAAAGTTGTCAAATTGCAAATTCCTGCAGGCAAAGCTAATCCAGCGCCACCAGTTGGTCCTGCATTAGGTCAAGCCGGTGTTAACATTATGGGATTCTGTAAGGAGTTTAACGCTCGTACGGCTGATCAAGCTGGCTTAATCATCCCGGTTGAAATTACGGTATTCGAAGACCGTTCTTTTACATTTATTACGAAAACTCCTCCTGCTGCCGTTCTTTTGAAAGTAGCAGCTGGAATTCAGTCTGGTTCAGGCCAGCCTAACCGTAATAAAGTAGCGACAGTTAAACGTGCAACAGTACGCGAGATTGCTGAACAGAAAATGCCTGACCTTAACGCAGCTAGTGTAGAAGCAGCTATGCGTATGGTTGAAGGTACTGCTCGCAGCATGGGTATTGTTATCGAAGACTAATTCGGTTTTAACTGTTATGGTTTTGTAAAAGAGGGTTGCGTGCTGAAACTTTCACTCGCAACCTTTATTCGTGGGAGGTATTTCCGTTAATACCACATTCTAGGAGGATTTAAAAATGGCTAAAAAAGGTAAAAAGTATTTAGAAGCTGCGAAGCTTGTAGATAGTTCTAAAGCTTACCCAATTGCAGAAGCAATTGAACTTGCTAAGAAAACTAGCACTGTAAAATTTGATGCAACTCTTGAAGTAGCTTTCCGTTTAGGCGTAGATCCTAAGAAAGCTGACCAACAAATTCGTGGTGCAGTAGTGCTTCCGAACGGAACTGGTAAAGTTCAACGTGTGCTTGTATTCGCAAAAGGTGAAAAAGCGAAAGAAGCAGAAGCTGCTGGCGCTGATTATGTTGGGGATTCAGAATACATCAACAAAATCCAACAAGGTTGGTTTGATTTTGATGTTATCGTTGCAACTCCTGACATGATGGGTGAAGTTGGTAAACTTGGTCGTACATTAGGACCTAAAGGTTTAATGCCAAACCCTAAAACAGGAACTGTTACATTTGATGTAACAAAAGCAATCAACGAAATTAAAGCTGGTAAAGTTGAATACCGTGTTGATAAAGCTGGTAACATCCATGTTCCGATCGGTAAGCAATCTTTCGAAGATCAAAAGTTAATCGAAAACTTTAACACTATCTTTGATACAATGGTAAAAGTTAAACCAGCTGCTGCAAAAGGTACTTACATGAAGAACGTTACTGTTACTTCAACAATGGGCCCTGGCGTAAAAGTTGATCCATCATCTGTTACAGTAAAATAATGGATTTGACAAACAATTTCACATTTACTATAATGTGATTTGTTGTTGAAAATATAATAACATTTGTACCGCAGACAGTAGGTGCGAGCATTCGCTTAATTTCCTACCGAGGTCATACGATAGATTTTCTGTACGTCTACTATTGTATACATTCCTCCATGTCTGTAAGGGTGTGGGGGATTTTTTATTGTCCGGTATGAATGTAGTAAATCTACAGGAGGTGTAAGGATGAGCAGCGTTATTGAAACAAAAACAAAAATCGTAGAAGAAATTGCTGGTAAATTAAAATCTAGCGTATCAACTGTTGTAGTTGACTACCGTGGTTTAAATGTTGCGGAAGTAACTGAACTTCGTAAACAACTTCGTGAAGCTGGTGTTGAGTTTAAAGTGTACAAAAACACAATGACTCGTCGTGCCGCTGATGCTGTTGAGCTTTCTGGCTTAAACGAAGCTCTTACAGGTCCTAACGCAATCGCGTTCAGTACTGAAGATGTTGTTGCTCCTGCTAAAATTATTAATGACTTCGCGAAAAAACACGAAGCTCTTGAAATTAAAGCGGGTGTAATCGAAGGAAACGTTGCAACTGCTGACGATATTAAAGCTCTTGCGGAACTACCGTCTCGCGAAGGTTTACTATCTATGTTACTCAGCGTTCTTCAAGCACCTATTCGCAATCTTGCTCTTGCTGCAAAAGCTGTTGCAGATCAAAAAGAAGAACAAGGCGCGTAAGTTAGAATTAATATTTATCTATTAAAAAAACAAAACTCTAAGGAGGAAAATAATCATGACTAAAGAACAAATCATTGAAGCAGTTAAAAATATGACTGTTTTAGAATTAAACGACTTAGTAAAAGCAATTGAAGAAGAATTCGGCGTAACTGCTGCAGCTCCTGTAGCTGTTGTTGGTGGAGCTGGCGCAGCTGCTGTTGAAGAAAAAACTGAATTTGATGTGGTACTTGCTTCTGCAGGCGATCAAAAAATCAAAGTTATCAAAGTAGTACGTGAAATCACAGGTCTTGGACTTAAAGAAGCAAAAGAACTTGTTGATAACACTCCTAAAGCAGTTAAAGAAGGCGTTTCTAAAGAAGAAGCTGAAGAAATCAAAGGCAAACTTGAAGAAGTTGGCGCAAACGTTGAAGTTAAGTAATTTAACTTTTGAAAAGCTCGCTGCATAAGCGGGCTTTTTGTGCGACGGGCAGTCGCATGGAGTGTTGATCCAGTCAGCACTCTTCTTTTAATTATCTGACAGAGACGTCATTTCGATGAAACGACTGGTTG
>NZ_JABAIT010000040.1 GCF_012843265.1 Bacillus sp. DNRA2 | reverse complement strand
CCTCTGTAAAATCACCAGATGGAATTTAATGTAAATTATAGCTGCAAGCCTATGTAAATTTCGCTGCATTTTTCTGCACTTTCTGCTTGCAAAAAACAGACAGGTTCACTGTCCCAACGATAGAAATATCCTTATACTATTTTTACTGGGACGAGGGACCTGTCCCTGTGGACCATCCTTTTCATCCTTTTTACAGGGACCTGTCCCTGTGGGCCAAATTTACTATTGCGCATTTAAGTTGTAGTGAAAGGTTCTGCTTCCGACTTCGATGTCCAATTGATCTTCGGTGACCGTTAATACCTTCATGTCGAATGTACCCAAGGTTATATCAGGATCTTCACTTTTGGTGACTTGGATATGAATGGTGCTTGTTTTTTTATCAAAGGTATACTGTCCTGACCAATATGTGGACACGCCTGTTGCATTGTTGCGGTTAGTCACGGTAATGCCATTCGATTTGTCCAACTTTAAAATGCGGGAGAAGTCGCCGTCTTCGCGAATCCACTCCTTTTGAAGGAGCGCCTGATTATCCGCCTTCTTGGATGATGCCAAAGAAGACTTGGCAGAGGCTTTTGTAGAAGCCGTAGCCTTTCCCATTTTTACAAAATGAAATTCAGCAAAGGATTCAATATCCATCAAGTACATTTTCCCGTCTTGAAAGTTTTGCACGTTCATATCCATGGTGGGGCGGCTCTCGGTTTCCTTCCCACCTAAAAAAGACTGGTCATTGGTAAAATGAATGACTTGCGTCTCCTTGTCGTATTTCCAGGTTCCAAAATACGCGTTGTCTCTTGAAGGATAAGTTCCATCCTTATAACCCTCATATGTACCATCAGCATTTAATACAATCGAAGGTGTTGAGCCCTCAAATCCCCATTTCCCGATGAGTTCTTGTCCATCGTCTGAAATGTTCCGTTTCACAGCATCCCGGTCAATACCTGCGGCTTTATCGAGATTTTTCAAATCCTCGGCGGTAATCGTACCATCGCCAAGCGTGGTTGTGCGGTCAAGCAGCGTTTGATTGGCTTGAATCCAGTATTCATCGCCTTTCTTCAGCGAACTATTGGCGGTCTGCCAGATTTCTTCATCCTGTTTCTCTACGGCTTTTTCCATCAGATCGAGCATTTTATTGTAATGGTCCGTCGCCTTCATAAATAGAGCTTGAATGTCCTCGTACTCTTTTGGTGCCTTATAGGAACGGTATTCGTTGACGATTTCGCGAATGCCATCTAAAGAATCCAATATTTTTTGGTTGCGTCCTTTTACATCCGGGTCGAGCTTAACGACCTTATTCATTTCCAAAAACGCTTTATTTAGCTTTTTTCCCAAGGCTTTTATCTTTTTTTCATATTCCTCTTTGGAAACCTTCACGGATGCTACTTTAACTTTTTCGGTCTTGTCCACTTGAACAGGCAAGCCATTACAGCCAAGTAAAGAGGTTGCGGTCAATAATAAAACGAGTAAAACTTTTAATTTCATCTTGCATCTCCCAATTCTTGCATTCTAACCAGTGGTTTATGCTATTTTTTCCTATTTTACCATTTTAATGGATTGATAGAGCTGAATTTCCCGTTTTTGTTTTCATTTGAAAAAAATCGTGAAACAGGGGGACGTAGTTGAAAGAGCATTAAACAGAATGGATATTAATCAAATCGTTGATAGTTTACATAAACAAGTATATGATTTACAAAGTAATTTTAGGAAATTACAAGAGAAAGGTTTATCACTGTATCCTAGCCAAGGTGCAACAGTAGGGACATAGGGACGGTTATAAACTTCATCTTGGTGCTGAAAAAGGATGATATTTTTGACTATGGAACAAGAAATGAGCCAAATATATAGGGAAATTGCTGAAACGGTTAATGCAATGATTCCAGAAAAATGGGTTAAATTTTTTATGTATGCTCAAGTGTCAGAAACAGGTGGAGGTACTTACTTCTTCTATAACACTCCTGAAGATGAGTGTAACTATAAATATAGTTTAGAAATTCCTTTTGAATTTAATATTAATAAAGAGGAATATAAGCAAAAAGAGAGAAACCTATTTGAGCTGAGTGACAAACTAAGAAAAGTTTTCACTGACTATCAACAAGAGCTATGGTATTCGTTTACATTATCTCTAGAGGATAATGGGAAATTTAAAATTCACTATGATTATACTAACTGGTTTGATACAAATTATAGCTTTGATGATCAGTTGGTTATTTGGGAGTATAAATATTTAGGGAATGAACCAGTTGACGCTGAGAGCAAAGAGATGATTGAAAGATATTTAAATGAATATCCAAATAATCCAATTTAATAAAATGAATTAGAATGGTTAAAGAAAGCACTTGATTGTCATTAAGGCAACAGGTGTTTTTTTATGGAAAATTTATGCTTTGTTCAAAAAATAATACCAACGTAAAAATTAGTGATCTTCAAAGAAACCGGCTCTGCAAGTGAAACGGTTCATATTACCGCTGGTGTATACAATTCGGTAGAAATAGAAAAACCAGAAATAAGCCTAGACGATATCTTCAGTGGTAACAATTTCTACGGAAAACAGAAAACAGATGAAATTGGAATACGAAGCTTGGAAAGAGCTCAATCCCAATCAAGATTTTTCCCAGAAAGAATACCAACAGGCCATTGTCAATACACGGGCTTTCGAATATGAATCCATTAGTGACTCGCAAAAATACAAAGAATTGTTGTTTCAGATGGGTGCAATTGTGGTAATCGCTGGAGTAACGCTATTCTGCCCGCCGGCTGGAATGGCGTTGGGAGCTGTATACGGTGCTTATGAATTGAGTTCAGCTGTGTCTGGAAAGGATTTAGTCTCAGGTCGGGAACTCGAGACATCTGAACGATGGGTGCGAGGGCTGTTGGCACCACTCGATATTGTCCCTGGTGTCAGTGGCTTAACGAAATTCACCAGCACCATTCGTCTCGCAAGACCAGGGGGGACGGATCTCCTGGCTTTATGACATTGTTTGTACCAAAACCATGAGAACCGTCACTGTGGATTCTAACAGGAAGGAAGGGACAGGTTTGTCCCTTTTAATGTCGAACAAGGATGATTATAATGGTAATGAAGTTGTGATGTCAGGCAGGTTTGTGGGACGAGGAACCTGTCCCTGTGGACCACCTTGGACCAGGAGGGATTGATTTGAACGATCCGTTGTCAGATTTTCAAATATCATTACAGCATATAGATACGCTTGTTCCAAGGATAAATAGTGGGATTCAATTTATCCTAGTAATAAGTGGTGAATTAAGAATCGAAACATCTAATCGTTTTTATCATATGGAAGAAAAGGATCTGCTTGTCATAAATCGTAATGAGTTTTATCAGGTCCAGGGGAAAGAAAATAATCGGGTAATGATTTTAACAATTTCGGATGCTTTTATGGATTATCATTACGCTGACTATCGAAATCGTCGCTTTGAATGCTATTCACGAGAAATTGATTTGGGAAGGGAAGAGATGCTTCTTTCGCTTCGCAAGCTGATGGCCAATATGATCATTAGTCATTTTAGACAGGATGAAACCTATAGAATTGAGGTTAAAAGCTTTATCTGTCAAATGTTACTGATCCTGATTCGGAGTTTTAAAGAAGAAGGCAGTGTCTTTGAGAAAATGGATACTGGTGATGTGCGTATCTCACAAATCATTGATTATATGGAAAAAAACTATGACCAAATGATTACATTAGAGGAGACAGCTAAGAAATTTTACCTTTCAACAGGCTATCTATCCCGCTATTTTAAACAGAGAATGGGAGTAGGATTTAGTCGGTTTTTAATGAATATTAGACTAAAGCATAGTATGAAGGCTTTGCTTTATACGTCTGACTCCATTTTACAAATTGCGATAAATAATGGCTTTCCAAATGCAAAGTCTTTTACCACATTTTTTAAAGAAGTGTACGGAATGACCCCACATGTATATCGGGATAGTCATGATGTACAAAAGGAAGATTCAGTTCAGAACTATAACAAAGAAGATGCTTCAAAATTTATTAGAACACCGGAAATTGTTGCAAAATTAAGCAGCGTGATTTTAGATAATCTAGATAATCAAAAAGCATATAACCATACAGAGACAAGGTATGAGAAGTTGCAGATAAACCTGACAAAACCCGTGCCAATGAAATTAAATGGACCTGGTTATATTCTTAATATCGGAGAAATTATTGAATTATTGAAAGAAGATGTTCGATCTCAAGTTCTAGATGTGAAAAAGGATTTACAATTAAGGTATATCGGAGTCAGGCATCTTATTAGCAATACAGTTATTCCTCCTGAGGTGGAAACAGATGAAGTGATTCCGACTACATCTCCATATTTTAATATTGATAGGGCATTGGAATTCATGAAAGAGAATGATTTATCTCTGTTTGTCCAGTCGGAATATATGGAGATATCGAGAAATGAGGAAGAATATTTTACAAAACTTACTCAATTTATCCGACATTGTTTGCAATTGTATGGAGAAACGTTTATGAAGCAATGGCATGTGATGTTTTACGATCCGTATTACACTGGAGTTGAAGCAAGGGAACTTGAGCGGGTTTATTTAAAACTGCATAATGTATTGAAATCAATAATTCCTTCGATTCAAATTGGAGTGTACATGCCTTTTTCTTTTCGGGAAGAAAAGACAAGCGACCATCATGTGTGGCAGCTGGAACATGGTGAGTCCATTGATTTTATCGGTTATGATGCAAATCAAAACGAGGTCATTGATTTTAAGGAAATGGCAGATACCAAATTCGATTTTGCAAAGGAATATATAAAAGAAAAAACTAATAAGTTGAAGTATTTCTTAAAGAAAAACAATATGGAAAGACCGATTCATCTCGTATCATGGAACACGTTGTCCGGGAATACTCGGTATACGAACGGCACTTTTTTTCGCGGAGCTTTAATCTTGAAAAATGTATTAGATATCGCCAACGAAGTGAAAACAGTTGGTCTTTGGATCAATGCCATTGTCCATGAAGGCGCTGGAAATGATAAACGTTTTCGAATGGATGGCGTCGAATTATTCCATCACCTAAACGGAAAACGCCCGGCTTATTTTGCACTGATGTTTTTAAAACGCCTGCATGGCAAGATTGTTGCCTATGGAGAGGATTATGTGATGTCAAAGAATGAGCGGGGATATCAATTGATTCTGATGAATAGTAATATCATCAACCCGTATTTCTCGATTGAGGAGACCTTTCTTCAAAAATTGAACAAGGAAGTTCACATAACGATTTCCGGAATGCAAAAAGGGGATTATCAAATTCGCAAGCATGTGTTTGATAAATATAATGGTGCTTTATATACGAAATGGTGGAAGTTGAACAGTAAGTATGGAATGGATGCTGAAATTATCGATTATATCATCAATTCAAGCAGGCCATCCTTAGAAATCTTCGATGAATCCATAGAAGAGGATTGGTCATTTTATTCTTATTTAACTAGTAATGCCATTCACTTTTTTGATATTCGAAAAACCTACGTTTAAGCAATTTTTATGATTTTTTTATATAAGGATTTATCCAAAAGGGTCTGATGCCGCCCTTCTAAACAGTTTCCATTGTGCTGTTTAGAAGGAAGCGGGGCAGACCCTTTTATTTTTGGAAGTAAAAAATTGACCGTATTATTTTTACCTCATGAACCATATTGTTTGTGAATTGACATTTTGTTATCGTGATTTACATCAAAATTGCCTCTCTTAAAAACCCGTTAATTTTTATAATAAAGGTGTGAAAAACATCAAATGGTTATTGTTAATCCTGAGCTGCCTTGTTATTAAGCGAATATCTCAGTATTAACAGACCTAAAAAAGTCGAGGAGGCTTAACGATGGAAACGGTTTATAAAGGTACAGATAAGATGATTACGGGTATAGTTTTCGGGGTTATCACATTTTGGCTTTTTGCACAGGCAATGGTCAATGTGGTGCCGGATGTTCAAGCAGATTTGGGTGTTTCGGCTGGAACGCTGAATATCGCCATCAGCTTAACAGCTTTATTTTCGGGAATGTTTATTGTAGCTGCCGGTGGGATTGCCGATAAAATCGGACGTAAAAAAATTACGTACCTAGGGTTAATTTTAAGCGTTGTCGGTTCGCTTTGCCTTGTTTTAGCACAAGGAGCTGTATTGTTAATTATTGGGCGTATCATTCAAGGACTTTCCGCAGCATGTATTATGCCATCAACCATTGCTTTAATGAAAGCTTACTTTGATGGAAAAGATAGACAACGTGCCCTTAGTTTCTGGTCAATTGGATCTTGGGGTGGTTCAGGGGTATGTTCGTTTGCAGGTGGTGCCATTGCAACTTATATGGGATGGAAATGGATCTTTATCTTCTCAATTATTTTTGCCATGCTTGCAATGTGGCTGATTAAAGATACACCTGAAAGCAAAGCAGAAGGAACTGGTGCTTTTAAATTTGATTATAGCGGTTTAGCTATCTTTATCGTAACCATGATTGCCTTAAACGTTTTTATTACATTCGGTGCAGATTTAGGCTGGACAAGCCCGACTTCCCTAATCTCTGCGGCGGTTACTGTTATTGGAGCTATTGTCTTCTTTAAAGTTGAAAAAAGCAAAAAGATCGCACTTATTGATTTCTCTCTATTTAAAAATAAACCATATGCTGGTGCCACTTACTCAAACTTTTTGTTAAACGCAGTAGCCGGAACGCTTGTTGTTGCCAATACGTATGTTCAAGTTGGACGGGGATTCACGGCTTTTCAGTCAGGGATGTTATCGATTGGATATTTAGTAGCCGTGCTTGCCATGATTCGTGTCGGAGAGAAAATTTTGCAAAAAGTTGGTGCCAAATTACCAATGATTTGGGGCGCTGTTATCACTACGATTGGTGTAGCGTTAATGGGATTAACCTTCTTACCTGGTTTGGCCTACACAGTTGTCGTATTCATCGGGTTTGCATTATTTGGCCTTGGTCTTGGAATCTATGCAACGCCATCTACAGATACATCCGTATCCAATGCACCATCAAACAAAGTAGGGGAAGCTGCAGGAATCTATAAAATGGCAAGTTCACTTGGCGGTGCATTTGGTGTTGCCATTTCCGCAACGGTTTATAGTTCAGTTGCAGCAGCTGGAAGTGTTGCTACTGCAGCATCAATCGGGATTATCGTAAACGTAATTTTCGGTGTACTTTCAATCATTTCTATTTTGGTAATGGTTCCGAAAAGTGCTGGTAAAGCTGCAAAGGCTTCAACAACTAAAATAAAATCAACATCAATGCCACAGGAGATTGCTAATTAGGAAAGGGACAAAGGGACAGGTTCACTGTCCCAACGCATTCTATGCCATCAAAAAGGGAGACGAAAATGATGAAAAAAGATTTATTCGGAATGCTAGAAGCACGTAAAGAAGAAATAATCGAAATACGACGTTATCTGCATGAAAATCCTGAGATCTCCTTTAAAGAGGAGAAAACAGCTCAGTACATTGCCGATTTTTATAAAGGGAAAGATGTTGATATTCAAACAAATATTGGGAATGGTTATGGCATTATCGTCACGATTAAAGGTGGAAAACCAGGAAAAACAATTGGTCTTCGCGCCGATTTTGATGCTCTTCCCATTAATGAAGAAGCAGATGTACCGTTTAAATCAAAAAATGAAGGTGTCATGCATGCCTGTGGACATGATGGACATACGGCGTATTTACTCGTTCTTGCAGATTGTCTCATCCAATTAAAAGAAGGAATTCCGGGTACAATCAAAATCATTCACCAGCATGCGGAAGAAGTCCCGCCAGGCGGAGCAAAAAGTATTGTAGAGTCAGGTTTGATTGACGATCTAGATGCCGTTTATGGTATTCATTTATTACCAATGGGACCAGCAGGAACTGTAGGGTATCATGCCGGGTATTCCTTCAATGGACGAGCGTATATGAAATTGAAAGTTCAAGGAAGAGGCGGTCATGGTTCCTCTCCACATCTAGCTAATGATGCGATTGTTGCTGCTGCCCATTTTGTCACTGCAACGCAAACCATTGTTAGCCGAAGATTAAGTCCTTTCGATATTGGTGTTATCACAATCGGTTCTTTTGATGGAAAGGGTACCTTCAACGTAATCAAGGATAGCGTTGAGCTTGAAGGTGATATTCGCTATATGACTGTCGAAACAAAAGAAACGATTGAGAGAGAAATTAAACGGATTGTAAGAGGAATTGAAGAAGAATTTGATGTAACTTGTGAGCTTACGTATACTCCGGATTATCCGCCGTTGTACAACAACCCTGAGTTAACAGCAAAGGTTGCAGAAAGTTTACGAAGTATGAATGATCCAGATATTAAAGAAGTAAAAGAATTTCCAGCTATGTCTCCATCAGAGGATTTTGCTTATTATGCTGAGAAATTTCCTGGATGCTTCTTTTACATCGCATGTACACCAAAAGGGGTAGAAAAACCTTACTTTAACCATCATCCCAAATTTGATATTGATGAAGATGCACTCCTAGTAGCAGCGAAGGCTGTTGGACAAGTTGTGTGCAGTTATTATGAATTAGACTAATTGGGAAGGGACAAAGGGACAGGTTGGAAGGGACAAAGGGACAGGTTCACTGTCCCAACGGATTAATAAAGGCCAGAGCAAAGAGTTTTTACTCTATGTCCTGGCCTCTTTTTAGTGGCTATTTATTATTCTGTTTCTCTTGTTTCTTCTTATTAACAAGATTGCTCCACCTAGAGCAATCATGATTAACCCTAGTGAAAAATTGTTATACATAGCTGATGCTGTATTTGGTAACTGGCTTTCAATGGTTGTATCATTAATTGCCGGCGCAGTTGCAGCTGGTACTACGCTAGTTGTGCTAGATGTAGTATTAGTCGGGATAACTGTAACCTCATTAGTTGGAACTTGCTGAGAAGGTTCGCCCGCGATTTCAAATACACCATATTTACTGAAGTGGGTGACTTCAGCGCTGATTAACCCATTTATTTTATCAATACTAACAATCTTAATTTCTTCTAAAGTTTTTGTTCCAGTTTCATCGATATAGATTACTTTGATATTATCCCAATTACTTACTTTTGTAGGGTCAATTTTAAAAGTAATGATAATTGGTGTTGCAAACGTGTCAATAAGCTTTTCATCTTCTGTTGGAATTGAAAAATTATAAACTTTGCTTAATGCACCTTCATATTGGTTTGCGTCGATTTGAACGGATAAGCCTGAATTTTGATTCTCCGGTAGAATGCTTCCAGGAATCATAACCTCTAAATCAGCATATTTCACCAATACTTTCATGTTTGGGTATAACTGTTTAGATTGATTAAGATTTTCTTTATTAAAATAAATATTATTGTTCGTTTCAATCGCACTTTGGGTATTATCAACAATAAAAATACTATCATTAGTTGGTACGATTTTTGAAAAATCAACATTTTGATCGTTTTCATGAGTAGTTTCTTCTACTGGTGTTCCACTGTTGTCTCCAGTGTGCTCGTCAGTCGAATCAGTAGGTTGCTCCTCAACAACAGGGTCAGTTGAGTTGTCGGCTGGAACCTCTTCGTGTACATGCTCGTCAGTCGAATCAGCAGGTTGCTCCTCACCAACAGGCTCAGCTGTGTTGTCAGCCGGAGCTTGTTCATCAGTGTGCTCGTCAACAGTTCCTGTATCTTCGTCTTCGGCTATTTGTTTGCAAGCTTTGTCAGTAGTTTCGTTAGCTTGGTCAAGATTACATTCTTTGTCTACATCTTTTGCACATTCAAGTTTGCAAACTTCTTTGTCGTGATTATGTTTACACTCTTTTTCTGTTGGTTGATCAATAACAGTGTGCTCATCAGTTGAATCAGTCGGTTGTTCCTCACCAATAGGCTCAGTAGTGTTGTAAGCCGGAATTTCTTCATGAACGTGTTCGTCAGTAGTGTCAGCAGGATGCTGCTCACCAACAGGCTCAGCTGTGTTATCAGCCGGAATTTCTTCATGAACGTGTTCGTCAGTAGTGTCAGCAGGATGCTGCTCACCAACAAGCTCAGCTGTGTTATCAGCCGGAACTTCTTCATGAACGTGCTCTTCAGTAGTGTCAGCAGGATGCTGCTCACCAACAGGCTCAGCTGTGTTATCAGCCGGAACTTTTTCGTGAACGTGCTCTTCAACGGGTTCAACTGGCTGTTCAGTATCAACAGCCTCCTCAATCGGCTGAGAAACCTCTTTCTCGTGGACGTATTCGTCAGTGTTAGCTGGAACAACTTCTTGAAGTTGAGATGTTGCCTCTTCAAGAGTTGCAGTATCATGAGAATGAGTGTCTTCCGATGCAAAGGTCACAGATGAGAAAATAAAAAAGAAATAGGCGAATACTGTTAAACCACTTAAGAAGGATAATTTTCTCTTCATTCTAATAATCTCCCTATCAATTACATTTAGTGGAGACCTTTTCCACCTCCAAAAATATTAGGAAAATTAAATTTCCTTAAGAATACTATAAAGGCAATATAATTACTTTTACTAATATAATATTGGTGAAATCTCTATGTAGATGGTATGTAGAAACTGTGTAGATGATATGAAGAGGAGGGACAAGGGGACAGGTTCACTGTCCCAACGATAGAAAAATCCTAATACTATTTTTACCGGGACGATGGACTGTCCCTGTGGACCACCTGTGCACCTGTGGACCATGTTCTAAAAGAAATCATAATATCGACGGTAGCTAGAAATGTTATTATGATATAATACTAAAAAGTTTTCATAATATTCATAGAGAAAAGGGTCGTGGTTAGAATGTTATCTTATAACGATACTAATTTGATAAAAACTTACCTCCCCTTTTACTCACATTTAAATATCGAAGAGCAAGACATTTTGCAAAGGTCAATGGCACGAAGAATGCTTTTAAAAGGAGAAAAAATTCAAAAACAACGCAATGATTGTAGTGGCCTTGTAGTCGTAGAGCATGGACGGATACGTGCCTATATTATGAGTGAAGATGGCCGTGAAGTCACTTTGTTTAGACTTGCTGATGGAGAAATTTGCTTGTTAACTGCATCTTGCTTGTTTCAAAACCTAAATTTTGAAGTGTATTTTGAAGTTGAAAAGGATAGTGCTGTATTTTCCATTCCTTCACCAGATTTCGAAATCTTAAGTACGAATAATATTTATGTGAAAGAGTATATGCTAAATCAGATGGCGCTTAGATTTTCAAATGCTATGTGGGTGATGGAACAAATCGTGTTTGGAGGACTATCCAAGCGAGTTGCTGGATTTATTTTAGAGCAGACCATTTTAGAAAATAGCAAGGTATTAGCCATTACTCATGAAACAATCGCTAAAAATATCGGTTCCGCTCGTGAAGTAGTAAGTAGAATGCTGAAGCATATGGAAAATGATAAAATTGTTCAAACTTCTAGAGGAACGCTTGTTGTTGAGGATTTAAACAAATTAAGAGAGTTAGCACATTAAAAAGATGATGGCCACTTGACCATCATCTTTTATCTATTATTCTTATAGTTCAGTTTTAATATATTCAATCATTCTCGGAGTAATATGTGGAATAATTAACGGTAACATGTTAGGCATTAACGAGTCCATTGTCTTTGGAAGTAAATCTGGCATTAATTCCTCCATATCTTCAGGTAATGGCCCCACTCTTCTTGACACTTCAGCTAGCATATCTGGCATTACCTTCGGCATAATATCAGGTACAAGCTTTGGCATAAGGGTTGGCATCATTTTTGCCATCATATTTAATCCACCAGGGGTATGTTTCATGGCCTTCATCATCGAAACCATGGCAGATGGCATTGCTTCGAACATGGGTTTGAAAAGGGAAGCCATAATATCGGCCAACACCTCAGGTTTCATTAACAATATAAACTTCTCAAAATATCCCCACATTTCGATTGAGTACTCCGATTGATCCTTAATATGATATCCAAGACCTTCCATAACGAAGCGAGCCAAATCTGTTATCTCTAAACCAAGCTCATTTTTAACATTTGAGTCTCTAAGCTGAACCTGACAACAAGGACATAAGGCTACCACAGTATTAGCCTTTACATCGACTGCTTCTTGAAGTCGCATTCCACCTAGTTTAGGAGCCACAGGCGTTTCACCGATTAAGGTTAGTACTGATCCACAACAATAGCCTTCCTCACGATTATGCTCCATATCAACATAATCAACTCCCGGTATAGCTTTCAATAAATCTCGAGGAGGCTCGTATATACCTTGCGCTCTACCAGCATGACAGGAGTCGTGGAAAGTAACGCGTTTATTGACCTCATGGGTAAACTTGAGCTTTCCTTCTTTAAAGGCTTCTGCTGCTATTTCCGAATAGTGTTTTACCTCAAAATCATATTCAATTCCTTTTTTGGCAGCAAGTTCTGCATATAATTCCTTCCATACTAATCCACAAGCAGGACAGGATGTGACAATTGTTTTTGCCCCTCGTTTTTTGGCTTCTGCAACATTGTGCTCAAAAATTTCTTCAAATACATCCCATTTACCAGATACCTTCATTGGGATCCCACAGCAGGCTTCATCGCCACCCATATAGGTAAAATCAATCCCCGCTTCCGTTAACAATCTTACAGAACTTTCTGCAACATCAGTATTAACGAAGGAGGCGGTACAACCGGCGAAATATAAAATATCTGCTTTATCTTTGATTTTTGCTTTAATATCCTCTGGAACCCAATCAGCACGTTTCTCTTTTTTTCCAGCCCATATATTCCGTTCTCCCCGAAGTGAAGCCGCCATCATTTCAAATGGAGGGAAGGTCATCCGTTTTTCCTCGTGGATTAAGGTCCCACGTAAGTCCATCCAGTTATGCTCTACAGGTATATCAAGCTGGCAACGCGTATTGCAAACCTCACATGTTGTACATAATAAGAAATTCGACACCGTATCAGGGTTGAATTTTTCTCTGCCTGCAATCACCTCACGTAAATAATGGTACTTACCGCGTGGAGATTGTGATTCCCAACCTCTACCAGCGAATTGCTCGCAAGTTGAAACGCAATAGCCGCAGCGCGAACAGGCAGTTGCATAATAAGCAATATCACCTGGAATGCCTTTCTTTTTACCTTCGCGGACAGCCTCACTAAAAGGCGCGGTGGCAGCATTTGCAAATGGACGGATAAGAGCTTCTAATGAGGACGCAGTTCCCATTATTTTATCAATCATTCCACTGCCAATTACTTTGTTAGGATTAAATAATCCTTTTGGATCGATGTTCGCCTTATATGTTTGAACCTTTTCATAGCGATCATTTCCAAGCACGGTTTTAGCTTCTCGCCGAAAATAAAGACCAGTTGCATACGCAGAGCCACCATGCTTTTTGGCGATTTCAATGACTGACAATGACAGAGCGAAAGCCATGTTGAATGCAAAAGTCCGCTCATCGTGTGGGATGAAACCTTGCAAGATGACCTTATCGCCTTTGGCAACCATTCCTTCAAGGACAAATGGATGCTTAATTTTTGTCTCGATTTCACTTAGAACCTTTGCTAAATTTTTTAATGGTACCACCACTTCAGTTGGAATCATTGATGGTCCAATACGCTTGAAGCGCATGGGTCTAAACCGCTCTGACCATTCGTGTTCAGCTGCTGGGGCAGGTAACTCATAACCGTCGTGTTTTGCCGTAATGTCCTTTAAGTCAGCATCAATAAGGTCATGGCGAGAAACTGGATAGGCAACCATAAGAGTGAACGTTTCCGGCAATTCCGGTTCCGATTTCCGAAGCTTTTCTTCGTATTTATGTCCATGACGGTGCGGCAGTCTTTTCTTAAGTTTTGTCGATTCTGGATTTAAAAAAGTTAGCGACCAAATGGGAAGCTTTTTTTGAGAAATTTCGATTAAAGCATTTCCAATTGCATCATTGGTTGGGAAAGCGATTAATCGATGAATCTCATCTTCGAGCCTTCTTACCTTCATTGTAATCTCCGTAATGATTCCCGTGATTCCCTCAAGGTCGGCAATATATTGCATCAGATCATGTCCGGAAAAAACCTGCAACTTCCCATCTGGCAAAATGACTTTTGCCTCTAATACATTTTCCTTAAACACACCATACTCATAACCACCAAAGCCAGTCCCACCTTGTGCTAAAAGTCCACCAACAGTCGAGGAAGGGAGTGAGGATGGGTATAAAATTAAGTCGAGCTTTTCTTTATGCAATTTTCTTTGCAGTTGCTCCCAGATGATTCCTGCTTCCACTGTAACCTCTAAACGATGATGGTCGACTGTTAAGACTCTGTTCATACCGGATAAGTCAACGACGATTGCACCTTCCTCAGGGAGTACACCCCCAAATCCGGATGTTGACATTCCCCGCGGAACAAGTTTTAAATTTTCTTCATTGGCAAGGGTTACCAATTGAATTAGTTGTTCATGGCTGTCTGGTCGGACTACGGCTCCAGGAATTCCAATAGGAAGAAATGGTTTAACTAAACCAGGTAAGGCGCCAACATCATATGAGTACATCTTTCTTTCGACAATGTCAGTACGGACTCTATCTTGGAAAATTTCATCTAGTCTTTGTTCAACTAGCTTATCAATTGTTAACATTTACATTCCCTCCGATATCATGATTAAAATTTGAACAATAAACAGGTACAGTGTTCTGTCCTTCTTAATTAAAAGTATCGCTGTTTTCGGAGGGCCAACTCCGTGATATAGTCACCGAGAAAGCTGTTTTTTGTTACGATTGTATTACATTTGGGGACAAAGGGAGAGGTTTACTGTCCTACCGATATACGGGACGAGGGGCCTGTCCCTGTGGACCACCTATGGACCACATGTTTCCGTTATATAATATTGTCGACTTTTAGTCTTTTAATCTTTTTCGAAAAAAATCGTTTACTTTAGTTATATAGAGGAATAAAATATTCACAGTTTCAAATTTCTTATATCGCTGAAACCAATTGGTACGGGGGAACCATTTTTAGGATGATAACCATCCTGGGGGTGAATCCTTTTTAGGTAGGGCTACTCAATGTCCGAATCCGACAGCTAACCCCGTAAGCGTTCATGAGAAGGAAGGTGGAGCTTGTGAGACAGATATATTAATGTGTCTACAGGTCTATTAGCTATGACTTGTAGGCTTTTTTATTTTTTTATAAAAAAAATCTTTTTTTGGACAATATATAACATAGCTTAAATGCATTTTAAGGCGGAGATGAATGAATGCTTACATCTATAAAAAAGTTTTTAATTGGAAGACCTTTAAAATCACATGAATTAGGGGAACAAAAAATCAGCAAAACCAAGGCATTAGCGATTCTTTCTTCAGATGCATTATCATCTGTGGCGTATGGCCCTGAACAAATCCTAATTGTTTTGGTTACATTAGGAACAGTCGCATTTTGGTACTCCATTCCTATCGCTTTGGGAGTATTAATTCTGTTGACTGCACTTATATTGTCCTATCGTCAGATAATATTCGCTTATCCTCACGGTGGAGGAGCTTATGTTGTTTCGAAGAATAATTTAGGAGTAAATCCGGGCTTAATTGCCGGAGGTTCTCTTTTGGTTGACTATATCCTAACTGTAGCAGTTAGTGTATCAGCTGGAACTGATGCCATCACATCAGCATTTCCAAGCCTACATTCCTATAATGTGGAAATCGCTATTGTTTTTGTTATTTTTATTACATTATTAAATTTAAGAGGTGTAACAGAGTCAGCTTCAATCCTAGCCTACCCAGTCTACTTATTTGTGCTAGCTCTGTTCATCTTAATTGGTGTTGGTATTTTCAATATCCTAACAGGAGGAGTATCACCTGAATTACACGCTCCTGTAGGAACTCCAGTTGCTGGTGTCAGTTTATTTATTCTTTTAAAGGCTTTTGCTTCGGGAAGTTCCGCTCTAACAGGAGTTGAAGCAATATCCAATGCGATACCTAACTTTAAAGATCCAGCTCCTAACAATGCTGCTAAAACATTAACCATGATGGGACTTTTGCTGGCAATCCTTTTTTCTGGAATTGTTACCCTAGCATATTACTATGGGGTAGCACCTAAAGTTGAGGTGACAGTAGTTTCCCAAATTGCGGAAGAGATATTCGGAAGAAACTTTATGTATTTCTTTATTCAAGGTACCACAGCGTTGATTTTAATTCTTGCAGCAAACACGGGATATTCAGCATTTCCGTTACTTGCAGTGAATCTTGCTAAAGATAAATTTATTCCTAGGATGTTCCTGGTAAGGGGGGACCGATTAGGATATTCGAATGGTATCATCATGCTCGGTGTTGCATCCATCATCTTAATTTTTGCATTTCATGCAGAAACGGAGCATCTGATTCCACTCTATGCAGTTGGTGTATTTATTCCATTTACATTGTCTCAAACTGGCATGATGGTAAAGTGGATAAAAGAGAAACCACAAGGGTGGATACCGAAATTTGTCATCAATACAACAGGTGCCCTCATTAGTTTTGTCGTAACCATTATGTTTTTCATAACAAAATTTAATCAAGTCTGGTCAATATTAATTTTTGTTCCAATTATTATTGTTATTTTTCACAGAATTAAAAAACACTATGATGCCGTAGGAGAACAATTGAGACTAACATCCTATGAGTCCAGCATGAAGATAGAAGGAAATGTAATCATTGTTCCTGTAGCAGGTATTACTCACGTTGTTGAGAATTCAATTAACTATGCTAAATCTCTTTCACCGGATCAAATTATTGCGGTGTATGTTGCGTTTGAAAGAGATGACGAGCATAAGTTTGAAGAAAAATGGAAGAAGTGGCAGCCTGACGTAAGACTCGTAACGTTACATTCTCATTACAGAAGCATCATTTCACCGTTAACGAAGTTTGTTGATACTGTTGAACGTAAAGCGAAAGAAAACAACTATCAAGTTACTGTAATCATCCCGCAATTTATAACTAAAAAGGCATGGCATAATATCCTTCATAACCAATCAAGTTTACTAATTCGGTCATTCCTGCTTTATAAGAGAGATGTGATTATATCGACAGTACCTTATCATTTGAAAAAATAAGGGACAAAGGGACAGGTTCACTGTCCCATCCAGCGGGACAAGAGACAGGGGGACAGGTTCACTGTCCCGCCGTTTTTTGATGATAAGATAAATAGCGTGAAGCATGGTATTCCGATCGACTACTATATTTCTATATCTTTTGCAGGACTTTAAGCATGAGTATGGAATATATAATTAAGATTAAAATCAAACAATTCCTCATCCCCTTGAACCCAATAAATCTACCTTCTCTATTCATTTTTCCATTTCGAAGTCATTTTTCTATTCAATCATAAGCCAATCTCACGATAATTTAGTCTTCAACCCATTCCAAACCATTGATAGTGCTTCTTTTAAAACCTGCAAAACTATGCAATCCATCCATTTTTATATCCAAATAAATAAAGAGAATCATTACCTTGAGGTGATTTTTAATGCCAAGGAAAGCTAGGAAAAGGAGCTCTAGCGGCGTTTACCACATTATGTTGAGGGGAATCAATCGACAAACTATATTTGAGGATGATGAGGACAGAAGAAAGTTTTTAGAAACACTAAAAAAATATCGGAATATCAGTAAATATGAACTATATGGTTACTGTTTAATGGATAACCACGTCCATTTATTAATGAAGGAGTCTGAGGAGACCATATCAGATGCGATTAAGAGAATCAGCTCAAGTTATGTGCATTGGTATAACATGAAGTATGAACGGTGTGGACACCTTTTTCAGGACCGATTCAAAAGTGAGAATGTAGAAAACCATGACTATTTTAAAATCGCCCTTAGGTATATTCACCAAAACCCCATGAAAGCTGGATTGGCACGAAATGTTTTTGAAAGTAAATGGACCAGCATTAATGAATATTTAAAAAAGGCAATCTTAGTTGATGTTGACGTGGGTTTTGGATTATTTTCATATGATCGAAAAAGTGCCATAAATATGTTTATTTTGTATATGAATCAGTCGAATGGTGATCAATGTTTGGATGATTACATAATAAATAGAAAATCTGATCAAGAGGTGAGGGAATACCTTAATCAACTGGGGATAATCAACACCAGTACAATTCAGAGAATGGAGAGGGGAGCTAGGGATGAGGTATTATCAAAACTTAAAAAGTTGAATGGGGTGTCGGTGAGACAACTATCAAGAATCACTGGAATATCAAAAAGTGTGATTGATCGTGTTCGTAGATAACCAGGAAAATGGGGACAGGTTCACGTCCCACCGTTTTTTGTGATTAGTTAAATAGATGGGGAACCTGTCCACGAGTCCTTCAGATATTTATGAATAAAGTTAGTCTTACTGGGACGGGGTACATCCCTCTTAAAGGAGAGACAGGCCTGTCCATGTGGACCATATTCTGCCCACGTGCTGACACTTAGTGGTGTAGGAGGTTATATATCATCATTTACGCCATTATTATTATTTTATAAATTGTCTATACTAATTTTTTAAAAGGAGATGGAAAAATGAAACAGGTGACTTATATTTACGAATGGATTGCCGATGGAGAATTGTTATCTCATACAGTCGATGCTGTATTAATCGATGATTATACGTTAATAAGCAAGGAGAATTTTGATCAGGAATTGGAAGTCACTCGCTCAAAACAACCTCTAGTGATTGAACCTGATGGAATTATAAGGATTACTGACGATTATGATATTTTTATCATTCCAATTGAGTTAACGGATGAGGGGTCTTCCATAGATGTCATGGATCTTTCATCAATGAGTGTTGCTGAATTTACAAAGAATATGAAGATTGAACGTTGGTATTAAAAGGGACAAGGAGTGAACTGGAGACAGTGGGACAGGTTCACTGTCCCACCGTTTTTTGTGATTTTGAAAAATAGATGGAGAGACACAGCAGAGATACAGTGACAGGTTCACTATCCCAACATTGTGTCTCTGTGGCACCAATGCTAATGTTTGAGTACTGGTATGTGTTCTGATTATTTGCTAGATGGATTTCGATAATATAGGTAAATAGAGAACCATCCCTTTGATTTGTTTGTTTTTAAATCTGTTCAGGATACTTTCCAAAGATTGAATGAATTAATTCTCTTTCCCCGATGCGTGAATGTAGTTTAAAATCTCTTGATTCATTGGATATTGATACACCATCACTCAAACGGGTACCAATTGAATCAAAATATATTTTAAACCAATAAAAAATAGGGTAAGGTCTGTTCATAAAGACTTTATCCCCAAACTTTATTAGCGTTTGGTCCATCTCATCTTTCAAAGAGGTAACATCAGCAACCTCTTTTCCATTTTCAATATTGCTTGGGATATTTTCGCAGATAGTAAATTCATACTTTTCATAAAAAGTCGTCCCATGAAGACGGCAAATCATTGGTCGAGTATCATAAATTTTACAGGTACCTTTATTCACTTCAAGAAAAGGGCATGGAATATCAAAAGTACTGTTAGATGTCTGTTTTAACATTAAATCTAAACTTTTCCCCGTACCATCCTTCTCAAGTGTCAAAAAAAAGTCTGGAAAATTTCGTTGTATTATATTGGTAATCGATTCTATTTCTTCCTTAAGTTTAAATACATCCTCCATAGGCCAATTACTCAACTCTCTTAAAATTAATTTAAATTCAATGTCTGTAATAGAAAAATTATGGTAACAACAGGAAGAACATCCTTTTTTACACGGATGATTCTTTTCATATTCAAATGATTTTGTTATTTCATCGACATGTGAATAAATTTGAAGTAACTTTCCCGCTCTACTATCAGGATTTATGTCTGAATGACATCTCTTTTGTTTTTTACCACTTCCACATACACACAGGTTATTACGAGACATCTTGTTCCCCCTTTAAAACTTTTACTTTAATTGATTTGTATGTGGAGGTCGTAAAGTTAATGATGCCTGTTTACTAATTTTTCCAAAAAGTTAATGAGTATCCCAATCAATTACTATATTTCTATATTTTTTGCAGGATTTTTAGCATGAGTATGGAATATATAATTAAGATTAAAATCAAACAATTCCTCATCCCCTTGAACCCAATAAATCTACCTTCTCTATTCATTTTTCTATTCAATCATAAGACAATCTCACGATAATTTAGTCTTCAACTCATTCCAAACCATTGAAAGTTCTTCTTTTAGAACCTGCAAAACTATGCAATTCATCCATTTTTTATCCAAATAAATAAAGAGAATCATTACCTTGAGGTGATTTTTAATGCCAAGAAAAGCAAGGAAAAGGAGCTCTAGTGGCGTATACCACATTATGTTGAGGGGAATCAATCGACAAACTATATTTGAGGATGATGAGGACAGAAGAAAGTTTTTAGAAACACTAAAAAAATATCGGGATATCAGTAAATATGAACTATATGGTTACTGTTTAATGGATAACCACGTCCATTTATTAATGAAGGAGTCTGAGGAGACCATATCAGATGCGATTAAGAGAATCAGCTCAAGTTATGTGCATTGGTATAACATGAAGTATGAACGGTGTGGACACCTTTTTCAGGACCGATT
>NZ_JABAIT010000039.1 GCF_012843265.1 Bacillus sp. DNRA2 | reverse complement strand
CGTGGCATGAATTCTAGAGCGTCAAACGGTCTAGCAATAGACGAGAAGACCTAGAGTTCGAACTCAAGCCCCCACTGAAAAGATTCACCTCAGTGGGGGGGAGTTGACTATAACCCGCATCGAGGACAACGGCTCCCTCCTTAATCCAGTGACCTTTAATAAAGTTTGGCTTCCCTACAGCTGCAACAACTAAATCATCTTGCTTTACTATTTCTGATAAATTTGCAGTGTGAGAGTGGCAAGTGGTTACGGTTGCATTCTCATTTAAAAGTAAAGCGGAAACCGGTTTACCTAGAATAGGACTTCTTCCTACAACAACAGCATATTTCCCTTTTATAGGGATTTGATAATACTTCAATTACCTTTAAAAGGTCATCTGTCAGGGTATCTTTAGGAAGATGAATTCTTAACGATTTTATACCAATTCTTTCGCAAGCATTTCCTTTCATTTTCACATAAGTTTCTGACGATGGATCATCACCAACTAGTATAGTAGCAAGGCATGGAGTTACATCTCTTGCTTTTAATTCTTTGACAGGGTCAATTAACTTTTCAGAAAAACGAAACAACTTGAGACTATAGAAAGATAATGATAACCATTTTCGGAAAATCAATTGGTGGAATACTATTTTTCATCATTTATAATTTCCATCCAACCTTTATAGCCACAAACAGGACAAGTCACCATTCGTTCATACCAATTTCTTTTTAAAGCCAAAGCGAAACTTGATTTTGATAATTTAAAGGATGAACGGCAATGCGGGCATTCAAAATGGTTATTTTTTGTACTAGTATCAACATATTTATAAGCCAAAATAAAAATTAAACCCATTATAATCAGTGTTAGAATCAATCCTAATAATGGCCTCATTGAGTCTCTCCTCCTAAATTGGATTGTCAGCTTTATTCTACTATTTTCATCACATTGTAGATACCCGGGGGCATAAAAGTCTTGACTGTTTAGAGAAACAATTGATGGAGCGTTATAAACAAAACCTTTAGAACATACTTTTTACCACTAAGCTTTAATCAGTTATTGGGCAGGATTGTTAAGTAAGTGATTTAGAAAGGGGGATAGAAAATGGCGATTGTTACTTTTCTTATTATCAGTTGGATACTAAGTTTGTTTAAATTTAATAAATTGTTTATTCAGGCATTTAAGGAACTTTTTAAATTAGAAATTTCAAATGCAAGTTATTATTTTGTATTTTTTTGTGTAGGTTTATTAGGTGATTTAATTTTATTTTTTCAAGGATCCTATGAACTTATTTTGCTTAATAGATAAAGAAAACGAAAAAGAGCTGTCTTATGACAGCTCTAGATTGCCGAGAAAAGGTACTTTTCTCGGCAATTTTCAATTTTTAAAGCTTTATTATCCCTATTTCTATTTTGAAAGGTTCATAAGGACAAAATAGGGGTGGGAATTCCCCCGAAATGTCCGTATGAAAGGTTCATATGATACCAGTTAAGCAAGTTTTCTATATTTTTTATATATATTGTTTTCTATTATTATCTTTTTAAAATTCACCTTTGTATCCTGTGTCCAGTTTGGTATATCGGTTATTTTAGTAATTTTCCCGTCTTGGACTTCAATAATTTTTCCATTTTTATCAGAAGCTAGTAAATACATAACTTTATCGTACAACAACTTTGTTGTAGTAGATGGTATGACATCAAATATAATATCCCAAAAATAAAACCAACCAGATCGTTTTTCAGTTCTAAATACCTCATATACGATGTCATTTGCTGATTTAATTTTTTCAATTTCAGCTAAGATTTGTCTTGTTTTTCTATCCATAATAATTCCTCCAACATTTAATGTGATAAATGTATTACGATAAAACAGATTGAAAGTTTCACAATAAATTACATTTAATAAAACAATTTCCATATTATGAAAGTTTCGCTTTTAATAGTCAGGTACTATTGTTTTAATTATAGGACAGTACTCTTACTGATCCAGCTAACGACTAGGAGGAAATATGAAGTGAAGTCCCTTAAACGAATGCTTTATGAACTAACAATGGATAAAGATTTTGTTGCGTTAAAATTTTTAATTGATCGACCGAATGTGTTCCATGTTGCTGGAGCGACTCATCTTGAAACATGGCATTCGAGGTTTTTATCGTGGCTTTTAAATCCGACAGAGAGACATATGTTAGGTTATTATCCTTTTCAAAGATTTTTAATGGCCGTAGCAGATTCGGCTGATGAAAATATTGATGATATTACCGATATTGCCATGCTAAATGTAAATCAATTCCGTAATCCTGAGGTAATCGCAGAAAAGGATATAAATAAACTTGAAATATATGAAGCAGAGGAAGAATTGGAGAAAAATGATGGTAAAGGAAGGCTTGATGTCTTTTTCAAAGTAAATATCGTTGATGAAAAAGAGAGAGAGAATGAACAAAAATTAATCCTCGCTGTAGAACAAAAGGTATATGCAAGGGTGGACGCATATCAATGTGATAAATACTTACGAAAATTTGAAGAGACTTATAAAGACGATAAGTTTCTACTTGTTGGGTTAGTCCCAAAAAGCCAAATGAAAGAATCGAATGAAGCGACTTTTGGGAGTTCTAGATGGATTGGAATCGATTATCAGCAATTAGTAGACATCGTGCTAATGCCTTGCCTAGATAATCCGGACTTAAATATATATGCCAAATCCATTATTCAACAGTATGTAGACGCATTACGGATGCCTTATAAAAATAAACGTGAAAAACTAGCTACCATCGAGGAAGAACGAATTTTGGTTCGTTCCCTTTACGACCGCTTTGAAGATGTTATTAATGCAATTACAAAAATATCCAACGAAGACGACAGTAGTGAAAGAGACTATGTAAAGACGGTTATAACAGAAACATACGGTGATGTGTTTAGAACGATTCGATGGATCCTGAATGAAGAAAATGATGTAGATGAATTGTGGAATTTTTCCACTCCATTCCAAAGAACTATCCCTAAAAGATGGGACGAACTAACCATTATGATTACGTATGAAGGAAAGGAAACGGCAATAAATGGCGAGAATGTTCCGACGCTTTGGAATAAGACATTACGATGGATCGAGGAACAAGGACTCCCATTAAGACAATTGGTTGATGAAGGCATTATTCTTGGCAGCAGTGACATTGGAAAACGGTATGCTATAGCGATGCAACCAGTCCATAGGGATAGAAGAAAATTTACTACCATTCGTGAGTACCAATCTATATTAACAGATGAGATCTATTACATAGAAGCGAAAATTAATTCCAAAAGTGCAATGCTAACCATTGCTAAACTATTAAAGAAGCTAGGTGTTGAGGTTGAAACGCCGCTGCTAGATAGCGGTTCTCAATAGATTATTTGAGGTAGAATATAGATAAGGTCCATGATCATTACATGTGCTGTTGTCAGGGTATACCACCACTAATTTTTCAAAGGGAGTGGAATTTAATGATTTTTGAACCTATTACTGAAAAAAACCTAGAAATAGCATTGCAAATAGTAAATTCAAACTCAACATATAACATTTTAGAAAATGGAAATCCTTTTAGATCAATAAAAGAAATAAGTAATGAATTTCTTAACCCAAATACTGATAGTTTTCTAATAATACATGAAAATAAGTACATAGGAATAATTGATTTTCTAAAAAATAATCCTAAGGACAACTATCCATGGTTAGGTTTACTCATGATTCATAATGACTATCATTCTATGGGATATGGAAAAAAGGCTTATATTTCTTTTGAGGAAAAAATAAAGAAGCAAAACTTCACTGATGTTCGAATAGGCATATTACAAAAGAATTTGAATGCTTTAGAATTTTGGAAATCATTGGGGTTTATGTTTTATGGTAATAGTACTTGGGGAGATAAAAGGGTTGACTGTTTTGAGAAACATTTGTTGTAGGGTTATTAACATGAGGTCCTTGGAAAATTATAAAGCCCAAAATGAACAAGTAATGAAAAAACTTGTTCATTTTTTGGTTTTATAAGGAAGAAGAGCATCCATCACTAACTAAAAATGATTGGAAAAGTAAATGTAACGAAAGCAGCCCAAAGTCCGTAGACTGGCAAATACTTTGTAACCGCAGCTTGGATTGATGTCGGTCCGGTCTTGTTTTGTAGAAAACGCACATAAGAGACCATAATCCAAATGAGATTTCCCCAGATAAGGATGTTTACACCAAGAACGGCAAGTCTGTTTGGCGTAATCCCATAAGAAGAAAGTCTAAACACAATCGCTGATAAAGCCACACTATCAATGATAAGAGCAAGACCAATTAGGGCGACATTTATATAATCAGAAATGTTCTTTTTCTCGTCTGTGCCACTTTCGGTAATTGAAAAAATGGTAACGGCTAAGACACCAAGGAGTATTCCGTTAAATACAATCAAAAAATCTCTATCTAGAAATGGATTTTTTCCGACCGAAATAACAGTTATAAGATAGACCAACAAAGTCACAAGGACAAGTGGACTAAAAATTTTAGCAATATATGGAGTAATATTCTTAGCAAGTTTTAGATTCATTGATACTAAGTAGATAGCCACAATAGCGAGGGCAGCAGCACCAAATAACACTACATTTGTAAAATAAAACTCTTCTATATCCAAATCAACGAATCTAAATAAATTCATAGTGATGGCTGCTAACAGCATTCCGCTTATGGCCATGCTGGCGTAGAGTATACAAAATTCTAAATTGAATTTAAGATAGGCTAATCTTGTTCTGTCGTTTGAAAATTCATTTCCTGTAAATGCTAGCCCTATTAGTCCCCATAAGAATATGGGTAGGTGTAAATAAACTAGGATAATACTGTCATTATCATTTAATGGCAGCACATTTAGATACACCCCAGAGATTAGGAACAAGAATGCTAGTGTGTAGAGAACCTTTTTTTGAGGTTTATTTTTGTATACAAAATAAGCTGCAATAAAGGGAAGAATCCCGTAAGCAAGGTTTATTGGTGCAATTGCTTGCTGTTCGACAAAATGGAAAATGATCCTGGTGCATATCCCGGCCAAAATAGCTAAAATGCCCATTAATAAGAAATCTTTTTGAAGCAAGGAAGTTTTTTCAGGATGAGCCGTTTCCTTGAAATTCAATCTTTCATACCAAACAGCAAGTACATGCGAATCAGGATTTTGTTCCCAGGCGTGCGAGAATGACTTTTTAAACGCTTTGGGATCATTTCTAAACATTCTCTCTAGTTCATGGGGATTCCCAATATTTTCAATAATCAAATTGTTATGGTCCATATTTATACCTCCCTAAATAAGTATTCTTTATTAGATATTAGCATGTTATTTATTGATAAACAATAAATTTTTATTTATTTTTATTACTTAATTATTGTTAAGAAGTTAATTTAGGTAGGCCTATTACACAGAAATGCTCTATTTTTCAATTTTCCATTTATAAAAGGCTGGCTTTCATTTATATCCACCTTATTTGTTGCATTAAATATTAGATGGTATAATTATGTATTGTAGTAAATTTCTTGCAGAAGGGTGGTAATGTATCAATGGAAACAAGTCATAAAGAAACAATAACAGTAGAGACTACAGTACATGCACCAGTTAATAAAGTGTGGTCATATTGGACAGAACCACAGCATATAACAAAGTGGTCCTTCGCTTCTGATGATTGGCACGCACCAACAGCCGAAAATGATCTAAGGGTTGGCGGAAAATTCCTGACAAGAATGGAAGCAAAGGATGGAAGCTTTGGATTTGATTTTGCTGGAGTTTATGATGAGATTAGAATAAATGAGTTTATTGCTTATACGCTTGGAGATGACAGAAAGGTTTCGATCACATTTATCAGTCAAGAAAACGGCACTAGGGTAACTGAAACTTTTGAAGCAGAAGAGATAAATTCTATTGAGCAGCAAAAAGCAGGCTGGCAAGCGTTTCTAGACAATTTTAAAAAGTATAGCGAACTTTCTTTGGAAAAATAAAAATAAAATAACACATAGCATATTATCGTCTGGCTGTATCGGACACGTAGTATCTTATTTGAAGTAAAAGCCTTATATCTAATAGGCTATGGGACATCAGATACCTTATTGAGTCAAAATGATGTAAATTAAATAGTTTTTTGGTCAAATAGCGGAATCAATGTCCGCTCCTTCATCGAAAATACTGTTTTAAGCAAAAATAAAGGAATTGATGTCCGCAATGGCTATTGCAATTTCCAATCACCATTATGAAAAGAGCAATAATAAAAGTAGAAAACTCGCTTAAGGGCGAGTTTTCTTTTGTTTATCACAACACTTCAGTTATAGGCAAATCCACAAGAGCAGCGATTTTCTCCAAATAATAAATGGTAAGATGCAGGGAATTCCTGATTGACACGCTGCACTTCTTTAGCGAATTCTTTGCTATCTTTCGGAACCTTCGAAAGGGCATCTGCTTTTTCTTGCGTATCAATATGTGCCCCAGGTGGAACGAAGCGATTGGGGGCAATCTTCACTCCGTTAGTTACGACGGCATTATTAGATATAAACACGCCATCCTCAACAATTGCGTTGTAAACAATAGCCTTAAATCCAACAAATACTTTATTTCCGAGATAGCACGGGCCGTGGATAAGACAACCGTGAGCAGATGTCACTTCATTACCAATAAAAATAGAATAGGCTTTGTGACCTAAAGAAACCCGTTTATCTAATAAACCATGTAAAATGACGCCATCTTGGATATTTGTATTTGATCCGATATAAAAAGGAGTCCCTTCATCTGCACGTATACTAACGTTTGGCGCGACATAAACATTGTTTCTAATGGTGACATCACCGATTACACTTGTAAATTGACTTACAAATGCTGTTTGATCAATATTAGGAAAGCGTTGAACTTGATTAAATGAAGTAATCGGGTTTGGCCCAATATATGGCTTAAAACAATTCGGAAGATAGTACGGAGAGGAATATGGATTTACAGCTTTCTTTTCTTCCAAATGATCACCTCCTTCACAAGCAACTTTTGTTTCATTATTTTATGTAAGAAGATTGAATGTGGGATGGTGAGGGTTTGTGAAAAAAATAACAGCACCCTCTAACTTAATAGAGTAGTGCTGTTTTTGCTTTTACTTACCTTAGTATTCTCCTTTAATAACAAAAAACGAGCCCCGGATGGTTCCGGCTAGTTTAGACTTTTGCCTAGCGAACTTGAACTTTCCTTCTAACTCCTTAGGGATTTCCATCCCCTCGGAAAGCTTAAAACCGACGGCCCGCTTCGGCTTAGGACCATCAAGTGTATAGAGGACATTGACTGCCAGACCATCCTCATAAAAGACGTAGGTCCAATTAATATTTTCCACTTGAAAACGCGCAGTTTCTAAAGGTTTGGCTTCGAACTCAATATTACGTTCTTCTTTCAAAATTCGGTTCACATAATCAAGGTTTTCTTGACTTTCACTAGCGGGGACAACCGTAAACTCATGCTTGTATTTGTTCATAAAGTACCGAGCTTCATTGGCACGTAAACCAGCCAACGCTTCTGCTACTGGAGATGATTCGAGACCCTCAGCTGAAACATTTTTAAAATCAACAATCGTGATCATTTTCAAGCCCCCTTATTTTTTTACAACAGGAATCCACATTTCACCATATACTAAGCCGTTGCGATGCCCCATCTCAACCGTAGTATTTGGCCCGCCAACATAGGCAAAATCGTTTATTTCTGGCAAGACTTGACCAAAGGCAATCCCAGTTAGCATATTACTTAATTCTTCAGGCGTTGGTGCTTCACCTTTAACAACGAGGTATTCTCCTTTAGGAAATTGGATCAGCCGATGTTCTTCTGGATAGGATTCCTTGGTCATGACGCCTGCATAATGCATCATTTTATTATTGACTGCTTCATTCACTGCAAAAATGAAGTCATTTGTGGCAATGGCTTTTAAATGGTCTAGTCTACCATCTTGTTTAATAGCTTCCCAAAAGTCAGATTTTTCCTTGTTAATTCCAACATAGTCGGTGTAATCACTCTTAAGCTCTGTACCCAAACCTAAAACGGTAAAGCTATCTTTATATTCTAAGTTAAAATTTGTCATATTCAAAACCTGCCTCTTCAATGATTTTTCAAATGATTTGTATATTCACTTGATAGGTTTATAATAGCGATAAATCATGTCAAAAAGTGATACTGTTTTGGGAGGCCCCGATGAGAAAAGTTGAGCGAATTAATATCATTATGCGGTATATCAACAACCGGTCCCACTTTACTATTTCTGAAATTATGCAAGAATTTAACATCTCACGATCAACCGCTCTGAGAGATATCAGAGAAATTGAAGCCATGGGGATGCCGCTTGTCGCTGAAGTGGGAAGGGATGGTGGTTATTTTGTCATGAAAAACTCTGTCTTGCCCACTGTCCGTTTTACTGATAATGAAGTCAAAGCGCTTTTTATTGCTTTCATGGCCACTAGAAATCAACAACTCCCTTATCTTAAGAGTCGTCAGTCGCTAGCAGAAAAATTACTGGGTCTCATTTCAGAAAATCAACAGGATGATCTTATTTTATTAAATCAAATCCTGCTCTTTGAAGGGACTAACCCTAACAATCCCGACCTGCTTGAACTTTCTGACCTTCCACATCCAATGTTAGAAAAATTGTTCCAAATGCTTCTTTTGGATAGCTATTTAATGCTTTCCGTTCAAGAAGGTCAGGTAACAAAGTCATATCCAATTTATCTCTTACACCTTTATCGTGAAAAAAGCATTTGGTTGATTGAGTGCTTTGATTTAAAGGATGAAAAAAAACTAATAGTTTCTGTCGATAATCTCATTGATGTAGAAACTTATCCAACAAAAAATAGATTAACTAGGAAAAAGATTTTAGAAAAACTGAGGAAGCAGAAAGAGGAAACCAATCTAATTATTGAACTTGGCCCAAAGGCGATTGCTCAGTTCAAAAAATATCATCCGATAAATGTTTCAATTTCCTTTATAAATCCATTCCAAACGACTGCCATTCTAAAAACTTTTATCAATGTGAAAAACCCCGAAGAATTGACCGAATTAACAAACTGGCTGCTTTTCTTAGGTGGGGATATCAAGGTTAAAAAAGTGCCGCAAGAAGTCTTAGAAATTTTACAAGTGAGATTATTACAATTTTGTCCATAAGACATGCAATTAAAACTCATAGATACGTGTTGAATTGTTTAATGAGAGCTTTATAAGAAATTCGTAAAGATACGGAGTGCTCATTAGCGGAGAATTTCCGTCTAAGGTATAAAGACGAAGCATAAACCGCCCAAATAAACGGAGATATTCCGTCTATCAACTCTAAAAAGTACAAAATTTAAAGATTTTGATACCATAACCGGAAAACTTCCGCTTATTTTAAAAGAAATATCGGTATTTCCCAATTTAAGCGGAATTTGTCCGTCTATTTTTCACAAAAAGTGATGCTTGACAAGTGACACTACTAAGCGTTACTATATACCTGTAATAAGTATTACAGAATACCTGTGATACAGAGTACTAGAAATATATATTTTAAATGGGTGATAAATTTGGAAAATATCACAGAAATGCTCAAAGGTGTACTCGAGGGTTGTGTGCTTGAAATCATCAGCCGCGGCGAAACATATGGCTATGAGATCACACAAAAGCTGAGAGACCTTGGCTTTACTGATGTAGTGGAAGGCACAGTTTATACTATTACGATGCGGCTTGAGAAAAACAACCTCGTGGACATTGAGAAAAAGCCATCCACGATGGGACCGCCACGGAAATTTTACACACTTAACGCTGCTGGGCGTGAACAACTAGAAATTTTTTGGAAGAAGTGGGAATTCGTCTCCGGCAAAATTAATGAACTCAAAACAAAAATTAAATCATAAGGAGAATAATAAGATGAGTATTTTAGAAAAAATCTTTGGAGATTTTAGTGAAAAGAAAGCATGGCGTGAAATGGAAAACCGCGCAAAAGCTTTACCTGAAGACTACTACAATGCTTACAAAGCAATGCAAAAATATCTTTGGAATACTGGCGGCGTGATGGATTGGAATGAAACGAAATTCGTTTTTAATCACATCATTGACCTTCTTGAGGAAGCCGCAGCCGATGGTAAGCGTGTTAAGGAAGTTACTGGAAACGATGTAGCAGCTTTCTGTGATGATCTTGTCAAAGATGCAAAATCGTGGATTGACAAGCAACGTCAAAAACTAAACGATGCGATTAAATAATACATGTCTTATGAACAACTAGCATAAAAAAGGGGGCACAAACATGAACTTCTTTGAAAAAATAACCGGCAGCGATATGACTAAAGAAATAAAAGGTTTTGAAGCACGGGCAAAGGAATTGCCAGCGGAATATCAAACGACTTGGAAAGAAATTATTAGTAACCTCTGGATTTACGGAGATTTCACCGGTCGTAATCTCATGCCGATTTTTGATAGCGCTCTTGAACTGCTTGAAGTTACGTCAGCAGATGGACAGAAGGTCGAAGAAGTACTTGGAAATGATAT
This sequence comes from Bacillus sp. DNRA2, assembly GCF_012843265.1. Taxonomy (GTDB): domain Bacteria; phylum Bacillota; class Bacilli; order Bacillales; family Cytobacillaceae; genus Bacillus_BU. The sequence goes on along the minus strand of NZ_JABAIT010000039.1, from coordinate 10,084 downwards.
CAAAGGCTTCTGTGCAGCGCTTGTTGGGGACGATGGGGCAAAAACTTATCGAGATAAATGGCGTGACCAACTTAACAAAAACGTAGCGAAGAAATTAGGAGGGTTGAAATGAGTATCAAAAAAATCATCGAAGGTAAAAAGGAATGGAGAGCACATGTTTCACGAGTCAAGTCTCTTCCTCAAGATTACCAAATTGTCTATAAAGAGATTCAAAAATATCTCTTTAAAGTCGGGCCTGTTGAACTAAACGAAGGAAACGGACTGCTTTCGGAAATTATCAGTTTCTTTGAAGAAGGGGCTGCAGCTGGGAAAGGTGTTCTTGAAGTCACAGGAGCAGACGTTGCTGCTTTCTGCGATGCACTTATTGAAGATTCAAAAACTTATGCTGATCTCTATCAAGAATCGGTCAACCAAAAGGTTGATAGGCATATGAAGAAATAGGAGAAAGTAGTACTTTTGAACAAAAACCTATTAAGTTTTTGCAAAAGTTATAAGAAACTTCACATACTCATTAGAATCATGAAATTTGAATTAGAGTGTCATTAAGCGATTAAAAACAGTAATTCAATAGACAATTCCGACTGAATAGTGGTTCAAATGTAAATGTACCACTTATACAATTCAGTTTTATTTTTAAGTCAGTAGTAAGTAATACAGATTATCAGTCAGACTAAGTAGAGAGTATAGCTAATCTAGTAGCTTGTATCGCTTTTTATTAAGGAGGAAAAATTATGAGCAATGCAGCGATTTCTATAAAAAGGTTAACAAAAAGCTTTAATGATAAGGAAGTCTTAAAGGGAGTGGATTTAGAGGTGCAGCGAGGCGAAATCTTCGCATTGCTGGGCTCAAATGGAGCAGGCAAGACGACAATCGTCAACATTCTCTCGACACTGATGAAGCCTGATGGCGGAGAAGTTGAAATTTGCGGATTTGATGCCAAGACCAAACCGAATCATGTCCGTCAATGCATCAGCCTGACCGGACAGTTCGCCGCTTTAGACGGGATGCTTACCGGGCGGGAGAACTTGATGATGATCGCCAAGTTAAGGGGAGTTTCCAGTCCCGCACGAGTCGCCGACGATCTTCTGGATAAGTTCAGCCTGACGGATGCTGCCAATCGTCGGACGGATCAGTATTCCGGCGGAATGAAGCGGCGAATTGACATTGCCATGAGCCTCATTGGTGCCCCAGATGTCATTTTTCTTGACGAACCAACGACAGGGCTTGACCCAGAAGCACGGCTTGAAGTTTGGAATACTGTCAAGGAGATGGCAGGTGGGGGCACGACAATCTTGCTGACGACACAGCACTTAGAAGAAGCCGAACAACTGGCGGACCGAATTGCCATCCTACATGGTGGCAAAATCATCACATCCGGTACCCTTAGCGAGCTCAAAGAAATGTTCCCGCCTGCAAAAGTGGAATATATCGAGAAACAGCCATCGTTAGAAGAAATATTTCTTGCCATTATCGGCAAAAGGGAGGGGAAATAGATGAATAGTTCAATTGGGGTGTTATTGGGTCGATTAATGCGCAATATCATGCGCAGTCCAGATACAATTATCACAGTGGCGATTACACCGATAATGATGATGCTGCTTTTTGTCTATGTATTTGGAGGCGCGATAGAGACAGGTACGGAAAACTACGTCAATTATTTATTACCAGGAATCTTGCTGATTACGATTGCCTCAGGAGTCGCTTATACTTCCTTACGGCTATTTAACGACGTAAAGAGCGGACTTATGGCGCGGTTTGTCTCCATGCCCATCAAGCGGACGTCGATATTGTGGGCCCACGTGTTGACCTCACTTGTGTCCAATGCACTAACTGTCGTGGTGGTTATCATCGTCGCGCTCTTGATGGGATTCCGCTCTCATGCTAATATTCTCGATTGGTTTGCGGTAGCTGGGATATTAGTACTATTTACGTTGGCGTTAACTTGGCTCGCGGTCATTCCTGGATTGACAGCAGGTTCAATGGAAGGGGCAACATCGTATTCATATCCACTGATATTCCTGCCGTTTATTAGTTCGGCTTTTGTTCCCACTGAAACCATGCCAAAAATTATTCGAGTGTTCGCTGAGAACCAGCCAGTGACTTCCATCGTAAATTCGATCCGGGCCCTCTTGTATGAAGGAACTGTCGGGAACGATATCTGGTCCGCACTTGCCTGGTGCATGGGGCTCATGGTCATTGCTTATTTGATTGCAAGTAAAGTATTTAGACGGCAGTTAAGGTAAGTGGAAATGTAACGGATTCTACTGATCACAACGAATGGTGATTTCATAAGTTCAAAACGAGCTCGTGATCTTCTTGAAATGAACGCATGAGAACTTTATAAGTTCAAAACGGCCTTGTGATTTTGTTGAAATGAACGTATGAAAGCTTCATAAGTTCAAAACGAGCTCGTGGTTTTGCTGAAATGAACGTATGAGAGCTTCATAAGTTCAAAACGAGCTCGTGGTTTTGATGAAATGGACGTATGAAAGCTTCATAAGTTCAAAACGAGCTCGTGATCTTCTTGAAATGAACGCATGAGAACTTTATAAGTTCAAAACGAGCTCGGAATTTCTTAAAATGTCCGTATGAAGGGTTCATAAGACCAAAACTGGCACGGAATCTTTAAGAAATGTCCGTATGAAGGGTTCATAAGACCAAAACTGGCACGGATTCTTCCAGAAATGTCCGTATGAAGGTTTTATAAGTCCAAAACAGGCCCGAAATCTTCCAGAAATGTCCTTATGAAAGTTTCATAAGTCCAAAACGATCCTGATTAGAAAAACTCGAACCTGCAATTCCCATTGAAATGGAATCCTCTAGCCAAGGGTTCCAATTTTCATTTCCAAAAATGCCACAAAAAATCAAAAACACAAATTCTTTATGCCTCTAAGGACGGATGCTCACACATGAGCATCCAAGACGTTCCAAACCTGTCTCTCAACTGCGCAAAACGCAAAGCGAAAAAGGTTTCTTCCATTGGCATAAAGGTTTCTCCTCCTTCAGAAAGCAAGGTATATATCCTTTCTGCTTCTTCTGCACTGTTAACCCTGAGTGTCAGATAGGCGCTCCGCATAGGCTCAGCGTAAGGAATGTCGGCTCCCCTCAGTACGGTATCTCCAATCTCGATGGTAGCATGTAGTATATCGTTTTCCCGACCTTCCGGTACGTTCGTCGGATCTGGCAGTTGTTTGAAAGTCATTATCGATGTTATTTTGCCTCCTAGATGCTGTTCATAGAACCGAAAAGCCTGTTCGCAAACTCCACGATAGTTGACGTAAATATCGAGCTTCATTGGATATTCACTCCTTCATCACTTTGGTTGTTGGTACAGAAAGATATCTTATAGTTCAGTATAAACTAGTGACATATGAATGCCTATACAATCATGGGTTACATGAAGTCGAGATGGTTATTTCGAACCCTAAAAAGCAGGATTAATTATGAACTTCTTCATCATCATTGCAGAAGATTCTTTAAGAGGAATATGTCCTTCTAGTGGCGTTGTTGATTAATTGGTGCCAATGGCGATAGTAGAGTCAAACTTTGAAACTTCTTTAAGTCCTTCTCTTTTTATTCTTTCTTCCGTTCTTATTAGAATACAAAATACAAAACTGCTTTTCATTTTTTTCTTTCACAGAATTGCCACAAAAAATCAAAAAATGCGGTGTCCATTTTCGACCCTCGACCCTATATAAGGGCTGAAAGGGTGGTGCATTTATATGAATATTAAAATGGGCTGTATTGATGGATTTGCACAGTATTCACAATTTGAGACCTTAGCAGAATTTAATAAACATATGGAGATGTGGCTGTTGGAGTTAAAGAAGAATTTTTCAAAATCAGAATACGTGGGCTTAAAGCGATTGGTACGATTTTCTGCAAAAGTTCCTGGCGTCTGTAATGCAAAAATAGGGACAATGGTGAAAGCCATTCATGATGAAGCAAAGGGACATGGCATTTCGCGAGCAACATTTAAACGGATGATCAATAAAGCAAAGGAGCTTGGACTATTAACAGTTTATGAAACAGCCAGAAAGAATGGATCACAATCTAGTAATCTTTACGTGTTTAATCGTTGTCCTCTTGCTGAACCACCCAAACAGGAAAAATTGAACCACCCTAAAGAAACTAATAATCATTCTAAAACTAAAAATTAAGAGATTAATAAACGTAAAGAAGAAAATGTTGAATTGGATTATACCTTTACGAGAGATCACGTTCCAAAGCCATTTGTTAACCTAGTAAAGTGCTTTTTTGATCATGCAAATGTGATTGAACAATATTGGCATATGACGCAAATCGCCGCTTATCGCTGTGATCGTGAAAAAGAAACTGAGCAGGTATTATTCACTGCAATTGACGCATTTAAACAATTGATTGGTACGATGAAATTATCCAAGAAAGTAAGAAATCCACTTGCCTATTTCTATGGAATTCTTACGAAAAAATTCAATGAGTTATATTTTAGCGAGTTGGATGAACTGCAGGAGAGAGAAGGATTTAAGACAAATACAATTCGCAATTGTGACGATAGCTTTTGGCTATGATCTTTCCGTTAACATTTAACTCCCCCTGTTGGTTGTATGTAGACATGAAATGCAATTGAAACCTTAGCGAAGTTTTGTTTTTTGTGAAATAAGCCGAAACCAAACTAACTGAATAATCCCAGCAATCAGCTTGAGACAGACACAATAAAACGAGGAATGGGGACAGATAATCTTCTGTTTCCCTTTCCTCATTTAGATACTTAATTTGTATTATTATGCTCATCCACGGAAATTAACCACCAAAAAATAGATCAAGCAGGTTTGACGCAGTACTTGTTTTCTTATTATAAAACTCGGAGTATCCACAGTTTTTGCAATAAACAACGGTGAAGGTATTATGTTGGAGATCAAACATTTTGGATAAGCCTGTTCCTGTCATTGCAACATCCTTTGTGCCAGCATCTTTACTTCCACATTTAATACAACCGGACTCGCTCATTATGATTTTCCTCCTTGAATCGGATTTTCTATTATGTAATACGGATTACCCTCAAAAATGTTTCTAAATTTAGATTAAATTTGCTCTTTCTGTTTTGTAAAATGAATATATCAACCTATGACTTATTTTTTCCAATTTATAAAAGAAACTTGTCGCAGTTATACTTAAAATAAATATTTTTGAAGGCGGTTGTATGATGAGGCTTACATCAGTTGGTATCATTATCGGTGCTATTATGGGTAGTATTATCGGATTGTTTTTTGGAATGAATTTGGGTGGTAATTATTTTGAGGATTTTGTATTCAATGGAGGACGCGGATACGAGGCGGTTGGTCAAATTGGTGCAATGCTTGGTGGACTCTTAGGCGCAGCGTGTGGTTGGTTAGTAATTCTTTTTGTCGTACATAAACGAAAATGAAAAATAGCAGGCCTTAACAACCTGCTATATTTTTCAACATGACCGAATATGTCATGCCGATAGATTAAGACCCATGATGTTTGAATTTCTTCCTGACAATTGAAATCACAAACAGGATAGGTACATAGCAAAAAAGAAAAGCAAATCCGCTAAATAAAACCATTTTATGCATAAGGTTGTTGTATTTGACATCAATAAATTGGATATTTGCGATAAAAAAAACGATAAGCAAACCAAGTAATATGTAAGTCGACTTTATCTTCGGAATGGTCATTTTTATACATCTAATTGCCGACCATAGATAGACACAAATGACAGGCATCACCACTAATAACCATGTAAAAATAAAAATAAATTCAAATCGCTCCAAAAACGGAAACTGGATAATTTTTATCATGGTTAAAGTAGGCCACTCCAAACGTTGCAATTTTCCTTGTGAAAAGAACATAAATGTAAAAACTGCAAGAAAAGTATATAACAGTGTTGTATAAAGTAATGAGAAATGCCCCCATTTGGTAGCTTTATCTCGATTTTTAATAAAAGAAAAATAAACAAGGACAGTTTCAAAACCTAAAAACATTGGTGCAGCTTCTTTAGTTGAAATGAAATAGTCCTTTAATTGATTTTGAAAAAGAGGGAAAATATACGAAACATCAATATAATTAGTTAAATATAGAATGGAAAGAAATAGAAAACTAGGGATGATAACACCCCAGAAGGCGATCCCTGTTACCACTCTAAATCCACCAGAAACAATATAAAAAATTAGAAGAGACAGAAGCAATGTGTATTCCCAATTTGCTATCCCATCAAAAACCCATATCTGAAGGATTTCGATATAAGTATATAAAGTGTAAAAACTAGCCAAAGAGAAATAACAGGCCAGAATGATATTGAATATCCCCCCAAAAATCTTCCCGAAAACTTCTAGGTGGAAGGAGAGTATATCTCCAGTACTTGACTGCTTTAGGACATATAACATCATAAAGAAGATTACATGCAATGATAAACCAAATGCTAAAACGGATATCCATGCATTATGACCTGCTCCCTTTAAAATATCTGATTGATATTTTAAAACACTAACCCCAGTTTGGGTACCGTTTATAAGAAAGAACAGCAAATAGGGCGATACTGATTTATTATCGTTAACCTTAGAGTTCATGATCATCATCCTTAGATGCTAGTTATCAAGGCCAGTATGTATGATTTGGAAATTTACATCCACTTTGATAGGTAAAGTAGGATATTGTTTATAAAATGATTCTTTGTCCCATGTTCGATTTTGTGAACGGACAATATTACCAATTCCGACTGGATCAACTTTATTTTCTTTCAAAGTATTAAACAACTCCACTAAACCTGTTTCCAATTTTTCTACAACGATTTTCTTTAATACTTTAAGATCCTCAGAATTTCCAGGGTTAAACCGATCTGGATGCTGAACAAGTGTCCATGCTAGTTCCAAACGGAGATTTAATTGTTTCTTATTCGGATCCCAATCCCAGTGAGGGGTACTTCGGAAAGCCCGAACCATCAGGAACTCTTTTGACTCCTTTTCATTAAAATCAATCTTAAACGTTGCCTGATTTCGATAATCTTTGAGGATTGAAAATAAAAAGGTTTGTTCTGGTGTTAAATGAAGCTTAAATTTGTCATCCTTAAATACGCCGATTCCGTCAATCTTTATCGTGTTTTTTTCGTCGATGGTCAGCATCGGAACATAAGCATCCATGCCTTCTCCATAAAAGTCATTTAAAAAATAATGGAGGTTCATTTTTGGTAGGTTCTGACTTACCATATTATGTTCTATCCGATCAGCTAGGGTAAGTGATTTTTCTTTTTTAAATGTCCTTAGTGTTTCTCTAGCTGAGTGTGTCGAGACGGCGATTTGAATATGTGTCCCGAGTTGTGGAATTATAATAAATCGATCTACCATCCTTCGAATGCCACTTTCAGCTAAATCTTTGCCAAATACTAATATTCGAATTTTAGCTATTTCTACTGGAGTACTCGTTTGTTCTGCCATTTTTGGTAAGATTAAAGCGGGGGTTATTGCTTGTTCTTCTATATATTTTATTTGTGAACTGTCTTTGCTTTTTGTGTATTCAGGGGATAGGGCGGTACCGATAATCTCACCATTTTTCGCTTGATCAAATCCAAATACATGAATAATACTAATTTTGTCAATGATCCTTGTCCTTGAACAACCGAAAAGAATCACCATAGATAGGATCGATAAGAATAACATTTGAAATTTCTGCGATAGGTTCATTTTTCCCAGCCCTTATCGTAAGAATCATTCTGCATTAAGGCCATCATCAGGGTCATTATTGGAATTGGGTGAAAATCTCTTTAAGCTTAAAGGTCTCAAATACCAAGGTCGTTTTTCGGTTTTTATATAATTGGACCTAATAAATGAATCACTCACTCCACCTTTGCGGTAAGGATAAAGCGGGAGTAAATATGGAACCCCTAAAGATTTGAGTCGAGCTAAATGGGCAATTAAAAAGATTAATCCTACATAGATACCTAAGCCACCCCATATGCTGGCGAGTAAAATGAACGGATATCGTAATAATCGTACCGCATTAGACATTTTATAAATCGGTGTTGTAAAGGAAGACAACGCTGAAAGTGCGACAATAATTAATAAAATATTACTGGTAAGTGCAGCTTCTACCGTTGCTTGGCCAATCACGATTCCTCCAACAATTCCTAACGTTTGGCCAATTTTTGTTGGTAATCTGGCGCCTGCTTCTCTCAATAGTTCGATGGTAATCTCTAAAAATAAAACCTCCAAAACTGGTGGAAAGGGAACGTTTGCTCGGGAATAGATAATAGGACCTAACAAATCCTTCGGTACAACTTCATAATGAAAAGTTAGGATTGCAACATAAAAGGATGTCGCAAATATAGAAAATAACATCCCAAATATGCGAATCAATTTAAAAAACGACGCAATCAATGTTGGAAGATAAAAATCCTCAGGGTTTGAAAAAAAATCCATCAGTGTTGCTGGACCAATAAAAGCATAAGAGGATTTATCACTAATAAGAACAACTTGGCCTTGTACAAGTGAGCCGATTGCTCTATCAACACGCTCTGTCGTTATATACAAAGGAAAAGGTGTCGAGCTGTTGTCTGAAATCATTTGTTCAAGTTGTGTCGTATCATAAAAGGCATCGACATCTAAATCCGTTAACCGCTGTTTTAAAGTGTTAACGTATTCGGGATATGTAACACCATCTATAAATGCTATTACCACCTTTGTTTTGGTTCTTGCCCCAATAAGCATCTCTTCAAAAATGAGATCAGGACTATTGAAATGATCTCGTATTAGATGCAGATTTGTGGAGATGTCTTCGATAAAACCAACTTTTGGACCAATTACACTAAATTCATTTTGGGTATCATTTGTTTCACGTTGTCCTAAGCGTGGATTACTTATATCCAGGAGTGCATATTCATCCATCTGGTCTTTAAAATATATAACGATTGTTCCAACGTGAAAGGCTTTTTCAACCTCGAGGGGATCGTTAATAATTTTGATGCCATCTAATGGTATAATATTTTTCAAATCCGATAACTCTTTTATATTTGAAGAATGTTCCTTAAGTAAGGGTAAAACAGACTTTTGAAGAATATTTATGTCAATTAATGTTTTAAAAAAACTAATTTGCAATGAATAATCATTTTGCAATGGGGAAATAGTGCTAAAATCTATCGATTTATGAGCCTTATCAAATACCTCATGTATCGTTTTTTCTTCGGTTTCAAAGTTACGTTTGGGTTGTTGTCGAACTCTCTTCTTTCTGAACATGACGCCACCTAACCCTGCACATAAATTCCAATAGTAGGTGTAGTATTTATCAACAGTAATGGAAATATGTAGGAAGAATGAAAGAACTCTGGGGGAAGATTCGTGTGTAAACAATTATCATCAATGGTTATTATTTGGTGGGAGATATTTCTAGTTGATGTGATTAACTTATGATGCTATTATAAATTTCCTGGCGGTGACAATGACAAATTGTTCATTAAAATTGCTTTAGTAACAATCGATCTTGTAATCAAAAATATTGTTTGGCAAACTACTAAAATTTTTAAAAAAGAAAACGAAATTTAGTATTGATATTCTACTAGAAACGTGATATTATAATTCATGTCGCTTCTGAGAGGCGAAGAAAATTGCTCTTTGAAAACTAAACAAACAAACGTCAACAATAAACAATAATCGTGTTTCTTCTATATATAGAGAAACACTAGCCAACGTAACTTTTATGAGCTAAATCAACTTTCTCGCGTATAACGAGCAGTAAAATCCTACGGATTAACTGCCCGTAAATGCCCGATTGATTCGACTAACCATCTAAAGATGGAAGTCTCATCTTATTGGAGAGTTTGATCCTGGCTCAGGACGAACGCTGGCGGCGTGCCTAATACATGCAAGTCGAGCGGACTTGAGGGAGCTTGCTCTCGATAGTCAGCGGCGGACGGGTGAGTAACACGTGGGCAACCTGCCTGTAAGGCTGGGATAACTTCGGGAAACCGGAGCTAATACCGGATAATCCTTTCCCTCACATGAGGGAAAGCTGAAAGACGGTTTCGGCTGTCACTTACAGATGGGCCCGCGGCGCATTAGCTAGTTGGTGAGGTAACGGCTCACCAAGGCGA
>NZ_JABAIT010000038.1 GCF_012843265.1 Bacillus sp. DNRA2 | reverse complement strand
CAACCAGTCGTTTCATCGAAATGACGTCTCTGTCAGATAATTAAAAGAAGAGTGCTGACTGGATCAACACTCCATGCGACTGCCCGTCGCACAAAAAGCAGAGAAAATTTCCTCTGCTTTAAATCAACTAATCATCTTATCCAGAAAATTGATGTTTCCGAAACCACCAAACTTTTTCCATAATAATTAGAATCTAACTTTAATTAAATTGCATTAAAAAATCCTAAAGATTTCTATTCTCCTTCTTCTCCATCCTCCAGCAAATCAACAAAATCCACTTGTTTATGAAACCCTTTATAATTTAAAGAAAACAGGTTAACTTGTTCATGCTTAGGTCGTTTTGACCCATTTTGTCTCTCCGTAGTTATTTTCTGTCCATTTGAAAGTCCATCCATGATTCTTTCCCCTGCTTTTTTCAACATCTCTTTTCTTTCCACAGGTTTTATTCTACTTAATTCAGTCTCTCCCATTTCAAGGGGAATCGGCTTAATACCCATTTCATCAAGTTTCACCCACAGTGATTCCATTGCCTTTGCTTGATTAGCATAGAATGCACTACCTCTAACTCTCCAGAAAGTCCAACCAACTCTTTCAAGAACCCGCTGACGTTCTATATCTTCTTCCCATTTATCTAAACCATGCCAACGGTCTCCATCACATTCGACCGCCAATCGTGTCCTCATGCCTTCCACTACTAAATCAATCCGCTTTCCAAGCGTTCCAACCTTGACTTGAGGGATAACTCGGTAACCTCTTGATGAGATTAAGGAAAATACATCGCGTTCAAAATCCGAGTCGAATTCATGTTCGTATCGTTGAAATTCCTCTTGAACCCTAAACGGATTTTGACAATATTGCAGTAATTGATAGCGAACATCATTCGGAGATAGCTGATTAAGGTCAACTGAGTGAAATAAAATCATTTGGTCCTTTGCGCGACTCGCTGCAACATTAAATCTTTGTAAATCGGAACGCTTCGTCATCGCAATAAAGCCTTTATTAGGAGCAATTACCATAGAAAGGAAGATAATGTCTCTTTCATCACCTTGAAAAGCATAAGCATCTCCTATGATTAATCTTCTATTAATCATTTCTTCCTCGCCTATCTGTTCACGCAATAAATTTTCAATCATTCTTGCTTGATCATGACCTTGTAATGAAATAACACCAAAACTCTTATTATCATATTCGGGATCTTGAATACATTCGGCGATGTAATCAACAATAGCAATAGCCTCTGGTTCATTTAGGGTTTTAGATGTCCCTTCCGTTCTATAACCATCTTCCGCCCTAACTGCAAATACAGGGGGATCAAACATCTCTTTAGCCAATGGTAAACGAAGTGGGTCAATTTTCCCTCCGTACATTAAATCATTACTAAACTGAATAATTTCCGGAACGCAACGATAATGTTCTTTTAAGACAATTTTGCTCTCAAATACGCGGATAGCTGTGTCGTATAGGCTGTTACGAATATCAAATTGCATAGCATTAGGAATATCATAAAGATACCGGTCTATCAAGTCATGAACTTCGCTTATCTCTGTTCCAACGCTTTCAGGACTTATTTGATTTTCATCCCCAACGATAATCGCCTTCTTTGCTCTTAATAACGTGGTTAGAGCAAATAAACTACTTTGACTACTTTCATCGACGATAATTACATCAAACAGCTCCTCAGCTAATTCGAAGTTTTCAATGACACGCTGAACAGGCATAATCCACACTGGAATAGCCCCTTTGGCATTAACCATTTCACGACTAGCATCTTTTCGATAAACGTTTGCATATTTGCCAGTACCTTTGCCAATTCGTTGTACTGCTTTGAGCCAGGCAAATAAACTTCTTTTTTGACTAGTGGTAGTCCTAGAAATTTGTTCCTTCCATGTAGACTCAGCAACTAAATCCTTAATAATCCTTTGTTCTTTTAATTGCTCTTTTTTTCTTTCCTCTTCTAGTTGTTCAATTTTTGGCTTTTCTCGCATTTCTTTTAACCAAAAATCAATCTGCTTCCATAACCACGCTTGTGACAAATCGTTTGGAGGGAACAGCGGTTTCCCACCCCCACCTTTATTCATTATTTCAATTGTCCATTTTGGAACAACCCCGTAAAGAAGATCTTTTAATTCTTCGTATTGTTTATAATCATCCTCTAAGCCCTCAAGACGGACTAATTCATTAAAGCAATTTTTCCATTTAGTAACATCACGTTGTTTTAAAGCTATAAAAAAATCATTCCAAATAGGGTGTGCGAGTGAATGGTCCTTACCATTGATTAAAAATGAAATTGTGGTATCAAAAAATTCCTGTGATTCATCCCATAACTTCTTATATTTTAATGCTTTTAAGCCATTGGATAGCTCTTTAAACCAGTCTACTTCATGATAAATTGGAGTACCTGTTTTCCCTACTACATCCAATAACTCTTGAAAATCATTCTCTGCCCGTTTTACCCAATTTGCCACTTCCGACAGATATGAATTGTTTTCTTTTAGATAAATCACATATCTTTTTTGATTTTCAGCTACTTCAGGACCATCAATGTCGCTAAGGACACGATTCCATTTTAATGCTAGTTTTTGTTTCTTCATCTCTAAATCGATGTTTTTTAATAAAAGAACGACATCTGCCGATTTACGGATTGGCAGCTCATTTACTTTGATGTCTTCAAGCAAATAATTGAATTTCCTACCAGAAACATTCTTAAAAAACCAACCAATTTTAGGATTGCTCGAAATCTTTTCTTTAAGAATTAATAGGTCTTCCTTTAGTTCTGGTAAGCTTTTACTTGATGTATATTGAAAAGTATGTTCAATTAATTCTTTCTCAAGGGATTGAATATCCTGTAGTGCTTCATTTACTTCCTGAACGATGTTATTCCAATATTGAGTTTGATCCCGATCCTTCATGGTATCATCCAATATTGTTTTAAGCCATGAATGTTCTTGTAGTTGAATGAGTTTATCCATTGTGTTATTCGTTTTATTGATCCATTGATGAAAATCCAAATTCATATCTTTATTAATTTGCCAACCATCTATGAACTCTTTTGTTCTATGAATTTTTTCCTCAATATCAAGTATTTCATCTACTTTTTGAGAAAATGTACTAGGCTTTGGCAAATTTGTGCTGATAGGTGGGACTAATGATAAGGAATGTAAATCATCTTTTGAAAAGATGCCAACTAGCTCAAAAAATCGTGCTAGTTGATTTTCAGTTAGAGGAAATTTGGTGTTCGGTTTAATGTTATCCGGGAACCACGAATGAGCCATATTTGCGTTCAACCATTTCGTCCCAGTAAGTGGTGTTAGTACTAACTCACCAAATTTCGCATCCATGTTTTCCCGTTCTGCCGCTTCATTAATCCATGTATTGTACCGCGCTATGGTTTTCTTTGTTGTTTTCAATTCAGTCTGTAGACGCTCAATGTTTTTTTGAAGGATTTCAGGCTGCCTAGAATCCAAGTTTTCTGCAATTGTTCGGACAGAGTACTCGATTTCTTTAACCGAATTCGTATCTCCCCCAAGCACACTTACACAAAGCGCACGAATTTCCTCAGGTATTTTATCCTTCAATACCTTTAGCGCTCGCTCTTTTTCACTTGTCACAAGAACTCTTTTTCCATGTGCAAGAAGATGACTAATTAAATTTGCAATCGTATGACTTTTTCCGGTCCCTGGTGGACCCTGAATTACAACTCCGCTGTTAGTTGCTAGTTTCTCGGCTATTAATTGTTGTTCCTTGTTTGTTGGTAATGGAAATAATAAATCCTCGCCAACTGATCTCCATACTTCGTTCGACCTTTCCGACGAAGAGTTAGAACCTGTTTTCTCATTTGTAGTAGTTAAAATTTCAATCGTTTCTGGAACAGGAAAGCCTTGTTTAATTTTTTCAATTATCTTTGTTAATTCTTGTTGCCACAGTCTTCCGCCAATCCTTCTTAAGAAAATTGCAGAACTATATGTAATAATGGGCGCTCTCAAACCTTGAATTCGCTCAATTTTTTCTGTCTTATACGTTCCATCCGGACTAATAGTATGAACTACTTCTTTTAAGAATGGCTTTAAATGATCCATTTCTAATGGAGAGAACTCAAAATCTGAAACTTGATTTTCCATTTGCATTAATCGCTGTGCATTAGGAAAATCAATATGTAACAGCATGTCGGTTTCCAACCATGTCCCCTTACTAGTGGGGACGAGAAAGAATCTCCCTTTTTTTGCATCAAAGATTAATTCTAGCTTTGTTACCAACACATGCCTTGTGATTTGATAGCCCCCAATTTCCCATTGCAGCAGGCCATGGCCACATGCAAGTTCCAAATCCTCTCCTTCTCTTTGAAACTGTTGGTATAAGGCAAAGAACTCCATATATAATTGTTGAATTTTACTTTTTTGAGATGCCTCTTTTGCCCACCTTGTCCAATTGTCTAGCCAGCTTTTATAAAGCGATATACGGTTTATGTCATCATCAAACATTTCTAGGATGTCTTCGCCCTCTTGATTTTCCACTATGACGATACTATTCAATTTAGTTGGCTGTTTGTTTGGATCCTCATATTTACTTACCCATTTTTTCAGCTCCGCAGGTGGCTTGGGAGGTAGCGGTATTTCTTGTTTATGGACTTCATACCAAGCTTCCTCATTGGTTCCTTGACCTCCAATGTAAAAGCCTTCAATGTTTGGGAGATCATTCTCCCACCATACATTCTCATAATCATTAACATTTCGGATAATTTTTTCATTTAAATTCTTAACTGCCAGTAAATATTCAAATATCCTTGCAACCTTTGTGGGATCTTGAGACATGGTGTCGTTCCCCTCCTCAGATAAGCAATTGTTCTTTTATTAATATATTAACATATATTGGTTATTATTAGAGGTATGGTGGGGATTATACTATCTTGAATAAATACCAAATAAGGCTCATAGATAGCACCTTGGACAGTTCTACTTCTCACTAATATTTCCCAATTTATTCACTTGCTTTAAAAGTGAATAAAGTCCTACTTACACTCAAAAGCAATTCAACTCAAATAGGATTATTTACTTATCGTCACCTTTATTCTTCTTATCTGCCAAAAACCCAAAAAACAATAAGTCTACTTTGCTTTCCTCATCTGGAAATTTTATATTCCATCGCCTTTCCATAAATAATAGAACTCTGTCTGTAGAGTCTACATCCTTGGAGATAAATGAAACAGTCACAAGTGGTCTAAAATAAGCAACCCCTACTCGGTTTAGACGATCAATCCATAATTTTTCTTCTGACGTTAACTGATTATCACCAAAAGGATTAAATGTATTGTACCAATGCTCAGCTGATGATTTAAGACTTCCTACATATTCCTCTATTTCCTTTGGAGATAATTTCGATTGTTGCTTCATTAGCGGAAGTTGTTCATCTTCAACTTCATCTACCATGTCTTGAGGATTATCTCTTTGTTCCACCACTTGAACGAGAGAAGTTTCCTTGACAACAACCTTGTTATACACGTTATTTGGGGTGAATTTTTCATCAAGCAAGAACCGAATATAATCGTCCCCTTTTTGTCGAGTGTATTGAAAATACATGATCCAGTGGGCAGTAAGAAAGTCGTCATCAGAAAGGGGCTTTTGTTTATTTCTTCCCAATTGATAATACACTTCTTTCCATGCGTCATTTATTTTCTCCCTCAACACCTTCTGATCATCTGCTTTTAGCTCTCCATTATCATAAAGGGTAGTGAGGTAAATGAGACGATTCTTTAACAATTCTAAATTAGATAGCTTCTTTCCACGATTATTCATGGTTTCAAACGCAACAAACACATCAAAGTCATCATGAATTTCGTGAAGATTAAACATAAGGTTTTGAGTAACTTTTTTAAACATTTTCTCTATTTCTTCAATACCGTACTCTGAATAATAGTTTAATAAATTCTCTTCAAAGAAACGCCTTGCATTTTCTAAATTTAGAGTATAAAAGGTTTCCTGTATACTTCCGCCATCCTTCTCCCCTAAAATTCGATGCCTTAAAAATTTAAAACTCGGGTTGTCTGTCTCATATCCGAATTTATATGTGCTTATGATAAACTGGGGAGGCTTTTGTACAATTAGGTACTCTTCTTTTATTTGTTTTAAACTAAATGTGCCTATATAGATTTCTTCATCTTTTTTATCAGGCTGAATAGATTTAAAAAGATTAACAATTTCTTGAATTAGAATAACAAAAGTAGTTAAACGCTGTTGACCGTCAACAATATGATATGGTTTAAAACCTCTATCTTCAATTAACCACCGTTCCTCATGCCAGTCTTTCCAACTTTCTTTATCTACTTCTTTTAGAGAAAGCAATCCAGTATAATGAAACTTTTCTACCGGTAGGTTGACAACATCCTCCCAGAAATCCCTTAACTGCTTATTTGTCCAGGCATAACCCCTCTGATAATCTGGAATTTTAAAAATTCTATCTTTAAATATACTCTTTAAAGACTCTAATTCATGCATGAATACCGGCTCCTTCATTTTGAGTTTCTTTTATTTCACCTTTAAATCCACAACCGATTGATTAAAATGTGTTATTTCAAATTTACAGTCCAACAGAACTGATTGTTTTTGAAGATACTCTAATAAGGAAATTAAAATTTATCGGTATTTCCGAAGAGCTATTCCTTACTCTAAGTTAACTATTCCGGAAGATACATTTTTTTCAGTGGCAATAAAGATCTAACATCATTTGGCATTTTCTCATACCAATTATTAATTAACTCCACAATTTCTTCTAAGTCTACCAATCTTACTGAATTGTGTTTCGCAACAGCTTCTGCATGTGAAGTAAAGCCACCAGTAGAAACAAATAATGCATTAGCGTCAATGGGATTAGCTCCTAACAGTTGTTGGATTTCTGGTGCTGACGCTGAATTTTTTCGGTGTTTAACCTGGACCTTAATAATGGGTTTCTCAAAACCAAAGGCATCTTTAAATGCTAGAATATCCACTCCACCATCAGGTCCTTTGGGACTAATTTGAACATTGTACCCCATAGCAACGAGCAAACCTCCAATAAGTTCTTGCATTTCCCAAGGATCTAGTTTATCAACCTTGTCTTGAATTAAGACTGTTGCCTTATCAATTAAATCCTCAACTATTTCATTTTGTTCTTCTTCCTCATCTACAACTGTAATGGATTGAGGATTATGTAGTAATTTTTCTAACTCATTTCCCCAATCGTCCACACGGAAAACCGTAAGTGTTGAACCTAAACTATTTTTTGCAGATTGAGAAAGTTTATCTCTTTCTATTGTCCTTTCATACCAATCGACACTTATTACATTAGGATAATCCGGATGCCCGATTAACTTATTAAATTTATGTGATGAAGTAACGGTTCCAATTAAATACTCCCTTTTTTCTTTAGAATAGGTAATAACCTTATCCCCATTTTCAATCTCATGGCTAAAGCGCCAAACTTGACTTACCCAACTATTAATTGACTGGGGATTACTTTCTGTAAATTCCTGCTTTACTTTGTTTAAAAACTCAACTTTTGTACGATAATCCTTTGGATTCCCAAATCTTTCCCAACCAATTGATGCAATTCTTTTATCAATCCATATTGGAATAAGCTCATTATCGTCTCCAGCACGAATCATCCACCATTTACTCATGTTCTGCAACCCCATTCTATGTAATTTTTGTTAATATAATCTACCAAAATTGATATTCAATATATATTTTTTTTATTTAAACCTTAAACCTGTTTTGTCCTGCCCGAGGAATATTGTAATTTTTACCTATCACCTCTTTATTACCAATTGTTGATATTATTGTTCCTCTAACTATTTATATCCACCCGGAGTCTTACTGTTAAAAGGGGGTATCATAGTTTTATATGGGAAAAAAGGCGTAAGCCTGTATAGGTTTTCGCCTCTTTTTCTATATTCGCGAGCGAATACAATTATAGTTCAATTATGAAAAGCAAACAGAGAACCCATCATTACCTCACCATAAGGAATTAACATCCACCTTTTCCCCACATTCATTACAATTAACAGCTAGGTTTTTGCCACTTCCTGATACGCCTAATGGTTTGTTGCATGTTCGGCATTTTAGATTAATATGGTCAATGAATTTATAAAGTAGTTTTCTGCTTAAGGCACCTTTATTCCCACAATGGTTGCAGATTAGTGTTATCTTTCCATTCGGCCCCAGTTCTGACTTTCTAATACTTTTACATGTGGGGCATTGGTCCCATGAAGTGATATATTGTTTTAATGTGAAGGATGGACGATAGCTGACCAACTTTTGTTTTACTTCTTCTTGTGAGAATTTGGCTGTTTGTAAATTCAGATAGCTGTTCAATAATTTAACAACACGTTTCGATTCGAGACGACACTTAATAAATGGCGGTTCAGGTGATGAATCGTAATTGTTATTGTTCATTATTGGTGTTCCAGCCCACAAAATTTCTCCGTCTATAATGATAAAAGGCAGCACCTCGTCCGAAGGGATGTGTACATACTTTTTAAGTGGGATACCTTCTATCCGTCTAGTTACCAATGTGATGGATGCCTTCATTTCTATCTTCTGTAGTTCCAACCAAATTGATTTTTCTATTTTTGAAGGATACGGTGCTGATATTATAATCTGCTTTGACTTTGAAATATCTTTCAGTAGAATTGTATTTTCATTCTCACCAAACCACTTCAACTTTGGATGATATGTTTCTTTTAATATTGGAGGCAGTTCAAAACGAGTATAGAATTCATTATTGTTAAATAAATGTTCTGCAAGTGCACGAGTGGCCTTTGATTTAGAAACTCTTGATTCCATATATTTGCGATCGACTATATTGATTAATTTGCCTCTAGCACGAGTAACAGCCACGTTGATTAAACGGTCACTTGTAGCGTCTGTTAATAAAACTCCTGGTTTTTGCTGTGGATAGCTATCCACATTATCAAAAATAATCATATCTCTTTCTGACCCCTGGAATTTATGAACAGTTGCGGCAGTAATTTTCTTTTCACTGCTATCATTAGTGTTCTCAGGAATCAAATCTTGGATACCAGCAGCTATTAATCTGGCTTGAGCCCGATATGGAGCAATAAACCCTATTGAATCTATTCCATTTGCCTTTCCTGAAAGGATAAATTGCATCGAAATTAATGCAGATATCAGATTAAAACGAGAATCGGTTGCTCGTTCTTTTAAACAATATGCCCCCATTTTCGAAAGATCTACTAGAGTAGCCGATTCATTCGGAAATGGTTTCTTATTTGCAATAGGTTGTCTTGAACCTTCTACGGTAGCATGATCAAATACTTTATTTTTGTATATGAATGAATTCGTGAAACTGGATATTTCGGGATGCATTCTTCGTTGTTCTTTCAGCATAAACAGGTTTGGATGTTCTTGACCTCGATCAACGATTTTAGCGATTTTTGCACCATAGAAGATGTCTCTTCTTAGCCACATTTCAACAAGCAATGAGTCTGCCATAGCTATCGGTGGGAGCTGTTTAAAGTCGCCACACACGACAATTCTTTTTCCCAAGGAAGCTGCAAAAGCAACTTGAGGGATATAAGCCATACTCACCTCATCCACAACAACCAAATCAAATTCACTTTCATAGATTAGAGCATCCATGGCAGCCTTTGATAGGGTAACCCCCAACACAGAAGCTTGGTTTACAAAACTAGCTTCTTGACTTTTGATTTCTGCCCGAAGCGCCTTTAGTTCATCTTCGACCTTTGCGAGGAATTCTTTTTCTTTTGGTTTTAAGTAATTGGCTTTCTTTAAAGTTGCTCTATCTACTTGTAAATTTTTTATTTTTTGATGTATTTCAGGATTTCTCTGTTCTACTAACTTACTTGCTAGCAAATCTTTGTGTTGTCTCACTTTTGGATCAGAGCTAAAGCCATATCTTAAGATTTCACCTGATTTCCATTTATGTTTTGCATCTTGGATATATTGGGCAATTTCCAACATCAATACATCAACCGCTGCATTACTATGTGCCATGACTAGTATTTTTTTACCGGTTGAATAATGTTTGCCAATCATTCTAGACAGTGTATAGGTTTTCCCCGTACCAGGAGGTCCCCAAATATATGTGGTATGATTATATTTCGCTCTTAAAGTTACCTCTTCAACACTCGTTTTAATTTTTTCAATTGGATGTTTTACAGGTGATTTACCTGATAGTAATCGGGTTACTCGCTTTTCCTTAATTGGATGATTTAGAACTGTATCCAGCCG
Organism: Bacillus sp. DNRA2; assembly: GCF_012843265.1. Classification (GTDB taxonomy): domain Bacteria; phylum Bacillota; class Bacilli; order Bacillales; family Cytobacillaceae; genus Bacillus_BU. Next base: position 10,424 of record NZ_JABAIT010000038.1, on the reverse strand, counting down.
TTTGGATAAAGATACAAGAAGCTCCCAAGGTTCACTAAATAAGGTGGCCTCCTCGATGTTCTCGCCAAAAAATGTATCGAGTTCTAGTATGATATCAAAACCTTCTACAGAAATAATTTGTCCGAAGTATTTTTGGTCTTTGTACTCTACTCGAATGGGCGTGCTATCAGGTAAAAATACGTCAGATGCCAACATAAACCAATAGGTTGCACCTTTATCGGTCTTTCGAAGACATTTTCCGTCAGAGATAGTAAAACGCGTTCCACCTTGTGTTTTTAAATGATTGACTTCAATAAATAAGGCCTTTTTCCATTGCAGAATGACTTCTTGAATATTAGCCATGGGGCTGACTCTCCTTGTTAGGAAATATTTTATATTATTATTTTAATAGATACACCCGCAGCGTTGGAGTGGTAAATCCAGCAGATTCGTTGTTAGAAACAAATGTAAAACGCTGGGACGGTTTTTGATCAGTGTTCCTGATTTTTGTCTTAAGTGTCCCTAAAATTTGTCAGGCTTGTCACATTTCCGTGTCTTTATTCATTGCACTCTTCAATAGGTTTTGTTTGGTTTGGGGTTTAAACAATACCATATAAAGAATGCTTTTACATTTTTTTGGAAATTTTGTGAGATTGGGCTCTTTTAAGCCATCGCATTAGCGATTTCGTTCTTCTTAAAACGGATAATCGGAAGTTTTGCGTCCAAAAAGGGAACAACTCGCAGGATATTGCTAGTTGTTCCCTTTCTTATTTCTTATGTAAAACACTTCATCGAAAATTTTTGTTTGCACCTTTTTTATCTAGGCTTATAATCTTCCATAAACGCGCCTTCAGCGACTGTTACTCCAGATTTGTTACATCGTCTAATTGAACGAATAGAAATAAAAGCAGACGGCTCAGCAAGGGTCTTTTATAGATTCTTCGTTACCATCTGCTATTATTTAACGTAATTTTAGCAACACACAGCACTCCTCATGCGTCATAACTTATGCTTTATACTAGTTAGCGATACGTTTCCTTAAATTAAAATCGAAGATTAAGTTATCCTATTTTTACCCAAGGTTGAGTTATGCGAAATTGTAAATTATGGTCAACTTAAAAACTTGCAATCATCATACTTTGATATCTAGCTATTCAAAGTATCTTTCATCCTTAGAATAATTTAATAAAAACTCTTGAAGATTATTGGCAATCTTTTTATCGTAATAATATATTTGTCCGTAATTTTCTTTTGAAAAACCTATTGAAAAATATGCCGTTTCATTACTTTCAAAGAACACGAGTTTATCACTGTCAAACTCGTTGTATATTTCTATATCCTGACTGGTGGAAAATTGACCGTCTTTATTTCTGAACTCAGCAATGCTTTTAGGATCCATAATACGATTAATATTGCCGTTTTTAGTCTCCAAGAAACCATATCCTATTTCCAATAAGAATTTACGTAAAAATTCCGGAAAAATGATACCTATTTTATCTTCTTGCTCTTTCAGTTTTTCAACCGACACTGAATAAAAAGTATTGTTTTTATTTTTTTGAATATTTTCAAACATTTCAATTCTCACCTACCCGAATATTTTATTTGCTAGTGATTCAGCTGCATGGATTCCGCCTTGATGTTCATTTGGAAAGCGTACAGGAAAAATATTCCACCATTCATGTGGACCCTTAACTGAATTTTCAATCACATGGTGTGCATCAAATGGCTGTCCTGCTTTCTTAAGAACAATTCCTTCGTCATCCAACACATCCTTTTTATAAGTTGGCCACTTATCTCCAGTATTTATCTCCCAATCACCAATAATTTTATTCCTAACTTTGTTAAATTCCTTGCGATGTTCTGCTGTTTCTTTTGGGGAAAGTTTGAAATAATCATTATCCTTAATAGTCTTGTCAATTAAATCCATCTGGTTCTTTGGAATAACTCGATCCGTGATTTTTTCAATCTCCTTCAAGTATTCTGGGAATGGAGCTTTATCAATAGCTTGTCCGACTTCAATTGTTTTCTTCTTAACTACTAACTCACCAGTTTCTTTAACAGTATTTTCAGCTACTTCTTTAGCGCCTTCTCTTATAACCGTATTCACCGCAGTTTTTCCAACTTCTGTTCCTGCCTTCACGCCAATAGCTGCGCCAGTTGCTAAGCCACCAGTCGCAACAGTTACACCTATCATTGCAACATCAATACCACCCGCTATAGCAAAAGCTTTCCAATCTCCTTCGCGGACTGCATTGTATTCGGAAACACCAGGAACCATTTCTGCCACAAACTTCGTTGCATCTCCGAACTTTCCATCCTTAGGAGTAATTGTAGACACATAATTCTTATGGAAATTTCCCATAGATTTTTGTGCTACTTCTCCACCATTTTTAATACCATCCCCTACAGCGTCAAGAGTTTTGCCCAATTCAAATTCCATCATTCGCTCCCTCCATCGTTAACACACTACAAATTTCATCAATTTGTTCTTTCATAAGTCCTCTAGTTTTCTTTTGAACGAAAGCTCTCAACGTATCTGGATTGCCTGATTCAACAAATCCATCGAATGTTGTTTTGGACAATGAAAGAATGTCGAATAACAGATTTTGAAGCGTAGGGATTGAGCTTTCATTCCAGATAATATGACCTTTATGGTTCGTATATGTTGCAATCATAATACTTAAAAGTTTTCTATTTACACGAGAAACTTCTAAACTATTCAATGCACTATTTAGTTCGTCATGTTTGATTTGGTCATGTGGCAACCACGGTTCCATGATTGCTTTAATTATTTCCATTCGAGACTCACGAATCGGTTTGATTACACTAGGATTCTTATTAATATAAGGGCTTTCTATGACATTAGCTTTATCAACCATCGTCAGAACCGGACTGATCCAGTCATTTTGATAAACGACAGCCACGCCACTGGGTAATTTAGCAATTTCATTAACTTGATCAGGCGTTAATCCCATAGAGCGCCCTACTGCTTCACGGTCGTTTGCTTCAGGGGTACGCAAAACAAGCTTGGTATTCGTATTTTTGATTGCAGCGATGTCTACTGATGAAGGTGATTGGTCAACAATGATGAATCCTTCACCATAAGTACGAATCTCTGCAATTGTGTTAGTCAACATTTCAACTGACTTACCAATTAAATCAGATTCTCCACTGGCTGATGTGTTCTTCAAAAGATTATGCGCTTCTTCAAGTACAGTAACGTGTTTAAGCCCAACATTATTTTCTGACTTCCGATCAACCCTATATTCATTCAAAATATATACCATTAGACCCATGATGAGTGCTTTAGTTTCACTAGATTTTACACGGCTAATATCTAAGATACAATTCTCATCAAAAAGTTTATCGTATGGGGTTTGTTCATTTGTAAAGATGAACTTGTTCAATCCAATTGTAAGAGACTTTACTCGAGTAGTTAAGGCGCCTGTGTAGTTTCCTTTGACCTCAGCAGAATAGTCAGTTTCATCAATTAATTTTTCAAGTTGTTCCGCTAAAATTTCAAAGTCAGGGAATTCGACTTCATCACCTTCAAAAGTTGAAGAGCCCAAATCCCAACCAACTTCTTCATATGATTTCAAAATTGCGTCTTTGAAAAACGCTGGCATTGCATCATACATTGGCCAACATACACCGAATATTTCAACTAAACCATCTACGTGTTCAAGTACGTGAATTGATTCTGGAAACTTGAATGGGTTTAAGTTAATCAATGGTGCGATATTTGGATTTGTTGAGTAAACATTTACATCATCCCAATTTCCAAATACATCCTTATATTCACCTTTCGCTGGTTCAACAACTAGGAATGGAATTTCGTCTTGGTGTAATTCATTAAGCAATTGATAAACAGTGTTACTCTTACCCGATCCAGTTGATCCAGTAATTAAGGTATGCATATTCAAACTCTTATTATCAAGTTCAACTGTTTTGTCAGTGATTTGGCCTAGATCAAACACTTTACCTAACGTGATGCGTTCTTTTGGATTATCACTAGATTTCTTCGGGAACAATTGATATGAATTAACCTCTTTACCAAATTCAGCGTGTTCAATAACTGGCATACCGGGCACTGTATTTCGAGGCAGACCCAAGTGAAGTCCAAGTTCTTTACCACTAACAGCTGTTGTTGCATTGGTTAACACATTCCCACCATATACAAACTGTGGATGAACAAACCGTGACAAGTATTGAGTTAAGTCACCAAAGTTATTAAAGGTACTGCGCCAAGAGTTGATAGCAGACACTTCACGACCAGAGTTTTCACCGTTCATTAACGAGCGATAGTTGCTTGCAGCAATCTCGGCAGCAGACATATCATCAGAAATAAAGTATCCCGCAACATTCCACATCCCATAACTATCAAACTCATTTGTTCTTTTAAGTTGACTATCGATAAGTTGTAGCATATCCGTGATTGCTTTATTCTCTGCCGTTTTTGTAATCGAACTTGACAATGATTCATTAACTTGAGCATTTGGAGCAAGTGATTGGAATAGTCCACCTAATGTTCCACCAATTTGACCACCAATCATCATTCCTACTGGGTTAGAAATGGAAATGGCGTAACCAATTGCTGCACCAATGACTCCCGAAGTCGTACCAGCAATCATTGCCGCCTTTTGTTTACCATTCATCTCGGAGAATGATTTGCTCTTTGCCTCAGAATTTGAAAAACTGTCATTTAGCTGTACTTTTTGTAATGGAGATAATTCCGTATAAAGTCTTTGATAGCTTTTTCTTACCCTTTGAATTTCATCAGAAGATGAGTTCTGAGCAACAATTATCCCTGTAAACTGACGACCGTGCATTGATAAAGCAAGTTTTTCTAACCCTTGGACAAACTGTTCATTACCTTGTTCCTTATCATTTTTATTGTTACCGACAACACTAACTGAAGCTACATTATGTTGCTTAGCTATTCTAGTCGATAATGCTGCAATTTTAGAACGATCTTCATTTTCGATTTTCACACCAGGAAAATGCCCCACAAGCGTATTTTTTAAGGTATCTCCTAATGTTACTGTGGAACGATTATCGCCATTAGACCGAACTCCTAGATAAAAATCCGTTTGCTTACCATTAGAGTCAATCACCACGAACACTGATGATTTATAGGTTTGAAGCGTATTAAATACTGTTGTAAATTTATCGGTTACTGGCTCACCTTTTTGATAAACCATCTCTGTGATTTTATATAAACGAACATTATTAATGAAATCTTCTTCAAGCGCTGGCAATCCCAAATTCTCAAATGGGGCAATCTCCATCTCCGTCAAACGAGAAAGTTCTCTTCGACGAATCGTTTCATCAATAATATCTAACTTGACATCTAGCTGTTCTGCTAGAGATAAATTCTGGTAAACAAGTTCTCCACCTTGTGTTTGAATTAATTCATTATCTCTCATCAACTTATCCTCTCTCAATTATTTTCAATTGATCGTCAAATTTCGCCAACCAATCATTATCTTTCTGTAATTTACGTTCTTCATCAGAAAGTCGATCCGATATCTCTTCTTTTTGTGATGTCTTTTTAGTAATCAATTTTTCAAGGTGTTCTTGATACTCTCTAGCAACATCGTCATAGAATATTTTCAATACATCTGAAACTGCATCTATCATTTCTTCTGCTATCGGTATAGTAATTTCACAAGCTTTTTCACGCCACTTGCTAATCGAATAAGTAATTTCAGGCACTAACGGTCTTGGTTCCTCTTGTTTATCAAACCATTTAATTGGAATACCAAACAAAGCTACTTCTTGTTCTACCATTCGTTCTTCCCTAAAAGATAAGAATTCCTTTGTTAAATCATTAATATAATACCTAGAGAAATCAAAAACATTTTTTACCGATGATTTAAAACCATCGTATGTATCTGCAAAATAATATAAAGTAGAAAACGATCTGGAAATTTCATCCTTTTCTGATTTGAATATAGCATTCACTTCAGTGATTAAGGTTTCAAAATAGTTAGTTAAATCCGCTGAGTATTCTCTTGCTGCATTTGTAGCATCTACGTCATTATTATATTTATTTTTCTTTTTACGCCAGTTTTGAATCTTATCGTAAAGTGTAATTTTTGCCGCAGTTAACGATGATGGAATTTCCAAATTATCTCTTTGGATGAAGCGTTCATTGACATCCTTTAATTTTTGAATTGATTCCTCCAATGAATCAATTTGTTTGTGAACATCGGCGTTTTGAATTCTTGACTCTTCATTTTCCACTTCAAGAATACTTGAAAGTGAATCAAACTCTTTCCTAAAGACCTTTATAGACTTCACTACATAGTCTGAAATTGGGTAAATACCTAAGAAATCGCTTACCATTTTATCATTCACAGCAGAAACAATTTGAGGGCGTGCTATTCCTTTATCTTGAATTATTCGTTCGATTTGCGTCTTATTCAAATCGGGATGGATAAAGAAAAATATTTGTTTTTCATTAACGTCGTTTCTTGATTGAACAATCTCTAAGAAATTTAGAAATTCTGCTCTGGTGTTTTCATCAATATTAAAAAGAATCGGTGTGTTGGTTAAATCTTTAGGTAATTCATTTGCAGTATTTGCATTTTCTAAAGTAAGATCTAAGCCATCAAATACAGAAGTATCTATATTTGATGCTTGAATTAACAAATATGAAAATGGTTCATCGAATAATTCAGTATTCTCTAATCTAAACCTAGCATTATCAAATTTTCGATTTGGCGTTGCGTCCAGCCAAGTTAATAAATCATCAATCTCTTTGCTTTTTGTTCGTGAATCTTCTAATTCATTCTTAAAGAAAATTCTCACATCAGCAGGGACTGTTTCGCCGCTAGCTTTTGTTTCGGACTTGGTGCTAACTCCTGAATCTAAAAATGCTTGTTCTAATTCCTCAAAATCTGCTTTTGTCCCAGAAAAATCTAGATCAAAATCGTAACCATTCATCTCATTATTAAAAACAGAAGGAATTACTGTAATCCAAGCTTGCAATTTCCCTTCTTGAAATTTCTCAACAAGACTATTTATTTTTGGTTCTTGCCCATTAAATTTAACTTTAGTTTCAAGCAAATATGGGTTATAGCTCAATTCTGCTTTGACCATTACTTTCTCTCCTGACAAAGTTTATTCACGGAATGACGTATTACCTAAATCATAACATCTGATCTATACATTTTTTAACCCATAAATGAGCAATTCAAGCTCTCCATTCAAAGACCATTTAATTACCAATAATTATACTTCTAAATTTTTTGTGAAAATCAACCAATTATTGAACAATAGAAATCAGTTTTTTATTAATACCAAACAGCTTGGCTCCCCAATGGGGAAATAAACCTATAACAAGAGCGCAGAGAATTAAGTTTTTCCCTTTAAAGAAATCCTGTTAAATCAATTTGAATAACTCTCTGAAAGGGATATATATAATAGAAAAGAAAGAATTTTGGCGACGAATTGAAAAGCCCAGAAATTTGATTATCAAGCCGAATGTCAAACAGAGCAAATTAATATTATATGACTACCATAAATTTGTTATTTCTACTTCAACTGTATCAACTGTAATGTATATTTTCTATAGGTTCTGACACCCTTTGTAATTCTTGCATTTTTATCTCTCTGTTATTTACTAAGTCTTTTTATATCATCCTTAATCCATTCAATAGCTTCTTCAACTGTTTTTATTCCCCTTGTATTTTTTGATGCCCATTTTCCATCTTTATATAACTTAAATGAATTACCAGTTGGATTTATATCGCCAACAACGTTTTTTCTCCATTGGTGCGGTTTACGAGTGATACATTCTCCATTTATCCAATCACTGTTTGGATGTTTATTTAATTTTATCTCTGGAATTTTGGCTAACTGTTCTAATAAAATATTATTTTCCATTAGGCTCAACTCCTCGAAAATCTGTCATCGTATTTTTTATATTCATCTAAATTTTACCAATATTTAATCATTATCGTTGCAAGATATATATAAATTTAACAACATTTAGAAATATTCCATCAATAATTCAACTGGCATTTACTCGTGTTTTTAAATATCATGGAAAAGATCAGGGAAACGCAAGATTCTCCTCACGTTTCCCCAGTAAAATCTAAACCATTTCTATTAAAACCTAAACCCATAAGCCTTAACTTCAACCTTTGCAATTCTATCTGCTGCTTCTTTTGGAATTTCGGGATAAGATAATTCAAATCCAGCTTCAGATCCAGGATTAAGACCTACATCCACTGATCCAGTTAAAACCCCCAACAGTTTCCCGCTTTCGTCAAAGAGACCTGCTGCAAGGCGGATATCATCTTGTTTATTTTTTGTAATATTTTTCACTATTCCAGTTACTTTGTATGGCAAATATTCATCGCCTTTTATCCCTTGTACGACTGAGGTTTCAAGAATCATCGGATCATCATTAGTTTTATCAAAGCCGAAATTATAGGTTGTTTCTTTAAAAATTGCCGGGTCCGTTTGGCCATCTAAAATTGTACTTTCTCCAATAAAGGCAGTTTCGCCTGGCTTAATGATAGATGGGACAGAATACACCATCGTGCTCGTGCCAAGGACTGTTCCGTCTTGTCCTTTATAGTTCATTTGCGTCTCTCCAATATCGATTGGGACATTCCCTGTGTTCTTATAAACTGCCGCAGAGTGAACCCAAACCGTACCGATTGAATCGACCCATGCCCCACCCGTTTGATCAATCATTTCCAAGTTTGCTTCCTCTTTTTGTGATTTTGATTCTTTATTTGTGGACTCGCTAGTGGTTTCTTTATCCACAGAAGTTCCGGCGTACTCATTTGAACACCCAACAAAAAGGAACATTGAAAGTACTAAAATAATAGACAAATACTTTTTCATATTGCTCGTCAGCTCCCTATCATTTATTACCATTATTGGTATTGGTACGACAACTTAGGAAACAGCAAAATACCATTGTTATGTTAAAATAACCCATTATTCCGCTTTATCTTCTAGTGCATCTGGGTACACAATTTCATCAAATACCTCACCAGTTGCTCCATCTTTTACGAAAATAGTAACCTTTAAGTGATCCACATCGATTCCATTAAAGAGTTGATAATACATCCCAGAAAATCCGAGACCGAGGACCGCAAAACCATCAAAGCTATTTTCATAGGCAACTTTATCTACGATTAATGTTAACTCGGAAAAAGATTGATTGTGTGTGATATCCTGAATCGAAGCTAGTTCCGCATCATTTTTCATCTCATCGATGCTTTTAATTAATTCCTTCTCGAGGTCCTTGATCATTTCCTTGTGCCGGGATTTTGACATTTTATATGTGACCGAACCATCATTATACTTTGTTACCTTAATTCCGTTTGCTTCCGCTTTGGCAATAGCGCTGTCAACATCTTCATCTTCAAACATGGATGCCGGCAGAGTAACCTCAACATTCAGTAGGCCTTTGTCAACTTCGATCGCTTCACTTTTTTCTACATTTTTACCCTTATCACTCTTTTTATCTGTATTTGCCTCATTTGCTGAAGAACAGGCGGTTAATAAAACTAAACCGAAAGCTAAGAAAATCAATAATAATTTTTTCACTTAACAGAACCCCCTATCAATAGTTTTATTCAGTATCATTACAGGTTCCATTTTACAGAGTTTTTCCACATACCCTTTCCTGATTTTAGGAAGGGGTCCTTTCACACAAAAAAACCTCCGCCAAATGACGAAGGATAAATGGATGAATTACTCTTGATATTTTTTATATAATTTTTCCGCTTCTGTTTTCATTCTCTCAACAAGGATTGGTGGAGTTAACACTTTTGCATCGCTGCCCCATGTCATCAGCCATCCTACTAATCCATCGCTGATGATGGCTTGTGTCGATATCCGAAATGAATTTTCGCCGATCTTGCGGATGTTCACTCCCCGGCCAAATCTATCGATGACCACATTAATGAGACTAGCATCAAATTCGATTTCAACGAGATACTCTTCACCAGAAAACATGTGAAATAATTTTTCTGTGTATTTCGCAGGATTAAAATCGCGATTGGGAAGAAAAGTTTCTTCATTAGAAGTTACATTTCGCATTCGATCGATACGATAGTGCCGAATTTCTTCCTTTGGTATGTATTCACCAATCAGGTAATAATAATCATTGTGCCAAACTAGCGCAAAGGGTTTAACAGAATAGTAGGCACCGTCTTTTCTTAACATGAATTGTTTGTCTATATCATAACTGCCATACTGAAATTGGATGACATGCGAGTTCAAGATGCTAGTATGGAGCTGATGAATCGAGTATTTAATTTGCTGGTTTTCGCTTTTTGAGTTTTCAGGGAGGATGATTGCATTTTCCAATTGTTTTGCGTAAGCCCGAATTCAAACTACGCATATAAACAAGCAGCATCTCCTGGTACGATACACGTATCAATTAAAGGAGGTGCTTTCTTATGCCACAACAAAAA
>NZ_JABAIT010000037.1 GCF_012843265.1 Bacillus sp. DNRA2 | reverse complement strand
ACGAAATGTTTTTGAAAGTAAATGGACCAGCATTAATGAATATTTAAAAAAGGCAATCTTAGTTGATGTTGACGTGGGTTTTGGATTATTTTCATATGAACGAAAAAGGGCCATAAAAATGTTTATTTTGTACATGAATCAATCGAATGGTGATCAATGTTTGGATGATTACATAATAAATAGAAAATCTGATCAAGAGGTGAGGGAATACCTTAATCAACTGGGGATTATCAACACCAGTACGATACAGAGAATGGAGAGGGGAGCTAGGGATGAGGTATTATCAAAACTTAAAAAGTTGAATGGGGTGTCGGTGAGACAACTATCAAGAATTACTGGAATATCAAAAAGTGTGATTGATCGTGTTCATAGATAACCAGGAAAATGGGGACAGGTTCATGTCCCACCGTTTTTTGTGATTAGTTAAATAGATGGGGAACCTGTCCACGAGTCCTTCAGATACAATACACATATTTATGAATAAAGATAGTCTCGCTGGGACGATGGACCTGTCCCTGTGTCCCTAGGCCGTCACGTCTCTCCGTGTAAAAAGGAGCCAAGAAATTAGATTGAATGCTAGGAAATAGATAACGAGCATTCCGATAGAAAAGGACATGGTCATTCCCTTTTGGTAAGGAATCCCGACCAGATACTGGTTGAGGTCGATGTTAGCGAACAATAGGTACTTGCTCCACGCGAACCGTTGCAGTGCCTGGAGAACAATATTGCCCGCAAATAAGGCACCGATTGAAAAACCAATCGCCATCGTACTGCTCCTAAAAGCAGAAGAAATCATAAAGGCCATTGTTACGTACATAACTGTGGATATACCATTGAACATATATGTCTTCCACAGATTAGCGAACATATTCGTTTCGATGATTTGCCCAGCTTCGGTCATTCTGATTAAAGGTAGGTCCATGTATCCAAATCCATAAAGAATTCCGTTTACGATAATCGATAGGACAAATAATATCAGTAACAACAACACTCCGAACAAAAGAAACGAGATATATTTTGAGACCATAATTTTGACTCGGCTAGCCGGTCTGATTAACAGTAGTTTGATGGTTCCTGATGAAAATTCACCGGCGAGGCTATCCCCGGCAATGATGATGGTAAAAACGGTAATCACGAGCATCAGACTAGCAGAACCGTTTATACCATCCCAGATCGTGCCTTCAGTCGAGCGAATGTTTTTCTCCAAATGATATTCATTCAGGGATATCTGCTGCTTGTAAAATGTTCGATCATTTTTATTCAGGTCGTGCCGCTTCAGAATCTCGCTATATTGCTGATTTTCCTGTTGAAGTTGTGTCCGCCAGCCTTCACCTTCCGCTTTTTTCCCATCTGAATGCCATTCTATAAAATTAACAAATAGCACAAAAGCAACCATGAGTCCGACTAAAACCCAAGTTCGCACACGACGATAGATTTTCATATTTTCATTGAGAACGAGATTAACCAATTTGCCCACCTCCGGTTATTTCTAAAAATCGTTCTTCCAGTGATTGGCTAATCATCTGAACACCATAAATACGAACCTTGTTGTGCATTAGTCTTTCAAGAATGTCTGGGATTCGTTCGTGCTCAGTTATGAACTCAATGAAGCCCTTCTCTGTTATATTGGCAGCTTGTACCCCATCCATCTCTCTAATTGTTTCCAACGCTTGTTCTTGTGGTTGCGCTTGGATTACATACGTTTGAGCTTGTTCGTTTCCTTGAGTAATCTGCTCTATCGGCATCACATTTACTAGTTTCCCTCGTTGGAGAATGGCGACCCGGTCGCACATTAGTTCCATCTCAGACAATAAGTGACTCGAGACAACCACAGTAATTCCTTCCGTTCGGGCCAAATGACGCAAATAATCGCGCAGCTCGCGAATCCCCGCCGGGTCAAGACCGTTCGTCGGTTCATCTAGAATCAACAAGGACGGGCGATGCAATAATGCTTGAGCAACTCCTAGTCGCTGGCGCATTCCAAGTGAGTACTTCTTTACTTTGTCATGAATGCGATTTTCCAGTTTGACTAGCGACACCACTTCATCAATTCGTTCCTTAGTCACTCCAGGTACCATCCGTGCGTAATGAACCAGGTTATGGTAGCCGCTCAGATATTTGTACATTTCCGGACTTTCTACAATGGCACCGATGTGGCGGATCGCTTGTTCGAAATCCGTTTTAATATTTTTTCCTTTTATAAAAATTTGCCCTTTGGTAATCGACATCAATCCAACAATCATGCGGATTGTAGTGGTTTTACCGGCCCCGTTTGGACCAAGGAAGCCGAAAATTTCGCCTTGTGGTACGTCAAACGTCAGGTTATCAATGATGGTAGTTTTACCAACTTTTTTGGTAACATTACGCAAGCTGATGATAGGTTCGTTACTCATCTCAGGTTCTCCTTTAATGATGGATTTTCAAATTGATTATAACAAGGTGTTTATCGAATTTCAATAAATTATTGTTGTATTTTATGTATATGTTGTTGTTTGTTATGATATTTTTGTTGTTATTCGGGGATGGTGTGGCTTGGGAAGGGGATGAGCGGAGCCATCCCGACGCTGTTTATTTTTTTATTGAAAATAATGAATTTTCACGCACTTACTGGTTTGAACTGGTATAATTTTACTTGTGATTTTTGAAATAAGTGTAAAAAGGGGATTGTGAAATGCGGAAGTTTATGTTGGTTTTGGCTGCCTTATTGGTGTTAGGGGGTGCTGGCTGCTCCGTTAGTTATAATGAAGATAAAGAAACTGCGCCTGCAAGTAAGAAGGAGTCTAAAGATAACAGCAGCAAAGAAGGCGATAGCTTAGTAGCGGGTTCAGTGAACGGCATTTCGAAAAAGACTAGTTCAACAAATGATCCTGAAGGAGAAGCTAAACTGGATACCAAAAAGGTAGGGACACCGGAATATGGTTATGTAAATGTGCCTAGTGACTGGGCTAATTTTGTAGATGTTGATGGAAATAATAGTTTCCAAGTGTGTAGCATCGATAAGTCGGCTATCATCTCTTTAAATATCATGCAAGGTGAAGAGAGTGCGGGCCTTGAGGATTATGCAAGTTCCATAGCATACCGAATGGAGCAAGATGGCGGTAAGGAACTACAAGCTGCTAGGGTAAAAATTAAGAATATTGATGCTGTGCAAGTGTACGGAAAATATGATGATGGAAATTACATATTAGTTACATGGGTTTTTGAAGCTGAGGACGGAAAAGTTCATTATATTGCAGCGGAAGGAACAAGAGATAAAGTATTAGATGCAGTAGGTTATATTGAAAACGGTGGTTGGTCTGCGAATTAATCAACCAGGTTCTTTTATCAATCAAAAGACAGAACATAGAACCACGATTCTAGGTCCTGTCTTTTCTGGTTGGTGGCAAATTTTAGTAATTCAATATTTGGTGGGGAGTTTGTCTTTGGAAATAATTGGGTGAACGGAAGAATCATCCTCATGTTCGCTGCTCCTTTTAAATAGTAAAGCTATTAAAAGTTCCCCAATTTTCTTGCCTGGAGAACTGTGGATAAGCAGATGTAAAGTTAACAATTATGGAAGCTTGATTTAGCTGAGGGTATGCGTCAAATAAAAACCTGTCGCCATATCGAATAGCTGTTAGTGCAAGTGGTAATTCACGTCTGAATATTTCATTACGTTTTTTTGATTCCTGATGGGTATATTCGCCTCGGTCTATATATAAATAAACATGATAGTATAAGGAACACCCATTTGATTTCCATTCACCTAATACCTCATCCCTCATAGGCTGGATTTTATTCCAGGCATAATGACTTCCAATTGCTAAAAAAAGCTCTCCAGTTGTATCAGAGTGAGTTAGTGTGTAACGCCTTGGAATAACAGTTTTTATTTCCTTCACACCATCCATGTATTCTACAAATAGTTTTTTTGGATCGAATTTGCTCAAGCAATAACCTCCAAAGGTTTTTACTAATCCTTATGCAAATTTTTAATTGTTCATTCGGAGAATACAGGAACCGCCATCTGTTTCTTTGCTATTGGTAAATAAGTACCATTTTTGTAATTTAATTAAAATAGTAGTTGTTCAGTCGTCGATATTAGTTTAATTTTATATGGTAATTATTAGCATTTTTGAATACTGATGTGTTTCTTGGAAATTAAATCTTGATCAGAAGGGAGTAAATAAAACTTGAGTAATAATAGTGATGAAACATCCGTCGAAAAAACCCCTTTTGGTGTTGCTATCCAAAAGGGGTTTTTTTCTTTTTTCTTTGTATAAAAACAAGGATATGCGCTTAATAAAGAGAAAGTTTCAGAGTTTTCAATCATTCCCTAGCTTCTTTTTAATATGTTCGATCCGTTCAAGCGGTTCACGTAGTTTAGGTGAACGTAGGAGCATGTTTTGGAACTCTTGTATCGCCTGTTGATAGTGTGCCCTTGCTTTTTCAGGATCTGCGAATTGTGTGTAGTAATCGCCAATTGTTTCGTGCGTTTTACCGAGACTGTTATGGACATAGATATAATTGGATTCTTGAAGAAGCTCTTCATAGATTCTAACGGCTTCTTTCAGGCTCATTAAAGCCTCTTCAGGTTGGTCTCTTTTCATATACATAATCGCAATTTCTCGATGGGCAGAGGCAATCCGATTTTTGGATCCAGCCTGTTTTGGAGATAGTTCCAGTGCGCGTCCAAATGCATCAATTGCCTCTGTAAATGTTTCAATCGCCCGTTCAAACTGACCCAATTGAATTTGCAGCACCATATAATCCACCGCTGCATGTCCCTTTTTCTCAAGTGCATCAATAAAATCCGGTGATTGCCCCAACACATGGTCATAAATCATGATGGCCTGCTCAAAACTTTTAAGTTTTTCAGCCGGCTCTTTATTAACATCGTAATGCTCAGCTAATCGTTTATAGGCCAGGCCTTGGTTGGTCAACACTCGTAAATAGTTGATTTGATTTTTATTTTTCAAGGCAAGATCGTAGAAATGAATCGATTTTCGGTAACATTCACCCTGATTATCGTACTCTCTGCTGCCATAAAGCTCGCCAAGCTTCTCATAAGCCAGTGCTTTCATAGCAAACACAGCAGGGTCTTCAGGACTTAGCAGCAATGCTTGGTCACAGGCCCTAATGGCAACTTGATAGTTTTCTAGACTCTCTTCATATCTGGCAAAACGAATATTCAATTTGCCTAACCGCACGGATAGTAGCGCTTCATCAAGCAAAATATCCTGCTTTTTCGCTTCCTGCTCCTGACAGTACTTGGAAGCTTCCAATAAATAGCGATAAGCTTCTTCATACTGGGCAGTGTGAATCATAATTTCTGCTAAATCAATACTGCATTTAATGATACCTTTTAAATCTTTATTTTTTGAAAAATAAACCCGCAATGCCTGACCATACAATTCCTTGGCGTTATCATAATTCCCTTGCAACAGGCCAATCTCTCCAAAATATTGATAAACAGCCGCCGCTTGGACACTCTCTTCCTTAGGAAGTAGTGATATTACATCATGATAAAAAGAATAAACGAGGGCAAACTGGCCTTCAGCCTCTAGCTTCTTTCCATTCTCTAGGAACCATTCCAGAAACTCCGCGGACTGCTTCACTATCATTCCGTGATAGAAGGCTTCACGAGTAGCCTTCTTCTCAAGAATTGAAAATTGCCCCGTTTTTGCTGATTTTAATTTTTTATCATAGTATTTGAACAGGAATCCGTGAATCTTATTGTACAGCCGAGGGTCCGTTTTTAAGATATCTTCCTGTAAATTATTACGCATAATTGGATTCATATCCCAGATGTATTCTTCTTCATTTTTATTAAAAAATGAGAAGCGGAATAAATCAAGGTAGGCTGTAGGCGGATAGCCTGTTTGAAATTGAGTGACGAGTTCTGCAAACAATGCCTCATCCCAATAACGGGCAAACGACAAAACCTTAATCGTCTCCTTCTCGGAGATGTCCAAGTAGCGAAGGAACCGTTCTAAAATCTTGTTTGGTGTTTGCGAAAAATCCCCCAGCTTCGGAATCCTCGTTTCTTGGATTAAGGTGTATGTATCAACCATTAAGTCCAAATGATAGGGTAGTCCGCGGCTGCTTTTAATAATAAGTTGCCGGATTTCATCATTCGCGATTCCACATTTCGTTAAAAATTTATCGGAATCTTTTTCTGATAGTTCTCCCATCAAATGCTGTTCTAAAAAGGGCTCCCAAGCTGAATTATCATTGGCCCACTGGATTTTTTCTCTACCGCAAATGACCCACAATACTTCCTTAAGCTGTAAGACAAGCTCTTGAATCCAGGCATCCTTTTCATTAAATGATCCCTGTTGGCGATTTTTCTCCCAAAGTGCTTCATATGTATCAAGAAAAAATATGGCGGTTTTTCCAGTTGATGCCAAGTACTCCTTCACATCGACGGAAAAAAACGCTGGGAGCATTTCCTCAATTTCAGTTGGCTGCAAATCCTCAAGTTGATTAAGGACATCCAGTCCACGTTTACGCCACCATTTTCCGAATGAATCTTTATAACCAGTAAAGCCATTAATGAGCTTTAATGTTTTTGGAACCCATTGAGCTAAAGGAACGTAATCTAAATTCTCGATAAGTTCAGCGAAAAAGCTACCCTCTTCAATAAAAGGAAGTTCAGTCTTGTTAGATTTCATCGATAGCTGCGGGTGGAGTTTACGCCAATAAATGGTATATGCGAGATCGAAGGTGTGAAATTTTATTCTTTCATTCTTCATTAATTCCTCTCGCAATGAAATGAGCGCTTCTCCTGCTAGGCGATTTCTTTCTTCCTTAAAATCTATGATGACTTTAACGACTTTAACGACAGTTGGTGAGAGATCATCTAATTTTTTATAGAGTTCTTTCATCAGTCTGCTTTTGCCAATTCCCCCGACTCCATAATATGTAAGTACTTTATATTCGTCTGGCTTTTTCTCGCGGAACGCATTTACAAATGCTTGAGTGGGCATTTCACGATCTGTGAATTCCCGGGTTGCTGCTAAATTATTCTTTTTTTGTAAAATGGATTTCATCGGATGTTTAGGACGTAGCTCCAAAATAAAACCCCCTCCATAAAACTATTATATCACGATAGAAACTAGGCGCCGAACTAGGTGCCACTAGGTGCCCACAGGGACAAAGGGACAGGTTCACTGTCCCAACGGTAGAATAATCCTAATACTATTTTTACCGGGACCTGTCCCCGTGGACCTCAATAATACATAAAAGGAAGAGCAGCATCTACTTATCCAGATGCTGCTCTTCCCTTTTGGTACCCCCACTGTTGGAAGTTCTATTTTTACCGGGACAAGGAACCTGTCCCCGTGGACCTGCTCTCCGTTTTCGTTCGGAAGCTGATACGCCTGATAAAGTCATCGCGATTTCAACATTCTGCAACACTGTCTGATGTCCAATCAGATTGTAGCTTTGAAATACAAATCCGATCGAGTGGTTACGATAAGCATCCCAGTCACTATTTTTGAATTCCTTTGTAGACAAACCGTTTATTATCAAGTCGCCGCTGTTATAACGATCTAAACCGCCAATAATGTTTAGAAGTGTCGTTTTCCCGCAGCCTGATGGACCGAGGATGGAAACAAATTCATTTTCGCGAAATCCAATCGATATCGCTTTTAAAGCGGTAACGACTTCACCACTTTCATATGTTTTTTTTATATTGTCCAGTTTGAGTTTCAGCATAAACATTCCTCCATTTTTTTGTACACCTTGTACGCCCATAGTGTAGCAGTGTAAAGTAAACTGAAAATCAACTAGTTGGAAATATTCAATTGATTTTCAGTTTACTTTTTGAAGGTATAGTTAATTTAGTTATTTTAAGATAATTGGAGGTGCCTTCTATGCTAAAAATATTAGTAGTTGAAGATGATACAAACACTAGAAAATTGATGTGTGCCGTATTAAAACAAAATGGATTTGAACCATACGGGGCGGAGGACGGCATCGCTGCACTCCAGTTCATGGAAACACAGCATGTTGATTTAGTGGTGCTTGATTTAATGATGCCGAATATGGATGGCTATGAATTGACACGGCAACTTCGGCTTTCATGGGAGACCCTCCCAATCCTGATGGTTACGGCTAAGCAGGAGCCACAAGACAAAAGGCAGGGATTTCTAGCTGGGACGGATGATTATATGACAAAGCCAGTCGATGAGGAGGAGATGGTGCTTCGGATTAAGGCGCTGCTTAGGCGGGCTCAGATTGCCAGCGACCGCAAGCTAACAGTCGGAACGGCTGTACTCGATTATGATACGCTTACCGTATCCCGTGCTGATCAGGTTATTACCTTACCGCAAAAAGAGTTTTACCTATTATTTAAATTACTATCTTATCCGAACATGATTTTTACCCGGCTGCAGCTGATGGAGGAGATTTGGGGAATGGGAACCGAAACTGATGATCACACTCTTAATGTCCATATTAACCGCCTGCGGGACAGATTTCGGGATTGGACAGAATTCGAAATTGTGACCGTACGCGGACTTGGATATAAGGCTGTGAAAAAAAGATGAGGGAATTTTTTAAGAAGCGATTAAGTCTGGCGATCACATTGGTCATGTTTGTGTTCGGTGTGATGATGGCGACCTTTGT
Organism: Bacillus sp. DNRA2; assembly: GCF_012843265.1. Lineage (GTDB taxonomy): Bacteria > Bacillota > Bacilli > Bacillales > Cytobacillaceae > Bacillus_BU. The sequence continues at coordinate 13,603 of NZ_JABAIT010000037.1, read as the reverse complement.
GGTGATTGGAGGGAGTGTGGCCATCCTGCAGCATTTGGGCGTTATTTCTCTTGGTCATCGGGGCGGAAGCAATGGTCCGCTAATCCCGATTTTTTTACTATTTGGTCTCTGCATATTACTTGGAACGGCACTTACGGGCTTTTTTAGCAAAAAAGCATTGAATCCAATTCGCCAGGTCATTGAGGCTACGCATATGGTGGCTGGTGGCAACTTTCATGTTAAGGTAAATATAAAAGGGATCGTCGAGTTGGAGGAATTGTCGCAGAGCTTTAATAAAATGACCCATGAACTTTCAAGTATTGAAACGCTGAGAAGTGATTTTGTCAACAACTTCTCCCATGAATTTAAAACACCGATCGTATCTTTACGTGGTTTTGCCAAGCTTCTCAGGGAAAACCATCTTACTGAAGAAGAACGACGGGAGTATCTTGACATTATCATTACGGAATCTGAGCGCTTAGCCGCGCTTTCCACCAATGTTCTCACTCTGGCGAAATACGAGAATCTGGAAATTATTGCCGATAAAGCGCCGTTCAGGCTGGATGAACAAATCAGAAGGACCGTTGTGTTAATGGAGCCCAAATGGTCTACAAAAGAGATGACAGTAAATGTGGAATTAGATAATGTGATGTATTGCGGAAATGAAGATTTGACACAGCAGATTTGGCTTAACTTATTAGATAATGCGATTAAATTTGCCAATCCTGGTGGCTCAATCCATATCACCCTTGCCAATGTAAACGACGAGATTCAGTTTGTTATTCAGGATGACGGTTCTGGCATGAACGATCAGACTAAGGCGCATCTTTTCGATAAATTTTATCAGGGAGATACTTCCCATTCCAAATCAGGATATGGGCTTGGACTTCCACTCGTAAGACGCATCGTCGAACTAAGCGGCGGTGAAATAAGTGTCCAAAGTGAGCAAGGGAAGGGCAGTACATTTACTGTAGAGTTGCCCTGTTGAAGCAGCGGTGCCTCAGCGAATTGTTTAAATGTAGTTTTAAAGGTCAAATTGCGGATTCAATGTCCCATGGAGTAATGGTAATTAGCATTCATATGCTAATTCAGGGAAAGAGGATATCATGGAGTACGGAATTTTTAAATAAACCAGCAAAGGCTAATATCGATGGAGTCTTGTTTTGAAAAATAGCCAGTATTCCATTATTTATTAATACAAAGTATGTGTTTTTGAAAAAATTCAGCAGTTTTTATGGTATAATTCTCAATAATGTGTTTCATAATTATAAAATTAGCATATTTTTAAATTAAGGAGGGATTATTTTATGGATTATGAGAAACTTTCGAAGGTTTTTTATAAATATGATAGTGCAATGCATCATAAAGAGTATGAAAAAAGGCTTAATAGTTATGGTGCTTATCATACCAATCTCCAGGTTAATCCCTTCAGAAAAGGCAGAACGGAAAGTCATTCTGAAACATTATTTTTTGTTCATGTCGATAAATTAGCGAAGCTTTATGAAGAAGTTATAATGAACAGTTGTAAAATTCAATTAGCGGTAAAAGATTTGCCCGCATTTGCGGTAGAGCCTTTCTTTCATAAACTTATTGTGAATGAGGCACAGAGTACTAATGAAATCGAGGGAGTTAGAAGTACTAAAGAAGAGTTATCAAACGTATTAGATTCTATTCAGGACGCTAAATCTTCAGCTAAGAAACGTTTTTGGGGTTTGATGAAAACTTATAATTATATTGATAAGTTAGAGCCCATTCAGACAGTTGAAGATTTCCGAAAGCTGTATGATGAGTTAGTTGCGGATGAAATTCCTAAAAGTAAACAACCTGATGGGACATATTTTAGAGCTAAAGGTGCCACGATTACAGACGGGGTTAAAGTAACACATAGAGGTGTTGAACCTGAAGCGAAGATAAATGAGAAATTAATTGATTTAGTCAATTTCTTAAAGGTATCAGAGATTCCAGATTTATATAAATATTTTATTGCGCATTATTACTATGAATATATACATCCGTTTTATGATGGCAATGGCAGAACTGGGAGACTATTGGTTTGCAGTTATGTTTCCAGAAAGCTAGAACGTTATTCAGCCATCACGCTATCTTACGCCATTAATAATGATAAATTAAAATATTACAAGGCTTTGGAAAATATCTCAGATCCACTTAATAAGGGAGAGCTAACATTTTATTTGATAGATATGCTAGAAATTCTAAGCTCTGGTCAGCAAGCAATTATTGAGGATTTGCAACTTGGGCTAGCAAAAGCTCAACGTATTAAGGAATATATTAACAATATTGATTGGGCTGCGAATGATCATTTATTAAAATTTGTTCTACATGTGCAACTCGACATTACGGTTTTCGCTGGAGAAGATCTAATTTTATCTAATGCAGATTTAGTAAAGGTTTCTGGTGAAAGCAGCCATAAAATAAACAAAGTCATGAATGAACTTGAAACTCGTAACGTTGTTTCTTTAGTAAAAAGCCGTCCCAAAACATATGCAATTAATGACGAATTTATCGAAAACATATTTAAAAAAGCTTAACGATGGCGTTAAGCGGTGCCATTAGCGGTGCCAGGCACCACCCGAAATTTGTCGAATTAGAAAAGAGGGGGGCGGTTTTTGAACCGCCCCCTGTTTCTAGATATCATAATAATCCACACAATTTCGACCTTTGTTTTTGGATGAATATAGAGCCTTATCGGCCATCCTGATAATTTCTTCTGGTGTTGAAAAAGGACTTGGAATCAAGGTAGCAACTCCAAAACTACATGTGACAAATTTACCCACACTTGAAGTGGCGTGCGGGATTTTTAATGCCTCTACCTGTGCGCGGATTTTTTCAGCAATTCTCATTCCGCCCTCTTGATGCGTCTCTGGCAAAATTACCGCAAACTCTTCGCCACCATAGCGACATACCACATCAGAAGGGCGTCGAATCGTTTCCTTGATTGTTTGCGCAACTTTGATCAGACACTCGTCCCCCCGTTGATGCCCATATGTATCATTGTAATTTTTAAAACGGTCAATATCGATCATAATTAAGGTGAGGTGTTTTGAAGTTCTAGAACAGCGCCCCCATTCGGTTGCGATCGTTTCGTCAAACAGTCGTCGATTGGAAATCTTCGTTAAGCCATCGATAAATGATGCTTCCCGTAATTCTTGCTCCATTTTTTTCTGATTAGTTATATCTTTAAACTGCCACAGAAAGCCGTCAAACTCATTATTTGTAAAAATAGGAATGGCATCTCGGCTTATCATTCGCCCATCCAATAGCTCCCATTCTTCATCCAATACCGTTTGCCGGTTGGCGAGGATTGCTTTACTCCTTTTTTTATATAATTCTTCTTCGCGAAAAATATTTCTTCCTGCTTCGGGAACATCTTCAGACTTCATCCCTAGCATTTTTTGTGAATGATGCGGTGCTCTAAATATTTCAGTAAATTGGTGGTTTACAAGAATCAGCCTGTGGTCTTTATCCTCTGCTAAAATTCCATAGGGCATATGGGAAATTAATGCTTCAAGTCTAGCTGAGGTTCGTTTCATTTGATCTTCCATCTTCACGCGTTCCGTAATATTTCGGGAAGTAACAACAAACTTTTGGATGTCTCCGTTATCCTCCACTACTGGCTTGCCTCTAACTTCGAGATTAACCCAATCATTCTCCAATCTCCATCGGATTTCTATTTGGCTGCTTGCTCTGTTTATAAACATATGACTTAGAGCCTTATTGGCTGTTTCCAAATCATCTGGATGGATATATTTAAACGGATAGCCTCCTTCAAGATTACTTACCTTTATTTTCATACTGTTTTCATGGGAAGGAGAAGCGTATAGAATTTTTCCGTTAAGGTCGAGAACCGTCACGAAATCAGTCATATTATCCGCAATTAGTCGATATTTTTTTTCACTATCTACTAATCCTCTTTCAATCTCTTTTTGTTTTGTAATATCACGAATATTGGCTAATATAACAGTTTCGTTATTAAAATGAACTAATGAGCCACCCACCTCTACGGTGATGATGGTCCCGTCTTTACGGCGATAAAGTGTTTCACCCACAAAATAACGATTATTATTTAGAACCTTTCCAATGTTTGAATCCATTATTGATTCATCAGAAAGGATAATGTCATTAAGTGTAAGCTTTAGAAGCTCCTGTTCTTTATATCCCAGCATTTCACAAAAACGTTTATTTGTCTCGACCACCCTTTTGGTTGTAGGGTTAAAGGCATAGATTCCCTCTGAAGATTGTTTCACCATCGCCCGGTAACGTTCTTTGCTTTCATGCAACTCAGTTTTTAATTGATTAACCCGCTTCAATTCATCTTTTAATTGGATACGAACGCCTTCTGTAAATTTTGACTCATATATTTTTAAGCATGTATAGGTTAAAAAGCATAATAGAAAATAATATAAATCGGTTTGTTTCCATTGGGTAAAATAGTTCTCCCCTTCCAAGAGCATAAAATAGCTAAAGACACCTGCGCTGCCAATCGTCGTTAACAGTATGTTTTGCCAATTACGATAGGAGGCGGCAAAGACTGGTGGCATGATAAGGAAAAATAAATTAATATAATGCCTTTCGATTTGATTCAAAATAAATAATGCTGAGATAAAAAGGACTGATATGATTGTCATGGTTAGCTTAGGAAAAATATTATTTCTCATCAAATAGGTGAGAAATAGGAGCGGAGGGATAGCAATTAGGATGATTCCTCTAACTTCTTTGAAATCTCCAAGCAAAAGATTTAAAGGTATATCAAGGCATAAAAATATCCAAATCCCCTTAATCATCCATTGATTTCGATGTTTTATTAAAGAATCATCATCCATCGCGGTCACAATCCTTTCAATTGGATAATACCCCGTGTTAGAAAACTAATTTTCAAATCCTTGGCGCTGTCTGGATACAAGCGTTAGTCTATTCATGCGGATCTATTTACTTGTATTTATTATACATGTTTAATAGTGCGGATGTCCTGCCGTTAGGGTGCCAGGCACCGCCCGAAAAATCTTGTTTCACGGAAATTGTTTCACGGCTGGGAAATGTGATAATGATCAGTAACAAATTTGGGATTAAAGTGTCGAAACGATGAGTGTAACACACCCCAAAAAACAGACAAATTATTTTCATTGGAATGATTTATAATCGTAGTGAAACGTAGAGAAAACTAATCTTTAATCAAACGTTTGATTAAAATGTTTTCCCAGGAAATTGGTCGAAGAATGTGGGAAGTTGAAGATTGTAAAAGGTGTAATAGATCGGATCGGAGTGATGACAAATGCTCAATAAAATCAAAGGTGGATTGTTTGGAGTAGCGGTTGGAGATGCATTAGGTGGGACAACCGAGTTTATGACTAAGGAAGAAATAGAGGCTAAATATGGAAGGGTAACCGATATAATCGGTGGAGGTGTGTGGGACTTAAAGGAAGGAGAGGTCACCGACGATACGGAAATGACGATAGCAGTTATAAAGGGAATCATCGCCAATCCTGAGTATCCCATCGAGGAGATTGGCAAACATTTTTTAGAATGGAAAGCCACTGATCCAAAGGATATTGGTATCACGATTCGGACAACCTTCGAGAATTATCAAGGAGATTGGTTTAAAGCAGCTGAAAAAACACACTATGATCTGAATGAGCAAAGTGCTGGAAATGGCAGCTTGATGAGGTGTCTTCCAATTGCTTTAGCGTATAAGGAAAAAGGAAAAATGAATGAGTTATCCACACTTCAATCTAAGATGACTCACTTCGATGATTTGGCTGCTGAAGCCTGTTTGATTTACAACAACATTGCCAGTCGACTTTTGCAAGGTGAACGTCTTGATTCTGCAATCAGAACGGAAATCGCCAATACAAGGTATGAATTGGATTATAAGCTTGAACCTGATTGTCCTCCTGATGGTTACGTTGTTAATACAATGAAATGGGTATTGTATTGGTTGATAAATGCCCAAGCGTTTGAGGAAGTTGTTGTTGGCGCTGCTAATATGGGCCATGACAGTGACACGGTTGCTGCGATAGCAGGTGGGTTAAAGGGAATCGAAGTCGGATTTGATCAAATTCCGAGAAAGTTCTCGGACAAGTTGTTATGTAGACAGGAACTCATGGGCTTGGCGGAAAAATTAACTTGGATATAAAGTGACAGGCACCACCCGAATAATCTTGTTTCATGGGTGTTTGTTTCACGGGAGGATATTATAAAAACGAGGCAGTCCATTTTAGTGGAGCACCTCGTAAATTGGTCTCATCAACAAGCCGTTCTATGGAGGGCATTGTGATTTGGACAAAATTATTAAACTGTCTTTTTAAGAAAGCGATTGATTTCCTTATTTTTTGGCGTGATCATTAAAAGGTGTTCCTTCAGCTAATGGAATCTTCTTGTAACCTCGTTCACTCGGACATAATGCGGATTAAATCATAATGATAATAACGCCGGTTTCGAATACGGTCATCACCATAAATCATATGTTGCTGGACAAGTTGAACCAGACTTTTCCGAATCGTCACAGGGGCCAACTTCGTAACGGATTCGATTTCATTTACAGTAGCAATTGGATACATAAACAACGCTCTCCAAATTTTTTGAGTAGCTGGTTGTTGTAATTTGTCCATTCCTTCATGATAAAGTTGCTCAGCTTTATCTAGTTTTTGGTAATGTTGTTCCGCCATACGTATTGTGGAATCAAGGAAAAATAAAATCCAACTTTTCCAATCTGGTTCTTTTCTGCCAATCGATCGAACACCATTCAGCAAAGAGTAATACTTGAACCTTTCACGCTCAAGTTCCTCACTTATAAAGAAAAATGGTGAATCAATTAGTTTTGATTGAAGCAAGAATAACACAATCAGAATTCTTCCTAATCTACCGTTTCCATCCAGAAATGGATGAATGGATTCGAATTGCGCATGAATAATAGCCGCTTTTATTAGTGGATGTAAGGAGTCCTCTTTTGTTATTTTGTATGGATGCCCATTGATGTAGCGTTCAAGATTTGTCATGTAATCTGGCATTAGTTGCGGTTCAGGTGGAATATATGATGCATCCTTGATATCCTTTGTAGGACCAATAAAATTTTGGATCTTCCGATATTCACCGGCAGCACTTGTTGACCCCCGAGCATTTTCCATCAACTCTTTGTGTAAATCTCGAATAAGCCGCTCCGTCAAGGGGTATCCAGTTTGAATAGTCTCTACTCCGATGTTTAAGGCTTTTTGATAATTCCTTACCTCAACTTTTTCCCAATCAGATTGCTGGTCGATGTTATCCTCAAGCATTTCGCTAAAGGTAACCTGTGTACCCTCTATTCGAGTTGATTGGACGGACTCCTGTAATGTCAAAAGTTGAATGAAGGATTCGTTTACAAGTGAATATTGGATTTTTTGTCTTAGCCTTTCTAATTTGGCCTGAGCTTCAACAACTTTTTTATAAAAGGCTAATTCTGTTTCAGCGTCAAATTTTAATGGAAGGAGAGGTAAGTTATATGGCTTCTTCATTTATTCTACCTCCTATAATATTATTTCTTAATATTTATCTCTATAATACATGAATTATAAACATAACGCTATTTTTTGTATGAAAAATATCATAAGTAGTGACAGGCACCACCCGAAAAATCTTGTTTCATGAGATTTGTTTCACGGTTGAGAAATAAAATGTCGTTATTGAAACGAATATGGGATTGAATTGTCGAAACGATGAGTGTAACCCACCTCGAAAAACAGACAAATTATTTTTAGTGGAATGATTTATAATCGTAGTGAAACGAAGAGAAAATTAATCTTTAATCAAACGTTTGATTAAATTGTTTTCCCAGGAAATTGGTCGAAGATTAGGGGAAGGTGACGCGTGAGTTCTATATATCGTATTCAACCGATGATAATGATTAAATTTGAGAGGAGGAGAAGCTGATGAACTTGCATTCATTTCAACAATTGATAGATGAGACGATACTAGACCGAGGACATGATTATCATTTAAACGGTAAAATCATTGAGTTACAGCGTTCTGTAGATGGTGATTTTATTTTTCAAGCTCTAGGAAGCGAAGATTACGATGTTGTTGTGAAAATTGATGGGGATGGAACAATCCTGTATTCAAGCTGCGATTGCCCCTATGATTATGGACCAATTTGCAAACACGAGGTTGCAGCATTTTATGACATATTTGAAAGATTTAATAACAACGGTTTTAAAAATGAGAAGCAAACTGTCGCTTTACAGCGACTAACCTTAAGCGAAGTTCTTCAGAATCTTTCCAAAAACGAACTGATCAAAATCATTGAAGATATTGCAAACGAGGATACTGTTTTAGAAGAGAGACTTATTTTCACATATTCAAAAGCGGACCATGCACAAGAAATTAAAGCTTGCAAAAGGCTTATTGCAAATATCGTTGATAAATATTTACGAAAAGAAGGATTTATTACATATCGAAATGCGTTTCCTTTTACAAATGAATTGGGTGGGGTATTGGAAAAGGCAGTTCGTTCAAACGACCCATTGTTATCAATAGACATTGCGTTTTTAGTATTGAATGAAGGAATTGCTGCTTTTGGTTATGCAGACGATTCTGACGGTGACATTGGGCTATTGGTTAATGGAACAATTGAAGTGATAGATAAGATAGTACAAAATAGCGTGGATTCCGGGAGCGATGTCAAAGCGGACCTATTTAATAAATTAATGAAACAGAGTGAGAGTAGTGTGTTTGAAGGTTGGGAGGAATTTAGAACGGAGCTACTTAGGATAGGCTTTAATTTTGCCGAAAATGAACAGCTACGAAATAGCTTAAGAATAATGATAGAAAGCTTCATCACCAACGAGGAGAATGACAGGTATCAAAATGAAGATTTGTTGAAAATCGTATTTGATTTGATTAAAGGCTATGGTTCGGAGCAAGAAGCGGAGCAGTTTATCACAAATCATCTCCAATATAAGACCTTTCGGGAATTGTTGATTAAAACCTTAATGGATGAAAAGAATTATCTAAAGGTGATTGAGGTGGCACTCGAGGCTGAACAGAAGGACAGTCAATTTGCTGGCCTCGTCACGAATTGGAAGAGAGTCAGATATGAGGCGTATAAGCAGCTTTCAAAGCGGGAAGAACAGTTCACCCTGGCAATGGAATTATTTCTCGGTGGTGATTTTAATTTTTACAAGGAATTGAAGGAATTAAATCATGAGGATGATGAATTGTTTTACCATCGTCTGAAGGGAAAGTTAAAATTAAATGGTGGCTGGAAAGGGAGGGATTTGTACCTTCGATTGATTCAAGAGGAAAATGATGTTGAGGAATTATTGGATTTTGTTCGAAATAACCCAGTATATATTGAAGAATACGCGGAGTTGCTGGCCGGTCCATATAAAGAGGATGTAATAAATATTTATCAACAATTTATCCATTGGAGGGCAAGCCATTCATCCAATCGAAAAAATTACCAAGATGTTTGCAGGAAGATCAAGAAATTCTCCAAAATAGCAGGAAAGGATATGCAAGCGAAGTTGGTAACGGAGCTACGTTTTGCTAATCTAAGGCGACCTGCATTTCTTGATGAATTGAGCAAACTTCGTTAATATGTCCAAGCAAGAAGGAACTAGGGAACCTCGCGATCCACCCCTAGATTCCTTCTTATTTTCTACATGGACATGTTTTGCAATTCTTGGACGCCCCTCCAAGAGTGTAATTGAAACAACATGTTTTTCTGATCCTGATTGCTTCATCTGAAACCTCAGTTTGTTTCTTTTCACGATAGTATTTTTGCAGGCGATTGATTTTGTATGGGCCAAATAACCTTCCTTCAGCTTCAAAAATCAAAAAGTGGAAATCCTCGGCTATGTTTGGAGTTACTTCATCCTTCAATTCTGTTTCATATAACCAAAATAGATAAACGGCAATATTTTCCCACAAAATCAGTTTTGAAATTTTGAATGTCTTTTCAATTTTTTCAATCAGTAAAGAAATGTTTTCTGCAAAGAGCCCCTGCAAAACCGTTTCTCGCCACTCACTGCGGTCGTGCCCGTTCCAATCTTCCTCGGACTCGGATACATTTTTGATAGAAAACGAAGGGAGCCACGCTTTTCCTTGCTCAGGTTTTTCCATGGTTAAGCCACCGATTGATACATTTAACTTTTTATTCCATACGGTCATAGCATATAAAGACATGACAGCTACAAAGGCATATCTTTTTATAAAAATAGAAGCGGTGACTTTGGCTGACGGAGCATTAATGATCATCGTTAAATTTTCGATAAAATCCTGAAGAAATTCTGCCTCTAGTAGCGAAGCAACCTCAAACGAATGATTCAAATCTTCTCGAAACCGATATTTTTGCAGCTGCTGGGTAACCTCTGATACGCCTACTTCATTAACCATTTACTGATACCGCCTGTTTCAAAACACATCTTCCTCTTCCGTATGGAATGCACAGTGGGGTACCGAATAACGGATCACTGGTAACTTCACAGTCCATACCAAAAACGCCTTTTACCAAATCACAATTGATGATATGCTCAGGTTTTCCTTTTGCAAAAACCGTTTGGTCCTTAATCGCCACGATATGATGGGCATACCGACAGGCCAGGTTAAGATCATGTAATACCATGACCACAGTTCTGTTTTTCTGTTCATTTAATTCAAACAGTAAATCGAGAATTTCGATTTGATGGGTCATATCCAAATAAGTGGTCGGTTCATCTAACAGAATAATGTCCGTATCCTGCGCCAAAGTCATCGCAATCCAGGCGCGCTGCCGTTGTCCGCCGGAAAGGGAGTCCACTGTTCTTTCTTGTAAAGATTCTAAGTGTGTTGCAGCTAAAGCTTCATTCACTTTTTTTTCATCTTCTTCGGTCCACTGCTTTAGCCAGGTTTGATGTGGGTAACGGCCTTGTTTTACAAGCTGTAAGACAGTTAATCCTTCCGGAGCAGATGGGGATTGCGGTAGTATCGCCATTCTTTTGGCCACGTCCTTCGTTGACAACTTGGCGATTGCTTCTCCCTCTAACAAGACTGAGCCGGATTTTGGTTTTAGCAAACGGGCAATCGTTCTAAGCAGCGTCGATTTTCCACAACCATTTGCTCCGATAAATACGGTAATCTCACCTTTTGGGATTTTTAAATCCAGCTCATTAATGATGAGTGTATCACCATATGAAATCGATAAATTTTTTGCCTCAATCGCATTCTTCATTATCGTCAGCTCCTTAATTTATTGATGGTAGCAAGCGCCTCTAGGGCTCTATAATTTAACTATTTTTAGATTTAAAAAGTAAGTAGATAAAGTAGGGGGCACCGATTCCAGCCGTGAACACACCTGCCGGGACCTCTAATGGCGAAAACATCGTCCGACCAATTAAATCAGCCAGCATGACCAGTGTCCCACCCAGTAGGGCAGATGTAGGCAGCAGTGCTCCAAACGAAGAACCGACTAACCGCCTTGCCATGTGCGGGGCCATCAAACCAACAAAACCTATGCCACCGGCAAAAGCAACAGCTCCGCCAATTAGCGCCGTACTGATCATCAATAAGAAAAATCGCTGTTTTTGAACTTTTCCGCCGAGACCGGTAGCAACGTCATCTCCCAGCTCTTGAATATTGATGATTCTCGCAGCAATAAAGGCGATGATCAGGAAAATGACTGTCCACGGAACAAGAATCGAAACATTTTTCCAATTGGAACCATATACAGTCCCGGTAATCCAAATATTGGCCTGACTTGCTTGATAAATCGGGCCCATCACCATTAATAGCGTTGTAAAAGCTTGCATCAAAGCGGAGATTCCAATCCCAATCAAGACAAGCCTGATGGGGGAAACACCATTTTTCCAAGCCAGAAAGTAAATTAAGAAAGCAACAGTCCCGGCACCAACGAAAGCCGCCAATGGAAGCCAGGCGATGCTGACCGTAAGCGAATGGTTCTTATCACTAAATAGAACTAAAAACCCAACAACTGCAACTGCTGCACCGCCGGTAATCCCCAATACATCTGGGGATGCAAGCGGATTTCGAATCATCCCTTGCAAAATACCGCCAGCAACCGCTAAAGAAATTCCAACTGTTAGGGCGACAATAATTCTCGGCAGGCGGAAGGAGGTAATCACGAGTGTTTCCATTTCTGGGCCGGCCCCGAATAAAACCTTCATTACAGTAAGTGGATTAATTTTCATTTCGCCTGAACCAGTACTTACAACAAAAACAGCCAAGACAATGATAGTAAGAAAAATTATAATGAATGCAGCTTTCCGATCTATTAAAACGGACAATTTGCCGTGAAATGGGCGGAAATTTTTATACTTGTTCATCTTCCATTGAACCCCCTTCTCGCAATGAAGATAAAAAATGGAGTTCCAATGATAGCAGTCATGACTCCAACCGGGACCTCGGATGGCATCAATAGATATCTGGCTGCAATATCGGCCATTAATAATAAAATTGCCCCTAGTATGCCTGAAAATGGAATGACCCAGCGATGATCAACGCCCATCATCGAGCGTGCGATGTGGGGAATGACAATTCCAACGAAGCCGATCGGTCCCGCCACAGCGACTGAACCTCCAGCTAATAAAATAACCAGTATACCTATCGTTATTTTTATGAAAACAGTATTTAAACCTAGCCCAGTTGCCACATCTTCTCCCATTGCCAGGACGTTCATTTTTCTAGCAATAAGCACAGACCCAAGCAATCCCATTCCAATATAGGGAAGAACGGATATAAGCGTATCTAATTTCCGACCTTGGACAGATCCTGCTAGCCAAAATAAAACTTGATCAAGTAGAGCTTCATCCAATACTAACAACCCTTGCGTAAACGAGGAAAACATCGCTGCCATCGCTGCTCCTGCCAAAGTGAGCTTCATCGGCGTTAATCCTTCTCGCCCGAAGGACCCAATCGCATAGACACCGACAGCTGCCATCGCCGCACCCAAAAATGCAAGCGCGCTAAATCCTTGCATACTATTGACGGAAAACACAGTCATGGCAACTACGACTGTAAATCCGGCACCGGCATTTATGCCGTATAATCCTGGTTCTGCTAATGGATTTTTCGTTAAAGTTTGCATGAGGGTCCCGGCTATCGCTAAGCTGGCTCCAACGACTGAAGCAATGAAAGCTCTCGGTATTCTGACAGTTTGAATAATAATATGTTCGTTCGACCCATCATTATGTGTGATAGCATCAATGGCCATTTTCCAGTTGGTTTCGGTATAGCCAAAGATGACGCTGGCGCACATGAAAACAATCATCACGAGCACCGCAACCAATAGTCCGAGCCATTTTAATGAAGTACTTTTTAGCATCATTGTTATTTACCTTTCTTACAAAGTGCGAAGCTTTTTAACGGCTTTATTTTTCGTAAGGCACTGTTACTATTCATTGTTTGTTGATTTTCGTGTAGGTATGAGAATTCATAAGCGGAGAATTTCCGACTAATGTAATAAAAGAAGGCTAAATAGCCGAAATAAGCGGAGATTTTCCGTCTATTTGCTCAAAATAGAACAAAATTCAAAGATTTGCGGTCTAACCCCCTAAGTTTGGACACTTGCTCATGATTTCTTGCGATTCCTTACTTTCTCTAATTATGCAGAAATTTTGTAACCTGTAATTTTACCTTC
>NZ_JABAIT010000036.1 GCF_012843265.1 Bacillus sp. DNRA2 | reverse complement strand
TCATCTTCAACCAGTCGTTTCATCGAAATGACGTCTCTGTCAGATAATTAAAAGAAGAGTGCTGACTGGATCAACACTCCATGCGACTGCCCGTCGCACGAAAAGACCCTTACATAAGGGTCTAGGTAAACTTAACATCTATTTAATTATTTCTTTTTATTAGTAGTGCACTCTGGACAAATACCGTACCAAATTTTAACCCCATTAACATTTCCTACTGCAGCAATTTCTTTACCACATTCCTGGCATACGATTGTACCTTGTTTTACTAATGTTTGAGTACTCATTTCTTTCATTCCTCCAAAAAAGTGTGATGGCGCTTCCAAAATATTTCGGGATTAACAATAAATAGAGTAGCACATTTGCGGTAAATTTTTATAAAGTATATCTTATTTCTATTTTAGTATAGCACATTATATTTTTGATTCCTATTATTATTTTAAAAAAATTGCCATAGAAAAGTCCCATGGCAATTTTGTAAAATTCATATTTATTGTAACTATTTCAAAAGGAATAACACTGAGAAGAAATGGCAAATCGTCCCTGCTAAAACAAATAAGTGCCATACAGCATGATGATGTTTAAAAAGCTTCCACATATAAAATACTGCACCAATCGTATAACACAATCCACCGCTTACTAACAACCAAAAAGAAGATGGATTAAGGTTTGCTGATAAATCCCTCCAGGCGAACACTATTAACCAGCCCATAAGTACATACAGCCCTGTTGAGGTAAACATATACTTTTTCACGAAAAAGGATTTAAAGATAGTTCCGCCGATTGCCATCCCCCAAACAATTCCAAACAATGTCCAGCCAAGCCATCCTTTTACTGCAATAAACATAAATGGTGTATATGTGCCGGCAATAAAGAAATAGATTGCCGAGTGATCCATGATTTCGAAAAAATCTTTAGCGCGACCAGGTCTCAGCGCATGAACAAGAGTCGATGATGTATAAAGAAGCAACATGGTTGTGCCAAATATCGTAAAACTAACCACATGCCAGGCATTACCATAAAGTGAGGCAAACACAATCAGAATAACGAGTGCTGCCACGCTTAATAGCGCCCCAATTCCATGTGTAATTGAATTTGAAATTTCTTCTTCCTTTGAGAAGATATGAGTTTCAGCCAAAATGATTTCATTCCCTTCGTTCTAAAACTTGCTGATGTTTCTCTTATTATATAGGTTATTCCTTAATAAGCAAGAAAGCCGATATGCGAAAAAAAAGCTAATCATATGCTGATTAGCTCAGATTATAAACAAACTCAATGACAATCGAGCTTGTCTACAGTTTTTTCATTATATGGGGACTGTTGATTTCCGTTCCAGGCGCTTCGCTTTCCGCGGTGCGGGCGGTGAGCCTCCTCGTCGCTAATGCTCCTGCGGGGTCTCACCTGTCCCGCTGCTCCCGCAGGAGTCTTCGCGCCTTCCACTCCAATCAACAGGTGTAAAAACTAATTAACACACCATCCCACTATTGTCTAAAGAAGAAAAGCTATTCATATGCTGATTAGTTTTTCTTCTTTAGTATCCTACTGCTGCTCCATCTCCACGTGGGTCTGCCCCACCATATTTCACTCCACTATCTTGATCAATTTTTATGGCACCTGCATGACCCATAACATCAGTAAACGCGTCAAGTACCTCTACATTATGTCCCCGTAATTTTAATTGTTGGATAGCCACATCATTGATGCGATTCTCTAATTTTACGGAATTTGATTCCTCTCCCCATGTGCGACCGTATAACCATCGAGGTGCTTCAATGGCTGCTTGAACCGGAAATTCATAATCTATCATTCTAGTTACAAGGGCAGCTTGAGTCTGAGGCTGACCTTCCCCGCCCATTGTTCCATATACTAAATGGGGGCGATCATTCTTAAAAAGCATCGCTGGGTTTAAAGTATGAAAAGTCCGTTTTCCTGGCTGTAAACAATTCACATGGTTTTGATTCAATGAAAAATAGCTACCTCTGTTTTGCAGGACAACCCCAGTTCCCTTAGGAATAAACCCGGATCCGAATTCATGATAAATACTTTGAATCAATGATACAGCATTCCCATCCTTATCCACTACACCAAGCCAAATGGTATCCCCATTTGGATCTAATTGATTTCCATAATTATCCATATGCATGGGATTAATTTGCTTAGCTAATTCCTCGCCTCTTTCTTCTTTCAAAAGCTTGTTTACTGGAATGTTGTGAAAATCTGGATCCGTGACATACTCATCACGGTCTTTGAATGCAAGCTTAGTCGCTTCAATTAATAAATGGTAATAATCTGCTGTGCCTTCACGAATAGTGGTCAAGTCAAATTGATTAAGGATATTTAAAATCGATAAGGAGGCAATTCCTTGCGTATTTGGCGGCAGATTATAGGCTCGATAGCCGCGATATGCTACTGACAACGGTTCAACCCAGTCTGATTTGTGTGTGGTAAAATCTTGATAAGTTAATAGACCACCATGGTGTTGGATATCCTCTACCATTTTTTTGGCTACATCGCCATGATAAAACAGATTACTGCCCTCACCTGCAAGTCCTTCTAACGTGGTTGCCAAATCTTTTTGTTTTAATAATTCTCCAGCACGATAAGCTTGTCCGGATAACTTAGTAAAGTTTCGTTTAAACTCGGAAAAACGTTGTAAATTCCGTTGCTGTTTATCATTTTCAGCTAGATTTATATTAGTCCAATACTCCTGACTCGGAGAAACTGGAAAGCCTTCCTTTGCGTAATGAATCGCTGTCTGCATCAAATCGTTCCAACGAAATGTTCCATTCATTTTATTCAAAGAGTACCTGTAGGCCTCGTCCCATCCTGCGACAACTCCAGGTATTGTATTGGCTGCCAACACCCCACGTGAAGGAATCTTCTTAAGTCCGAGCCTTTGATATGTATCGATTGAAACATTCATACCCGCTCGCCCAGAGCCATTTAAACCAATTAATTTACGGTTTTTTTCATCATAAATTAACCAAAAATTATCGCCACCAAGGCCATTCATATGAGGATATACTACACTGATGGTTGAAGCAGCTGCAATTGCTGCCTCTACTGCGTTACCACCATCTTGCAAAACCTTTAATCCTGCTTGTGACGCTAAATAATGTGGTGTTGTAATCATCCCGTTTGGTGCCATCGTTGTTGGTCGATAAGAGAAATGTTTCTGCTTCAAGTTTGTCCCCCCAATGGAAGTATCTAGTAATCTAACTTTACTATACTGGATTCCCCCATATCAAACAAAAGGAATGACCGCAACACGACAGTCATTCCTAAAACTTTATTTCATTTTCTTAAACTAATAACTCTTCAAATGCTGTCTCGACCTTGTTTGTTACAATCGATTCCAAGACATATGCTGACTCGAAGCCTTCTTTAATTGCGTTTGTAATTGAACCTGGATTAATCGCATCCCCAATCACGAACACATTATCAAAGTTTTCTTTAAAGATCACTTCTAACGGATTATAGGATACAGTTCCCATCGAGAACACAAAATGGTCAAGAGCGATTTCAGAATGCTTGCCAACTTCATCCACAACAATCACTGAATCCGGATGAATCTCAAGGACACTATGACCTTCGATAAGCTTCACACCTGCATTTGTCAAACGGTTCAGCAACATTGCTCGAGTATGTGCCGTAACTTTATTACCTGTTTCAGTAGGAACCTCAATTAATGTTACCTCATTACCTTGATTTGCCAACTGACCAGCCACACTATAGCAAACCATTCCACTACCCATTACAACTATTTTTTTATTAACCAGTTCTTTTCTTTCGAGCAGCACATCTTCGTAATCACAAACATTTGGAAGTTTGCTTCCAGGGATAGTTGGTATAATCGGTTTTGCACCCGTTGCTAGGAACACTGCATACGGATTTAGCGCTTTTATTGCTTCAACAGATGCCTCTGTATTAAAACGAACATCGACATTCAATCGCTTCATTTCGTTGCGATGATAATCAATCATCCAATTCATTTTTTCCTTTGCAACCGGATGATGAACAAGATTCAATTGACCGCCCAATTTCGAATCTTTTTCAAAAATCGTCACATCATATCCTTTCAAACGGAGAACACGTGCTGTCTCCATACCCCCTGGTCCTCCACCAACGATAGCAACGTGACGTTTTTCATTGATTTTAGGCATTTCTTTAAACTCTAACTCTCTTCCAGCTCTAATATTCAGTGAGCATTTGATGTGTCCAGGGTTTCTCGTGCAATTTAAACAATTGATACATTTTCTTATTTCTCGATCGCGACCCTCAAGAGCTTTCTTAGCCCATTCCGGATCAGCGATATGCCCACGTCCCATCGCAATAAAATCCGCTTTCCCTTCCACCAAAATATTCTCCATAAATTGCGGCTCACGAATGGTACCTACTGCAACAACTGGGATATTCACTACTTCCTTCACGGCTTGGGCTAGTGGAACACGCCAGCCTTGTTCAAACATCATCGATTCAACCATTTTGTCCATCGTATTATAGTTTCCACAACTTGCATGAATCGCATCGTAACCGACCAGTTCTAAATAACGAGCCACTTCTTGACTCAGTTCAATTGTTAGACCGCCTTCTTCATATTCATCGACACTAATTCGGATGGATACTGGAAAATCGGAACCACATCTAGCTTTAATTCCTTCTACAATCTCTTTGGCAAATCTCATTCGATTTTCAAAGCTGCCACCGTATTCATCAGTACGTAAGTTTGTACCTGGACTCATAAATTGATTGATAAGATAGCCATGTGCCCCATGTAGTTCAACCCCATCGATTCCAGCCATTTTACAACGGAATGCACCCATCACAAACTGATTAACGATTCCTTTTACCTCATCAGTCGTTAGTTCTCGAGGAACTTCACCAATCGCTGCACAAGCTACCGCACTAGGGGCAACAATTTGCTGTCCGTCTAAATTGTATGAAGTTGTTTCACGTCCTGGATGTTGAAGTTGTACAAATATTTTTGCTCCATATTTATGTACCGCATTAGCCAAGCGATAAAAACCAGGCATAAAGCGATCCTCGTCAATACGGAGCTGATTGAAATTCGCACGCCCTAGTTTATAATCTATTGAGGTATACTCGGTAATGATTAACCCAGTACCGCCTTTCGCTCGCTCTTCATAATAGGCAATGACATGGTCTGTCATTTCACCATCTGGACCTGCCAAGCCCGTCCCCATGGCTGGCATAATCAATCTGTTTCTTAAGGTGACCTGACCAATTTTACCTTGAGTAAATAAGTGTTGAAATTTCATCTGTAATCCTCCTCCAAGATTGCAAAAAACTTCACAAACTAATCAAAAAAAATAATTCCCAATATTTATTATAGATAAACGAGGATATCGTTTTTGTGATATAATAATGACAATTTGTAAAATTTGGGTTGTATTTCTCAAACTTTGTTAACATTTTTACAAAAACAATACCATCTCCTAAACTTGGAGATGGCATTGTTTCAACATTATGGTTTTTCATTTTTCTGGTATTTTGACAAAGTAGCAGCCAGTGGACCAACCGGTTTATCTGGCTTTCTCGTTTTTAAATTGGAGGCCCAAGATACCCTCGATTTATATTTCTGTGAATACTCCTTATTCACAAGCGATTGAAGACGATCACGATTTTTCTCCAGCGATTCTTCCAAAGAAAGCAAGCGACGAGTTGGAAATGATAGCCCCGCCAATACAGTGGTGATGGTTGGATCTGTTTCTGATATATAAGTTCCTTCAAATAATTGCAATGGTTCACCAATTTTCTCGAAAATGGAAGGTGCATTAATGAGTTTAGATATATTTTCCGGTCCATCATAAATCAGCCCTGCTCGGATTACACCTTGAGATTCGACCGGACAAAATATTGAATTCATCCACGATTTCTGTACGCTATTGGTCACATCTGCTGTTGTTTTGTCTTCGGTAATCGGTGTTGAAGCAATAATGGTTACCCCTCTTGTATAAAGAATATTCAAAAGGTCTGTTTCATCAAAGTTCCCAAAGTAGGAACTTTTTTGCGTCACCTTAAATATATGATTGATCGCTTCAATCACCTGTTGGTTTGCTGAAAGATAAATTTGCTGCTTACTGGACTGAGGATTCAATTTACGCAATTGATCATTGTCAATCAAAAATACCGATGCAATCGCTTCAATTTTAGAAAGCTCCTCGATACATTCAGCCGTATTTATTCGATTTCCTGCTAACACATTACGCTCTGGTATGACTGCAATCGCTCCGATTTTTATGTCTGGCAATTGCCCTGCTAACAAATCGATTAAAATGGGGCTCATTCCAGAACCTGTACCACCATCTGTCGAGAAAGCTACTAATAATAGTTTAATATTTTTAAATGATCGCTTTACGAATTCAATCATTTCTTGATGGTGATCATGTACTGCTCTTACACCTAATGATCGATCCTGGCCAGCACCATTATAACCAGGTACGAAATACTTTTTATCAACTTTCGTGTTGACTGCACCATCACGTTTATTTGTATTGATAAGGGCGCTTTGAAAACCTAAGGCTGAAGCAATTTCTGCGATATTTCCTCCTGCCTGACCTACGCCCAAGATTCCAATTGATTTCATATGATCCCCTCCTTATCTTATTAAATATTACTCATGTTTTTCAAATTTAGAATCATTAGATATGAATGGTTGACAGTGTGTAAAGTCACAGAAAATTTTCTGTAATTGGTTATGCTAGTTAATAAGAATAGACAAAAGGAGTCAGCATGTATGAAAAAATATGAACAGCAACGAACCTTCTTAAAATCAAATTTCCTCGAATTTAAACATATAAAAACTGACAAACACAAAGGTGTTCCAAAGCCGCCGATTGTTAAAGAATACAGTCCTACTTCCAAAATAATATCCCTGCCACTACCTAGTGATGTGGAACTAAAAAATGAAAATATACTCAATTGTATTAAGGAAAGGAGAAGCACAAGATTTTATTCTGACGAATACCTCAAGCTAGAAGAACTATCATACTTACTTTGGGCGACGCAAGGCATCACAGGGACAAATAAAGCTGGACTTACGCTAAGGACGGTCCCATGTAGCGGGGCAACCCACACGTTTGAAACCTATTTGTTCATCACGCGGGTGGATGGATTGCTACCAGGTGTTTATCGTTATCTTCCTGTTGAGCATAAGCTTTTATTTATGTACGAGCTCGATAATCTAGAAAATAAAATCGATGCCATTACATTAGATCAGCCTTTTGTGCCAAATTTTGCGAAAAAAGCAGCTGTTATTTTCGCGTGGAGTACAACCCCTTACCGTTCAGAATGGAAATACGACATTACAGCCCATAAAAAAATATTAATTGATGTCGGACATGTCTGCCAAAATCTTTATTTATCAAGCGAATCAATTGGAGCAGGTGCATGTGCAATTGGAATTTATGACCAAAAATTAATTGATGAGGTTCTTGAATTAGACGGCGAGGATGAATTTGTACTTTATCTCGGAGCTGTTGGCAAAAAGCGAGACAAAACAACCAAATAAAACAAAAAAAGGCGTCTGGGTCAAGTTTTATAAACCCACGCCTTTTTTTGTTTTATTTCAGAGTGTCTACATAAGAATTGAAAAAACAGAAATGAAAAGGCGGTCATATAGATTTTTTGAATCTATTACTTTCTAGCGACAGGCATAGCATGTTTAAGTAAGATTTTTATTTAACCCAGCAAAACTCAACATACGAATAACCGAACTACTCTTATTTGAAAGGTGGATTCAATGGACGATTCAAATCATTTATTAGGTATTACTCCTTCAGAAGTTTTAGATTTAGGCAATATCGCTATCGGACAAGAATTTTTCATATTATTGAAGAATGCGCTTGACCGTCTCCCCTTTGAGGACATTATCGAACTGAAAAGCTCTCACGCCCAACTTCAGAATGATATTAAAAGCTGGTGTAAATTACGTGGTAATACACTTTTAACGCAATGGATGCAGGAGATCATTATCGATATTTCATTAAAAAAACAAGTAAAATTCAGCTTGATCAACCAGATTGGGGAATCAAAATCCCGACGCGAAAAGGAAAATATCTGGATATTCGTGATTGGTTTGAAGGCAAGGTTGGTACCTTGCTAGATGAGGCCCCTACTTACATCGGCTTTGTACCTCGTGGCGCTGTTAGTGAGCCGGGAAATCCTGATTTTGACTTCACCCTTAATCGGAAGGACGATGTTTGGGCTGATAACCTTTTACAGCTTTACGAGCAAGCCAAAGAAACTCAATGGAATGCCACAACGGATATCGAATGGGACCAAATCCCCGAACTTCCTAATGAATTAGAATGGGCAGTTTGTCAAATCATGACTTTTTTGGCAGAGAACGAATATTCTGCCCTGTACATCCCGGCGAAGTTTATGTCAAAAATCAACCCACACTTCGTTGAAGTTCTCCTTTACCTTTCAACTTTGGTCAATGATGAGGCCAGACATATTGAAGCATTTACAAAACGAGCTTTAGCTAATGGTGGTGGTCTGCAGTACTCTTCAAATTTAACCGAGCGATCCTTACATAGCTTATATGTTCAAGAGGATTACTTTAAATCATCATTTTTATTACATGTACTTGGCGAAGGAACCTTTTTAGACCTGCTAACATTTATCGAGGAACATGCCCCAGATACCGTTACAAGAAAGATTGTTCAATTAGCAAAAATCGATGAAGGACGTCACGTTTCATATGGAATCAGTCATGTTCGCCACATATTACAAAGGAATCCTCAAATGGTGAAATTTTTAGTGGAGGCTGCCGAGGAGCGAAATCAATATCTTGAAGGCTCTGGCACCAAGGAAAATACACACTTCATTGAAGCATTGGCGATAATCGCCGGTGGCGGCCGCAGGCCAGATCAACTTCGAATTGGATTTGAACATGTAAAGAAACTTAAAGAAATCATGTTTGAGCATCGTATCCAACGAATGCTACAAATTGGGCTTGATATTGTAACCGCAGAGAAAATCTCAACTTCCCATACACCAAACTTTATGTAAAAAAGGAGTGTAAAAAACATGACAAAACAAATGAATTCAATACCAGTGGAACTAGCTAAACAAGTAGCTAATGAGGTGATCGCCCCACTTGCTGTGACAATTGACCAAGAAAATCGATTTCCAACGGAAGCATTTCAGGCATTTCGAGATACTGGATTGTTAGGTTTAATGGTACCAAAAGAGTACGGAGGCTTAGGGGGGGAGCTTTCCGACCTAGTCTCAGTCGTTGAAGTCATAGCCGAAAGCTGTGGTTCAACAGCGATGTGTTACTTGATGCATTCTGTTTCAACTTATGTCATTGCGGCAAATCCCACTAATGAAATCCTCCAAAGTTATTTAAGAGCCATTGCCAATGGCAAAAAAATTGGAACACTTGCCTTTAGTGAAACAGGTACTGGTGCCCATTTTTATAACCCTGAGATTAAGTCCGTTCACAAAGGGAATTACCTATTATTAAACGGGAGAAAAAGTTTTGTGACAAACGGGGATGAAACAAATTTTCTAATCGTTCTAACGAACGCCTCAAAACCTGAACTAGGCTTAAATATGGTTGTTGTCGATAGCCAAAATGATGGTGTTAAATTTGTTGGCGCATGGGACGGTATCGGACTACGCGGCAACAATAGTATTGTCTGTGAATTATCCAATGTAAAAGTTCCCTTTACTCACGTAATCGGCAACGAAGGCGCCGGCATGGATTTGATCTTTAATGTCGTCGCTCCTGCCTTTATCCTTGGTTCAGCAGGCGTTAATACCGGGCTAGCACGCGGCGCCTATCAGACAACCTTAGACCATGCAAAAACGAGAAAATACGCAAGTGGACAATGCTTGGCTGAAATCCCTGCGATTCAATACTATTTAGCTGAAATGTCCTGCAAGGTTGACACTGCCTCCACGTTTATACATGATGCCGCCCAAAAAGCAGACGGCGGAGAAGAAACTGCCATGCTGCATGTGATGCAATCTAAATTGTTAGCCTGTGAAAATGTCAACTTGGTAACCAATACCGCCATGCAGGTTTGCGGAGGAAAAGGCTACAGCAAATCGCTACCTGTTGAGCGCTATTTACGAGATTCAAAGGCAAGCTCGATTATGGCACCAACAGTTGAAATTTTAAAAGAATGGATTGGAAAAACTGTCGCTGGCATTCCATTATTTTAATAGGAGATGAATAGTCATGGTTAAACGTTTGCTCATTGGTTCAGTAGCCTACGATCCAAAAGTAATTGCGATTTGGGACCTTATTCGGGACTATTACCAAAAAAATGATTTCCCAATTGACTATGTGTTATTTTCAAACTATGAAGCTCAAACTCAAGCCCTACTCCAAGGATTTATTGATATCGCTTGGAACACAAATGTTGCCTATGTTAAGGTCCAACAAGCATTAAATGGCACGGCCAAAGTATTAGCAATGCGAGATACCGATATTGATTTTACGACGAGATTTATCGCTAGAACTGATCGGGGTATCAAAACTTTAGCAGATTTAAAAGGTAAGAGATTTGCACTGGGTAGTGCCGACTCTGCCCAAGCGGCAATCCTTCCTGTACAGTTCCTTAAAACAAATGGACTTGAGCCACATCGAGATGTTGAATTCATCCGCTTCAACCTTGACATAGGTAAACATGGTGATACGGGAACGAGCGAATATGAGGTTTTGCGGGCATTGCAAACAGGTCAGGCTGATGCAGGTGCGATCGGTGAAAACACTTGGATTAGGATGCTCGAAGAGGGTCAAGTGAACAATCAGCAAATCCAGGGAGTTTGGACCTCACCAGGTTACTCTCACTGTATATTTACAGCCTTGCCTGATTTAGATGAAAAATTAGCAAACCGCTTTTCTTCCTTATTATTTGCAATGGATCCGACCGACACCGATATTAAGAAAATGATGGAAATGGAAGGGTTAAATGAGTGGGTACATCCGCTTGACCGTGGACTAACAGGGTACCGAATTCTCGAAGAAGCGATGAGAGACCAAAACATAATATAAAATGATGGAGGATGTGACGCATTTGAAATGGATGCGTCACTCTTTTTACATACAAGTTCCTAAATTCATGGGTTTGTGAACAAATATTACAAATTTTTAAACAGAATTATTTGTCTGCTTTGTGAAACGTTTACGCTCATTTCCGCAAAGTGTATTGGTTCTGTTAAGATATTATCATATTGCAAAAAAACCATCACATTCATAGATTGGAAGATTTGTATGTTCAAAAAGCATAATGTGTTCTTTGGCTTAAATAAAGACACCTTTCTTCTTTTAACATTAATGTTCCTTGCACTCGTGTTCTCATCCTTTCATGTGAATATGGTGTATGGACTTTCATTTTCGTTTACAAGTATCTTTCTATTTCTAATCATGCGTTTGTTTGGATTACCCTACGCCATCATGGCATCGCTATTAACTTTCTTGTTCATTCCCTTTGAAACAATTTACATAACATATAATGCTATCCTTTTAGGAGAAATAATTTTTGTCGGGACTTATTTTTATTTTAGTAAAAAAGCAAAAATGATCTTTATAGATGCCATTTTTTGGTTAACAATTGGCCTTACAATTTTATTTGCACTAAATAAAACCTCGTTAGCTGGAGATGTACTTTACTTTCAACTTTGCAAGGATGTCCTTAATGGCTTATTTAATGTATTAATGGCTGATATGGCGCTTGCCTATTTTCCTTTTTACAAAATGTGTAATCGTTTTAAAATAAATAAAAACAATGTTTCTGTGCACCAGTTTTTAACTCATATTTCGATTGTTTTTATTCTAGTACCGCTTTTTTTAAGTACATTGACTAAGACTTGGAACCTTCATGATGAAATTATCATTAATACGAATCAAAAAGCAGAAATTGTTACGGAGCAAATTCGCGAAGAATTAAAATTGTTATTGCAGCGGGAACCAAATTTAAACCATGAAAGCGAACAACAAACGCTAAATCTTACCAAAATAATTGAACATTATCATTCGGAAAATTATACAGTCATTCTCACGAATAATCATAATAAAATTATTACAAATAGTTCAAAAAGAGCACATGATTCCGAAGTATATTACAATTGGAATAATATGTCGGTGGTTAAAAAAGTATCAAATACTTTCTATGAAGTTCTACCAGATGAACAGAATAATGTTTTCCCGTTACTCAAGTGGCGCAGTGGAAACTTGGTGTATATTGATCAACTTAAATCATTACCAATAAATATTTATATTCAATTTCCCATTTTACAATACCAAGACCAAATTTTCGATAATTTCTTTATTGACCTTAAAATATCCATCATCTTTTCGCTTTTTACCATTTTTTTTGTACAAGTAATAAGTCGTATATTTGTAAGAAACATCGAGCAATTAACGACCGTTACAACTGGCCTTCCTCAAAAATTATTTAAGTTAGAGAAAATTGAATGGCCACAAAGTAATATATCGGAAATGAGGCTATTGACGCAAAACCTTAAAGAAATGGCGAGAAAGCTTAAAGAACTCTTTAATGAGAGCATCGAAATGAATCGTATCTTAACGATTCAAACGAAAAAATTAAGAACATCTGAAGAAAAACTGCATCAATTAGCGTATTATGACGTCTTAACAAATCTACCAAATCGACTCCATTTTCAAAATTTTGTTAAAGACCTGATATCAACTAACCAAAATGGCTCGGATTATTTAGCGATTGTGTTTATTGATTTGAATCAATTCAAACAAGTAAATGATACATTAGGACATGATGCGGGTGATGCCTTGCTTAAGCAAACGGCTGACCGGCTATGTAACCTAGTCAACGATAACAGAATGATATTTCGGCTCAGTGGGGACGAATTCGTAGTCGTTGATTTAGTGGCTGACCGAAACAATATAGATTTAACCCTTGCAAAAATTCAAGAGCAATTTTCGTCACCATTTCAAATTGGCGGACACGTCCTATATATTTCTGCAAGCGTTGGTGTGAGCATTTTCCCTGAGAACGGTAACGACTTAGATTCATTAGTAAAATGTGCCGACATTGCAATGTACGTATGTAAGGAAAACGGTGGGAATACACCGAGGTACTTCCATGAATCGATGCGTGACAAATTTCAGGAACGATTATTGTTAGAGAATTCGCTTCGATCTGTGCTAGTTTCTCAAGAATTGACATTACATTTTCAGCCAAAATTTCAAGATAATAAAGTTTCTAGCTTAGAAGCATTGCTGCGTTGGAAGGATAGTTATCTAGGTAATGTCCCCCCCTCTACCTTTATTCCGTTGGCAGAGGAAATTGGCCTCATTTCCAAAATAGATGAGTGGTCCTTAATACAGGCTTGTAAGCAATTAAAGCATTGGCAAAATCAATATCAGTTGTATATTCCTGTATCGGTGAATATATCTGCAAAAAATTTCCAAAACGATCAAATTATTTCAATCATCAAGAAAGCGTTGTTTTTAACAGGACTTGAAGCAAAATATTTAAAGCTAGAGATTACAGAAAGTGTCTTTATTGAGAACACCAATCATGTTGCAGAAATTATTAAACAAATAAAGAGCCTTGGAGTCATGATCTCGATTGACGATTTCGGCAAAGGGTACTCAGCATTTATCCATTTACTAAAATTGCCAATTGATGAAATAAAAATTGATAGACAGTTTATTAAAGATATAGACAAGGACTTAAAAAAGACGCTTCTTGTCCAGTCATTAACAGATCTTGCTCACGGTTTACAGCTTAATGTTGTTGCCGAAGGAATAGAGTCAATTAATGAAAAGAACATGCTGATGGAACTTGGCTGTGACGAGTTACAAGGCTATTTGTTCAGCGTTCCCCTTAACGCGACGAATATGGAAGCATTCTTAACTCAACAAAATCGAATACTTGAGGCGAATTCTTATGCGTATTAGAAAAGGAACTCCTTATGTTCCTTTTCTTTTTTATACTACACCTTTTATCGCGTTATAAATTGAACTCCATGAACGTTTTGCATAGTATACTGGGATAGCCTGACTTTTTGCTCGCTTCTTAATGACTGAAGTTAAATTATGATTAACAAAATCTGTTAATACTAATATGCAATTTATTTTTTCTGGCAGCTCCTTTTTTACCATCTGTACCTTTCTTCCATCAATATGTAGCACTTCATGAAAACCAACAGTTGTTAATTTTTCGGGTATTCCTCCTAAATTATCTGCACCAACGATTAATAATGATCTCATTCTACATTCCTCCATTAATGGTAAAAGTTTAACAAAATTCACCTTATTTATTGTAATGAACAATCTTTTTATTTTATATAATTGATAACGATTATCATTTGTTGCTATTATTTTAATTGAAAATGATTATCAATGTCAATATTACTCTACTAAAAATATTTATAGAATATAAATACAAAAAATAGAGAGCCAATCATCAACGATTGCCCTCTTCTCTAATTTTATTTATTTTGGCACATGTTGATTGGCAATTAATTCACCAAACGGACTAACAAACGCACGTTCTGTTGGTTTTGTTTCTTGCTTGATTGGCAACTTAGGGAATAATAATTCTGCAGTTCGGTAGGCCTCCTCTAAATGTGGATAGCCCGATAGGACGAACGTTTCAATTCCTAAATCAGCATACTCATTCATTCTTGCGGCGACTTGATCAGGATTTCCAACTAATGCAGTTCCAGCTCCACCACGCACAAGGCCAACTCCTGCCCATAAATTTGGACTAACCTCAAGATTAGAGCGATCGCCTTTGTTCAACTGGGACATTAATTTTTGACTCTCTGAATCCATACGAGCAAAGATTTTTTGTGCAGCTGCAAACGATTCATCATCTACATATTGAATCAATTCGTCTGCAGCCTTCCAAGCTTCCTCTTCTGTTTCCCGCACAATCACATGAACGCGAAGCCCAAACCGAACAGTTCGACCTTTTTCAGCTGCAAGCTTTCTGATGTTATTAATTTTCTCAGCAACTTGTGCAGGTGGCTCACCCCAAGTTAAATATACATCAATATGGTCAGCAACAACATTTAGTGCAGCTTTCGAAGAACCGCCAAAGTAAAGTGGTGGATACGGCTCTTGAACAGAAGGATACAATAATTGGCCGCCTTCAATACTTAAATGGTCCCCGTTGAAATTAACCTCACTACCCTCAAAAAGCTGTTTCCAAATAGTTAAAAACTCGTCTGTTTGGTCATAGCGGGCGTCGTGTTCAAGGAATTGACCATCACCTGCTAATTCCACTGGATCTCCGCCTGCAACAACATTGATAAGCAGACGACCATTTGAAAAACGATCTAAAGTTGCAGCCATTCTAGCCGCAAAACTTGGTGCCATTAAGCCCGGGCGCACAGCAACCAAAAACTTTAATTTTTCTGTCGCAGATAATAACGAAGACGCCACTATCCATGAATCCTCGCAAGATTTTCCAGTCGGAATGAGAACCCCACTATAACCTAATTCATCCACCGCTTGAGCAATTTGCTTGCAATAATTATAATTGACTGGTCTTGCACCTTTCGCTGTCCCTAAATATCTTCCATCACCATGTGTCGGTATAAACCAAAAAATTTCCATTGCTATCTTTCCCCTCTATATAAATTGATCTCATATTAAAAGATTGTTCCCCCAAAGCAATGTTATGTTTATTGAACATTTGCTTCTAATTCATGTGTTTGCGCCCAACGCTTTCCCATGATTTTATTCAAAATTTGACTTACAAGCTTTGAAAATTGTGGATTGTCCCGCCGACGTGGATAAGGTAAATGAATGGGTAAGTCTAGAATAATTTTGCCTTCCTCAATCAAAATCACCCGATTACTAAGCGCAACCGCCTCCTCAACATCGTGCGTTACCAATACGGCAGTTAATTGCTGCTCTCTCCATAAATTCTCAATTAGTTCATGCATTTCTAATCTTGTTAAAGCATCAAGCGCCCCGAGCGGTTCATCTAATAGCAAAAGATTTGGCTGATGAATCAAGGCTCTTGCAAGTGCCACTCTTTGCTTTTGACCACCTGAAAGTTCTGCCGGCCAAGCCTTAGCTCGATCGGCCAATCCGACCTGCTCTAAAACTTTCGATATTTGCACTTTTTGTTCAGCACTTTTTAACCCGAGTGCCACATTATCGTATACCCTTTTCCAAGGAAGCAGACGGCCATCCTGGAACATAATTTTTGCTAATGTGTTTCTCCCCTTAAGTTCCTCGCCATTCACAAAAAGACTACCTGTATTTGCAGTATCTAAACCAGCCATCAGCCTTAGTAATGTACTTTTACCGCAACCACTTTTTCCGACAACTGCAATAAAATCACCCTGTTTCACCGATAAATCAATACCTTTTAATACTTCTTTTCCGTCAAAATGTTTCCGAATGCTTACAAGCTCAAGGATTGATTCTTGTTTAGCCATCACACTCTCCTCCGATCACTTTTGATGGCTTGGATGCCATTTTAATAATCTTTTTTCAGCCATTTTAGCGGTAACATCAGATAATTTCCCTAGCAAAGCATACAAAATGATGCTTAAAACAACTACATCAAGCTGCATAAACTCCCTTGCATTCATGGCCATGTATCCAATCCCTGAATCGGCTGCAATAGTTTCCGCAACAATGAGCGTAACCCAAGTAATTCCAAGTGCAAATCGTACCCCTACTAAGACAGACGGTAAGGCCGCTGGGAAAATAATATGCCAAAACAAGGAAAATCCTTTTAGTTCATACACATAGGCCATTTCAATCAGGGAGCGGTCAACCGAACGAATTCCATGGTATGTGTTTAGATATATCGGAAAGAATGTACCGAGTGCGACAAGAAACAGCTTCGCTTCCTCACCAATTCCGAACCAAAGAATGACAATCGGGATTAAAGCTAGGTGCGGTATATTTCGAATCATTTGAATGGAGGAGTCGAGTAAACCCTCTGATATTTTTGAAAGTCCATTGGCCAAGCCCAGAATGAAACCAATTCCGCCTCCTACAATAAATCCAAGAAATGCCCGTTTTGTACTAGTCCAAACATCTGTAGATAACTGTCCGCTTTTTGTCAGGTCAATTGCGGCTGTCACAATATCAACAGGATTTGGCAGTATCCTCGCCGATAGAATCCCTAATGTTGAACTAAGTTGCCAAGCACTGATGATCACGATTGGGAGGATCCATGGTAAAAACTGTTTCCATTTCATCTCGCATTCCTCCTATTACTCTTTTGTTGTTATTACCGCATCAGAGGTATTAATTTTCTTTGGAATTAGTTGTAAATCAAAGAACTTATTAGCAATTTGCTGTTGATCCTTAATTTCCTTTTCAGTTATCTTTTGAATTCCATATGGTCTGCGGTTCAATACAGTATCTAGGGTTTCTTTCTCCATCCCAATTTGTGGAGCTAAAAATTCTGCTGCCTCTCCTTTGTTGCTGTCTACCCATTGCTCTGCTTTTGCGATTTCCTTATATACGATATTGAGAACATCTTGATTTTCATTAGCAAAGGACTCTGTCGCCAAGAAGAATTCACGGTTCTTAACTAAATTCGTGCCATCAACCAGAATTCGTGCTCCGGTTTTACGTTGTGCTTCAGCTAAAAATGGATCCCAGATTACCCATGCATCCACAGCACCTTTTTCAAATGCTGCTCTCGCATCAGATGGAGGTAAGAATGCCGTTTCAACATCTTCATATTTCAAACCATTTTCCTCTAACGCTTTTACAAGTAAGTAATGAACATTAGACCCTTTATTTAAAGCGATTTTTTTCCCTTTTAAATCTTTAACACTTTTAATAGTTGAATCCTTTGGTACAATGATGGCTTCACCTTTAGGATTTTCTGGTTCATTAGCAAAATAAACAAGTGGGGCACCGGCTGCTTGTGCGAAAATTGGTGGCGCCTCGCCAGTATGACCAAAATCAAGACTACCAACATTTAAGGCTTCTAATAGCTGTGGTCCTCCAGGGAATTCCGTCCACTCCACTGAAAATCCAAGTGGCTTTAATTCTTTTTCTAATGTACCTTGTGCTTTTAAAAAGTTAATTGTCCCGAATTTTTGAAAACCGATTCTAATGGTTTTAACTCCATTTTCGGTGGTTGCTGCCTTCTCAAACTTGGTTTTATCACTGTTGTTGCATGCGCTTAATAACACTAAAAATAATAGCGAAATCGTTATCAATACATATTTTCTAATCTTTATTGCCATAAACCGTTCCTCCTGAAACAATGAATTGTAGTTTACTAGTTATTATGCAAAACGCCAGTCGACTGGTAGTTTTAATCATTTACCATTTTTATTAAGTACATAGGATAACTAGGAATTAAGAAAATAAAAAAGGCCCCTAACCCTATTTGTAGCATAGAGTTAAGGACCTTCGGTTGTCCGATCGGTCAAAAATTAATTTCTTGTTTATTATCATAAGGAAATTGGCTAAATGTGTCAATAACTTTTTTTGAAATTTTCAGATGTTTCGAGTTCATCACTCTGGTGTCGGAATATTGTCATAGGAAACCAACTCAAATGTAAGTTTTTTTTCATCATACTAGTTCCTTTGTAATCTCAGTTAATTGTTCTGCAGATTTTGCAACTTGATCAAAAGCCTCGCCAATTTCTTTGACAACATCTCCTAAGCTACCAAGTTCGCCCTTAATATTTTTGTGCTGAGTCATGGTTTCGGTCATCGTTTCAAGAATCTGTTCAAAATGCTGCTCAGTTTCATGCATATTGTCAGTACCTCTTTGAACTTCTCCCCTAATTTGTTCTAATGAACTCGTCAAATCCTGTACTTGCATATTTGTATTTTTGATGAGATTCGATACATCCTTTACTGAGTTTTTTGTTTTCTCAGATAATTTTCTGACTTCACTAGCTACCACGGCAAATCCTAAGCCAGCGTCGCCAGCTCTAGCAGCTTCGATGGCAGCATTTAAAGAGAGCAAATTGGTTTGATCGGCAATTCCCTTTACAATACTTACTATTTCTTCCATTTGCTTAGAAATATCCAATAACACATCGACATCTCGCGAGATATCATCAACAGATTGGTGAATATTGGTCATATTATTTGTTTGATTTATTAGTTGTTCCTTTCCCTTCTCTGCTCGCTTTTGGGCAAGCAGTGCAAGGTCAGTGCCAGTATTAGCCAAATCAATAATCTCATTTGATTGCATTATTAATTGATGAAAATTTATATTTGTTTGTTCTGAAATGGAGGCTAAGTTTTGTGAGGCATTCGCAACTTGATCCTGTACTGACAATTTTTGCTTTTCAATCTCTAATCTAATCCGATCAGTTTCAGCATCGTATGCCTCCAAAACTAATTGCTGTTCAAAATTGATTAATTTTGATAATGCTCTAACTGCTATCATCAAATCCTGTTTGTGTTGAAACTGATTATCAATAACCTTACTTAATGAGGCCAGTAAATTCTGAAATGAACATACATACCATTTCGTTGATAAACCAATCATTACGTGCATCTTGGCAATCTTGACTCTTTTTGCTATGAATAAATCATCTATTTCACCATTAAACATTTCAATTAAATGTTGCTTCAACGTTTTTTTCAATCTCATAATCGAACTATGTAGGTTTATGATCTCTAACAAGCTAGGCTCAATTTCCAGATTTTTATAAAAATCATCAACTATATTATCAACCATTTCCAAAACAAATGGTTGGAGTCTATGGATTAACTGTAAATCTTGTGGGGTTAAATCTATCATCTTTATTTGCTTATCGATTTCAACACGATTAATTAATGGCATTTCCTCATGATTAAATCCCCTTGAAAAACCTTGTTTAACATGTAAATTCATCACACATCCCCCTCTATTGAATAGAAAAACCTTCCATTCACTACTATTATACACATTATTTTATATATTAAAATAATTTAGAGCAGGAATTCATAACTTCAAAACTTGATAATTAGTACTTTAAACTGTTTTGTTTACATATTAAAGAATGGTAAAGTTAAAGAGGGTGGTAATTTATGGAATGGTTTGGAAGAAGCTATAAAAATTTTGACTTTGAAATTTTCTCGTTAAGTCATTTTATCATTATCGGCTTGTTAATCATTGGAGGTATTCTTCTTTATTACTATCGAGAACACCTACGAAAAAATCAATTTCGAATTGGTGAAATCATCATTGCTTCCTCATTGATCGTATTTGAAGGCACTTATCATTTCTGGATGATCAGGAATCATAGTTGGAATATTAGTCATGCATTACCATTAGAGTTGTGCAGCATCAGTCTAATCTTGACAGTAGTCCTTCTTTTCACTAAGAAAAAAATAGTCTACGAAATCCTTATCTTTACGGCACTTCTCGGCGCATCACAGGCAATTTTCACTCCAATTGTGAATTATGATTTTCCGCATTTTCGTTTTTTTCACTTTTTCTATACCCATCTCATGACAATCTGGGTCGCGCTTTATTTCACATGGGTAAAAGAATACAGACCAACCATTTGGTCAGTGTTTAAACTATTCATTTTTCTAAATCTGCTGTTGCCAATTATCCTCTTAATTAATAATCGAGTCGGTGGCAATTATTTGTTTTTAAACAAAAAGCCACCCAGCCCAAGCTTAATGGATTTTCTCGGTCCCTACCCTTGGTACATTCTATCCCTTGAGGGTTTGCTTATCGGCTTAAGTATAATCGTTTGGCTCATTTTCCGTGAGAAAACAAGTAGAAAAGCCTCGTTAAAAGAGGAAAATCCACTAAATAGCAGAACCTGACCAAAACAAAAAGCAACGAAATGAAATCGTTGCTTTTTGTTATTTCATACCCAATGAATGTTTTTTCTAATAGTGGTCTCCGTTAAGATATCTTTGATGAATTGGTATTATGCTGAACTGTTTGTTTTTTTAGAATCGGATAAGCAATCAATGAAATAATTAATGCACTCACCGTATCCAGAATAAGATCCATCATCGTATCATATAATGCTTCCCTTCCGATTAATTGTGTTCCATCAACTAAGATAAATTTTTGCATATTCAACGAAAGCATTCCATCTGCCAAAAATTCATAGATTTCCCATATTGTACCGGCAGCCACCGCAAAACAAAACGCAAAAAACGATATAAAAAACGGATTTAATTGAATATCAACTAATTCTCCTTCATTCAAAAACCGTACTAAGATAATGCCCAATACCCCAAGAACGGCCCCACTAAAGGCGTGTAAAATACTATCCCAATATGGTATTAAATAATAAAAGTTATGTACTTCTCCCAAATAAATAGCACAATATAAAAATATAAAATAGATGATTTCAATTGGATCTGGTATATCAATCGCCTTCTTCTTCTCAACAAATGAAGGAATCATCATAACAAAAATACCAAGCACACACTGTAAAAGCATGAGTACATAATCGCTCTTTACCTTTGTCACATCATTTGCTGCTTCAGTTGGCGCGATAATCATTTTGATGATAATATAAACAATTGACAAAATTAATGTCACGAACAAAAATGCGCCTATGACTCTCTTTATATCAATTTTTCTTTTTCTTCTTAATTCCAATAGAATAACCCCCTAATACACGATACAGATTCATGTATTTCAAAAATTACTATATAAAGCCTTTCAATATTGGCCTTAAGAATCCTGCTGTGAATTATTGAAAAGACTGAACTTATCATGACAATTTCGAATGGTCTAAAAATTATAATAGTTAGAACTCAACAACTGTGTTTAAAACACTATTGGAGCTATATTTTCTTTGCATAAGCCTCAAAAGTAACATCAATAGACCTTATTGGAGCTATATTTTCTTTGCGTACGACTTAAAAGTAGCATCAATGAGCCTTATTGGAGCTATATTTTCCTTGCATACGCCTCAAAAATAGCATCAATAGACCTTATTGGAACTATATTTTCTTTGCGTACGACTTAAAAGTAGCATCAATGAGCCTTATTGGAGCTATATTTTCATACTAAACTTCTCAAATTGTGCTTCAAAAAGCCAAAGGGGCTCGCTATTTAAGATACTTGAAAAGATGAAAATCAAGAAACAGGATATCTATAAAGCCATACATCGATAAAAATAAAAATTGCCGAGAAAAATCACTTTTCTCGACAATCTGAACAGTCAAATCGACTGTATTTATTTGCCCGGCAACGTCCTACTCTCACAGGGGGAGAGCCCCCAACTACCATCGGCGCTGAGAAGCTTAACTTCCGTGTTCGGTATGGGAACGGGTGTGACCTTCTCGCTATTGCCACCAGACAAATATTCTATTGTTACACAATAAATATGGTGGGCCTAAATGGACTCGAACCATCGACCTCACGCTTATCAGGCGTGCGCTCTAACCAGCTGAGCTATAGGCCCATAAATGGAGCGGGTGATGGGAATCGAACCCACAACAACAGCTTGGAAGGCTGTGGTTTTACCACTAAACTACACCCGCATAATGTAAATAACAAATGGTGGAGGGGGACGGATTCGAACCGCCGAACCCCGAGGGAGCGGATTTACAGTCCGCCGCGTTTAGCCACTTCGCTACCCCTCCATATGAATTTAATGTAAATGGCGGTCCGGACGGGACTCGAACCCGCGACCTCCTGCGTGACAGGCAGGCATTCTAACCA
Source organism: Bacillus sp. DNRA2 (assembly GCF_012843265.1). Lineage (GTDB taxonomy): Bacteria > Bacillota > Bacilli > Bacillales > Cytobacillaceae > Bacillus_BU. Next base: position 900 of record NZ_JABAIT010000036.1, on the reverse strand, counting down.
ACTGAACTACCGGACCATTATGATTGCGGGGGCAGGATTTGAACCTGCGACCTTCGGGTTATGAGCCCGACGAGCTACCGGGCTGCTCCACCCCGCGACGGTAAAAAAGATGTAAATTTGAGAAAAAATATGGCGGAGGAAGAGGGATTCGAACCCCCGCGCGGTTTAACCCGCCTGTCGGTTTTCAAGACCGATCCCTTCAGCCGGACTTGGGTATTCCTCCATATAAAAATAATTCTACGATCATTCTCTATCTTAGTAGCGGCGGAGGGGATCGAACCCCCGACCTTACGGGTATGAACCGTACGCTCTAGCCAGCTGAGCTACACCGCCATAATGCTAATAAACTCTATAAATGGTGGAGCCTAGCGGGATCGAACCGCTGACCTCCTGCGTGCAAAGCAGGCGCTCTCCCAGCTGAGCTAAGGCCCCATAAAGATGTGTAAATGGTCGGGAAGACAGGATTCGAACCTGCGACCCCTTGGTCCCAAACCAAGTGCTCTACCAAGCTGAGCTACTTCCCGTTATTGAAATTAAAATGGCGCGCCCGAAAGGAGTCGAACCCATAACCTTCTGATCCGTAGTCAGACGCTCTATCCAATTGAGCTACGGGCGCATATTAATAGTGGTGCCGAGGACCGGAATCGAACCGGTACGGTAGTCACCTACCGCAGGATTTTAAGTCCTGTGCGTCTGCCAGTTCCGCCACCCCGGCATATGGTGGAGGATGACGGGCTCGAACCGCCGACCCTCTGCTTGTAAGGCAGATGCTCTCCCAGCTGAGCTAATCCTCCATTTTAAAACAGCCCGGCAGCGTCCTACTCTCACAGGGGGAGAGCCCCCAACTACCATCGGCGCTGAGAAGCTTAACTTCCGTGTTCGGTATGGGAACGGGTGTGA
>NZ_JABAIT010000035.1 GCF_012843265.1 Bacillus sp. DNRA2 | reverse complement strand
AACCAGTCGTTTCATCGAAATGACGTCTCTGTCAGATAATTAAAAGAAGAGTGCTGACTGGATCAACACTCCATGCGACTGCCCGTCGCACAAAAAGGCCAGCATAGTGCTGACCTTCTTACATTCCATTATTCTTAATGGCCCCCAAGATATGCTTGTTTAACTTGGTCACTAGCATTTAGTTCTTCAGCAGTTCCAGAAATGACGACTCTGCCTGTTTCAATGACATAAGCACGATGTGCAATTGACAATGCCATATTGGCATTTTGCTCAACCAACAAAATCGTTGTTCCATCCTTATTAATCATTTTGATAATATCAAAAATCGTTTTCACTAATATTGGCGCTAGCCCCATCGACGGCTCATCCAGAAGCAGAAGCTTCGGTCTTGCCATTAACGCCCGCCCCATTGCAAGCATCTGCTGCTCACCACCAGATAGCGTTCCAGCCTGTTGTTTGCGGCGTTCGTTGAGACGAGGGAATAACTGAAACACTTTGTCAAAATCCTCCTGAATTCCAACTTTATCCTTTCTTAAATAAGCACCCAACTCTAAGTTTTCTTCAACGCTCATATTAGCAAAAACTCGGCGTCCTTCGGGAACATGCGAGATACCTTTCTTGACAATTGCTTGGGCAGGTTTGCCTCCAATTGCAGTATTCTCATATAAAATCTCGCCTTGCTTAGGCTTTAAAAGTCCAGAAATTGTTTTTAATAACGTGCTTTTCCCTGCGCCATTTGCACCGATTAAAGTAACAATTTCGCCTTTATTTATTTCTAGAGACACACCTTTTAAGGCTTGAATATTCCCATAATAAACATTAATGGAATCGACTTTAAGCATCCGCTGCAACCTCCTCTCCTAAGTAAGCCTCGATGACTTTAGGATTGTTGCGAATCTCTTCTGGTGTTCCCTGAGCGATTAATTGACCATGATCAAGTACATAAATTCGCTCGCAAACACCCATAACAAGCTGCATATCATGCTCAATTAAAAGAACGGTTAAATCAAATTTCTCGCGAATAAATGAAATAAGATTCATTAAATCATGTGTTTCCTGTGGATTCATCCCTGCAGCAGGCTCATCGAGCAGCAAAAGCTTTGGTTGGGCTGCCAAGGCTCTGGCAATTTCCAAGCGACGCTGCTGACCGTATGGTAAATTTTTAGCTTTTTCATATTTATAGTTTTCTAAATTAAATATTTTTAAAAACTCAATCGCCTTTTCTTCCATTTCCTGCTCACCTCTAAAATGTGTTGGCAAGCGAAATATAGAACTGAAAATGCCATGTTTAGCATTGGAATGATAGGCAACTTTTACATTATCGAGCACTGATAATTCATTGAACAACCTAATGTTTTGAAATGTCCTGCTTATCCCTTTTCTCGTAATTTGATAAGGCTTCATACCGTTCAGACGCTCACCATTAAAGGTAATAGCCCCCTCAGTTGGTACATACACGCCAGTGAGCAAGTTAAAGAACGTCGTTTTCCCTGCACCGTTTGGTCCAATTAAGCCCACCAATTCCCCTTTATGAAGCTCGGCATTTGTATTGGAGACGGCTTTAAGTCCTCCAAATTGAATCCCTACTTGGTCCACCTTTAATAATGGAGTGGTCATTCTCTAGCCCCCCCTTCAACTGCCGGTCGTTTTTTAAAGAATGATGTTAATTCCTTAGTACCCAATAGCCCTTGCGGACGATAAATCATCATCACAATAAGAACAAAGCTGTAGATAATCATCCGGGTCTCTGGATACTCCTGTAGGAAGGTTGAGACAATTGTTAACAGAATAGCGGCGATTACTGAGCCAGACATGCTACCTAATCCACCCAATACCACAAAAATTAAAATATCGAACGATTTTAAAAATCCGAAGTTTGTTGGTTGTATGATATAAAAATTATGAGCATAGAGCGCCCCAGCTACACCGGCAAAAAAGGCACCAAGTGCAAAAGCGACTACCTTATAAAAGGTTGTGTTTATCCCCATCGCATCGGCGGCAATTTCATTTTCGCGAATTGAAATACAAGCGCGACCATGTGTTGAGTTCGTAAAATTTGTAATGACAACAAGCGTTGCCAATAAGCTAATAAAGACCCATGTCCAGTTCGTTAAGCTAGATACCTGCATCCCTGCTGCGCCACCAACATAAGGAATATTTAATAGTGTAATCCGAACGATTTCCCCAAAACCAAGCGTAGCGATTGCTAAATAATCACCTTTTAGACGCAAGCTTGGAATCCCGATAATTAATCCAGCTAAAGCTGCTGCAATTCCAGCGACAAGGATTGCGACCGGAAATGGAAGTCCGAGTTTCATTGTAATAATCGCTGACGTATATGCACCCACCGCCAAAAATCCGGCATGCCCAATTGAAAATTGTCCAGTAATTCCAATGACAAGGTGAAGGCTGACTGCAAGCATAATGTTAATGGCAATCGTAAACAAAGTATTCGTATAATATGAATTCATATATTCGCCTGCGATTAAAAATTGTACAACGAAATATACGATTACAGCTAAGGCCATCAAAAGCCAAAAGCCCTTTGATCTTTTAATAGATTTCATCAGTTTTCCTCCTCCCTAAACTTTCTCTCGTACGTTTTTGCCGAACAAGCCGGATGGACGGAAAATCAAAATTAAAATAAGAACAATAAAAGCTACACCATCACGCCATAACGAATAGCCCAAAGCACTTACCAATGATTCAATCACACCTAGCAGTAATCCACCGACCATTGCGCCTGGTATAATCCCAATTCCACCTAATACTGCAGCAACAAACGCCTTTAAACCAGGAATAATCCCCATTAACGGTTCAATTTTTATATAATAAGTTCCAAAAATAACACCTGCAGCGCCTGCGAGTGCCGACCCAATCGCAAACGTAGCCGAAATAGTTCGGTTCACGTCTATACCCATTAATTGAGCTGCTTCGGCATCAAACGATACTGCACGCATGGCCTTTCCAATTTTTGTCTTATGCACTACAAACTGCAAGATTATCATTAAAGCAATTGATATGCCCAAAATAAACAATGATTGGCTACTGATTGAGACACCAAAAATATCAATGTTTTTCACTGGTAGAACATCGCCTGGATAGGCTTCCGGCTGCGCTCCCCGAATATAGATCATCCCATATTCAATTAAGAGTGATACTCCAATTGCCGTAATTAATGCAGCAATTCTCGTTGCATTCCGCAAAGGCTTGTACGCTATTTTTTCGATTAAGACCCCAAAGATTGCGCATGCAGCCATTGATATAAGTAATGCTGGAAAAAAGCTTAAATCTAAAATAGTAATTGAATAAAAACCAATAAATGCACCAATCATAAATACATCACCATGGGCAAAGTTAATTAATTTAACAATGCCATAAACCATTGTATAGCCGAGCGCGATTAGTGCATAAATACTTCCTAGCGAAATTCCGTTTACTAACTGTTGAATAATTTCCATTTCGCACTCTCCTTTCAAAATTTATTCACCAAACTCCTGCTTCTAAAACAAAATGAGGAGCTTCTCCCCATACAATAACCTATGCAAAAAACAAAATCAAAATATTCTGTAAATTTACTTCGTTGCCACCCTTCTATTACTTTACTTAACAATGGTTACAGATAAAAAATAATATTCTGAAAACATTGTACAAAATCTTAATCTCGAAGTCTACATATTATTACAAAATAATTTTTGAAAATTCTCTTTAATGACAATAAAACGACACTTTACATTAATTTATTTCTTCACCTGATTGTTTTTCATATCTGTGGCATATAAAGGTAGAAATTATGAACATTGTAGATCATTATACAATTTTGATATACAAGAAAAATGTTATTTTTGTATAATGACATAGATAGTTACTAAACCAAAGGGAGATTTGAAATGAAAGTAACGTTATTTACAACCTGTATTGTTGACTTTATGGCAATGAACGTCGGTAAAGCTACTGTTGAATTACTTGAAGGTCTAGGGCATGAAATCGATTATCCTAAGCAACAAACCTGTTGCGGTCAACCTACGTACAACACTGGATACGTCGAGAAAACGAAAAACACAATTAAACACTTTATCGAAACATTTGAACATGCTGATGCGATCGTATCACCTTCAGGTTCTTGTGTTTATTTTGTTAAAGAATATCCACATATTTTAGCTGATGATAAGGAATGGAAAGAAAGAGCAGAAAAAGTTGCAGCTAAAACATACGAATTATCTCAATTCCTAATCGAAGTGATTAAGGTGGACGACTTTTCTGCGAAACTAAAAGGAAAGGCTGTATACCACCACAACTGCCATACATCAAGATTTTTAAAAGTAAAAGAACAACCTATTCAACTTCTTTCGAAAGTAGAAGGACTAGAATTAATAGATTTCCACAATTCCCACAAGTGTTGCGGCTTTGGTGGTACCTTCTCTGTTAAGATGGGGGATATTTCAGCTGAAGTTGCTGATGAAAAAGCAAGGTACATCATGGAAGCTAACCCTGATTATTTAATAGGGGCAGACTTCGCTTGTCTAATGAATATTGGTGGACGTTTAAGTAGACTTGGATCAAATATCAAAGTAATGCATATTGCTGAAGTGCTAAATTCTAAATAGTAAGGAGATCCAAAATGGGAATTAAGATTAATGACCAAGCTTTTGAAAAAAATCTTGAAAAGAATCTAAACGATGATTTCATGCGAGCTGCAATGGTGAAAGCTCAAGATTTAATTAGTAAAAATAGAGCTAATGTGATGTCACAATTGGGCGATGGTAATTTCGCGGAGTGGCAAAAACTATCGGGAGAAGTTCGTGCCCACGTTCTTGAAAACCTAGATTTCTACTTACATCAGTTTTCTGAAAACGTTGTCAAAAATGGTGGTAACGTTTTCTTTGCAAAAGATGCTAAGGAAGCCTCTCAGTATATTACTAATCTAGCAATAGAAAGAGGCGTTAAAAAAGTTGTAAAAGCTAAATCGATGGTTACTGAGGAAATTGGACTTAACCATATGATGATGGATGCTGGGGTTGATGTAAAAGAAACTGACTTAGCTGAGTATATATTGCAATTAGATGACTGGAATCCACCTTCACATATGGTAGTGCCATCACTACATTTAAATAAAACGCAAATTCGTGATGTATTTGCTAAAAGTGGATATTCTGGCGAAGATGTTCCGGAAGACTTAGCTGCTTTTGCTCGTGCATCACTGCGTAATGAGTATGTTACGGCCGATATGGGAATTTACGGATGTAACTTTGCTATTGCTGAATCAGGAGCGATTTCATTAATTAGTAATGAAGGAAATATCGATCTTTGTACAGCAGCACCTGAATTACAAGTAGCTGTGATGGGTATGGAACGTATTTGTGCTACCTATGAAGATGCAGATATCTGCATTAGCTTATTAGCTAGAAGTGCAGTAGGGGCAAAAAGTACGAGCTATACGACATTTGTAAACGGGATTACTGACGAAGGTGCTGCAGATGGTGCTAAAGAATTTCATGTGGTAATCGTTGATAATGGACGTTCAAAAGTATTACAGTCTCAATTCAAAGAAGTATTACAATGTATGCGCTGTGCTGCGTGTTTAAATGCTTGTCCAGTATATCGACAAGTAGGTGGCCACTCTTATAATGCTATCTATTCTGGACCACTTGGCGTTGTATTAACGCCACTACTTGCCGGCTATGATGATTTCAAAGAACTTCCATATATGTGTTCACTTTGTGGTGAGTGTACAGAAGTTTGTCCATCTAATATTCCGTTACATTCATTAATACATGAGCACAAGCGTGTATTAGCTGAAGAAAAGAAAGTATCTGCATTCTGGGGTGCGAGCATGTCTGGAGCAGGTATGGTTCTAAGCCGCCCATGGATGTACAAGCTCGGAACAAGTGTAGCACCATACATGACAAAACCATTGATGCAAGATGGAAAAATTAAAAAAGGTGTTAGTATTCTTAAAGGTTGGACAGACAAACGTGACTTACCTGCATTGGAAAAAACACGTTTCAGAGATTGGTATGAATCTAGAAGTAAAGGAGGAAATAAATAATGGTAAAAGGACAAGTTTTAAATAGAGAGTCATTTATTTCCAACCTTTCAAACATACTTGGTCGCCAGTTACCAAAAGAGGTTGTGCATCCTGAATTATCAAGCAAACCTCATCTTGAAATTTATAAGGGCTATACTCAAGCACAATTAGCTGAAGAATTCCATAAGAATGCTCAAGTGAATAAAGCTGGATCAGGTGGTAAGATTGACTCGGTCATTATCGAGAAAAAAGATCTTGCAAAAACAGTATCTGAGAAACTAGTTGAACATGGAAATGGCTCAACTATCGCTTGGAACGATGAGCGTTTTGCGGAGTGGGGTCTAACCGATACATTGAAAGATGCATATATTTGGACTGATGAAAAAGGCCGTGAAAATGTAGATAAGGCATTGAATGCGTCTTACGGCGTGTGTATTAGTGATCTTTCACTTGCTGAAACAGCTTCTTACACTGTCATTGATAAGTTGGGAAAAGGAAGATCATCTAACTTCCTGCCTTTAAATTATGTTTGTATTGTACCGCAAAGTACAATTGTTCCTCGTTTAACACAAGGCATGCAAAAGCTTCATGAAATGTCAAAACAAGGAATTAATCCTGCAGCTATTAACTTTATTTGTGGTTCAAGTAGTTCCTCTGACATTGAGTTAAACAAAGTATGGGGCGTACACGGACCTGTTCGTTTAACTTATATCATTGTTACTGACTTATAAAACTGGAAAAGCCGACAGGTGTCTGTCGGCTTTTTATTATGCATACATTTTTCCATTGTCCTCTTCTTGTTTAAAAAAGCTTTTCATCGCATGGAACACATCGGCTTTTTGCTTGAGAATGTAGTAGCGGAATTGTTCATGTTTAATATTTTTGTAGGCAGTCATTAGCGTAGAATGACGGTTATACTGATTTACCTCTCCATAACCAAACATATTGGACACCTTCATTAACTCTTCGACAAGCTTAACACAACGTGCATTATCTGAAGTTAAATTATCACCATCTGAAAAATGAAAAGGATAAATATTATAGCGCTTTGGATCATACTTCTCATTCACAAGCTCCAATGCCTTACGGTAAGCTGAAGAACAAATGGTGCCCCCGCTCTCTCCTCTTGTGAAGAAATCTTCTTCCGAGACAACCTTCGCCTCCGTATGATGTGCGATAAATTCTATTTCTACCGTTTCGTATTTTGTTCTGAGGAAGCGCGTCATCCAAAAGAAGAAACTCCGTGCCATATATTTTTCCCAAATCCCCATCGAACCACTTGTATCCATCATCGCAAGCACGACAGCCTTTGATTCCGGCTTCACTACTTCATTCCACGTTTTAAACTTTAAATCTTCGCGATAAATCGGATGGAATCCTGGAGTACCTTGCATCGCATTCCGTTTAAACGCCGTCATCATCGTCCGTTTTTTATCAATATTCCCCATCAAACCGGTTTTGCGGATGTCATTGAATTCAATGTTTTCAACAAGTTCTTCGTTTTGTTCCTTTCGTTGCAGATTGGGAAGCTCCAACTGTTTAAATAAAGCTTCCTCAAGCTCCATCAAGCTTACTTCAGCCTCGAAATAATCTTCGCCAGCTTGGTCGCCAGCCCCTTGCCCTTTTCCTGGTCCTTTCTGGGCGTTAGATCCATCACGGGCTATGACATCACCAATTTGGCTTTCTCCATCCCCTTGCCCGACATGTTTGTTTTTATCATAGTTATAACGAATTTTGTACTCATCAAGAGAACGAATCGGAATTTTAACAACTTCACGACCATTTGACATAATGATACTTTCTTCTGTTATTAATTCTGGAAGGTTATTTTTAATCGCCTCTTGAACCTTTTCTTGGTGTCGTTGTTGATCGTCGTGGCCTTTTCGATGGAGGGACCAATCTTCTTTTGAAACAACATACTGATGATTATTCTTTTCGGTCAATATTACCCCTCCTTTAATATGTGATTCACGTTTTTTTATCCATAACATACAATATCCAGAGTGTGCTTTTAAAAGAATAGAAATGTGGATTACTTTATCCTATGCAGAAAATCAAAATTATTTACTAATTATTGCTATAAATGATTCAATGTCCTAGCACATTTAGACAAGCACTATTTTGCAAGTCGTGAAATGTAAGAAAGGGAGGATGGCGAGGATTCTAACCTCCTAACACCTACTCATAATTGGCATTTTTTGTTCATAGAATGGACAAGGAGAGGGAGGATGATGTTCTTGGGCTATTTTCATCAAAGTCGTAGCGTGGGGTTTAGCAAACTATGAAACGGTCTGTATTCATCTATTGTTGTTTGCTAATAGGTGCCATTCTCCAGGGCTTGTCCATGTCACTATTTCTGTTTCCCCATTCGATTCCATCTGGAGGAGCAGCAGGAATTGCGATTTTGCTTAACCATTTTTTCGAGCTACCGCTTGGCTTTTCCCTATGGCTAGCTAACATCGTTTTTCTCTTATTCGCCCTAAATTACTTCGGCTACACCTGGACATTAAGAACCATCTTCTCAGTGGCTACTACTTCCACAACCGTAAGTATCATAACTTCTCATATACCGCATCTTCATCTACATATGCTGATTGACTTAGGTGTAGGCAGCACTCTTTTCGGGGTGGGTGTAGCTATATTAATTCGTGCTGGGGCATCGAGCGGCGGTATGGTTATTCCGGCATTAATGATTGCCTCATATAAAAACTGGCGGCCTGGCAAAGTGATGATGTGGATAAACTTTATCATATTTTTGCTTACCGCTCTCGTCATAAATTATCGGATTGTCGTATTTGCGATGATTTGTCAGTTTTTTTCAACGAGCATCATTGATTATATTTATAAAGTTCGCTTCCATCAAATTCCGTTTATTGCCTATGGTTTAAGGAAAATAAAATGAAGAAGACCCTAGAGGATCTTCTTTTCTCTTAATAAATGAAATATCTTACCTACAGAATCTTCTATCGATTGTTTATTTGTTTCAATAATAAGCTCCGGCTGACTTGGCGCCTCATATGGGGAGGAGATTCCAGTAAATTCTGCGATTTCGCCTTTACGAGCTTTTTGATATAGCCCCTTCGGATCACGATTCTCACAAATGTCAATTGGACATTTAACATAAACTTCGATGAATTCATCAGCCTCAAACATGCTGCGAACAAGCTCACGATCATTTTGAAACGGTGAAATAAACGCGGTCGATACTATTTGGCCGCTATCAACAAATAACTTTGCCACTTCACCAATGCGCCGGATATTCTCCTTACGATCATCAACACCGAAGCTTAAATCTCGATTTAAGCCATAGCGAATATTATCGCCATCCAATACATAGCTTTGAAAGCCCTGACTATATAATGCATGATCCATCGCATTTGCTAAGGTCGATTTCCCAGATCCAGATAGACCTGTAAACCACAGTACACAGCTTTTATGTCCATTTAATTGCTGACGGCCTTTTTTTGTGACAGTAGAGTGGTGCCAAACAATATGCTTTTGTCTCTCCATCTTCTACACCCTTAAATTTTTAATATACACTTCCTGCATACCTTCAATTAATACTTGCACAACCTCAGGACGACTAAATTCTTTAGGTGGTTGTTCACCGTTTTTTAGCATGCTGCGTACCTTCGTCCCCGACAAAATTACGTGATATTGGGCATCGTGAGGACAGGTTTTCTCCGAAGCCATGTTTCCGCATTTATGACAATAAAAGCTATGTTCAAAGAATAATGGCTGGATTCCCAATTCCCCGATTTGAAAGCTGCTAAAAATTTTTTGAGCATCATATGTTCCATAATAATTCCCAACTCCAGCATGGTCTCGGCCAACAATAAAATGGGTGCAGCCATAATTTTTCCGAACCAATGCATGAAAGATTGCCTCTCTGGGTCCAGCATACCGCATCGCTGCAGGGAAAACAGACATAAACACTCGATTTTTCGGATAGTAGTTTTCAATTAAAACATCATAGCTTTTCATACGAATATGACTGGGGATGTCATCTTCTTTTGTCTCACCGACTAAGGGATTTAAAAACAGACCATCCACTAGCTCCAACGCGGATTTTTGAATATATTCATGGGCACGATGAACCGGATTCCTTGTTTGGAAACCCACCACTGTTTGCCAACCAAGCTTTGAAAAAATCTCTCTTGTTTGTCGGGGTGTTAAATGATACAGCTCAAATTCTTTTTCTGGCAGTTTGATCATCGTAATCGGACCACCTAAATAAACTGCTTTACGCTCAAACAGTTTCTTTACCCCTGGATGGGCACGGTCTGTTGTCCGATACACCATTTCTGCTTCGAAATTTTTATCAGGAATATAAATATCTTCAACTGTCATCACACCATACACAGTTCCAGCATAAGTTAGCTTAATATTTTCACCAACTTTTAACGCTGGTGCTTGTTTATGATCGATTGATAGTGTAATCGGTAACGACCAAGGTAGACCATTTGATAGCCTCATCTTTTTAACGACAGAATCATAATCTGCCTTACGCATAAACCCAACGAGCGGACTATAACCACCATTGGCAATCAGCTCTAAATCGCTTAATTCTTGCTTATCCAGTTCAACTTCATTCAGTGTAGGATCGACTTGGAAGTTTTCATCGAAACGTTGGACTAACTGACCTCCATGTGCTTGACTGACACTCACTGTTTTTTCCTCCTATTTCCAAAGTGCTTATTCATTCTCGTTTAGGTGTAGACCACACTCAGTTTTTTCTAACCCTGCCCACCGTCCTGCTCGAAAATTAACTCCATCCACTACTTTTGTTGTGCATGGCGCACAGCCAATGCTCGGATAACTTTGATCATGAAGTGGATTATACGGGAGCTTATTAAGCTCCAAATACAGGCGCACCTCTTCCCATGTCCAATGAATCAGCGGGCAAATTTTTATTTTCTTAAATTTATCATCCTTATTTATATACTCAGTTTTGCTGCGAAAAGGAGATTGCTCCCTCCTTAGCCCAGAAATCCATGCTTTCGCACCTGATAACGCATCTGTGAGCGGAACAATCTTTCGCATATGACAACAAAGTTTTGGATTATCCTTCCAAAGTTCCTCACCATACCATTTCGATTGCTCCGTTAATGACATTTTCGGTTTTATGATGTCTATTTGAAGTTCTGGATAATGCTTTTTAACACGTTCAATTAAATCGTATGTCTCTTGAAAATGCAGTCCCGTATCGAGAAATACAATTCGAGCATACTTGTTTATTTTAGAGATTAAATCTATCAGAACAATTCCCTCGGCACCAAAGCTACATGAATAGACGATGTGCTCACCATATTCCTGGTAAGCCCATTTTAAGATGTCAAAGTAATCTTGATGCTTCCCCATCAATTCCTGTACAGTTTCGTCATTCCAGGTTTCATACGTTAACACATCACTCAAATCTCCCCCACCCCTCTATTAACTTCTCTTCGTAAAACCTGCGATGTCCACACTTGTCACTTTCCTCTAATCAACAACTTAAAAACGCAAGGTGATACATTGGTTGTTTTCAATAATCATTTTATTCATTTTATTAATATCACCATAGTGATGATAGGAAACAATGGCACGTATCCAAGAGCCATGGCCGAACACGAGCAGATTGGTATAGTCACTATATTTTTCAAGAAAGGCAATCACTCGCTTTTCAAAATCAATCAAGCTCTCACCGAGGATTAATTCTCGTGGGTCCTCAATCCATTTCCCATCATAAGCAGCTATTAATCGCTCTTTAGAGACGCCTTCAAATCGACCAAAGTCCAGTTCATCAAGCAAGCCTTCCGTTTCCGGTACATAACCGTAAGCTTTCGCTGTTTGGTGAGTCCGCTTTAACGTGCTGGCCAGTACAATGTCAAAAGGTGCAAACGCATTTAATAAAAGCTTATTTGATTCGATTTTATTTTGTAAGTCTTCACTTATTTCGGTAATCTCGATATCCTGTCTACCTTGTAGCATATTGGATTGATTCCATTTTGTAGGGAGATGGCGAATTAACGTAATGTGCATTCGGGATCCTCCAAATAAAAAGTTTCACTCCTCAACCCTTGCCGCTGTGTCTCCAAAATCACAGTATCGTGAATTTTCACATTCCCTAAATTTACATTTGCGCCAAGTTGTTGGATAAAGTACATTTGATGTTTTGCAGTCGGAGCCTCAAAAATAATCCGTTTATAATCAAGATCTTTAACTAAATCTTGAATCAACTCAGCGTTTACCTCTCCATTTTTCCCATAAATGCCTGCAGTCCCAGAATCGCGGCCTTCGGTTATAACATAGTTACAGCCTGCATCAAGGAGTATTTGAATTTCTTCTTTCCATATATGTGTTGGTATTTCTTTATTACAATCCTTCGATCCTACTTCGGCAATCACTTGAAAATCTTTTTTCAAAAGAGAAATAAGGGAGAGGCGTTCTTTGAGGGGAATGTCCAATGTTCCATTTGATACTTCAACCCAGTCAATTCCAAGTGTTTTTAAATAATGCAAATATTGTGGGACTTTTTTTTGCATATAACATTTTTCAAATAGCGTTCCTCCACAATATGGGATGACATGATGTTGTTTATAAAGTTCGACCTTCGCTTTAATATTTGGTGTTACATATGCTGTACCTATGCCAATCTTAGCGATGTCAATAAAGCTTGAATAATCATTCAAGATATTCTTTAGCTCCCCTATCGGTGTACCGAAATCGACGATTGAAGTCAATCCATAGCTTCTTCGTCCTGTAGTTCTTTTTGGTAAATCTAAAAAATCCATAGGGAAAACGCCTCCTCAATATTCTAAAATAGACTATTCAAATAATGGGTAAATGTGTAAATAATGGGCGATTTCCATATAATATCATTCCAATCCTCATGTATAAACTCTTCACCCCTATCAAACAATAGGAAAGCTTTTATCAATAAAGTTAGGGGTGAACATTACTTGGCAACGAAACAACCAAATGGATGGACAATCTTAGCAATTGGCTCAATCCCAATGATTTTGGTGCTTGGAAATTCAATGTTGATTCCATTATTACCAAAAATGAAGACTGAACTGGATGTTTCCCAATTTAAAGTAAGCCTTATCATATCGGTCTTTTCGATTGCTGCGGCAATCTCAATTCCGGTTTTAGGATATTTGTCTGACAGATTTTCACGAAAAGCAGTGATCATCCCTGCCCTCATTTTGTACGGAAGTGGTGGACTTTTAGCGGGTTCTGCATCGGCATGGTTTTCCAACGCCTATATGTGGGTGCTTGCTGGTCGTGTCATGCAGGGAATTGGCGCTGCAGGGACCGCACCGATTGCGATGGCTCTAACTGGAGATTTATTTAAAGGGGCTAAGCAAAGCCGAGTACTTGGACTGGTAGAAGCCTCGAACGGCTTTGGTAAAGTAATCAGTCCCATTTTAGGTTCTTTATTTGCCCTATTGTTTTGGTATGCTGCTTTTTTTGCCTTTCCGATTTTTTGTCTTATTTCAGTGTTACTGACGATGTTTTTCATTAAGGAAAAGAAGGCAGAGAAGGAACCACCGCCATTAGGAAAGTATGTAAAAGGGCTTGTTTCTGTGTTTAAGAGCGAAGGACGTTGGCTATTTGCTGCTTATTTTACTGGTGCCACCTGTTTGTTTGCTTTATTTGGAATTCTATTTTACATTTCCGATATTCTAGAGAAGAGCCATGGGATTGACGGGATCCCAAAGGGTGGAATTTTAGCGATTCCCTTATTATTTATGACTACAACCTCATACATAACCGGTAGTAAGATTGGGAAAAAGATGGGGTTGATGAAAACATTGATTATCTTGGGAACATTATTAATGACCGCATCATTTGCATCCTTAATTTTCTTTGAAAAATTAGTTCCGTTCATTGCTGTACTGGCTGTTAGCAGTATTGGGACTGGTCTTGTTCTTCCATGTATCAATAGTTTCATCACAGGATCCGTTCCAACTGACAGGCGCGGATTTGTTACTTCACTGTATGGTTCTGTTCGATTTTTGGGAGTAGCCATTGGCCCGCCGATCTTCAGTACATTAATGGATTGGTCGCGTACTGGCATGTTTTTAACGACAGCAGGATTGACACTGTTCGCTGGACTACTTTGCTTGACTCTCATTCACGTTAAGAAAAAGGAAGCGTCCGAATCATCACAGGATAGCTTATTTGATAAATTACAGTTCTCATAAGGAGTGATCGACAATGCAAATTTACTTTTCACCTGAAGTCCTCTCACCAACCTTTCAAGTATTAAATGTTGTTGATTCAAATAATAAAGCAGTAGGGAATGTGGCACTTCTTTTTGATGAAAAAAAATTATACGTTTACGGTATTTTAGAAGAAGAAGGTGTTTCCTCAGACTTCAAGGATTTAGTCACCCCTTATTTGAAAGGCCTTGCTAAAGCAAAAAAAGGAGTTGAGGTATACTCCTGCTTATATGTAGGCTGCAAAAAAATCAGCCTCAATGGCGATGAAGAATCCAATAAAACTAAGTGAATTTCAATACAACAAAAAGGCTAGCAGTAATTGCAGCTAGCCCATTGTTTTTTATTATCGATTTAGCAAGCTTCCAACATAACGCAATAATTCATTCGCTGACGTTGAGTTGTAACCATGTTCATCAATCAAACGTGCCACAACTTCATTAATTTTCTTCAGTTGCTGTTCATCAGGGGTTTTCGAAGAAGTTGTAATTTTCACGACATCCTTCAAATCAGCAAATAATTTCTTTTGAATCGCTTCACGAAGACGATCATGAGAATTGTAATCGAACCGTTTCCCTTTGCGAGCATATGCTGAAATGCGAATTAGAATTTCTTCACGGAACGCCTTTTTCGCATTTTCAGAAATTCCAATTTGCTCTTCAATTGATCTCATCAGCTTTTCATCTGGATTAATTTCCTCGCCAGTAAGCTGATCATGCATCTTCGCCTTATTGCAATACGCTTCAACATTATCAAGATAATTATCCATTAATGTCTTAGCTGACTCTTCGTATGAATAAACAAACGCTTTTTGGACTTCCTTCTTGGCAATATCATCGTACTCTTTGCGTGCCAATGAAATAAAGTTTAAATAACGTTCCTTTAATTCAGTCGTAATCGATGGATGTTGATCAAGTCCTTCTTTCAATGAACGCAGGACATCCAGAGCGTTTATCGATGGAATTTCCTTGCGAATGATAGTTGAAGAAATTCGGTTGATCACATAACGAGGATCAATTCCACTCATTCCTTCATCAGGATACTCCTTCTTCAACTCGGCTACATCAGCTGAATTGAAGCCTTCTACATTTTCACCATCATAAAGACGCATTTTCTTAATTAAATCAATATCGCCTTTTTTCGGTTCCTTCAGGCGCGTTAAAATCGTAAACATTGCCGCTACTTTCAAAGTGTGCGGGGCAATATGGACATTTGCAACATCGCTTTCATGAATCATTTTTTCATAAATCTTCTCTTCTTGGGTGACCTTCAGGTTATACGGAATCGGCATCACAATAATCCGTGAATGCAATGCTTCATTCTTTTTATTGGAAATAAATGAACGATACTCCGTTTCATTCGTATGAGCGACAATCAATTCGTCTGCACTAATCAGCGCAAAACGCCCTGCCTTAAAATTACCTTCCTGCGTTAAAGATAATAAGTGCCATAAGAATTTTTCATCACACTTCAGCATTTCTTGGAACTCCATCATCCCACGATTTGCCTTGTTTAATTCACCATCAAAACGATAAGCGCGCGGGTCAGACTCTGAACCATATTCGGCAATCGTCGAAAAGTCAATGCTTCCCGTTAAATCGGCAATATCCTGAGATTTTGGATCAGATGGACTAAACGTTCCGATGCCGACCCGTTTATCCTCAGAGAAGAAAATTCTTTCGACCAGTACATCTTCAATCCGCCCACCATATTCTTTTTCGAGGCGCATCATATTAAGCGGAGATAAATTCCCTTCGATTCTGATACCATATTCTTCAAAGAAGTCCTGTCTTAAATGATGAGGAATCAAATGCAGTGGATCTTCATGCATCGGGCAGCCCTTAATCGCAAATAAAGCACCGCGATCAGTCCTGGCATACTTTTCCAATCCCCGCTTTAACATCGTCACTAAGGTTGATTTCCCGCCGCTAACTGGTCCCATCAGTAACAGTATTCTTTTTCTTACATCCAAGCGTTTTGCAGCTGGATGAAAATATTCTTCAACAAGTCTTTCCAGTGGCTCTTCAAGTCCAAACAATTGATTATCAAAAAATTTATAATGCTTTCGGTTATGAACCTCTTCAACCCCGGCATCCTTAATCATAGTATAAACTCTCGAATGGGCAGATTGTTCTACCCATGGCTTCTCTCTCACAAGCTCCAAATACTCCCCAAACGTCCCTTCCCACTTCAGCTTCTCTTCCTCGACACGATAGTTCTCAATTTTTTTTAATATATCCATAAGGACCTCCCCCACTAGCGTTATCAGAGACGACTAATATAATCCTATGCCAGAGTACAAGTGAACATGCCTAAACACGTGAAAGGTTGGAACATCTTTTTGGATTTATCCAATAATCCCAATCATCATCAACACTATGCCAAACAAAAAGGAAGGACTTGTTGATTGAATGAGATTATTTAATCATAAGAAAAAATTTGAACAATTATTCACACTTTTGTTGTTATAGGCTATAATAGGCTTGATTAAATCTGTTTTTTTGGATGGGAGGGTTTTATTAACATGGCACTTATCTTAATCATTGGGGTAACACTTGCATTCTTATCCGCCATTTTCACAGCAGGTTATAACGACAAACCAGGGGTAACAAAGTAATTGCAAATAAAAAAAGCAGCTAAAATCTTAGCTGCTTTTTTTATTTTGGTTTATTTTAGGTCAAACTTGTTGGCTTGAACATATTCTTTCATGTACATTCTTGATTTTTGCTGTAGCATATTGGCCATTTGCTCGGTCCAGCGGTCCTTGCGTTTACCTTTTGTGCGTGACTCATAATAGCTAGAAATCACATCATTGTACTCGGTTAATTCCGCAACAAATTGTTCCTCATTTTGCTTGTACTCATTTTCATGGTAAATATTGCTCATTGGCAAGCGTGGTTTTTTGTCAGTCATTTTAGCCGGGTATCCAATCGCCACTCCGAACAATGGTATCACTCGTTCCGGTGTTTTTAATAATTTTTGAACTTCAGACAGATTATTTCTAATCCCACCAATATAGCAGAGACCTAAGCCCATTGATTCAGCAGCAATCGCCGCATTTTGGGCTGCTAAGGCAGCATCAATGAGCGCAACCATAAACTTTTCTGTGCTTTCAAGCGATGCTGTAACATCAAGCTCCTCCATTTTACCTGCTAGCTCAAGCCGATGTAAATCACCACAGAACACTAAGAAAATACTGTTTTCAGCAACATATGCTTGATTCCCAGCCAGCTCCGCTAATTTTTCCTTCTTCCCCTTATCAGTAACACCTATAATCGTATATGCCTGTATGTAGCTTGCTGTGGATGCACTTTGAGCGCAAGCAATGATTTTTTCAATTTGCTCCTCGGAAAGTGGCTTGTCTTCAAATTTACGAATCGAACGGTGATTCAAAATGGTCTCAATGATTTGATTCATTTTCCTTCCTCCTTTATCCAATTCTTATTTAATCAGAATAATAAAAAAAAGCAAACTAAGCCGACTTGTAAAATCAGCATGTTTGCTTTTTGCTTAACATTGATTTGGATATTCTTGTTGGCGCAGGACCTCATAAATGATAACGGCGGCTGTGTTGGATAGATTGAGCGAACGAACATTGTCATTCATTGGAATGCGCAAGCAAAAGTCTTTATTTTTCTCAATCAAATCCTGCGGCAGTCCCATTGTTTCACGACCGAACATAAAGTAATAATCTGCATCACGATTGCTATAATCAATAGTTGTATGGGGCTTTTCAGCAAATTTCGTTAAATAAAAGAACTGGCCGCCCTCATTTTTTTCGAAAAATTCATCTATTGAATCGTAATAAACAATGTTTACAAATTCCCAGTAATCAAGACCGGCACGTTTTAACGTTTTATCATCGGTTGAAAAGCCGAGTGGCCGAATTAAATGAAGCGTTGTATTTGTAGCAGCACATGTACGAGCAATATTGCCCGTATTAGCCGGAAGTTCAGGTTGGTATAAAACGACATGCAAACCCATATAGTCAGTCACCTCAAAAAAGAAAAGCGGAAGCGGCTTGCTCAGGGGCGACAGGCATAAGACGAATCACGTAAGAGACATTTGTCTCTGGAGTGATTTGCCTTATGACCCGAGCCCCTAGCCGCTGTAGCTAGACACTTTTCTTGTTATATTTATATATTTAGTACATTACTCAATCTACATGTGCTATTATACCACTGAAAATCCTTGATTCAAGCCAAGTTTAGCTATCGACGATTGAGAAAAATAAATATTTAATGTTTGGCGTATAGGCGCTTGAGTCCTCATAAGCCCAATAACGCTGACGACTGTTGTACGTGTGGGCATTGACAAGAGGCATGCCATTTGCATCCTTTCCTGTCACAATCGTGTTGTGATTAAAGCGACCATCTCCTTCAAAATCATAGCAAATCACATCACCTAATAACAGTTGCTCTGGGCTTGATACTCGCTTGGCCCGTAACCCTGACTTCGAACTTTCAAAATACAGTTTAAGCGCATGGGCAACAGCCCAGCTCCAACTATGACTTTGACTTCGTAGCCACCAGCCAGCTCCCCGATTAGGATAGCCCCGCATTGGTGCTCCGCCTTGTTGGAGGCATTGTGAAATAAAATTAGTACAATCATTGTTTTCAATTTTCATATAGGCCGGATTATAACTGTTCCACCATCGTTCTGCGTATTGCACTGCTTTAAGGCGATCATAAGTATAGGCTCGCTGTCCCAACTCATTCATGGAAAAATCATCGGAGTACAATAAGGAACGGTCATCAAACTTTGCAGAATTTATAGATGGCACTACTTCAAATTCATCGATTAAATGCTCCCGACTAAAGGTTGCCTGATGTGATTCAACTTCTTCTTCTATATAAAGTAAATCATTCTGCCGAATTAGGTAGCGAAAATGAACTGCATATGAGACATTCTTAAAATCATTGATTTCAGTAATATCCGTAATCTGCCCCTTTGCCTTTGCTTTCACAATTTCGGCATCTCGTTTGGCTAGACTCGCCTTTTTACGCTCAATTTTATCGCAATCGCCCTTGCTCCGCTGTTGACTCACACACTGCTTTACTCGTGATTCTAACAGCTGTTGCAGCTCAGCCCGCATCTTAATCTCCCCCTTCATATCATACATATGAAGGCTTTATAATATTATCACGAAGCACAAAAAAACAAGGATGGAACAACATCTAATCCATCCTTGTTAGTATTTGAAGGGCTTGTTGAATTTCTATTAGGACATCATCGTCTTGCTCATTTTCTTTCGCTTCCTGCAATGCAGATAGCGAAACTTGGCCACCTATTTTCGCCAGAGACCAAGCTGCGGTCCCTCTCATAACCGGACGATTGTCGTTCTTTAGAACTTGAATCAGATCAGCTACTGCTGATTCGTCCTTAAAGTGGGCCAGAGCAATAATTGCATTGCGCTGAATCGGCTTTTTACCACGCCATGATCCTGCCAATGAACCGAAACGTTCTTTAAATTCGCGGTTACTCATAGATAGTATCGGTTTTAATAATGGCTTGACCTGCTCTGGTTCTGGTTCCAATTCCGGATGTAAATGAAAGTCGATCCGCTTATTTTCCGGGCAAGCAGTTTGACAGGAATCACAACCGTATATCCGATTCCCCAGCTTGTCACGAAATTCTTCAGGAATAAACTCCTTCGTTTGTGTTAAAAAAGAAATACAACGATTGGCATTAATTTGTCCACCTTGTATTAAAGCACCAGTAGGACATGCATCTAGGCATTTTCTGCAATCACCGCAGCGGTCCTCAATGGGCGTATCAGGCTCAAACGGTATGTTCGTTACCATTTCCCCTAAATACACATAGGAGCCAAATTCAGGCGTGATAATCGAGCAATTTTTCCCGCTCCAGCCAATCCCGGCTCGCTCCGCAACAGCTCGATCAACTAGTTCCCCGGTATCGACCATTGATTGGCAGACAGCTTGGGGATATTTTGACATGATAAACTCTTCTAACAGCCTCAATCGTTCTTTTAAAACAAGATGATAATCAAGTCCCCACGAAGCTCGAGAAAAGATGCCACGGCGTTCATCGGCTTTGCTTTGGACACGGTTCTTCATTTTAACTGGATAGGCAAGTGCTATCGAAATAATTGATGAAGCACCATTTAATAAAAGGGAAGGATTTGTCCGTTTGTCAATGTCCGGCGCTTCAAAACCTGACTGATAGCCCAATTCTCGCTGTCGAAACAGTCGGTTCTTTAGTTCAACAAATGGCTCTGCAGACGTAAAGCCAATTTTATCAATCCCAACTTCTCTACAATATTGAATGATTTCAGATTTTAATAGCCGAACATCCATCCTGACACCTCCTAATTCATAGAAATTAAAAAACGCAATGCTTCGTTCTTTCTGAAACGAAACACTGCGTTGAACGCTATGTAATGGAGCGGGTGATGGGAATCGAACCCACAACAACAGCTTGGAAGGCTGTGGTTTTACCACTAAACTACACCCGCATGATAGTGAAGATCTTTGTCGGTTTTTGTCGATGAAAAACATTTGCTTTGTTGTAAAATGTCGTTTCAAAGAACCAACTTCTATATAATACAAAGTTTTCAATAGTGCGTCAAGGGTTTTTAGATATTTTTGTCGATTTTATGTACATAGAATATTCGACAAACATGACTACTTCGCCCATTGACGCACTATTTTTGTGTGATTTCTTTATATATATAAATATCCAATAACCGTTTCTGGCACATTTATTTAAACATCTTTTCAATATACTCTTGTTCTTCAACAGGAGTTAACAAACGCGTTGCTTCGCCAATGTTCCCATCCTTATAATCCCATATCCGATTATGGTCTTCGACTGCATTGCTAAAATCACCTTTCGTCCACGGTTCAAGTATTTCTAGCAACATCGAGCGAATTTCGCTGTCAGCCTTACTGTTTGCGATCTTATACAGCTTTTCTACCTTATCTTTTGTGATTTCGACTGAACCCCACTTTTCATCCGCTAAAACCTTTTGATGTGTCATCCCATGTACCTCATCCAATAGTTCTTGTTCAGACATTGTCTCATACTTTGGCATCTCCCCTTCTGGAGTTGCAGTCTCAAAGCTTTTGTTTAATTCCTGTTTAGCCTGACTTTGTTCCTCTTTTGTTACGGCTGGTTTCGAGTCGGTTTCAGCCCCCCACTTACCAATAAATACATAGCCAATAATGAGAGCAGCCCCTAAAATGCCCAATGCAATCGTTACATACTTTTTCAACTTAAGAACTCCCCCTCTGCTTTAAATAAATATTTTTAATAAACGAAATAAGTGCAATATATTCTATAAACTTACATATTACCCCTTTATGTAAAATATTGTAACAAGAATCCTATTTTACAAAAAGTATTTTGATTTCATAAAATTGACAACTAGGTACATATTCTCTGATGTTAAAACTAGCTGCAACTTGGGGAAATAAAGAACCACCTATTGCAGGTGGTCCTTTCTAAATGCTTCTCACAAATGAAACATAGATTAATCGTCTAGAACACATGATTTCACAAGTATTTTGCCCAATAATAGATGACATAAAGCCAACTCAACAATCCGTGAAAAATTGCCCATGGGAGTCCCCAAATAATTGCAACAATAACTGCAACATCTTCGGTGTTCTTATAGAGCCAAACAATCAAGACTCTTGCAAAAATAGTGAATACGCATTGTCCTACGTACTATTATTCTTCTAATATTTTCACCATATAATCATACTGATGGCCATTAATATGAATCACTTTTTCTTCATGATAACCAAGTTTTTTATAAAGACTATGCGCTTCTGAATTACCTCGAGCTACATTTAGTGAGACCCGATAGAATCCACTTTGTTTTGCAGCTTCTTCTGCTTTTTTTATTAGCGTAGTACCGATTCCATATCCTTGAAATTTGGGTGCAACACTAATCGTGTCAATGTAGTAATCCCCAGCATCGGCCTCTTTATCGAAGTAAATCTCCTGATTACGCCGTTTCTTTCTTAATCGATTAAGAATAGGCTCATCCAAGACAGACGCATCATCACCTTGATAGGAAATAACAATCCCTGCCACTTCATCTAAAACATCTGCGACAATCGTATTTTGGTAGCTTATCCGGTTATTATTTTCGCAAAAAAAGAATGCTAACGTTTCACGGATATTTTCAGGTTTCGTTTGGCCGGTCAACTTCTCGGCAATATCACCAATTGCTAGATGCATCAGTTCACAAGCTGTCTTCGAATCGCTCTTTGCAGCTACTCTAAAATTTAATTCCTGAGATACGATTTCCTCCATGGTTGTCCCATAGGCAACACCTCCAGAAGTGTACCCCGCAACAAAGTAAAACGTTTCATCAGTTTCTTGGTCGATATTATCGTTATGATTTTTCCTACGTGACTTTGACTTTTTCTTCAACCACAATCTCTCCATTTTTTTAATTAATAAGTATCATAATCCCATTACCTTAATTATACAAAATTATCATTCATCATCCATTCACAAAAAAATAAAAAAAGAGACAGTCTTCTAAGGTATTACAAATAAGAATACACTTGCTAAAAAAGTACTTTTTCTTATGTCGATAATTTTTGAAGAGCTATGAAGAAATTTTGGAGAAAGATATTCCCTTTTCGGAAAAGCTGAAGATGATTATGGATCAAAAAACTGATGGGATCTGTGAGATAGGCCGTTCCTATATTAGTAAGCATGCCTGGGAGGATAAAACCTTACAGCAGGTATTTAAGGAAGTAGTAGATACAAAAGCGAACTGCACCCCAATTGTTAGTTGTGTCAACAATTTGGGTGCAGTTCATGCCTGTTGTCCCTCTTACAAACTAGTTATTGGGTCACCGCTATTCGTGCTGCTCCATTTTTGTAGTGGTGGATTTTTGACTGTTAATGTTTTCTTTTTCTTCCAGCTTTCATGTTCTGTGCCGTCAGCTTCAGTGTCCGTGATACCTTCGATCAGCCACCTTTTCTCTTTATCATTATAGCCTAAGGCATAGTTCCGTATAGATTTATAGGATAGGTCTTCGTAGGTAGGAAGGTCTGTAAATTTAATTTTTCGATTATAAGAAACCAGGGCTGTAACATCTGCTGACCAGTGACCGTTAAAATAATCGATGCTTAATTGATCCAAATTTACGACTGATCCTAAATACTGGGATTGTATTTCATCTATATAATCTACATAATTTGAGAATTCCTCATCTATTGCCGCTTGAGTGTACTCTCCACCCGTGAATGTATCATTTACGTTCGTGAAAACATCTATGTTGTATGCAGATGTTTCAAAGACTGAAAGATCCTTGTTTAATAACTCAACAGCTGCAACAATGTCATCGCTGATTCCTTTATCATTCTTAGCAAGTCTTTCTGTATCAACGACAAAGGTGACTTGTTCATTTCCCCAAACATCCACTTTTTTATTTTCAGCCAGCGTGCCAAGTGAATTAGTAACGGTTACGTTGACATCATGAATACCTGGCAGAATAGGACCGTATATCTTATCATCACTTGTTTTGAACTGATTCTTTAATGTTTTGATGCTAAGCTGGACTCGATCGTTCTCATTATCTCCAATCACTTTAATGGAGGCTGTTTTTACTTTCAGTTTATAATTTGTGAAGATTCCCCATTTTTTCCCGTCAGCTGTTAAACTTATTTGTTCATTAGTTGGAGAATATTCTTTCGCCTCCATTTGTCCCTTCAGGCCATCCTTGATAACCTGATAGCTTTGATCATTTGTTCTTAAATAGGTAACAAGTGAAGCTAGCGTACCTGTGTTTACAACAGCTTCCTTGTTATCCGGTAAAATAATACCCTTAAGCAAATTTGGTTTGTTTTGCTCGACCGCTTCTTCAAATGTTTCTACAGTTTTATCCGGCTTGTTCAACTGCTGGAAAGCAATAAACGTCCCGATAGCCATAATTGCCACTATAGAAAGAAAAGCTATCATTCCCCATCTTTTTCCTGACATTATTCACTTCTCCTTAATATCCATAACCGGCTGCAAATGTATCTACTAATTGTCCTTTAACATAATCATCCGATAAATCAACGGTCCATTTCCCGTCTTTTTTAACCATTAAAATTTCCAACTTTTCTTTGCTGTCTTTAGCTTCGATTGAATCGAGAATAACGTCAAATTTCGAAAGAGCGTATTCTTCGCTGCCATCGTAGTTGCCTGTATTTTGATAGTATTCTTCTCTGTAATCATCTACAAGATCATATAGATCATTTAATGGTACATTAGAGTATTCTACTAAAACAACCGCTTTCCCCTCAGCGTTGCCAACTGTTTGTGCGTTGATCTTACCTTTTTGGGATAGGGACGATTTATAATTTATATATTGCTTGTCCATTTCTTCATCAGATATTTTGAGATCCATGAATGTATCTTGTATTTCTTCTTTAAAAGCTTTTTTAGCCTCTTCTTGGAGAGCAGCTTTGTCTGCGGAAACGTATTTTTCGTAATCAGCGCTCTCCTTATCCATATAAATGGTTTTAATATAAGCTGTTAAAGCTTTAGCAGGGTCGTTTAGTGTATTAAAACTAGCTGTGTATTTTTTTGTATCTAATACCAGTTTTACTTCTTTTGCTTTATCCGTACTGTCTGTATATGGGGTGATACCAAGTTCATATTTTTTGTCTTTTTCTACATTTACAATAACAGTTATGTCTTTTACTTTTTCCGCCCCAATAGTGCCAGTTTCGGAATAGTCTATACCAAGGTCGGATAGGCTTAGGTCGTTTTCAGGGGATAATTGTTTTTCCCCGTCGTAAATCTTAATGTCATCATATGGCGAAATAGAAACCTCTGAATCTGTTTTATTCTTAACTTTTAACTGAACAGCTAATAAGCCTTTCTTTGTTTCTTTATCCTCTGAAACACCATCGTTCTTGCCGGCTAATACGTATGAAGCGTTATCAATAGATACCTCAATGATTTTACTGCTGCTGGCACCTGTTTTTTCGCTCGTTGAAGAACAAGCAGCTAATGCCATGATTACAGTAATGAGTAGAGTAAAAATTCCAAATTTTTTCAAGATAATGACTCTCCTTTGTAAAATAAGTTTTTTGCTTTTAATTAGTGCTGCTACTACCTAATTCCTATTGATTCTTTTGAATCAATAGATACCGCGCAAATACACATAATTAAACATAAATTCACATTTTTCTACACTGATTCGATTTCTATCATAGATAAATAGAAATATATGGTCAATGTGTAAAAAGTATGGGTTTAAACCAATATTTCCCATATTGAATAATAAAAGAAAGAATAATACAGTACTTATTTACTAGTCAAAGAGAGCTGGGAAATTAATGGGATATTGGTAATAAAAGGTTTTGACCCCTATGTATTTGAATCGCCCTTCTTTCTAGATTAGTAAAAAAGCATCAATCTTTAAATGATGTTTGATGAGAATTATAGTAATAAAGACTTAGTCCTATTGGTCTATAAACAACTGGAAAATATTCGATATTTTTGCAGTGTGCAGAAGCAGGGTGACGGTTCTTATAGTGGTGCATATTTTCCCCTTCCCTAATTTATAAGGGGCAATTGATAAGGATACAGAATCAGAGACTATTCCAAGACCAGAATGAATTCTGTTCTTGGATGAGAAGTGAAAGGGAAGTTCAAGCTTATCCGCTGTCAGGTTATTTTGTCCCATCCTTTTAAAATGCTTGTAACCCTTTTCTCTTACGTTTAGCTCCGTCCATAAAAAAATCCTCCGTTTCTTTACAACGAAGGACAAGATGTTTTTGAGTAGGTCGTGCGTGTTCTAAAAAAAGCCGCTAGGCTTAACACGACCTTCCAATCTGACACAGATTTTTGACCAACAAAAAAATCGCTGAATATCAGCGATTTTCCGTTCCATTACTGGAAATTTATACCGGTGGTCGGGGTCGAACCGACACTCCAGAAGGAACACGATTTTGAGTCGTGCGCGTCTGCCAATTCCGCCACACCGGCGTAATAATAAGTATAAAATTTTCAAATGCCGAGGACCGGAATCGAACCGGTACGGTAGTCACCTACCGCAGGATTTTAAGTCCTGTGCGTCTGCCAGTTCCGCCACCCCGGCGTAAAACCCTAGCTGAAAATTATTATGAAAATATTGGAGGCGGCAACCGGATTCGAACCGGTGGATAAAGGTTTTGCAGACCTTGGCCTTACCACTTGGCTATGCCGCCGTATATAATATGCTATTGGAGCGGAAGACGGGATTCGAACCCGCGACCCCCACCTTGGCAAGGTGGTGTTCTACCACTGAACTACTTCCGCAAATGGCTGGGCTAGCAGGGATCGAACCTACGAATGACGGAGTCAAAGTCCGTTGCCTTACCGCTTGGCTATAGCCCAAAATTCTTAATTAAGATGGGGCGACTGATGGGAATCGAACCCACGAATGCCTGAACCACAATCAGGTGCGTTAACCACTTCGCCACAATCGCCATCATAAAATTGGCAGGGGTAGTAGGAATTGAACCCACACCAAAGGTTTTGGAGACCTTCGTTCTACCTTTAAACTATACCCCTAAAATTAAATGGTGGAGGGGGACGGATTCGAACCGCCGAACCCCGAGGGAGCGGATTTACAGTCCGCCGCGTTTAGCCACTTCGCTACCCCTCCACATATTATATTCATAAAAATACTAATGGTGGCTCAGGACGGAATCGAACCGCCGACACATGGATTTTCAGTCCATTGCTCTACCGACTGAGCTACTGAGCCATAAATGGCGGTCCGGACGGGACT
>NZ_JABAIT010000034.1 GCF_012843265.1 Bacillus sp. DNRA2 | reverse complement strand
CTCATAAAAGTTACGTTGGCTAGTGTTTTTGACCGAAGTCAATCACACTATAATTTGTTTATTGTTGACGTTTGTTTGTTTAGTTTTCAAAGAGCAATTAATTGGAGCGGGTGATGGGAATCGAACCCACAACAACAGCTTGGAAGGCTGTGGTTTTACCACTAAACTACACCCGCATATTTTATTAAAAATTTCATGGTCGGGAAGACAGGATTCGAACCTGCGACCCCTTGGTCCCAAACCAAGTGCTCTACCAAGCTGAGCTACTTCCCGATATATGGCGCGCCCGAAAGGAGTCGAACCCATAACCTTCTGATCCGTAGTCAGACGCTCTATCCAATTGAGCTACGGGCGCTAATTAAAATGACAACTTTATTATCTTATCAGTATCGAACGTTGTTGTCAACTCTTTTTTTATATTGGTGCGGCCGAGAGGACTTGAACCTCCACGGGGTTGCCCCCACTAGGCCCTCAACCTAGCGCGTCTGCCATTCCGCCACGACCGCATTTATAAAAAGCGACAATCGTTATGATACCACCATTACTCATCCTTAAAAGCAGGTAAATAATGGTGCGGGTGAAGGGAGTCGAACCCCCACGCCTTGCGGCGCTAGATCCTAAGTCTAGTGCGTCTGCCAATTCCGCCACACCCGCATACTTACAAAACAATAAATGGTGAGCCATGAAGGACTCGAACCTTCGACCCTCTGATTAAAAGTCAGATGCTCTACCAACTGAGCTAATGGCTCGAAAAATGGCTGGGCTAGCAGGGATCGAACCTACGAATGACGGAGTCAAAGTCCGTTGCCTTACCGCTTGGCTATAGCCCAACAATATGAAAATAAATGGCGGTCCGGACGGGACTCGAACCCGCGACCTCCTGCGTGACAGGCAGGCATTCTAACCAACTGAACTACCGGACCATATAAAATAGTTAACCAGCCGCAAACCGTCCTTGCCAGCTTTTAACCAGCTAACTATATGCCGATGACCCCTACGGGATTCGAACCCGTGTTACCGCCGTGAAAGGGCGGTGTCTTAACCGCTTGACCAAGGGGCCAATATATAAATTAAATGGCGGAGAAGGAGGGATTTGAACCCTCGCGCCGGTTACCCGACCTACACCCTTAGCAGGGGCGCCTCTTCAGCCTCTTGAGTACTTCCCCAAATAAATGGCTCCGCAGGTAGGACTCGAACCTACGACCGATCGGTTAACAGCCGATTGCTCTACCACTGAGCTACTGCGGAACAGTATTATAGAAGCTTTTGATTTTTTAAAAATCGATATCATCTTATCGACTTTATTTATTATAAAAACTTCAAATCAATTTGTCAACACTATTTTTCTTCGCAACAGAATCATTATCCGCTGCGGAATATTAATATAACATCGCATTAACTGCTTGTCAACTCTTTTACTTTTACTAATTGCCCACGGCATTTTCCACAAACATACTTTGCTGTATTGATTGCACGTTTTCGTTTATAGATTTGCGCACATTCTTTGCAGGCATATATTAAAATTTTCTTTGATTGCACAGTCCTCTTTACTGCTGGTAGCGGTGTACAGAATCTTGGTGCTCCTACTTGCTTTAATAATTGCTTAAACTCCGGATCGCGATGCTGGTATCCCTTACCTTCAAGATGAAGATGATAATGGCACAGCTCATGTTTAATAATTCCGTAGAGCTCCGTTTCTCCAAGTTGCTCAAAATATTTTCTATTTATTTCGATATTGTGAGTTCCTAAAAGATATCGGCCACCTGTGGAACGCAATCTTGGATTAAAAAGAGCAAGATGTCTGAATGGCTTCTGAAAAAATTGAATCGAAATGTCCTCAACTAATTTCTGCAGCTTTTTATTATCCAATCCAAACAACCCTCCTCAATCATCGAACATGACAAACTATTATAACATATATTATTTCAAAGAAATACGATTCGGGAGGTTGTATTTATGCCGACCTGGTTTCAAAAACAAATGCAACGTGCATTTTATGAAAAAAATCGTTATCAAGTAAAACTATTGAACCAATGCTGGTTTTTATACAGAAAAAAACACCGCTCTTAACAAGCGGTGTTTTGCATCAGTTAGAATCATTCATTCGGCGGAAGCATAGTCAATGAAACTCGGCCTTTATTGACATCGACTCCATCCACCCAAACAGTGACAACATCTCCGACAGAAACGATGTCCAGTGGGTGTTTGACAAAACGCTTGCTTAGTTTTGAAATATGAACTAAACCGTCTTGCTTTACGCCAATATCCACAAATGCTCCAAAATCGACGACGTTTCGAACGGTTCCTTGCAGTTCCATTCCAGTTTTTAAATCTTCCATCTTTAGAACATCTTTCTTCAATAATGGTGCCGGAAGCTCATCACGAGGATCCCGCTCCGGTCTCATCAATGCATCGACGATATCGTGTAAAGTAAGCTCACCCATTTCGAGCTCTTCGGCCGTTTGCTTAATATCTAGCTTTGATAAGGCTGATTTCAGTTCTTCACTTCCTAAATCAGCCGTTTTAAATCCTAAGCTTGCCAATAATTGTTTTACTTCTTTATAGCTTTCCGGGTGAATTCCGGTCCGGTCTAAAGGCTCGTCCCCATCGACTACACGTAAAAACCCAATCGCTTGTTCATACGTTTTCGCACCAAGACGTGGGATTTTTTTCAACTGTGTTCGGTTGGAAATTTTACCTTCCTCTTCGCGCTTTTTAATAATATTATTGGCTACCGTTTTTGAAAGACCTGCCACATATTGAAGTAACGAAGATGAGGCAGTATTAACATTTACCCCGACTTGGTTTACAGCTGTTTCAACAACGAAGGTCAATGATTCAGATAGTTTCTTTTGGGAAACATCATGTTGATATTGACCTACGCCAACTGATTTAGGATCAATTTTAACCAATTCAGCTAATGGATCCTGAAGTCGTCGGGCAATCGAAACAGCGCTTCGCTCCTCGACCTTGAAATCAGGAAATTCTTCACGAGCTAGATCGGACGCTGAGTACACACTAGCACCTGCTTCGTTAACGATTAAATAGAAAGTTTCATCCTTCATTTCCTTTAAAATATCAGCAACAAATTGCTCGGATTCTCGGGATGCTGTTCCATTACCAATTGCAACCATTTCAATTTTATATTTTTCTAAAATAGAAATGAATTTCTCCTTGGCTTCTTTTTGTTTCAAAACAGGTGGATGCGGATAGATAACATCAATAGCAAGAACTTTGCCTGTCTCATCAACAACTGCTAGTTTACAGCCCGTACGGTAGGCTGGGTCTAAACCAAGCACAATTTTTCCTTTTAACGGTGGTTGAAGTAAAAGATTACGCAAGTTTTCCGAAAAAATATGAATCGCTTGTCCCTCGGCCTTTTCGGTAAGTTCACTGCGAATTTCGCGTTCAATTGAAGGCTGGATAAGACGCTTGTACCCATCCTCTATCGCTTCTGTAACTATTGATACTGTTATTGAATTGGGGTTTTTTATCCATTTTTTGATTAAATAAGTCTGGATTGCTTCCACATTTGGTTTGACCGCTACGCGAATGATATCTTCCTTTTCACCGCGATTTACCGCTAACACACGATGAGGAACAATTTTTTGAACAGGCTCTTCGTATTGGTAATACATTTCATATACATTTTTCTCGTCTTTTTCCTTATCCTTTACTGAGGTTTCAATCATTCCAGCTTTAACAGTCTCGTGGCGAATCCACTTACGACTTTCCGGATCGTCTGAAATCCATTCAGCGATAATATCCTTCGCACCAGCTAGAGCATCCTCTGCTGTAAGGACCTCTTTTTCTTCCGACAAGAATTCAGTAGCCTTTTCGTCGATATTACCTGTTTGTGGGAAAGTCATAAGCCACTCAGCAAGTGGCTCTAGTCCCTTTTCCTTAGCAATCGTTGCTTTGGTCCGTCGTTTTTGTTTATATGGGCGATACAAGTCCTCCACTTCTTGGAGTTTAGTAGCCCGTTCAATATGAACCTGCAATTCAGGAGTCAGCTTCTCCTGTTCGTCGATTAGTCGAATGACCTCTGCTTTGCGCTGTTCAAGATTTTGTATATACTGCCATCTTTCGATAATATCACGGATTTGGACCTCATCTAATGCACCCGTCATTTCTTTCCGATAACGAGCCATGAACGGAACGGTGTTGCCTTCATTATGAAGATTGATTACGCTACGGACTTGAGTTAGTTTTAACGCTTGCTCAGTGGCAATTTGCTTAATAAATTGCTCTTGTTTATCGATAACTTGTTCCAATCGTACGTCCTCCACATTCTTAATTTTTCCATTAGGATTATTATCTATTGTAGCAAACTTGCACCTTTCTTTGTAATGTGGGCTCATTTGTTGAGCTTCCGGATTTATTAGGGACATAAGGGTCCTTATTTGCATTAATATTGCAATTTTTGATTTTTTGCGGACATAGAGGACCCTATTTAACTATACAACTGCAATATCGCGTGATTTTAGCCATAATAAAGGCTTCTATGTCCGCTTCGAATCGGAAAATAGTCTAATTTTACGAAATAAGGCCTTTTATGTCCCATCACCAACACTTGAATTTGCTTATGCAAACGAGTAGCACGACATGCACACCGCAAACCGTACATCGCACATCGCGCCCAAACACTCCAAAATAAAAAAGACAAACCCACCGGAGGCTTGCCTTTGTGCTGAATCTTTATGTAAAGAACCGACAAACGAATTGTTCGTCGTTCTCTTAGAGTTTTAATAAAAATTGAATCATGACAGAAAAACTATTAAATGAGGTGAATCCTTTTTCTAAAATTCAATGAGTCCTAAACTTACTTGCAAGGCATCATCAACCTTATCCATCATTTCATCATCGAGATGGGTAATTTTATCGGTTAATCGCTGTTTATCTATCGTTCGAATTTGTTCTAGTAGTATAACCGAATCACGTTCAAAACCGTAACGCTTCGCATCAATTTCAACATGGGTAGGCAGCTTTGCTTTTTGTATTTGAGCGGTTATGGCTGCAACAATGACTGTGGGACTGAACCGATTCCCGATGTCGTTTTGAATGACAAGCACAGGACGAACGCCGCCTTGCTCTGAGCCAACAACTGGGGAAAGGTCTGCAAAATAAACGTCACCACGTTTCACAATCAAGAGATTACCCTCCGCTTACTAGGCGTTCTACTGTGTGTTCTGCCTCATATTCTGCTTGAAACATTTCCGAAGCTATCGTTAGATTGATTTTGGCCATTTCCATATAGCCGCGTCTCATCGACTCACGAATCTGTCTTTTCTTTCTTTCGCGAAGGTACATCTTCGTGGCTTGATAAATAAATTCACTACGATTAACGTTTTCCTGTTTTACAAAACCATCCAACTCGGTTAAAAGATGTTGCGGTAATTTTACCATTATCTCTGTTGTTGCGCTGGATTCAGACACAAACATACACCTCCACCATCACTACACACCATTTTTATCTCTATCCCTTTTATATATTACCACTATTTATCCAGAAAGCAAAGGCTATTCGTTTTCCCTTGGAATAATCTATCAGAAAAACAATTTATTATTTTTCACCTATTCATTATCTCCTAATAAATAGCTTTTTAGTCGGCAATCGCATTATAAACGTAGACAGTTTCGCCATTTTGTTTGTAAATGCGCGGAACACGATTAGAAATGATGCATGGAATTTCATAATTAATTGTTTCTGCACGAGCAGCAATTTCATTTACTGAGATTACTTCATTATTTTGCTCGCCAATTAAAGTTACTTTTGTTCCGATCGGAAATTTGTGCGGTAATTTAATCATGCACTGGTCCATGCAAATCCGACCAACGATTGGCATTCTTTTTCCATTTATCAAGACTTCCTGCCCTTTCAACTTCCGAATCCAACCATCGGCATAACCAATTGGGATTGTGCCAATCCATTCATCTTCACAAGCTTCGTAGGTAGCACCATAGCTGACTTTATCACCCTTATGGAGCTTTTTCACATGGATTAACTGCGAATGCAACGAAAATGCTTCATGTAATGGGAACGGCAATTCTGGCTCAATATCTAAAGATGGCGTCAAACCGTACATTGAGATTCCCATTCGAACCGCATTAAAGTTAGCCTCAGAAAATCTTAGTGATGCTGCACTATTGCTGCAATGAATGTATTTTGGCTGCTTGGCTAGCTCGGAAACCATTGCTTGAAACCGTGTAAATTGCAGTTGGAAATAGTCCGTATTGATTTCATCCGCAGTTGAAAAATGAGTAAATACACCTTCGAATTCAAGTCTATTATCGTTATTAATCATTCGCTCCAAAGTTTGTAGTTCCTCATTTGTGCGAATACCAATTCGGCCCATCCCGGTATCAAGCTTAACGTGTATCTTTAATCGATCTGTAGTATTTAGGTAACTTTGCGCTTGTGTTAACCAGTCTGTTTGGAATACCGTTAGAGCTATGTGGTGCTCGGCAGCAATGCATACGTCCTGCGGCCGACTTGCTCCTAGTACGAGAATCGGCGCAGTAATTCCTTTTCTTCTTAGTGATAGCGCCTCATCCAAAAAGGCTACAGCTAAATAGGTGGCGCCTGAAGCAAGCGCAGTTTTGGAAATTTGCACATCACCATGACCATAAGCATTTGCCTTTACAACAGCAATAATCTCCACATCAGCTGGCAGGTGGTTCCTTAATCCTTCTACATTCGCTTTGACGCGGTCTAAATCAATTTCCGCCCAAGTATCCCGATAAAAAAACCCTTGCTCTTCCACACCATTCACTTCCTCTTTCAATACACCGGATATCCATCCTGAATACACTTTACCCCTTTAACGCAGCGGGGGACTGTCCCCCGCTGCGTTAATGCGGTAAAAATGTTCTATTGTTGATTATCGAACTGTATAGTTTTAATGTCAATGAAAACTTTATCGATTAGATTTCGCTAAAAAACAGGCCCGGATGTACGAGCCTGTTGATTGAACTCTTGTTATTTCACTGCGTTTCCTTGGACAGTTCGAGCAATCTCGGTCATTTCTTCAGGTGATAAATCCTTCGAG
Source organism: Bacillus sp. DNRA2 (assembly GCF_012843265.1). Lineage (GTDB taxonomy): Bacteria > Bacillota > Bacilli > Bacillales > Cytobacillaceae > Bacillus_BU. Next base: position 23,799 of record NZ_JABAIT010000034.1, on the reverse strand, counting down.
GCTATGATATAATCAACACCTTCATGAGTCCAGGTGATTTGATTTTCAGTTAAAGCACCGATTGTAAAGCCAAGGTCGACTGGTTCTCCAAGCGCAGAAGATGCCGAAGCAGATGCAGGCATAATTTCAGCCTTCTCCTGTACTAACGTAAATGATTTCTCCCCATCGTACGTTAACACAACTCTTTTTCCATTTTCTGTTTTGATTTCTTTTTCACTAACAAGGCTAACTCCAGGCATTTCAGCTTCCGGATATTTAACCGTAAATGCTTTATCCTTAACATCTCCCATAACCGGTACTTCTAGTTGGGCGCCTGTCATATTTTTTTGCATATCGAAATCTTTTTTGTTAAAGCTAGCATCAAACTTCACCTTTGTAAACTCGACGGTGACCAAGGCATTACGATCAGAGTCCATCACCTTAACACTCACCGGTGATAAATCTTTTTTATTAATAGTGATTTCTTGGAGTGGTAACATTTTATTATTTTGATAACGCGTTTTCGTTTCAAATACAAAATGGGTCTTTGTTGCCTTAAATTTTGCGTTTTTATCTTCAATAATATCTTTGATTAATGATTCGTATAAATACGCTTGGCTGCTGTTTTGTGGCCAATCACTTTGGAAGCGGAAGCTCTTATTTAGTGCTGGCGTTAGGACAAATACACCTTCATCATTGCGGAGAATCATCTGACTCTGATCCTTTTTGGCATTTTTCAAGTTAACTCGATAGAAGGTTGGATCCTTGTGCCAAATCTCCACCTCATACGTTTGCGGCTCCGTTCCCATTTGTAGCGTCATTTTGGCGTCCGCTTTATAAGCAGTTAATTTTCCTAATTTCCCATCTAACTCTTTAACTACATCCTGCTGTGATTTTTGACCACAAGCAGCCAATACCAAAACCATCAAAAGCCCGGCGATAAGCAACAACCAGCTTTTCCTCATTACGTCAACCCCTTCTGTCTCATTCTTCATGATTCTTCAAGAAATAGAGAGCAAGCCCGGAATTAAACAATGACGCAAATTAACGCCCATGTTTCCGCCGCCTAGCCTTGTCTCTCCTATCGCACTATGAATATATGAGACAACCATGAGGAATATGCCGGGGTGATGACAAGCTTAACGTTTTTCCTTTGTTTTTTCGATGACCACTTGAGCCACTGCGTATTGTTCACTGTGAGAAATAGACAGATGAACACCGTCGGCAAATGGCTTAACAATATACGGCTTTCCAAATTTATCTGAAAAAATTTCTATATCGTGGAAGGAGAGACGCTCTCCAATCCCCGAGCCCACCGCTTTTGAAAATGCCTCCTTAGCCGCAAAACGCCCAGCTACATATTCCACTTTGCGTCTCTCCGATAGTGTGAGATATCGATCTTTTTCCGCAGGGGTGAGGACACGGTCGATAAATTTTTGTTGGCGGGTCATCAGCTCTTTAATTCGCTGCAGTTCAATAATATCGATTCCAATACCTTCAATCATTATTTCGCTTCCTTCTATTTATATTAGTACGTGCATACATTAGCTACGAACAAGCTGTCCGATACATTAATTTACTGGATAGTGATATGATGAAACAAAAAGCTAAAGCTCTCAGTCATATTTCTTTTAATTGTAGGCCGTGTTAAACAAGTCTGTTGATTTCCGTTACAGGCGCTTCGCTTTCCGCGGGGCGGGCGGTGAGCCTCCTCGGCGCTTTTGCGCCTGTGGGGTCTCACCTGTCCCGCTGCTCCCGCAGGAGTCTTCGCGCCTTCCACTCCAATCAACTTTGCCAAAAAACAGCATTCTACTTCAACACAGCCTAATAAAAATCATGCTATTCTACACATTCTCAAGGAGGACGTTATGTTTTTTAGAACGGAAAGCTTCCAGCAGTTTATTCGTTATTATCCAATTGTCACTGCTATTATACTCATACATGTTTTATTATATCTAGTCACTACCCTACCATTCTTCCCGGGCGATTATATCTTTTCAATATTAGCTGGGGTAAACCTGTACATCTCCGAGGGTGAGCTATGGCGATTTATTACACCGACGTTTTTGCACAGCGGCTTTGCACATATGTTATTTAACAGCTTTTCACTTGTTTTATTTGGTCCTGGCCTGGAACGCTTGCTTGGCAAGACGAAATTTTTGATGCTTTATTTAGCTGGAGGAATCCTCGCCAATATTGCTACATACTTCGTAAATCCACTATATTATACCCATGTTGGCTCAAGCGGTGCGATTTTCGCTTTGTTCGGGTTTTATATTGCGATTATTGTTTACCGAAAGCATATGTTGTCCCAGCAAAACTCGCAAATTATTTTAACGATTACAGTCATTGGTGTGATCATGACCTTCATTCAGCCAAACATTAACATTTCTGCTCACGTCTTCGGGTTAATTGCCGGTTTTATGATTGGTAGTATCGCCTATTATGACCGTCATAGCAAGCCGAGTTTCGGCATGAGAACTTCTGGAGGTCAGATGAGATTGGGGAAATTCTCCTTTGCAAAAATCAGGCTTGGCTCAGCCTCGAAAGGAAAGTTAATTATTTGGGGCATCATTGCCATCCTGGCCGTATTAGGCTTTTTTAGCCGTTTTTAATAAAACAACAACAACGAAACCCTATCCTTAATCGGATAGGGTCTTCTTTTCATGTGAGTACCATTGGAAAATTTGCTGAGCATGTTCGCTGTCAATATCTACTACCTTAGCATGCGACCCAGCGATTCCCGATACAACGGTAGCTTTAACAGTAGCGAGACTTTTTCTCGCCTGGAGGAAACTTACTTTGTATTCGAGTGCCTGGACTTTATTTTTCTTAAAAAAAACAATATTTTTGTTTAAAGAACGGTATTGAAGTGTTAACTGATTGCCAGTAATATTCCAGCCGATGTCGCGGAAGGACCAATATTGAAGACCACTAATCAAGACTAGCAGCAGCACAGAGAACCATCCCCAAACCGGAAATAACCAAACAGCAATTATCATAATCGGTAGTACACTAAGCAAACCCTTCGATAAATATCTTGGTAACGCTCGCTTAGGTGCGTCAAGCAGCTCAACGTCTAATTGATAATCCGGAAACCACTTCTGCAAAATATTTACAATTCGATTCCGTCGGACCAAGGGTAGTACCATCGTTTGCGTCAGGCCATTCTCATCAAACGAACCCCCGGCATTTTCTAAATAAACTGTCGCAAACCCTAATGGCTGTCGCAGTATATTTTGCGAAATTCGAATTGCCTGAATCCGCTTAAACGGTATCGTTATTTTTCGCTTTTCAATAAGTCCTCTGGAAATGACTAAATCAGCACCATTTTTGACAACAGTAAAGTTAGCGTATTTTAACAGCGTTCCAATTAAGGCGAGGATCCAAACAGCAATAAATACAATCAAAACAAGGATGCTAACAAACACAATCCCATTGGCAATAATATTCTCGAAGCGATGAAACAACCGCTCATAAGGTATCATTTCATTAAATTGCGATACGATGGCAATAATCGCTGAAATGATAACCCCTACTCCTCCTGACGTACACGCTAACACCATCAACTCTTGTGGCGATATTTTGTAGATGAGCTCATCAGCAGCAGTTTGAGCCTGATTCATCATTTCTGGGCTTGATTCTCCAGTTTTAATCGAAGTAAAGATTTGTTGAATTCGGTCTGCCTCTTCCTTTGAAATAGCTGCAAGCTCTGCCTCTGCTTCATTTTTGCTAGCTTGTGCGGCCGTCTCAACCTTCAATTTAACCAAGTGGAAAGGTCTATGGAGGATTCCTTCTGTTTGATTCAAGTTTTGGATTCGTTCAAACGGAATATAACGTTTTTTTCGGACAAAAATTCCAGACTCAATTCGGAGCTCGTCTTCTTCAATTCGGTATGTATAGCGAAGCCAGGTTAAAACGCCATAGATCAAAGCAAATGTGACGAGGCCTATCGGAATGAACAGTGCGCTCCATTCCTTGATTCCCCCACCAAACGCTGTAGAGGCAATAATCGGAAAAATCATTTCCTTTAATTGCTTCAAAAAAGAAGACACTGCAGCAATAGGATGAAGTCGTAGTGGCTTAGACATCCTCATCGGCCACCTTTGTTAATTTTCCAATGTAGTAGCGAAGCTCCTCTGCCTCGTTAAGGTCAAGCGCGGGAATCTTATGTACAGTTGCGGCAGTTGAGATTTCGACTGTTGCTAAGTTATATTTTTTTAAAATCGGGCCTTGGTTCGTATCAACATGCTGAACACGAATCATCGGTACTAATGTCCTTTTGGTAAAAATAACACCGTGTTGTAGCTCAATCTCCGTCTCCCTTACCTCATAGCGCCATCTGCGCCACTTCAATTTCGGCCATACCCAAATGAAAAAATACGAAAGCAAAAGGGCCGGTCCCATCGTAGCTGGAATAATCCATAACGGCCAATCGAAAAAAAGTGTCAACGGAATCGTACTTCCAGATACTAGGATGAGGTCAAATGCATGGATCGCACCATGTATTTTCCAGACAGTTAATGCTCGTTGCGAAATTCTCGTTTGCAGCTCCCTAATCAATCATCCATCCCCCCTAATTCAGTGTTCTAACAATTTAGCAATACACATACACTTAGTATACAGAAATTTGTCTAAATGTGTAAGAATTTACCAAAAATTCATCAAAAACTACAAAAATAAAGCTGTTGAGTATGCTCAACAGCTTATCATTTGATTATTAGGATATATCATCGCTACTCTTGAACGAATTAACGAAATGTTTTAGATGGCTTCGAATCGCGGTGGTGTGTTCGCTTTGCACCAGTGCGGTGATTGGTTGCCCCTTTTTTGCGATTATAATCATTGTTTTTACGGTTGTTGTCGCGTTCGAACGGCTTACGTTCCCGTTTTTGCGGTAACGGTGTTTCTTCGGTTAATTTCACTGGAGTCGTATCTGGCTCCTTCGTTAACATTTTCAATACAGCAGCAACCACAGTGCTTGGATCCTGTTGATCAAGGAGTTCGTCGGCCGCTTGCTTATAGTACTGTAAATTGTTTGCTTCAATCGTTTGAAGGATTTTTTCAACGACTGCCTTTTGCTGTCCTTCGAGCGCTTGATCCAATGTTGGTGGAACCAATTTCTCCATTTTCTTCTTAGTTGTTCTTTCTACAACACCTAAATAGGACTTTTCACGATGGGTTACGAAAGTCATCGCCACACCCGTTTTTCCGGCACGACCTGTACGGCCGATTCGGTGAACATAGCTTTCTGGATCCTGTGGAATATCAAAATTATATACATGAGTGACACCAGAAATATCTAAGCCGCGCGCTGCAACATCGGTTGCTACAAGCACATCGATTGAGCCCTCTTTAAATTTACGCAACACGGAAAGGCGCTTCGCCTGGCTTAAATCGCCATGAATTCCTTCAGCCATATAGCCACGCAAATTTAGTGCTTCTGATAATTCATCAACGCGACGCTTTGTGCGACCAAAAACGATGGCAAGCTCAGGTGATTGAATGTCCAATAATCTTGTCAGCACATCAAATTTGTTGCGCTCTTGAACTTCTACATAAAATTGTTCAACAGACGAAACAGTTACTTCTTTCGTTTTCACCCGTACGATTTGCGGGTCTCTCATAAACGTTTCAGCAATTTTTTGGATTGGCGCTGGCATCGTTGCTGAAAAAAGCAAGGTTTGACGCTCGGTTGGAATTTGTGCCAGAATCGCTTCGATATCTTCAATAAAGCCCATATTAAGCATTTCGTCTGCTTCATCAAGGATCGCAGTATGAACTTGATCTAAGCGAAGTGTTTTACGGTTAATATGATCGATTAAACGACCAGGTGTACCAACGATAATGTGGGGATTTTTTTTCAAAGCGCGAATTTGGCGATTGATGTCCTGACCACCATAGATTGGCAATACACGAGTTCTCTTGCCGTACCCAATTTTATAAAGCTCTTCCGATACTTGGATCGCAAGTTCTCTAGTTGGGGCAACTACAATCCCTTGAATCGCTTCAACATCCTTATTAATCTTCTCAATGAGCGGAATTCCAAACGCTGCCGTTTTTCCCGTTCCTGTTTGAGCTTGTCCAATTAAATCCTTGTTTTCTAAGCTTAACGGGATGGTTTGCGCCTGAATTGGTGTTGCTTCCTCAAAACCCATTTTTTTTATTGATTTCATCATTGCTGGGCTTAGGCCCAAATCTTGAAACATTGTCAATTTATTCAATCTCCTTTTATTCCATTAAACATGTAAAGTTTCATATCTTATTATTGTTATATAAACAATTTCATTTAGCGAGGAAATATTTTTCTCAAAAAAAGACATTCTCCGATTGGATCATGTCTGGTTGTTGGCATTTAGACCTGCTACTATGATGATAATCTTAACACTTTACCTAAGTAAATGCAATTAATTGGATTTCGACCCAAACTGTGGATTTAGCATTTTCAAGTGCGAAGGATTGATTATTTTACGATAATTTGTCAGATTGGGTTAAATTTTGTCTAAATAATCAGAAATATTTTTTTCGTGTGAACGTGGGTTTTCTTGATTATTTTTGTAAAAATTCAAATACCTCACGAAACAGCTTTTCCCGCTCGTCACTATGGCAAATTAAGTGTTTGGCATTCTGATAAAAGATCAGCTTTTTTTGCTCAGCACCAATGGTGGTGTACAGATACTTAGCGCTTTTAGGCGGAACTATGCCATCACATTCACCTTGAGCGATAAAAGTAGGACTATTTATTCCACTTAATAGCGGTCTAACCTTTGTAACTAATGTTCGGAATTGAAAGGTCGCACTGATAGGCGTTTGCGTAATTTTTCGTTTATAGCGGAGGTACAATTCGTTATCCGCTAATCTCCCCTTAAACGAGTCCTTCAGCATTTCCTTCATATCAAGCGCGAGCTGTTTGGGGTTAACATAATACGCAGCTGCACTTAAGAGCACAAGTTTGTCAATTGCATACCGCGCAGCAAGATAGCTGGCGATTAAGCCACCCATTGAAAAGCCAATCACATAGATAGTATCGCACGTTTCCATTAGACCTTGGAGCGCTTTGTCAGCATGGTTAAGCCACTCATCGTAATGGATCCCTTTTAACTCTAATGTTTCACCATGCCCTGGCAATGTCGGCACAGCAAAACGCCAGTTTGTTCGTTCCTGTAGATATTGAACTAATGGGGCAACTTCAAACGGCGCACCGGTAAAGCCGTGTATGCATAAACAACCAATCAATTCCTTCACCACCCAACCATTCGTTACGGTAAACCGTACCATTTCCTCAATTGTAATTTTACCATATCTGCTTTGATTGATTCGTTTCTTTCCATGAAGGGCTGTAATAAATATGGCTGTTGATTTCCGCTCCGGGCGCTTCGCTTTCCGCGGGGCGGGCGGTGAGCCTCCTCGGCGCCTTTTGCGCCTGCGGGGTCTCACCTGTCCCGCTGCTCCCGCAGGAGTCTTCGCGCCCTCCACTCCAATCAACACTGAAAATATCATCATTCTTCCTTAAAACACAGCCTAATAAAAAAGCGGCCATCATTATGATGGACCGCTTAGTTTGGTTATTTTGTTAGAAAATCAAGGACCTTACTTACCGCGCCTTTTCCTTGCGTGATGCAATCAGGAATTCCGACTCCTTCAAATGAAGCGCCGGCAAGATACACACCAGGGAGTTCAGTAGTGAGACCTGCTTTAACCTTCTCCATTCGCTCCTTATGCCCAACCGTATATTGTGGCATCGTGTTATGCCATCTCGTAATGACATGGAATAATGGCTGTTCAGTAATATTCATTGTTTTGTTTAAATCAGTTAAAACCAGCTTAACGATTTCTTCATCGCTAAGGTTTACCGCATCTTGGTCATCCGGTTTTCCGACGTAACAACGCAATAATGCCATTCCTTCCGGGGTAGAGCCTGGCCATTTTTTGTGCGTCCAAGTACACGCCGTAATCCGGAAATCACTATTGCGCGAAACAACAAACCCTGAGCCGTCAATATCCTGCTTGATGGCTGATTTCGGGAAGGCCATTGCCACATTGGCAACCGAAGTCGACGGCATTGCTTTAAAGACATCCATAAATGAATAATCTGAAAGCATTTGCTGAGCGTGGAAATGATCTGTTGTGACAATGACACTGTCAGCCTCTTCGACCTTTCCATTAGCTAATATCACCTGATAGCCTTCGCCATTCGCGCTAGGTGCAATCTTTGTAACGGCTGTACCTTTTACAATTGCCTCGCCTAAACGCTTTTCAAGTTGAACCACAATTTCCTCAAGTCCAGTTGTTAGGGAAATGAACATTCCTTTCCGGGCTGGCTGTTTCTTAGCATTTCCCGCTGGTTTTGGCGGCTTTGGCATCGTTTTTTTCAAACCAATCACGAGACTGCGATGTTCCTGCTCCATTTCATAGAAGTTCGGAAACAACGACATGAGGCTTAAATTATCAATATCACCGGCATAAATTCCAGCCAATAGTGGCTCGATTAAATTTTCAACCACTTCATTTCCTAGTCTTCTTCGGAAAAACTTGCCTAATGATTGATCTTTTTGTGGTTGCCCCTTAGGAAGCACAAAGTCGGCTGCTGCCCGTAACTTTCCAAGTGGTGAAAATAAACCTGATACCGCAAACGGAGTCACTCTGGTCGGTATCCCCATAAAGGAGCCCTCGGGCATCGTATGTAATTTCCCCTTAACGAGGATATAAGATTTTCCAGCTGTGTTGGAAATAACCTTATCTTTTAAGCCTAACTCTTCTATTAATTGAATCCCACTTGATTTCCGGAAAATGATTGAATCGGGACCTTTTTCGACTACAAAGCCATCCTTCTTAACCGTTTGAATTACCCCTCCAACACGATCACTTGCTTCAATTAGGGTAACATCAAGCGGAAGTGACTTCTCGCTCGCTTCCTTCTGCAAATAATACGCAGCAGCTAACCCCGTAATTCCACCACCAACAACAATAACTCGCTTCTTATCCACGCCTGTCCACCTCTCCTACTTTACCACTCTAAAGCAATGGGGGACTGTCCCCCACCGCTTTACTGTAGTGCAGTAGCGATTTCTTCTAGTTTCATTCCTCTTGATGCTTTGATTAGGATTAGTGTTTCTTGATTTGTGTATTTTATTAGTTCTTTGGTTAATTCCGTTTTATCGGTAAATGATTTGACACGATCTCCTTGAAGAACCGTTTTAGCTCCTTCGGCGATCTCGCGACCAAGCTGACCATAAGTAAACACAAGATCAATTTCCTGCGGGTTAACCATCGCTCCAACTTCCCGATGGAATTCGACTTCCTGCGGACCTAGCTCAAGCATATCGCCAAGCACGAGAATTTTTTGCTGATAGCCCTTGAGATTGTTGATTAGCTCAATCGCTGCTTTCATCGATGTTGGACTCGCATTATAGGCATCATTAATGATCTTTTCACCATTTTTGCCATTCACTAGCTCCATTCGCATATTAGTGAGCTTTAACGAAGCAAAACCTTCATTCATCCTCGCAAACGGAACACCGAAATGATTAGCAACCAGCATCGCTGCTAAGGCGTTTAAGACATTATGTGTGCCTAAAACAGGTAAAGAAAACTCTTGATCTAATCCGTTAACAGAAAAGACATTACCCTGAGCTGTTGAAGTAATCCCAACCGGATATAAATCATTGTCCTGATTGCGACCAAACGTTTTGACATGGCCTTGATAGTCCACCATACGCTCACGCAATAATGGCTCATCCCCGTTATAAACGACTAAACCGTTGTCTTCTAACCCAGCAATAATCTCAAGCTTTGCTTCTGCGATTCCTGCGCGTGAACCGAGATCCAGCAAATGGGATTCACCAATATTTGTGATCATCACAGCATGGGGGCGAGCTAGTTCTGTTAAAAACTGAATTTCTCCACGTGCGCTCATGCCCATTTCTAGAATCGCGATATCAGTGTCCTCATCAAGATTCAGTACAGTTAATGGCAAACCTAGATGATTATTATAATTGCCTTCTGTTTTTTGGACCTTATATTGGAGCGCCATTAAATTGGCAGTAATATCTTTAGTCGTTGTTTTACCATTGCTTCCCGTAATCCCAATTACCTTTAACTGTGTTAATTGATTTCGATAGCTGCGTGCAAGCTCCTGAAGCGCAACTAAAGTATCCTCAACAACGATAACAGGTAAATGTAGTGGAGGGTTCGGCACATCCTTTTGCCACAATGCAGCTGCAGCCCCTTGCCCCAGGGCCGCTTCAACATATTGATGCCCGTCAGTTTTCTCCCCTTTAAACGGAACAAACAAGTTACCTTTCGTAATCTTTCGTGTATCAATGCAAACACCATTGATGTCAATCGAGCTGATTCCGCTTATATCATTATGAACCGAAATCATTTTTTCAATTTGCGCTATCGTTCTTTGAATCATGCGCTAAGCGACCTCCTGTTAATCCATTTAGGACTCCATGTGAGCTTCAAGCTTATATCGTAAACCGAATTCTTAGCTTTTCAGCGTGTCTTTCTTGCGCAAGCTCAACCAGCTTCTCAATCAACTGCGGATATGCGACACCTGTTTCATTCCACAACAACGGGAACATACTCACTGGCGTAAAACCAGGCATGGTGTTTACTTCATTGATTAGCCATTTGCCATCCTGAGTTAAGAAAAAGTCTGCGCGAACTAGCCCTGAGCAATCGAGTGCCTTAAATGCGCCAATCGCAAGCTCCTTCATTTCGGCATGCTCTTGCTCACTAATTTTAGCTGGGATAATCAAACCAGTACTGTTATCTTCATATTTTGCTTCATAATCATAAAAGGCAGCTTTCGGAATAATTTCCCCAGCAACTGAACATTGAGGTTCATCATTACCTAAAACAGCAATTTCAATTTCTCGTGCAATAACGCCCTGTTCAATGATAATTTTCCGGTCAAATTGAAATGCTTCCGAGAAGGCAGCTTCTAGTTCAGCTCGGTTTGTACATTTGCTAATTCCAACACTTGAGCCAAGGTTTGCTGGCTTAACAAAGCAAGGATAACCAAGCTTCTCCTCAACAACAGCGTAAGCATTCTCTTTGGATTGTTCCCAAACGCTACGAATAAACCAAACATAATCTACTTGTGCTAAACCTGCCTGAGCAAATATATTTTTCATGATTACTTTATCCATCCCTGCTGAAGATGCTAATACACCATTTCCAACATAAGGGATATTTAATAATTCTAGTAAGCCTTGAACCGTACCATCTTCACCGTTTGGTCCGTGCAATAATGGAAAAATCACATCAAGTGGCGCTAGCTCACCATTAACCTCTGCTTGAAAAAGCTGTGGTGAAAGCATTCCACCGTCTGCATCAACCGCAGAAAAAGCCAACTCATTTACATCTTCCACTGGAGCGAAAAGCTGGGACCCTTTAATCCACTGGCCCGCTTCTGTTATGTATATAGGAAAAATATCAAATTTAGTTAAATCAAGTGCTTTAATAACTGCCATCGCCGTACGCATAGATACTTTATGTTCTGCAGATTTACCGCCGTATAACAATCCTAATTTTGTTTTCATTTTTAATCCTCCATTCTTTCAGGTCATACCTATATATTTTACCACTTTATCTATAAAGGTGTTCATCATTTTTCCATTACTATAGTTTATGTAATATCGAGCTTGGTTCAATCCAATAAAACTTTGCAAACCAAAAAAGCGATCGCCAAACGACCGCTCCTCCTATTGTGTAGCTAATGACCATTCACGTGTTTTTTTCTCAAAAATCAACCGGGCATCACATTTCTCCTGTTTCATTTGTGCAAATTCATCAAACATATCATCCATATTGTCAAAATCGCCAATAACCCAAATGGGAATTTCGAATCGGGTTCGATTTTGCTGAATATTCCTAAACGAAAACACAATTCCTTCACGCATAAATTTAGTAAGCGATAAGATGATATCCAAATTAACTGGCGGATAGGTTCGCTTTTTTCTCAGGCCCATCATCGTCTTTTCTAATTTCATCTCGCTCAATTTTAGCGAAAGCACCTCACCGAGCATCCGATAAAAATCATTGATTTGCCGATAATACGTTTTATTAAACCAACCGTCATCATGAGATAAATAGACATACCTATTTCCTAATTTATTATAAAATGGGACTCGTAAATGCCGCTTTAAATGACCTAAATAGAGCAACTCAGCAATTTCCGTTCCCGACAACTCATCCAGGCCGTCAATTTCTTCAAAATCAATCCAGCAAAAATCGCCGTAACCATAAACATTATCGACAGCCAGTTTCCCAAGCAACTCCCTAGGGACATAATCGAGCTGTGTATGATTATTAAACTCACCATCATCAAAGCGGTGCTTTAATAATAATAAATGATTCAGTGAACGTGGTAAGGACTGGGCAAACTCCGCAAATTCCACTCCATATGAAATAACATATTGCCCGCTATCATTTAAATGGAAATAAACTAAATCACGAATTTCCTGATGATTTCGCTTCAATTTTTATGTCCCCCCAACCCGAAAAATTTCTCATAAAAAAGACAGCCCCTTACCCCACTGCCCCTCGTTATTTTTTCGCACAATATTATCTTTATATATTTTAGCAAAAACAGCGGAAAATATCTTATATTGTTGATAAAATTCTTTATAATGATTAATGGTAGGACAGAAGGCGCTTTATGCGCCAAGGAGCGTGACAGACATGATCATGAATTTGACTGAAGCACAGATTATCATTCAGATGATTAACACACTCACAGAAGGCAACAAACAGGGCTTTGAGTCAATCGTGGAAGAGCTCCAACCGTATGATATTGCTCAAATCTATGATCAATTACCAGAAGAGCATAAAACGCGGTTTTTATTATATTTAAATATCGACCTTCTTGCTGATGTTATTCAAGAATTAAGTAAAGAGACGCAAATCGAGATTTTAAATAAATTAGGACTTGAAAAAAAGGGCAAAGTCCTTGATGAAATGGACAATGATGACTTAGCCTCCCTCCTTGAAGACCTCTCACCAGAAAAAATGCGTTCATTACTTTCTGGAATGAAAAAAGAGGAATCAAAAGCTGTTCAGGATCTCATGAATTATCCTCCTGAAACCGCGGGACGGATGATGACAAACCGCTTTGTTTGGATTCGCAATTATTTTTCTGTTCGCGAAGCGGTCGACAAGCTGAAGGCCTTTGCAGATTATGCGGAAACGTTAAACTATTTATATGTAATTGATCATAAGCGAAAGCTCGTCGGAGTAGTCTCCTATCGTGATTTATTAATCGCCGAACCTGATGAACTGATTCGTAATATTATGTTTGAACGGGTAATTTCGGTAACTGTATCGATGGACCAAGAGGAAGTTGCGACAATGATCGAGCGCTATGATTTTTTAGCGATTCCTGTCGTCGATGAAGAAAATACTCTGCTCGGAATTGTAACAGTTGATGACATCATTGATGTGGTCATTAAAGAAGCCAATGAGGATATTGAAAAATTGTCAGCCTCTGGTAAAGCAATTGATTTTGATACGAAGGCCATTGTTGCGGCATCAAGGCGATTGCCATGGTTAATCTTATTACTATTTATCGGGATTGTCTCCGGAAAAATTATCAGTGGTTATGAAGACACGATCCAAAAGGTTGTTGCGCTGTCCTTCTTTATGCCGATGATTACTGGGATGACCGGTAATACAGGGACACAATCATTAGCAGTAGTGGTAAGAGGCTTGGTTTCGAAGGATATTGATAAAGTGGTTGTCATGAAATTAATCTTCCGTGAGCTTCTGGTCGGAATCATTATTGGTGTGACGTGCGGAATTCTGATTACGCTTATCGCATTTTTCTGGCAGGGGAATCCAATCTTAGGTGTGGTCGTTGGTTCCTCGCTGTTATTGGCGCTCATCATTGGTACACTCGCCGGAACTGTGATTCCATTAATTTTGTACCGTTTAAATATTGACCCTGCAGTTGCCTCTGGTCCACTTATTACCACTTTGAATGATATATTTTCACTAATCACATATTTTGGAATTGCTAGTGCCTTCATTAAGCATTTGATGTAGGTTTAGTATAGGAGTTATAACTGATGGGAAAAAGCAAATACGCACTATTGATATTTTTCGGCGCCTGTAGCTATGGCATTCTCACTGCAGTAGTTAAGGTTGCAATTGAGGCCGGTTATACCGTTCAAGAAATCACTGGCAGCCAATATTTATTTTCATTTTTAGCATTGTTAATTCTGTTTCCCTTTTTCCAGCGGGGAAGATTAACGGGACTTCAAGCCCTGCAATTATTATTAACAGGTAGTTTCTTAAGTTTAACAGGGATTTTTTACGGGTTAAGTTTGAAGGAAAATCCCGCTTCAGTTTCGGTTGTTCTTTTATTTCAATTTACATGGATTGGGATTTTACTCGAAGCGTGTTCTGAAAAACGATGGCCCAAACCTGAAAAGTTAGTCGCGATTCTTTTATTACTGATTGGAACAGGCTTTGCTGGACAGTTTTCACTAAAGGGTATCGGAGAGCTCGAGCCTGCCGGGGTCATATACGGATTTTTAGCAGCCGTGACCTATGCATTGTTTATATTTTTCACGGGTAAAGCAGCACCAAAACTTCCAGGCTTACAGCGTAGTACTTATTTAACCTTTGGGGGATTATTACTGATGATTTTGACGACCTCAGCTCAGTTTATTACAAGCGGGGTCATTTTCACCGGCTTATGGAAGTATGCATTAATAACAGGCTTTTTTGCTGTTTTACCGATTATCTGTTTTGCGTTTAGCTCACCAAAGTTAGATTCGGGGCTGACAACAATTGTGAGCTCAGCTGAATTGCCTGCTTCAATTATCGCCGCACTAGTCATCTTACATGAATCGTTTAGTACGGGACAATTTTTCGGGATTTTATTAATCCTAACTGGAATTATCATTTCGCAGCTATCGTTCGCACCAAGCCACAACAAATATTTGACAGGGTAAAATAAAACCGGTGAGGCTATTCCTCACCGGTTTCTTCAGTCAATGCAACTTCTATAGCTAACTTCTGTACCTCGACATATAAAATATGTTGTCCATCAGATTCCTTTACTTTAAATTCAAACCCCTCAAACTCAACGGTATCATTTAATTTTACACCATACTTTTGCGTTAAAATCCAGCCACCCAAGGTATCGACTTCATCATCGGGAATATGTGTCGCTAATAGGTCATTAACGTCTTCAATTAAAATTTTGGCATCAAATAAATAGTGTTGGTCACTAACCTTTCTGATTAACGGGATCTCATCCTGGTCGAACTCATCTCGTATTTCACCGACAATCTCTTCTAATATATCCTCAACCGTAACTAAACCGGCTGTACCCCCATATTCATCTAGTAAAATTGCCATATGATTGCGTTCCTTTTGCATCTTCACTAATAAATCATGTATAGGTATCGTTTCAATCACGCGAATGACCGGCTTAATATATGACTTAATCGGGAAATTTTCCGAATTGACGTTTAAACTAGCCGTTAATAGCTCTTTAATATTAATCATTCCGATAATATTATCCTTGTCCCCTTCAACGACAGGGTAGCGCGTAAATTTTTCTTCACTAATCACAATGAACATCTCTTCAAGTGAGGAGCTTTTGTCTAAAGCAACGATTTCTGTGCGAGGCACCATAATTTCTTTGGCAATTCGATTATCGAACTCAAAAATATTATTTACATAGCTATATTCTGACTGATTGATTTCACCCTGCTCATAGCTTTCAGATAAAATAATGCGCAACTCTTCTTCACTATGTGCAACTTCATTCTCTGAGGCAGGTTTAAGTCCAAACAACCCTGTAAATAAACGAGCTGAGGAATTAAGGGCCCAGATAAATGGAAATAAAATCTTATAAAACCAAATTAACGGCTTCGAAAAAGCCAAGGTGATAGCTTCAGCCTTTTGAATCGCAAAGGTTTTCGGCGAAAGCTCGCCCACCACAACGTGTAAAAACGTGACGATGGCAAACGCAAACCCAAATGACAATAATTGGCTAATCGATTCATTCAAAGATAAAGCTTCAAACACCGGGTGCAAAATCACCTCGAACGTCGGTTCACCGAGCCAGCCAAGACCTAGCGCAGTAATGGTAATACCTAATTGACACGCTGATAAATATTCATCCAAATGTGTAATAACCTTTTTGGCGGATAGGGCACTTTTATTTCCCTCAGCTATTAGCTGGTCTATTCTGCTTGTGCGCACCTTTACAATCGCAAATTCCGATGCCACAAAAAAAGCTGTAAATGCAATTAATAAAGCGATTAAAGAAAGGTTAATAAGTTCCAATGAAGGGTCCTACTTGAACAAGTAAGACACTCACCTCCTAATCGGAAAAACTTTAAGATGATTTTGCTGAAAAAATAAATACCGATTACATTCATTATTTCCATTATAGCAAAAAAAATGGGCGTAAAGGTTTTCCCAGTAGCATTGTCAATTTAATATTAAAGTGATATCATATTAGTATCAAAATAATTTCATTCTGAAACGGAGCGTGATCGGTTTGAAAGAAAAAGACGCCTTTAAATTAAATGGATTTGCCGGGGTTGGAATCGTGTTAGTGCTTGGGATTATCGCCATCTTTTTGTTTAGGCAATTCGTCCTTTATGAAAATCCCGTGATGGTCATCAGCTTTGCCATCATTGCCCTAATCGCCGTCGTGTTAGCCACTGGATTTACAATCATTCAACCTAATCAAGCGAAAGTACTCACATTGTTTGGTTCCTACTTAGGGGTAATTAAACATGAAGGCTTTTGGTTCTCTGTCCCGTTAACTTTACGTAAAAACGTATCATTACGTGTTCTCAATTTTAACAGTGATAAATTAAAGGTGAATGATCTTGAAGGTAATCCAATTGAAATTGCTGCTGTTGTCGTTTATAAAGTCGTCGATTCAGCGAAAGCGGTCTTTGATGTTGAGGATTACCGCGGTTTTGTTCACACGCAAAGTGAAACAGGCTTACGTCATATTGCCAGTCAATATCCTTACGATAACTTCAATAATGATTATGAAATTTCACTGCGTCAGCATTCAGACGAAGTTGGCGACGAATTAACGCGCGACTTACAACATCGTTTACGGGTAGCTGGGGTAGAAATAATTGAAGCGCGGATTATGCATCTTGCCTACTCAAGTGAAATTGCCCACTCCATGCTGCAACGCCAACAAGCGAAAGCCGTGCTTGCTGCCAGAAAGGTGATTGTCGACGGAGCTGTTTCGATGGTAAAATCAGCAATAGACCAATTAAGCAGTGAAGGTGTTGTCGAGTTAGACGAGGAAAAGAAAGCGCAAATGGTCAATAATTTAATGGTTGCGCTTGTTTCTGAGAAAGGAAACCAGCCGATTATCAATACAGGAAGTATTTATTAAGGTCGTGATGGTGTGGCTGAAAAAAAGAAATTTTTGCTTCGAATAGACCAGAAAACATATGACGCTCTCGAAAAATGGGCTAGTGATGAACTGCGCAGCGTAAACGCGCAAATAGAAATTCTCTTAAAGAAGGCAATAAAAGATTCTGGAAGAGCACCAAAGAACGAATAGCAAAAATTCAACAAACGTAGGTGGCCTGATTAGGTCACCTTTTTCGTTGTCCAGATCAAGGCGTTCGGCAATTGGCTCGAGCTCTTAAGCAGCTTAACCGTCAGCTTGCATTTTTCATTTTTTGTAAAATCTATTTATCGGAAAAGGGTTCTTTTCCCCCCATGCGATAAGGTATAATCATAACTAGTTGTAAAAAACAGGACAATGCTTATCTAGGAAGTCACCTTTCAAAAAATAAAGGAGAATAATTGAATCTATGGAATTTCTAACAATATTAAAAGCGATTATCCTCGGGCTCGTCGAGGGATTAACTGAGTTTGCTCCAGTTTCATCAACTGGGCACATGATTATTGTCGACGATATGTGGTTGAAATCAGTCGATTTTTTGGAATCAAAATATGTTGCCAATACATTTAAAGTGGTCGTTCAGCTTGGCTCGATTTTAGCTAGTGTGATTTTCTTCAAGGACCGCTTTATCGAAATGCTTGGCTTAGAGCGTTGGTTAAATAAACAAGGCTATCAAGAACATAAGGGCCAAAAAAGCCGTTTGAAGCTCTCGCAAGTCATCGTTGGGTTAATTCCAGCTGGGGTGCTTGGGGTCTTATTCGAAGACTATATTGATGAATACTTATTTTCAACAGAAACAGTGTTAATTGGATTAGTACTTGGAGCTATTTTGATGATTGTTGCTGACGTATTTGGCGGGAAGCGCCCTACCGTTCATTCTGTTGATCAAATTACCTATAAGCAAGCCTTTACGATCGGTTTAGTTCAATGCTTTTCACTTTGGCCAGGCTTCTCACGCTCCGGTGCGACGATTTCAGGCGGGGTACTGCTTGGATTGAATCACCGTGCGGCAGCGGATTTCACCTTTATCATGGCTGTACCGATTATGGCCGGAGCAAGCCTTATTTCCTTGCTGAAAAACCTGGAATACTTTACGCTTGATGCTCTTCCGTTTTTCATCGCCGGCTTCATCAGTGCATTTTTCTTTGCGTATATTTCGATTAAGTTTTTCTTAAAGCTGATTAATAAAATTAAGCTCGTTCCGTTCGCAATTTATCGAATCGTGCTTGCTGCTGTCATTTACTTTGTTTTTCTATAAATGGAAAAATAGCGCCAATGAACTCCATTGGCGCTACTTTTGGGAGTCGGCTCACTAAAACATAGCTCCAATGACCTCTATTGGCGCTACTTTTCGGGGGCGACTCACTAAAATATAGCTCCAATGACCTCTATTGGCGCTACTTTTCGGGGGCGGCTCACTAAAATATAGCTCCAATGACCTCTATTGGCGCTACTTTTGGAGGGCGGCTCACTAAAATATAGCTCCAATGACCTCTATTGGCGCTACCTTTGGGAGTCGGCTCACTAAAACATAGCTCCAATGACCTCTATTGGCGCTACTTTTGGAGGGCGGCTCACTAAAATATAGCTCCAATGACCTCCATGGCACTACTTTTTTAGTAGTAAAGTATCCAAACACACAAAAAAAATCCTCCTGAGCCTACATCAGGAGGATTTTTTTCATTCCAATATGGCTATTTTGCTGTTACGGGCTGTCTGATTACGGTTTTCAGCTTACTTGGGTCAACTTTACGAAAGTCACTCAAATAAATTTCATGATGCTTTCCTGACAGCGCATAACCATTCGCTTCGGCGAACTCATGGAGCTTAACAATTGTCGGATGCTCATCATCAAACGGACCGACATAAAGAATCTGAACGGAACGACCTTCTTCGTAGGTTTCAAATCGTAACTTATCAATCGAAGCAGGAGCGTTTTTCTTTTTCCGAGCTGCATCAATCGCTTCCTCGATCATTTCTTTAGTAATATGGCTTGGCTGCATGATCATCGCCGTCCATTTCCAGTCATCTTTTGAGGAACTCAGAAAATCAGCCATATTATCCATATACCATAATCCCTCGAGCGGCATGACAACATAATCCTGTCCCGCTTTTTTCGAAAGAAATTTCACTGTATAAGAAACAGAGAACAATGCTTCTATCGAAGCTTGAAAGTCCGGAGATGTATTAGGATTCCCCTGGCCATCAATCATCAAGTAATTCATTGGCGGAACATCAATCAGCCCATTTTGTTTTGGTGGATTGTAGAGAGACTTGAGTTCCTTTTTCCAATCGATTTTTTGCACCGCATTTTCATTAACCACGACACTCGCCTCCGAAACATTGTAGATTTAGTTTCATTTTATACTAAAACGACCTTTCTAACCGCAATTTGCATGGAGTTAAAAAGGTCGTTTTTTTGAATTATTTAGTTGCTTTTAATGTTTCGTATTGCACAATGACCCCATTAAATAGCGGTGACGCTGGCTCAAGTTTAGTCAATTCACTAACAGCAGCCTCGAGGCCTTGCTCCCTAATCAACGTTTGCACTTGGACAGCTTCCTCATCACCTTGGAAATCATACATAAGAGCTGCAGCAATTCCTTTTAGTAAATGAGTTGGCTCAGCTCCCATTAGCTCGAAGTATTGACGAGCCGGACTTACAAGCCGATCATTTGGTCCAAGCTTGCGAATTGGCGAGCGCCCCACCCGGGTTACTTCATCCGTAATAAACGGATTAGCAAAACGGCCGATAATCTTGTCAATGTATTGACGATGCTTCTCGGCATCAAACTCGTATTTTTTTACTAAGAAATCACCGCTCTCAGTTAAGGCACCTTTCACTAACTCAGTGATTTCTGACTTCTCCATTGCTTCGTTAATCGTGTTAATGCCATAGACATATCCAAAATACGCCGCTAGAGCATGTCCTGTATTAACCGTAAATAATTTCCGTTCAATGTATGGAACTAACTCAGGAACATAAGTAATTCCAGCGATTTCAGGAGTTTCACCGACAAGCTTCGT
This sequence comes from Bacillus sp. DNRA2, assembly GCF_012843265.1. Lineage (GTDB taxonomy): Bacteria > Bacillota > Bacilli > Bacillales > Cytobacillaceae > Bacillus_BU. Next base: position 3,383 of record NZ_JABAIT010000034.1, on the reverse strand, counting down.
TTCTTCAACCACCCATTCATAAAATGGCTCAACCTTTACCATCAATTTATCTTCGTTCACCTGATTAGGAACGATGCGGTCAACCGCTGAATCAGGAAAGCCAAAGCGCTCATCAAATAACACCTTCTCCGCTTCGGTTAATTTTTCATACACCTTTTCCTTTAACAATGAACTTCCACCGATCATATTTTCACATGCAATCACATTAAGCGGTCGATCATTATGTTCAAGACGTTTACGTAAACCCTCTGCCACTAAGCCAGCAATCAACGGCAAAATGTTTGGACCAATCGCTGTTGTCACTAAATCAGCATTCGCGATTGCTTCGACAACTTGCTCCGGATGCGCAGCACTATTAATGGCCCGGACATTTTTCACGGTAACTTCCTGCTGCGATGGATCAGCAAGCACAACCCGATATTCCCTTTTCTCATTAAGCAAGTTGACGATTTCACTATTAACATCAACAAAACATGTTTCATAGCCTGAATGATAGAGCAGATTGCCAATAAAACCACGGCCGATATTACCGGCACCAAAATGGACAGCTAGCATATTAGTTCACTCCTTCAAAAATCGCAATAATCTCTTCTGCCGTAGTTGCAGTAACGAGCTTGTCAATATTCTCTTCTTCCGAACAAACAATCGCGATATTTGATAAAATGTCTAAATGCTCATTGTTTTTACCAGCAATCCCGATTAACAGCTTCACGATATTACCATTGCCAAAATCAACACCTTGCGGAACTTGGACAAATGAGATTCCAGACTCCTTAACAAAATGCTTTGAATCTTCAGTACCGTGCGGAATAGCCACGAAATTCCCCATATAAGTAGAGGTTAACTCTTCGCGCTCCAACATCTTTTCAATATAATTGCTCTCGACATAGCCTCTCTCAACAAGAATGCTACCTGTTAAGCGGATTGCCTCTTCCTTCCCTGCAACTGTTGTATTTAAACGAATGTTTTCTTTTGCTAAAATATTGTTTGTCATATTTATTCGCCCCTTATTTCGGTTAATTTTTCAGTAAAAAATTCATCAAGTCTTCCAGTTAGAAACGCTTCAATTTGCTCCTCGCGATTAGATTGGAACACCGCAATACTTTCCGCACTTTCTATTAATAATGAACTCAAATAGCTTAGTACTTCTAAAGTCCATTCCGATGCCGAAAGCGGTGAAAGCAACAAGACTAACTGCTTCATTTTCATTGAGGAATCATCCATTCCCCTCACTTCAAGCGGCTCCGTTAAGGAGTAAATCGTAAACGAAGGTGCTATAACGGAATCTGTTCTCGTATGATACAAAGCCATTGTTGTTTCCGGAATCCCTAGTCCACCAAGCTTTTCCCGCTCGAAAATGGCTTCGATCACGTTAGCTTTATCACGAACTACTCCCTGATCCATTAAATCCTGACAAGCTTTTGATAAAATATCAACGATAGAGGTAGACCCAGTGATAGGGACAACCTTAAACCCTTGTAAGATTGCTGCGATAACGCCTGCATATTCTTTTATCCTTGTCATCTCTTTTACGAAAGCTGCCAGAGGTTTATAGGTTACAGTTTTCGTTAACTCCGGATGATGCCTTTGTTCCATCACTAGCTTATAGGTACGCTCCTTTATAAACGCATGAAGCTTCGCAATTTCATCCTTGGATAGAAACGGTGAGACAATTAGATAATCACGGTCAAAATCGGCTAATGGGATTGTCGAAATAATTAATGGATAATCGTTAATGTTAATGTTTTTTAATTCAAGTGCTGATGCACTCTGGACTTCCTTAAGCTGCGGAAATTCCTTTTTTAATCTGGTGACAAGCATCTTCGAAGTACCAATGCCACTTGAACATATCACCAAGGTGTTCATTTGCAATTGGTCTCTATTGGCAAAGACCACCGCGCCAAAGTGCATCACAAGATAACCAGTTTCCTCATCAGGAACTTGATACTCAGGTAGCACCTCAGTTACCGCTGCTTTTACTATTAAAAATAAGTCTTGATAATCGCGCTTAACCCGCTCCAAGAGAGGATTAGAAATCCCCATATTTTGTGCTATTCTAAACAATGCCGGTTTTAAATGCATGACCAAGCCTTCAAATAATGAAACATTTGCAGATAAATCTCTACCTAAGCGACGTCCAACATTTTGAATCAATTGCTTCGTTTTCATCGCTACATGCAAGTTGGAATCTTCAATGGCGTATTCCTTATCGTGGCGCATTTTCGCCCCTTTTAAATGCATGGTGATGTAACCAATTTCTGCTTCGGGTATCTCAATCCGAAATACCTTTTCCAGCTCCGCAACAATTTTTTGAGCAAATTGATATTCTTTTGTTAAGCGCTCACTCTCTAAATAGGAGGCATCAATCTTGATGCTTTCCCCTTTTTGAATCCGTTCAACAGCCAGCGCTAAGTGAACGATTAGTCCAATGTAGGCGCTATCCGCCATCGAAAATGGTAGCTTTTGAATGATGGATTCAAATACCCTTTCAACAATCATAAGTTTGTTCTTTTCGACGAGACCAAGAAGTCGTTCAGAAATCGTATCAATTTGCTGCGTCGAGCGTTTTTGGATGTTTTCCCTTGCGAGCGAAAGAATCTCTGATTCATCTAGATGCTCAGAAATAATATTGCTCATCGCTCTTCGTTTGGCACCCTCTGAGCCTTCTAATTCGACTCCATAGCCTCTTCTCCGAATTAAAGTGAGACCAAATGACTGAAGCTTTTCCTCTAGTCTGGTTAAATCGCTGCTAACGGTAGCGATCGTCACATTTAAATCATTTGCAAGCGCAACAAGCTTTACTGGTCCATCTGCTTCAAGTAAGGCACACAAAATGATTGTAAGCCGCTCCTCGGCAGTGTACTCATTATGGCTGATATTAAATAATAATAGCTCTAATTCTCGTACCCTGCTTTTATCACCGCTAATGGCCACACCGACGCCAGACTTCTTTTGTAGTGTAAGTTGATATTCTTCTAAAATATCTTCAACATTTTTTAAATCACGATGAATCGTTCGTACACTTACACCAATTTTGTCCGCCAAATCCTTAACCGTTAGTTCATTTTCCTCTGATAACAAGATTTCGAGTATTTGCCTTTCTCTTGCAGAAATATACATAGCCTCACTCCGTAGAAGAAGTATTTTCCTAATCTTCTCCGCTTATGATGTTGCCATAATTTAAATTTTATACTTACAAATTAATCATAAAACAACCCCAACCTTGGTACAACAAGAGGTAAATGATAATTAGGCACATAAGTTGTTGCCAAAATTAAAATAGATAAGAACAAAATCGCTAACGCGACTTAATACCCACGACCCAAGTGAAGGTTATTCACTTGGGTCTTTTCTCGCCTGGCGCATTGTTCCATTACAAAAAG
>NZ_JABAIT010000033.1 GCF_012843265.1 Bacillus sp. DNRA2 | reverse complement strand
TTTTGTAATGGAACAATGCGCCAGGCGAGAAAAGACCCAAGTGAATAACCTTCACTTGGGTCGTGGGTATTAAGTCGCGTTAGCGATTTTGTTCTTTTTCAAAAATACATTACATTAATTAACCTGTTTTAGTTAATATTGTTACGTAAAAGCAAATTTTCATCACAGAGGAGCACAATAATATGACAAATAACAAAAGTCAAATGCGCATTGAGAAGGATTTTTTAGGGGAAAAAGAAGTACCAGTTGATGCATATTATGGAATTCAAACACTACGGGCTGTGGAAAATTTTCCGATAACAGGGTATCAAATTGATGAAGAACTCATCAAGGCTGTTGTGATGGTGAAAAAAGCTGCGGCAATGGCAAATATGGAAATTAAGCATCTTTATTCTGGTATTGGCGAAGCGATCGTAAAAGCTGCTGACGAAATGCTTGAAGGGAAATGGCTTGATCAAGTAATCGTTGACCCAATTCAAGGTGGCGCAGGAACATCACTTAATATGAATGTAAATGAGGTTTTGGCCAACCGGGCAATTGAATTACAAGGCAAAGCGAAGGGTGATTACTATCATTGTAGTCCAAATACCCACGTGAACATGGCGCAGTCGACCAATGATGTTTTCCCCACTGCAATTCATCTTTCCGTTCTAAAGCTATTAGAAAAACTGTTGGAAACAATGGAGAATATGCATCAGGTTTTTCAGGGAAAAGCACAGGAATTCAATGCAGTGATTAAGATGGGGCGAACCCATCTTCAAGATGCGGTGCCGATTCGGCTTGGACAGGAATTTGAAGCGTACAGCCGAGTGATTAAAAGGGACATCACCAGGATAAATCATTCACGGCAATATTTATTTGAAATAAATATGGGGGCTACCGCAGTTGGTACAGGGCTAAATGCAGATCCAAAATACATTAAATTAGTGGTGAAACATCTTGCCGAAATTAGCGGACTTCCGTTAAAAGGAGCAGAGCACTTAGTCGATGCTACACAAAATACTGATGCGTACACTGAAGTATCTGCAGCACTGAAGGTTTGTATGATTAACCTATCGAAAATTGCCAACGACTTAAGGTTAATGGCATCTGGGCCAAGGGCTGGCTTAGCTGAAATTAGTTTACCTCCTCGTCAGCCTGGTTCATCCATCATGCCTGGAAAAGTAAACCCAGTCTTGCCGGAGCTAATTAATCAAGTTGCGTTCCAAGTAATAGGTAATGATCATACAATTTGTCTGGCATCTGAAGCTGGACAATTTGAATTAAATGTCATGGAGCCTATTTTAGTGTTTAATCTACTTCAGTCAATTAGCATTATGAATAATGCGTTCCGGACTTTTACCGACCATTGTATAAAAGGAATTAAAGCGAATGAAGAACGGCTGAAAGATTATGTTGAGAAAAGTGTAGGTATCATTACGGCAATCAATCCACATCTTGGTTATGATGTGGCAGCGCGGATTGCTCGTGAAGCCATTTTAACTGGAGCATCCGTTCGAGAATTATGCTTGAAGTATGACGTTTTAACAGAAGAGGAATTAAATTTGATTTTAGATCCTTACGAGATGACTCATCCCGGAATCGCTGGTGCAGCGTTATTGGATCGGGACTAACACAAACATGGATTTCTGCGGGAATTATTTGAAATGCTTGATTCTCTCGAAAAAACTTAATAGGCTGAATACGGCAAATGTTATTGACGAAGGAAACGGTCCTTGTTACTATTTATGTTATTCTAAAATAATAATAACCTTGTATAAGTTCAAGAATATGGCTTGAACGTTTCTACCTGGCTGCCGTAAATAGCCTGTCTACAAGGGACAATTGAAGTATATTACTTTAAAGATAACATTGTCCTTTGCAGAACCTCCGGCAGCTTTGCTGGGGGTTTTTTATTTTATAAAGAGGCGAGGGACAAGGATGAAGAATTATTTTCAATTTGCAGAAAGAAATACAACGTATAAGCGCGAAAGTATTGCTGGAATTACAACGTTTTTATCAATGGCTTATATTCTTGTTGTTAACCCGGTTATCCTTAGTCAAACTGGTATGGATAAAGGGGCAGTTTTTACGGCAACAGCGTTATCGGCAATCATTGGGTCTCTATTAATTGGCTTAATTGCCAACTTTCCTATCGGAATTGCACCAAGTATGGGAATTAACGCCTTTTTTACCTTTACCGTTTGTATGGGGATGAACATTCCTTGGGAAACAGCGTTAGCCGGTGTATTTATTGCCGGAGTATTATTTATGATCTTAAGTCTTTTAAAGATTCGTGAAAAAATTATTAATACTATTCCTCAGGATTTAAAGCATGCGATTGCTGGGGGAATTGGCTTTTTTGTTGCTTTTATCGGTTTAAAAAATGCAGGGATCGTTACCGGAAATGAAGCAACGTTTGTGGCGATTGGAAATCTGAAAGCAGCTCCAACCATTCTGGCAATCGTTGGTTTTGTGATTACGATTATTCTTTTGAATAGAGGAGTTAAGGGTGGTATCTTTTATGGAATGGTCATCTCGACCATCATTGGTGTCATATTTAATATCATTGAAACACCTAAAGCAATCGTCGGGAAAATACCAAGTCTTGAGCCAACCTTCGGTGTTGTTTTCAGTCATTTAGACGATATTTTTTCGCCAAAGATTTTGGCAGTGATTTTTACTTTCCTGTTTGTCGCCTTTTTTGATACGGCGGGGGCGTTAATTGCGGTAGCAAGTCAGGCTGGTTTGATGAAAAATAATGAAATTCCTAATGCGGGTAAAGCGTTACTTGCTGATTCAATGTCAACGATTGCAGGTGCTATTTTGGGAACCTCAACTACTGCTTCTTTTGTTGAATCGTCGGCAGGAATTGCTGTCGGTGGTCGAACTGGTTTCACATCACTCGTCATATCAGGTTGCTTTATCGTATCGCTATTTTTCTCCCCCGTATTATCAATTGTTACTCCTGAGGTTACTGCGCCAGCATTAATCATTGTGGGAGCGCTGATGGCAACAGAAATTAGCCGCATCAACTGGAGTAATTTTGATATTGTGATCCCGAGCTTTGTAACGATTATTATGATGCCGTTAACATACAGTGTGGCAACAGGTATCGCACTTGGCTTTATTTTATATCCAATTAGCATGATGGCGATGAATAAAACGAAGGAAGTTCATCCAATTATGTATGTTCTCTGTCTTATGTTTATCGGCTATTTTGTCTACGTAGTATAAAAGAGTAATGTTCAAGGTAACAATCCCATTTCAATTGGGGGAGTTACCTTTTTATTTTGTCTACAAAATCAATAAGAATCTTTTCGACAAGCAGTGCAAATACTAATTTTACGAAAAAAAATCTGCTTGGGAGAATCGATTATGGAAAAAACACAAAAAGGGATGACGGCTTGGCATATTACGATGATGGCGTTAGGCAGTGTGATTGGCGGGTCCTTCTTCTTAGGATCGTCAGTTGCGATTCGAGCGGCAGGTCCTGCGGTCATTCTTTCTTATATTTTATCGGGAATCCTAGTCTATTTTATACTCTATGCCTTATCAGAGATGACGGTTGCTAATCCAACTTCCGGTTCGTTTAGTACATTTGCAGCTAGGGAACTAGGGGAAGGGATGGGTTTTATTGTCGGGTGGCTCTATTGGACTGGAATCGTATTAGCGGTTTCTAGTGAAGCAGCTGCCATTACGATATTACTGCAGGATTGGTTCCCGAATGTCTCGATTGGTTTTTTGGGAAGCATCATAATAATAGGAGTAACCTTGGTTAACTTACTTGGGGCAGAGAAGTTAGGGAAGCTTGAGAGTGCGCTTTCCGGAGTGAAAATTTTTGCTATTATTGCCTTTATTTTAACAGCGGTTGCATTGATAGTCGGCTTTTTTCCTGGTGCAACGGCAATTGGAGCAGGGGAGCTTTCACGGGAGCCATTACTACCAGGCGGGGCTAAAGGTGTTGCTGGAAGCATGCTCTTAGTTATTTTTGCTTATGCAGGCTTTGAAATTATTGGTTTGGCAGCATCCGAAGCTAGAAATCCTCGCGAAACCATTCCAAAAGCGATTAGGAATACGGTGATTCTACTTGTTGGTTTGTATGTAGCCTATGCCGCTGTTTTGCTCCCGTTGATTCCAACTGCATCTTTGGATGAAAGTACCAGTCCGATGGTTGCTTCCTTAAATCGGTGGGGAATTGCCTGGGCTGGTGAAGCCATTAATATTGTTTTGATATTTGCTATTCTATCGGCGATGCTAGCAGCCATATTCGGGTTGGGTAGAATGATCAGGTCGCTTACCGATGATGGACATGCCCCAAGTTGGCTGAAGGACGAAAGTGAAGTCCCTTATCGTGGAATCTTATTTTCCGGATTGATTATGCTGCTGGGTTTAGGCTTTGGTCTGTTGTTCCCGCGGGTATATCTTGTGTTAATCTCCACTGGAGGATTTGCACTTTTGTTTACGTACGCTGTTATTATGGCTAGCCATATTCGCTTTCGGAGTAGACACGGCTGTCCTCCTGATGGAATATGTCAAATGCCGGGATTCCCATATACGTCCTGGATCGCCTTAGTTTCAATGATTGTCGTATTGATCTGTATGCCGTTTATTCCTGGTCAAGAAGTCGGGCTTGTCTCAGGCTTGGTGATGGTATTGTTCTTTGCTGTAGCCTATTACTTAATGACGTTGTATCGACGGTCTCGCCTCACACAACCTACTAGAGAACAAAGAAATATCGTGAGGGGTGCTAGGCCAAATTTTATGACCGAAATAGCCGAGGAACTCGATGAAAAGGCAATAAAGGAACAAGAAAATGAAGAGTAAATTAAACTGGTCTAAAGTTTAGACCGGCTTGTTAACGGTTCCGTTTATTACCATCTGAGTAGAGTTGACAGATATATTTTGTTATTCTAAAATATTAATATGATTTAATTGAATAAAACCTCACTTTTTTCAAGTGAGGTAGAGGCGCGATATTTAACAGTCTTTAGTGGAGCTTGAGGAGGCCATGAAGCTAGAGAGAAGGAAATGTCGCCGAAGCTTGTAATATTCTCAATATTACTTGCTGGGCCTGCAGTTAAAAACTGTAGGACTGTCTCAATAAACTGCCCGGTTTATTGAGTTGTGCTATCTCATGAAGGGAATGTTGAGTGATTCTTGGCCTACTGACAATTGTCGTTAAGGACCTGAGTACATCTCAGGTCCTTTTTTGATGCCTGACACACAAGTGAGAAAATTGAATTAATTAATTTAAAAAACTATTAACATTATTAAATGGGGGAGAAAAAATGATGAAAAGAAAACTGTTTTTATTTTTAACAATCGTACTTGCAGCGATGTTGTTGCTAGCAGGGTGTGGTGGAAAAGACTCATCAGATGGCGCAAATGGATCTGATAAAAAAGACGATAATACGTTTAAGGTTGGGCTTGAAGCGGGGTATGCACCATTCAACTGGACGCAAAATGGAGATGCCAATGGCGGTGTGAAAATCGATGGCAGTGCCGAATATGCAGGTGGTTATGATGTTGAAATTGCTAAGAAAATAGCTGACGGCTTAGGCAAAGAATTGGTTATTGTTAAAACTGAATGGGATGGACTAGTGCCAGCGTTAACTTCTGGAAAAATTGATGCAATTATTGCAGGGATGTCGCCAACAGCAGAGCGTAAAAAGACCATTGATTTCTCAGATAACTACTATAAATCTGATTTAATCATGGTTGTAAAAAAAGGTGGGAAATATGAAAATGCCAAGTCATTAGCTGATTTCAAAGGTGCTAAAGTGACCGCACAATTGAATACATTCCACTACTCAGTCATCGACCAAATCACTGGGGTAGCTAAGCAACCTGCAATGGATAACTTCCCGGCAATGCGCGTTGCGCTTGAATCAGGGGTCATTGATGGTTATGTATCTGAACGACCAGAAGGTGTTAGTGCCTCTTCAGCTAACGACAACTTTGCCATGGTTGAATTTAAAGATGGCTTTGAAACATCCGATGACGACACAGCTATTGCAGTCGGTATTGCTAAAAATAGTGATTTAACGAAGAAAATCAATGAAATTCTCGCAGGTATCTCAGAAACAGAACGCCAAGAAATTATGGATAAGGCGATTAAAAATCAACCAGCAGCTAAATAATCAAATGAGCGAAACCGGGTGCAACAAAACGCATTCGGTTTCGTGGTTATAGGAGGAAAACATGAGTTTAGAATGGGTAATACAAATCGTTTCGGAAAACTGGCCAATGTTTTTGCGCGGTGCTGGTGTAACGTTAGTCATTTCAATCATTGGAACCATCATTGGTTCATTAATTGGATTGCTAATTGGTGTGATTCGTACCATTCCAGTCCCTGAACGTGGACTAAAGAAAATCTTGCTAAAAATTGTTAATGCTATTTTATCTATTTATATCGAATTTTTCCGCGGCACACCAATGATTGTTCAGGCAATGGTTATTTATTATGGATCAGCGTTAGCGTTTGGAGTCGATATGGACCGCTTATATGCTGCTGTCTTTATCGTTTCGATTAATACGGGAGCTTATATGTCAGAAATCGTCCGTGGCGGAATTGTCTCGATCGATAAAGGTCAGTTTGAAGCAGCCCAAGCGATTGGAATGAATCATTTTCAAACAATGTTTAACGTTGTGTTACCACAGGTAATCAGAAATATTTTACCAGCAACGGGAAATGAGTTTGTTATTAATATTAAAGATACGTCAGTTCTGAATGTCATTTCTGTATCGGAATTATTTTTCCAAACGAAATCAATCGCAGGAAATAACTTTAGATATTTTGAATCGTTCTTTGTAGCCTGCGTGCTTTACTTTGTGATGACGTTTACTGTTACGAGAATCCTTCGTTGGATTGAACGAAAAATCGATGGTCCGGACGATTATATTTTAATGGCAAATCAAATGCAGGTGGAAACACCAGAGGATATTCTGCGCCGTCAAAATCATGATGGTAATCGTTTGTAAAGGAGGGGTTCAAGATGGAACAAGTAATTGAGATTCAACAGTTGAAAAAGTCGTTTGGCGCACATGAAGTGTTAAAGGATATCAATTTTTCGGTTAGTAAAGGTGAGGTTGTCTGTATTATTGGTTCTTCAGGATCAGGAAAATCGACATTGCTCCGTTGTGTGAATCTCCTCGAAAAGCCGAGTGGCGGACAAATTATTTATAAGGGTGAAAATATTTTAGACGATAAACATAATGTATATGAGTATCGCAAAAACCTAGGGATGGTGTTCCAGCACTTTAACCTGTTTAACAATCATAATGTGTTAAATAATTGTGTCGTAGGACAAATGAAAGTGCTAAAGCGCTCAAAACAGGAAGCGGAAAAAGTAGCAATGAAATATTTATCACTAGTGGGAATGGAGCGGTTTGTTAACGCCAAACCAAAGCAATTATCCGGGGGCCAAAAACAACGGGTTGCGATTGCCAGAGCTTTGTCGATGGAGCCAGATGTAATGCTGTTTGATGAACCGACCTCAGCACTAGACCCTGAAATGGTCGGAGAGGTGCTGAAAGTTATGAAAGAATTAGCCGATGCTGGGTTGACGATGCTAATCGTGACCCATGAGATGGAATTTGCCCGTGAGGTTTCTGACCGAGTTGTGTTTATGGACAAGGGTGTCATTGCCGAGGAAGGAAGTCCGGAGCAAATCTTTAACAATCCGACCGAGGAGCGAACAAGAGAGTTCTTGAAGCGAACACTAAAAGCTTAATAAATTTTAAGAAGGCTGTGTTAACATTTTAATTTGATTTTTCGCAAGTTGATTGGAGCGGAAGGCACGAAGACACCTGCAGGAGTAGCTAGTATGGGAGACCCCGCAGGCGCGAATGCGCCGAGGAGGCTCCCAACTAGCCCTTAAGGTGCGCGTAGTGCCTGTAGCGGAAATCAACAATTATGTATAACACAGCCATTAAGAAAAGGGTTTTCCGGTATATCTGGAAAACCCTTTTTATAAAAATGTAATATAATAGAATCCTAAGAATACGTAATAAATAGAGAAAGAGAAAACAAGATAATGAGGGATTCTTATGATAGATGAGCTAATTAACAAAACCGAAACAGGCTATACGGTTGCTGAGCAAAAGGCTGCGCATTATTTGCAGCTACTAATCAGTCAGGTTCAAGAAAAATCCTACGTTCCGGCTTTAACAAAAGATATCCACTCATGGAAACAGAATCATCTCCGAACGAGTTCACTGCTTTCCTATTTTTCTAAAAGGAAAAAAGAAGCAAGCCCTAGGGACTATCAGCATTACATTCAGTGGCTTAACTTTACCGGAAAGCTGGATGCTTATCTTGAACGAAGCATTGCCTATTTGTATATGCGAGACTTGGGCAAGGCATTAAGCTCGCCCGACACTCAATTAAGAGTTAGACAGGTGGCTTCTAAATTAAAAAAACAATTGACACAATCCCCAACATCGGAAAACCGCTACATCCAAGAACCATTCAACATGGTGTCCTTGTATCGAAAGGCTCAGCAAGATGGAGTTGAAAAAGCCTTTATATGGTTAATGGGAAAGCTCAAGACTGTGGCTGAGGAAATGCCTGAAGGCCTGGACGGAGTGAACGCTCAGCGCAAGTTGATGAAAATTATTGGTGGAGTTTATATGCATGCCATCGAAGAAATGGATCATCAATTATCGGCTGATGAGCGTACAAAGAAGCTTAATGAAGCCATTCAACTGGGATATGCCTATGGACTTACCTACCCCTTTATTGATGATTTACTAGATTCCAAAGTATTAAATGAATATGAAAAGCAGCAATATTCTTCTCTTATTCGTGAGGCTATCATTACGCGCACAGTACCAAGCCTTACTGAGTGGCCTGGGTTGAATCCTGACATACTTGGCTTTATACACAGTGAACTTAAATCTGCGTTTGAATACATAAAGGCTCATCAGAATGAGGAGTTGCGGGATTCATTTTTCGAGCAAGCCTTTGTTTTTTTTCAAGCACAGGAGGTCGACCGCAACAAGCAATTAGCAAATCCAAATTACAGCAATGCCGAGCTATATGTCCCGATAATCCTAAAATCATCAGCTTCTCGATTAATTGCTCGTTCGGTGCTAAGTGCTCCAGAGGATTCGGGCTTTGAGGAACGCACTTTTGCCTATGGAATTTATAATCAGCTAGCGGATGATTTTACTGATATGTTTGCAGATTTAGAAGCAGGCGCGGTCACCCCATACACTTACTATTTAACTTATCATCAAGAGCGCCCTGATCTAATCAATCCGTTTGAATTATATTGGTCGGTAATTTCGTTCTTAATCCATCAAGTGTATCAATCAGATTCAATGGTTTGTGAAGTGATTTTGGACCGGGCCATTAATGGCTTGAAGCGTTTCAAAGCACGCCACGGCTCGGGGAAGTATCACGAGGTTATGGAGATATTTTTCTCTGGAAATCCTAGCTTTGAACATCTTATCCAAAGTATGGTCAACAAGGCGGTGGATGTTGAATTTTTTGATAAATTGTTACGCGATGAGATGATTACAATTTTACAGCGAGAGAGCACAGAGCAAGAACAATTTTTTGAAAAAATAAAGACTGTTCGCGCTCGGATTAATCATATGTTAAAAATTGACCCGATTGATGCTGAAGCGTTGCTAGAGGAGCCAATTATTGATGCAGCAAACTACAGCCTCGAAGGTGATGGAAAACGATTAAGACCGATTATGACTTGGGTGATGGGTATTGATGAGTATGGTTTAAATGAGTCAGCAATCGTCCCGCTTTTGAAATCATTGGAGTACATGCATACTGCTTCGCTTGTGTTTGATGATTTGCCTGCTCAGGATAATGCATCATTTCGGCGCGGGCGCCCCACTCTTCATAAGGTCTACAATCCCGCTATCGCTGAGTTGACAGGATTATTTTTAACACAAAAGGCAGTTGAAGAGCAATCTGAACTTCAAGGCTTTGCCCCAGAAACAGTGTTAAAGTTAATTCGTTATTCTTCCCATACAGTTGGTGACATGTGCCGCGGTCAAGCAATGGACCTTTACGCAAAAGGGAAGTTGTTAACGCTTGAACAGCTGAATGAGATGTGCTTTTATAAAACGGGTATTGCCTTTGAAGCCTCACTAATTATGCCTGCTATTCTTGCAGAGGTGGACGAGAATGAGATGGAGGCATTAAAAGCATTTGCCCGACATGCTGGAATTGCTTTTCAAATTAAGGATGATTTGCTTGATATTGAAGGTGAGCAGAGTTTAATTGGAAAACCAGTTGGCAAGGATGCGGCAAACCATGCTTCTACTTTTGTGACGATACTTGGTGAAGACGGTGCCAAAAAAGCAATGTGGGAGCACTATTGTTTGGCTATTGAAGCATTGGAGAAGGTCCCACGAAATACAGCCTTTTTAAAGCATTTGATGAATTATATTGTGAATCGGGATCATTAGGATATTTTGGAAAGCTCAATCACTATCATTGTGATTGGGCTTTTTATTTAATACAGGAATAATAAGAATGCTAGAACAGACACTAACATTACTGTTTTATTTTAAATGCATATATAAAGTGTTAATGGTGTAATTGTGTTGGTATTACCTTTTAATAGGCTCTGCTATATGTTCATTTCACTTGTTTTAAAAAATTAACGGAAGAATTCCGGTTAAATTGGGAAATACCCATATTTCCTTTAAAATAAGCGGAGTTTTTCCGTTTAATTAATCCAAATCCTTTGATTTTATCTTATTTAGAGTAGTTAATCGGAAATTCTCCGCTTATATCACGCTCTAAAGCGTCCGCTTTATACATTAGCCGGAAATTCTCCGCTTATGAAATCTCAAACCTACACGAAAATCAGTAATGTATAATAACAGAGCCTTTAAATAAGACTGCTCAGAGAAAAGGAGGGATACTGTGATCAATAAACAATTAGAGTTGGAGCAAGGATGGAATTTTAATAACAGCTATGCCGCCCAGCTACCCAATACATTTTATACAAGTCTCAATCCAGCTCCCGTTCGTTCACCAAAGCTAATCATTTTCAATAAGACTTTAGCAAAAGAACTAGGGTTAAATCCAATAGAGCTAGAAGGGCAGGTTGGAGCGGAAATTTTTTCTGGAAATAGAATCCCTGAAGGTGCTGCCCCACTATCCGAAGCTTATGCTGGCCATCAGTTTGGACATTTTACAAAATTGGGGGATGGTCGTGCCCATTTACTAGGGGAACATCTCACACCAACAGGGATGCGATACGATATTCAGCTTAAGGGTTCAGGGCGTACGCCATATTCACGTGGTGGGGATGGTCGTGCGGTCCTTGGGCCAATGCTCCGCGAGTATATAATCAGCGAAGCGATGCATGCACTTGGAATTCCGACGACTCGCAGTTTGGCAGTGGTGACAACTGGTGAGGAAGTTATTCGCGAAACAATTCAACCTGGTGCAGTCTTGACCCGAGTGGCCGCGAGTCACATTCGTGTAGGAACCTTTCAATACGCTGCCGCCTGGTGTTCGGTGGACGATTTGCGGAGTCTGGCGGATTATACGATTAAACGTCACTATCCCGAGCTTGAAGCTGAACCAGAATCAAATCGATATCGCTTGCTGCTTCAAGAGGTTATCAAACGCCAAGCGGAGTTAATCGCCAAATGGATGCTAGTTGGATTTATCCACGGGGTTATGAATACAGATAATATGACGATATGTGGTGAAACGATTGATTACGGCCCGTGTGCTTTTATGGATGCGTATGACCCAGCGACGGTGTTTAGCTCGATTGACAGGGAAGGTCGGTATGCGTATGGAAACCAGCCGTATATTGGCGGTTGGAATTTGGCCAGATTTGCGGAAACACTATTGCCGTTACTAGCCGATGATGAAAATCAAGCTGTGGACATCGCCCAAGCGGAGATTTCAAAGTTTAATGAGTTATTTAGTGGCAGTTGGATGAAGGGCATGCGGGAAAAATTAGGATTATTTAATGAAGAAAAAGAGGATGAAGCGTTAATTGAAGGGCTCCTTAAAATCATGAAAGAAAGTCGTGCTGATTTCACCAATACGTTTCGTGCGCTAACATATGATTTGCAGGAAGAGGCTTTGATTGGAAGTTCCGATTTTGCTAATTGGCACAAACAATGGCAGAATCGGCTTGCTAAGCAAAAGCAATCGAAACAGGAAGTCGAGCAGCTAATGCGCGGTGCAAATCCTGTTGTGATCCCGCGCAATCATCGCGTGGAAGAAGCTTTGGAAGCTGCTAATAATGGAGATTACAGTGTAATGATGAAATTATTGGAGGTATTGTCTCATCCCTATGATTTTTCTGTAGAACAAGAGGAATACAGCCAATTACCCGTTCCTTCTGCCCGACCCTATCGGACATTTTGCGGGACTTAATACTGATTTCGAGCACCTTATGGGAAGGTGCTATTTTTTTGCTTGAGCATATTTAAATAATAATTTTGCTAATCATATTAAAATAAACCTAAGCATAATTGTCAGATAGATTGAAGGGGGAAAGTTAAGTGGAAATTGGAATTAGTACGTTTGCAGAAACAACACCGGATGTCAGAACTGGAAAGGTAATTAGCCATGCCGAGCGATTAAGAGAGGTAGTCGAAGAAATTATCTTGGCAGATAAGGTTGGATTAGATATTTTCGGTGTTGGTGAGCATCATCGTGAAGATTTTGCAGCATCTAATCCAGCGATTGTTCTTGCTGCAGCTGCACCACAAACAAAACGGATTCGCTTAACGAGTGCTGTAACCGTACTTTCATCGGCTGACCCTGTTCGAGTGTTTCAGGATTTCGCAGCCCTAGATGGAATCTCAAACGGCCGTGCCGAGATTATGGCTGGTCGAGGCTCCTTCATCGAATCATTTCCGTTGTTTGGTTATGATTTAAAGGATTATGATGAGTTATTTGAAGAAAAGCTGGAATTATTATTGAAAATACAACAGTCTGAAATCGTTAATTGGCGTGGTGGGCACCGTCCGGCGATTCAGAATCGCGGCATTTATCCGCGCCCAGTACAAACTCCGTTACCGATTTGGATTGGTAGCGGTGGCAATAGTGAATCGGTGGTACGGGCAGGCTATTTAGGGTTGCCGTTGGTATTGGCGATTATTGGTGGCAGTCCGGTCCGATTTGCTCCTTTAGTAAAACTCTATTATCGTGCTGCGGAGAAGGCAGGACATGATATTTCGAAGCTTGCGGTGGCGTCCCATTCACATGGTTTTATTGCTGATGATTCTGAAACGGCTGCTGATCAATTTTTCCCATCAACACAGTATGTCATGAATGTACTAGGCAGGGAGCGCGGCTGGGGACATTATGACCGGTCTAGCTTTGATGCGGCTCGCAGCTTTGAAGGTGCGCTATATGTCGGCGATCCAGAAACGGTTGCGGCAAAGATTATTCATTTGCGCAAGGAAGTAGGCATCACTAGGTTTATGCTCCACTTACCAGTTGGTTCGATGCCTCACGCGGAAGTAATGCATTCAATTGAGCTTCTGGGAACAAAAGTTGCACCAATTGTTCGCGAAGAAGTGATGAAGTGGGAGGCAGGGCAGTGAATAATGCCCAAAAATCCTGGTAAATAAAAATGGGCATCAATGGGGTGTATTGGTGCCCGAAAATTGCAGTACACGAAAAAATGGTCATCAAAGAGCAGGATTGGTGCCCGAAAATCCACACATGCGATACTTCGTGCAGTAATATTATCCCCGAACCTCCCTGATCACCAAACCCGAAAACACCACAATCCACATGCACCCAATCATCATCGCAATCCGTTCAAATAAGCCACTCGGCCCACCAACTAATACTCCCGCAAAATGCAATACTGCAAAAGCCAAACAACCACTGATACTCATAATCGCCAATATCCCCGATAGAATCGAATAAACCCAGAACCATCTAGAAAACTGAGAAGCCAATACAAAGCAGGCGGCTATTAACGTTTCAAACATAACAAAGCTACTTATAAAATGAAAAATCCCAGTTAGGGAAAGGTGAGCAACAGCACCAACAGGATAGCCCATCAATGGATCGATAATAAAGATGCCACATAACACCAATTCCACCCCTAATAAGAAAATTACCCTTGGTCCCCACAGAGCACCTTTGCCCACCATACTTTTCTTAATGATAATTCCTAAAGTCATGCAATTAATTCCCATCAAAATCAAATTAGCAATTCCAATCCAACCTCGTTCACCTAGGCTTAAATGACTAATCCAATGAAAATAGGGATCATAGTCAGGTCGTGTCGCTCCATCAATTAAAAAAACTGTTACAAAAAAAATTGGACTTATCATTCCGCATACAAATATAGCGGGAGCTAAACTGCCGGATTTCATCGTTACCACCAGACCTGTTTTAACTTTACCTTTCCCGATTTTGCGAAATCAATACTTACCTTGCGTTGTACAGAATTAACGGTTTCCAGTGTTATTATGGATGTATCACCACAGCAGTACCATTGGGCACAGTAGCTGCCAATTCTTCGACATCCCTGTTATACATGCGAATACAACCGTGGGAAACAGCCTTGCCAATCGAGCTAGGGTCATTCGTGCCATGAATTCCATAATGATCTTTGGATAAGCTCATCCACATCGTCCCAAAGGGCCCGCCCGGATTCGGAGCATGGTTCACAATAATGTATTCACCAACCGGGGTATGAAACAGCATCCTACCAACGGCAATCGGATATTGCTTCTGTAGCACACCATTCCGATACAATCGCAACCATCGCTGATTAACAGAAACCTCAATTTTATAGGGTATCGTATGGCTCGGAGGAATACCGGGAATATTTATTCGTTGGCCGGGATAAAGAACATTTGGATTGATGCCGGGGTTAGCTCTAACAATCTCAGAATAAGGAGTTCGGTAATCCCTTGAAATTTGATAAAGGGTTTCACCAGTTTTGACAATATGAATCAACACGAACATCTCCATTAGAATTGTTTTTTTCATATTATAAAAATAAAGATGAAATGGTGCCAAACCATAGATTGAAACCATAGATTGAAACCATAGATTGAAACCATAGATTGAAACCATAGATTGAAACCATTACCTGTGCTCGATTAAACAGTTTAAGAATGATAGCAATAAAAAAGGGTGAAGGAAATCAATAAATGATTACCTTCACCCACTACCGTTACTGTATTTCACTTAATGCACTTTCCACATCATTAAAACCATGTAAATCCTTACCATCAGGCTCATCGGATTCTATTGTCCAGTCATTCTGAGATGGAGTTAATTCACCGTTTTGATTTTTAATAAAAGGAGCATGGATATGATAGGTCCTGCCCGCCTTCTTAGCAGTAAAGCCAATATAATATTGATTGCCTCGTCCTTCCTCTTCGAAAATTCCGATATCATCTAAGCCGTATTTATTTATATAAGTTTGAAAGGATTGCTGCAAATCATTAATAATATCGTCCCGTGATAAAAATTGCATCAATTTCACTCCTTCATATTCAATCCTATCTTTAATATGGCTGTTTTTCCTTTTAATAATCACAATAAAAAAACAGAGTAACGAAGGAGATTCGTTACTCTGCTTTGCTTGGGCTCAATAGTTATACGGATAAAGTTTCGTCTGCTGGTTGTGCTAGACGTTGTTTTCTTGATTTTTTGAAGTAAAGCATTTCATAGATGCACGGGATAACAATTAAGGTTAAGAGTGTTGCCAACGCCAAGCCACCAATGACCACGATTGCTAAGCTTTGTGAAACAAGACTTCCGGCTGCTGCCTGTTTAAACAGTAATGGTAACATGGCACAGATGGTTGCTACTGCTGTCATCAAGATTGGGCGCATTCGCGTTGAAGTTGCTTCAATTAATGCCTCACGGATGGTCATGGACTGTTCATTTTGCTTCACACGGTCTAATAATACAATAGCGTTTGTGACAACGATACCGATGAGCATCAATGCACCTAAGAGAGCAGTAATGTCAACTGAGATTGTACTGATGATAATACCCAATACGGCTCCAATTGCTGCGAGCGGTAGGGAGAACAGAATCGCAATCGGTGTTTTAATCGATTTAAAGGTGATGACCATGATTAAAAATACGATTCCGATAGAAACGAGCATGATCACAAATAAATCAGCGAAATCATCAGTTTGCTGGGCACTTGCTCCGCCTACGACCACTTCAACATCGTCTGGTAGGTCAATTCCTTTCTTAGCTTTCTGGTCTCCGAAAATTTCTAAATTAATTTTCTTGGAAATCTCAGATAGCTTGGCAGGGTCAACTGAAGCGGTAACTTGCAAGTATGTTTCGCCATCCTTATGGAATTGGTTAGTTGTACTTTCTTCGCTATGCAATGTCGCAACTTCCGAGACTGGAACCATACCAGCTTCCATCATGACTGGGATGTTTTTTAACTCATCTGGTGTTTTTGTTTCAAGTAGTGGTTCCATCATAACGGTTGTTTGATTGCCATTTATTGAAATCGTTCCAAGTGGCGTGCTGTTTAACATGACGCCTAGCTGACCAGCGATTTGTTCAGTATTCCCTTTTGCTGGGTCGACTTTTAATGAATAAACAGTTTTCTTTTCATCCTGGTTGGTGGTAACTTTTTCAACACCGTCAATATCGGCGATTTTTCCTTTAACAGTATTGGCTACTTTCTCAAGATTGTCTTGATTTTCACCAATGACATCAATGGTGATATTGGTGCCGCCACCACCCATCATAAACGATGCCGTTGAAACCTCTAATGTAGCATCAGGGTACTCATCCTTTTTCTTTTCCAGTTCTTTAATGACTTGATCGGTATCGTGTTTATCTTTTAACAAAATGCTATAGGATGCTTCGGTTGGTGAGCCTATCCAGCCGTATTGTGCTGACGCGGCTGATGAACCTAATTGAGTGAATAAATCGCTAACCTGGTCCATCGCTTTTATCGATTTTTCTAATTGTATTGCTTTTTGCGTCACTTCCTCAAATGGAGTCTCATTTGGATAACTTAATGTCGCATAAACATAATCGGCTGAAGAATTGTCAACTGCTCCCTTTGGTATTGAAAAATAAGCGCCGATGGATCCAACAAATAACAGAATCGAAGTCGTGAAAATAATCCATTTGTGATTTAGTGACCAACTCACAAACTTTGGAAAGCGAATAGCTGGTTTGTGTTCTGGTACTTTTGTATTTTTCAAAAGACTCGCACTCATTAACGGAACAACAGTTAAGGCAACCAATAACGATGCAAGCAGTGAGTATGTTACAGTTAATGCGAATGGTAGTAGGAACTGTCTCAGTCCGCCATTTAGCAGGCTCATCGGTAAAAATACCGCAACTGTTGTGAGGGTGGATGCAGTTATCGCAGTTCCAACCTGTTTTGTTGCTTCAATAACCAAGCGGGCGGAAAACTTTTCAGTTTGCATGCGGCGATATATGTTTTCGATGACAACAATACTGTCATCCACTAAACGGCCTACCGCAACGGCAACGCCACCGAGAGTTAATATATTTAACGTAACTCCAGACCATGATAATAGGAACAAGGTCAGGCAAAGGGATAGTGGAATGGAGACAATTGTAATAAATGTAGTGCGAATGTTTCTTAGGAAAATCATGATAACGATTGTTGCAAATAGTGCTCCGAGTAAAACTTCTTTAATCATTGTGTGGACAGAAGTTTCAACCATATCAGCTGCAGCTACGTAGATTGTAGATTCCTGCTGTTTATATTTTTTGTTGATCTCCTTCGTAACTTTTTCAACCTCTTTACTGATGGCGACTGCGTTTGAATTGCTATCTTTGGTGATGCCCATATCTAAAGCGTCCTTACCGTTAAATCGGCTGATGTAATTGCCGCTGTCTTTTTCCTCAATCTTAGCGATGTCAGCAAGTGTTACGTTTTCTGCAACGGGCAGTTTTTTCAGTTTATCGAGGCTAGTCAAGTCACCAAGTACTTTAATATTACTAGATTTACCATCAATAATTTTTTCGCCGATTGCAACGGCAGTGTTTTGTCCTTGCAGAATTCCCATTATTTCTTGAAGCGAGATTTGGTGCTGGGCTAGTTTATCGTTATCGATTTTTACAGAGATGACTGAAGCTTCTGCGCCATATAATTCAACCTGGGCCACGCCGTCAATGTCTTTGTATAATGGGAGGATTTTTTCTTTATAAAAATCAATATTTTCTTGGGTTAGTCCGTCGTCAAAGGTAACGGCAATATTGGAAATCGGGATCATCGAGGTGTTCAGTTGCGAGACGATCGGTTTGGATATGTAAGCCGGCAAATTTACGTTTGAAAGCGCCTCTTGAACATCCTGTTTCGCTTGCTTCATGTCCGAGCCGGCTTCAAAAAATATATCTACTTTCGAAAAGCCATCCCCGGTTGTTGAGTTAATTGACTTTTTTCCTTTGATACCAGTTACAGCATTTTCAACTGGGGTTGTAACTTCGGTTTCCATTGTTTTCGAATCTGTTCCTTGCCCCATTGAAATAATCGTTACTTGCGGGTTATCGGCAGATGGGAGAAATTCCATTGGCAGTCTAAAATAACTGATCACACCGATTACTAAAATTAAGAGTGTCATTAAGGTTATCGCAGACTTGTTCCCAAATGCCCATTTAGTGAATATCGACACGTATTGTTCCCTCCTTGGAAAAGTTGTAGTTGTAATTAATAATACTACAGATATAGTGGAAATTTTTGTATTATTTACAATTTTTTACATAATTTTATAAGTAGTAAGTCCTGACTCTATCCCTCCTTTAAAATTTTCCATTTAAATGTTGTTTACACATATTGGATAATAGATAAGTGTTTGTGCAAGCACCTTTTACTTTTATTTATTTCGTGCATCAAATATTACATAAATTTCTAGTTTTGTAGAGACCGATTTTTATCTAAGACCTGAGGCGTATGGAAAATAATGCTAGCGTCGCTTTTGAAAATACGTAAGATAAGTTAAAATAAATAAAATTGTACATAGGAGTGTTTTGGGTGGATTTACAACTGCAAGGGAAAAATATCTTAATTACCGGTGGTTCAAAAGGAATCGGCAAAGCAATTGCGGAAGTATTCGTTCAAGAGGGGGCAAATGTTTCAATTGTTGCTCGTGATATGGAGGCGCTCCAATCTGCAAAAGCTGACTTGGATGGAAATGTCTCGATTTTTCAAGCAGATATAAGCATTGCATCAGAGCGTGAGGCGTTGATTGAAACGTTTTTAAAGGAAAAGGGCACGATCGATGTCCTCGTTAATAATGCAGGCGGCAGTAACGGTGGTGCCGCTGCTGATACAGACATGGCTTTATTTTATCAAGCAATGGAACTTAATTATTTCTCTGCGGTCCATTTAAGCAAGCTAGCAGCCCAGCGGATGAAACAAACAAGGGGTGGGGGTTCGATTATTAACATTACCTCTATATATGGTCGGGAGAGCGGTGGAAAGGTCACATATAATAACGCGAAGTCTGCTCTCATCAGCTTTACGAAGTCGTTTGGGGACGAAATGATCCCATTTGGGATTCGTGTAAATAGTGTTGCACCTGGCAGTATTCTTCACGAAACGGGGAACTGGAAACGGCGCCTTGAAGCTGACCCCGAGCGAATTGGCCAGTTTGTTCAAAATGAAATCCCAGCTGGTCGGTTTGGTACAGCAGTAGAAGTTGCGAATGTCGTGGCCTTTTTGGCTTCACCAAAGGCATCGTGGATTGTTGGCGCTAGCATCAACGTCGATGGTGGTCAATCTAGGATGAATTTTTAACGAAGAAGTCCCTATGGAAGAGACCCATAGGGACAACGATTATTCTGATAGTTTCCTACTAACATGTTGAGTTTTTAATAATTAGCTGGAGCGTTAATGAAGCTTAATATATGGAAGTTCGATAATAAATTCAGTTCCATGTTCATTACTTATTGCTTGAATTGTTCCATTGTGATTTTCGATAATTTTTTGCGAAATGGATAAACCCAAACCGGTCCCAATATCTTTAGTTGAAAAGAATGGTTCAAAAATACGAGCCAAATCACTAGAATGAATACCTTTACCATTATCACTAAAAATAAATTGAACGCTTGAATCCACAACTTTGGTTCGGATGTTAATTGCTAATGGTCGGTGACCTTTAGCTTGAATGGAGTTTTGAAATAAATTCATAAATACCTGTAAAAGCTCTTCTCGGTTACAGTGAATAATGAGATGATCTGTATCAGGGTGGATATCTAAGTTAATTTCAATAGTGTGCAGCAGTGCTTCGCTTTCGAGAAACTTCCAAAGGTAATCGATTAAAAATTGATGTACCTGCAGAATTTCGAACTCTTTTGTTGTTGGTTTTGCGATTCTCAAAAAATCAGAAATAATTTTGTTAGCACGGTCAATTTCAGGTATTAATAAACTTGTAAAGAGCTGTGCTGTATTTGTATCCACTGTCTTTTCAAGAAATTGCAGGTATCCTCTTACAGTGGTTAACGGATTTCTAATTTCGTGGGCAATGCCAGCGGCAATTTGCCCTGCAAGAATCCGTTTTTCATTTTCTTTTATTTTTTTCTCCATTAAACAGCGATCCGTTATATCTCTGAATCTGCCAAATGCTCCAATTACTTTATCTCCCTCATAGATACGTTGGGCATCAAATAAACAAACAATTTGTTCACCATTAGCGTTAGTGAATTTTAGCTCAATGTTTTCAATTATTTCTTCTGTCTCAATTACACTTTTAAAATAAGTTCCAATCAAGAGAGAGTCATAAATACTCGTCCCTAAATCCGTTTCTGAATTTATGTTTAATATTTTTTCGGCAATCGCATTAATTTCAGTTGTAACACCATTTTCATCGGTCATGATGATACCGTTTTTGGAGCTACTTAGCATAACTTGATTCATAATACTTAATGCTCGATTTTGTTTTCTTAACAAAAGCTCCCTTTCGATTGTATCAACGGCTTGAGACAATATTGATAAAAACATTGGATTTTGAAAAGTAATCGGCATCATGATACAAATACTGCCAAGCAAAGTATCTTCATCAGTATAGTGGAACGGTGCACCGTAACAAGCAATTTCAAAAAGATGCTTATGAAAGTGATCATTACCTATCAATTTCACAGGGTGTCCCTCTTCTAATGCTAAGCTCACGACATTCGTCCCAACATCTTCTCGGGAAAAAAGACAACCTAACGTAATTCCCAATTCCTCAACGGTTGCCTTTATGGCAGCATCCCCAACAGTATCTAGTAAATATCCTTCTGAATCAGAGATTACAATTAACAGAGGGGTTCCTTTTAAAGAATCCAATAGCTTATATGAAAAAAAATTGACCACGGAAAGAATCTCTTTGTAAGCCGTTTTTTTAGCAATCAGTTCTTGTTCTGTCAAAAAATTTTTTGGTCTCACGATAATATCGGGACTCATGCCACTTTCAAGACAGAGTCTATTTGATGAAGCAATATAATGTGGTTTTTCTATACTCATCCGGGTGGCACCTCAAAGTTGTCAGAAATACAATACTACTATTTTAATTCATTAAAATGTAAATGTACTATAGTTTTTCGCTAATTTCCAATAATAAGTTAATGATATATCATCCTTGAGGATAAAAATAAGGTCCACAGGATTTAAACCTGTGGACCTAATAAAATTAGCCTCTTACGACTGCAATAATACCTTCTTCGTCGTCTAAGACGAGCTCAATACCGGCAAATGGGTTGCGATGTAAATATTCATCAAGCCATAAACGTAAAGCTTCTATTATGTTAGCGGCAATCAAGATTTGAGTGCGTCCATCGACCCAAGCCTCAGCTGAAAAGCCGTAATCATCATCAAAAGCTAATTCCACCGTAACATCTTCGGGTTTCACTTGCTTTTTGCGGGCAACATACACACAAAGCGCATTGATGATATCTTGTTCAAATATGACTAGCTTCTCCATTGATTAGCAGCCTTTTTTTTCTTCTTATCTTTAATCATGACATAAATTTTACGGATAATATTAAATAGGATGATAATCGCGAATACGTTGACCAATAGACCGAGAATTGATCCAAAGAAGCCCATTCCGCCAAACAAACCACCAAATAATAAACCTGCAAGACCACCGAGCATAAGCCCTTTCATCAGACCGCTTGGTTTAAACTTCTTTGCATTGTATGTGCTTGTAGTTTTTGATTTGTTTGTATTCGTGTCTTGCTTTTTATTTTGGAACAAAGAATTATTGTTTTTAGTCGTACTGTTGTTGGTGTTAAAACTTCTCTTTCCTGATTTATAGCCCCTAGCTTCTACTGTTGTTGAATGATCCTGGAAAACATAGCTTCCAATAGGTGAGAAGATCAACGCTGCTGTAAGGATTGCTGCTAGAAATTTTTTCAAAGAATATTCCCTCCAAGGTTTTGTAAAAATAAATATTGTGAAGGCTTCACTAATAATCTACTAATTCGCCTTCGAATGATTAGTAATAATGTATTTACGGACCATCGCATAAAAAGGTTTCATTTTTCCCCGTAAAAAAATAAAAACGTCCCAGGCGAGATTCGAACTCACGACCTACAGCTTAGGAGGCTGTCGCTCTATCCTGCTGAGCTACTGGGACATAAGAGTTATTATAAAAGATTTATCACAATTGGTCAAAAATCCGGCTTTGAAGACACATTTTATAAAAGAAAGGTCAGTATTCTTGAATGGGATGGTTGAACTTTGTGAACGATAAAAGGAGAGAAGGAGGGATTCGATGAGCTTAGAAAAATTTGATGGGAGCACTGGTTCAGAGAAGGAAAATCTTGAGGACATCATTAAACACTCGATCGAAATTGAAGAAGACTTAATGCGAACTTATTTAATCACTGCTGAACGAATTCACGATGATGCCGAGTTGAAGGAACGCTTCGAGAACTTTGCTCAAGGAAATGCTAAGCGCACGAAACAGCTTATTGATGAGTTAAATCATCTTAAGCAAAATTAGGAAAAAAATCAGTTGAATTTTCCATCATATCTGGATAGGAAGCAGAAAATAAACCATCGGAGCTGCATAATGCAACTCTAGATGGTTTATTTATATTTTGACTTGAGAAAATTACCATTTATATTTTGCGTGGATTCAAAAAAATACTATAGCCTGATACTATATTAATATGATAATATGTTAGTGTGATAATATGTTAGTATGTTAACGTACTAAAGCGAATTTAAATCATTATATTATGAGTAAAGGTGGTATTTTTCACATGAAGCGTTTGGCAATCATGTTATTTTCTCTAGTTGCAATTTTCGCCCTAGCTGGGTGTTCAGGTTCATCTGAGGGTGATGACAAGGAAAAAGGCAAAGAACTAGTAATCGGAATTGATGACGCATTTGCTCCAATGGGCTTCCGCGATGAAAAAAATGACATCGTTGGCTTTGACATTGACTATGCTAAAGCAGCTGCTAAAAAAATGGGGATGGAAGTCAAATTCCAACCAATCGATTGGAAAACAAAAGAATCTGAACTTAGCTCTGGACGCATTGACTTAATTTGGAACGGTTACACTATTACTGACGAGCGGAAAGAAAAAGTTCTATTCACAAAGCCGTATTTAAAGAATGACCAAGTCGTTGTGACTTTAGCGGATTCAAAAATTAATAAGCTTGCTGATTTAGAAGGCAAAGTAGTTGGGCTTCAAGGACTATCTTCAGCTGCAGATGCGCTAAGTGCAAATCCGATAAATGAAAAAATTAAAACTGTAACAGAATTCAAAGATAATGTACTAGCATTAAGCGATTTAAAATCAGGCCGTATCGATGCCGTTGTTATTGATGAAATCGTCATTAATTATTACATGACGAAAGAAAATGAAAAATTCAAAGTCATTGACGAAGCACTTGCTCCAGAGGAATACGGTATTGGCGTGAAAAAAGGTAATGAAGCGTTATTAAATAAGCTGCAAAAAGCACTTGATGAAATTAACGCAGACGGTACTGCTGCAGACATTTCGAAAAAATGGTTTGGCGAAGATAAGGTTTTAAAATAATAGAAGATATAAGGCAAAACAGGGTTCCGAACGGAAATCCTGTTTTGTTGTGAATATCAAGGTTAGTCCAAGTCGCCTACCAGTTGGCGACTTGTGTATTTCTTTTTTTGGAGGAAGGATTACTGTATGTCTTTTGATTACATTCGTACAATTCTGATGCCGATGCTTGAAGGCGCACAGATGACTGTTTTGCTGTTTATTATCTGTATTGTCATTTCAATCCCGGTCGGATTTTTATTAACATTGGGGGTACGCAGCAGTATTAAGCCGCTTGCGTGGTTGGCCCAAGGCTATATTTACATCATGCGTGGAACACCACTGTTGTTGCAATTATTGTTTATTTGTTTTGGTCTGCCGATGATTCCGGTTATTGGTGAATACTTGGTGTTTGACCGTTTTGTCGCTGCCTGTATAGGATTTATATTGAACTATGCTGCCTATTTTGCAGAGATTTTCCGTGGCGGTTTGCTGGCGATTGATAAAGGTCAATACGAAGCAGCGAAAGTGCTTGGTTTTAATAAATGGCAAACAACGACAAGAATCATTTTACCGCAAATGTTTCGGATTGCTCTACCGGCAGTGGCCAATGAATCGGTGACACTCGTGAAGGATACCGCGCTCTTATATGCCGTTGCAGTACCGGAATTATTGCACTTTGCGCAAACAGCGGTAAACCGTGACTTTACGATTGTGCCGTTCTTTGTTGCTGGAGTCATTTATTTAATTATGACGCTGATTCTTAGTATGTTCTTTAAATGGATTGAAAAGCGCTATACATTCCAATAGGGAGGAGGGACATCATGGCAATTATTGAAGTATCCAATTTGAAAAAATCATTTGGTGATGTAGAAGTCCTTAAACAAATCACCTTTGAGGTAAATAAAAATGACGTTGTCGCAGTAATCGGTCCCTCTGGCTCAGGGAAAAGTACGATGTTGCGTGGCCTAGTTCATCTAGAGGACATCAACGGTGGGACGATTATGGTTGATGGCGATTACCTGGTCAAGGATGGGGTATACTCAAAACCGCAAGAGCTAAAAGCGATTACCGCAAAAATGGGGATGGTGTTTCAGCACTTTAATCTTTTCCCACACTTGACGGTAAAAGAAAACCTGGAACTTGCACCGAAATTAGTGAAAAAGGAAACTGCGGCGGAAATTTCTAAGCGCAGCACAGAGATATTGGGTAAAATCGGTCTGGCTGATCGCGCGAACGCCTATCCTGCCAATCTTTCTGGGGGGCAAAAGCAGCGGGTCGCAATCGCGCGGGCGTTGATGATGGACCCGGAAATATTGTTGTTCGATGAACCAACATCTGCTCTCGATCCTGAGTTGACAGGTGAGGTACTGCAGGTAATGAAAAAGCTAGCCGAAGAGCATATGACAATGATCGTCGTCACCCACGAAATGGGATTTGCGCGTGAAGTTGCAAACCGGGTTATGTTCATGGATAATGGCGAAATTATCGAATCCGGTCACCCTGACGAATTTTTTGCCAATCCGAAATCGGAACGAACAAAGGCATTTTTACAGCGGAGTTTAAAATAAATTTTTGGGAGCACTCTATTTAGGGTGCTTTTTTTGTTTGCTTGCTATGTTTGAAAATTCACACAAAGTCCATGTGATTGTCTATTGTTATTTTTATAAAATAATAAATAGGAAGGATGTGGAATATGGCTTATTTAAATCGTGAGGAATCCAAGGAACTAAAGCTGTATAGGTCGTTAGATGCACGGATGGAATTAACTGCACAACAAAAGAATCGCTATTATTTTATAAAGAAAGGGTATGATGGGGAGGTTTACTTTGATTTATTAGCAGAAAAAGCTGGACTTGATCAAAAATTTTACATATTAAATGATCTATTGTTAAAGTGTGACGGTACACTTTTTCAAATCGACTCTTTGATGATAACCCAACATTCCGTCATTGTCTTCGAGATAAAAAATTACGAATATGATTACTATTTTAAGGATGACAACTTCTATAGCCGCAAAACTAATCATGATATTAATAATCCTCTTCATCAACTAGACCGCATTCAAACTTTGCTTCGAAAACTACTGCGTAAGATTGGACTTACGCTCCACGTTGAAGGATGTGTAGTATTCATCAACCCCAATTTCTTTTTATATCAAGCACCATTAAATGATACCATTGTTTATCATTCCCAGCTCAATAGATTTATAGGTGAATTAGCCGATAAGCCCGCAGAATTAAATAATGTTCATCGTAAGTTGGCTGATTTTCTGCTTAAAGAGAATATTACGGACCATCCCATAAGAGATTTACCAACTTATTCTTATGATTCGTTGCGTAAGGGTGTGATGAGCGCTTGCTGCTATACATTGTCTGTCGAGGGAAGCGGGAGAATGATGGTATGTTCCCAATGTAATCATAAGGAAAGCGTCGAGACTGCTGTTGTACGGTGCGTTGAGGAGTTAAGGTTGTTATTTCCGGAGGAGAAGATTACGACAAATATTGTTTATGATTGGTGTGGGTTGGATAAACATAAACGAACGATAAGGAGGATACTATCAAAGCAATATCAAATAGTAGGACACGCAATGCATGCCTATTATATAGATAAAAAATAAATAGTTTCGTAATTTATATTCTTCGATATAGGCTCCTAGGAGAGGATGAATTGCCTTGTGGCTAATATGATGAATTATTCGAAAAGAAATGTCCTCAAGAAGGAATCTTGTGGCCAAAACGATGACGTTTATGAAAAGAAATGTCCTCAAGAAGGGGTCTTGAGGCCAAAATGATGAATTCGATGAAAAGAAATGTCCTCAAGAAGGGGTTTTGAGGCCAAAATGATGAATTCGATGAAGAGAAATGTCCTCAAGAAGGGGTCTTGTGGCCAAAATGATGAATTCGATGAAAAGAAATGTCCTTAAGAAGGGGTCTTGAGGCCAAAATGATGACTTCTATGAAAGGAAATGTCCTCAAGAAGGGGTCATGTGGCCAAAATGATGATTTCGATGAAAGTAAATGTCCTCAAGAAGGGGGTTTGAGGACAAAATGATGATTTTGATGAAGAGAAATGTCCTCAAAGATGGGTCTTGAGGCCAAAATGATGACTTCTACGAAATGCAATGGACCCAAACCACTTATATATTTAGTGTGATATTTAAATTTTTAGTAAAATAAAACTAAAAGGGGGGGTGCGCAATGTTTATTGCTGGACAAAAGGAAATGCAGCAAATGGACCAATATACAATGGAAACATTAGGACTGCCGGGGATAGTGTTAATGGAAAACGCTGGGGCAAAAGTAGTAGATGAAATCCTTGCGAGCACAACTTCGGAAAATCCGCGCATCGTCGTTCTTGCGGGAGGCGGGAATAATGGCGGCGATGGATTTGTGATTGCGCGGAGATTAAGCGATATAGGTAGTGATGTGCTATTGTGCTTGTTGGTTAACCCAGAGCGAATTAAAGGGGATGCCAAGGTTCATTTTGACGTATACATAAACCGAAAGTTACCGATAGTTTACCTTCAAGACGATGATCTTGAAAAAATAGAGACAGAAATACGCAGCGCCGATGTTATAGTGGATTCTATACTGGGAACGGGAGTGAACGGCCCAGTTCGGGAGCCATTTAAAGAAGTTATTGAAATGGTAAATGAGTTTGCTCCAACGAAAATAGTCATTTCTGTAGATATTCCATCAGGGGTCAGTAGCGATACCGGTAGAGTTGATGGAGTAGCGATTAAAGCTGATAAAACGGTGACATTTGTTTTTCCTAAACAGGGCTTTTTCCTTCAAGACGGGCCGAAGCATATCGGGGAATGGAAAGCGGTAGACATTTCCGTGCCAACGCGAATTGCCGAGGATCTAGGTTTCAATTTACCAAAATTAATCACGGAATCACTTGTTAAACATTCTGTGCCAGCTCGACCACCTCATGGTCATAAAGGTACTTTTGGTCATGTTCTAGTTGTAGGTGGTTCAAAAGCATATGTGGGCGCCCCTCTATTCACAGCAAAATCTGTGCTAAAGTCGGGGGCGGGTTTAGTGACGCTAGCCATTCCTGAAAGTATTTATCCGATGGCAGCTGCACAAATTCCTGAAGCGTTATTTTTACCATTGTCAGAAATGGACGGTCATTTTGCGGTTTCGGCGATTGAACAGTTGAATGAAAAGCTACCGCAAATGGACAGCCTCGCAATAGGCCCAGGTATGAGCCGTTTTCCTGATGGAGAAAGGTGGATGAGGACGTTTTTTGAAAAGCTTACTGGTCAATCGATAGTAGTCGATGCAGATTCGTTGTATTTGTTAAGAAACAATTTGGAGTTGGTTAAACATTACAAAGGTGCAGTTATTTTCACACCGCATCCAGGCGAGATGGCCACATTGCTAAACACAACGGTAAAAGAGGTTGAAGCAAATCGAATTGAAATTGCTAAAGCTTTTGCAAAAGAACACAAGGTTTATTTACTGTTAAAAGGTCATCGCTCGATTATCGCATCCCCAAACGGAGAAATTTACATAAATCCACATGGAAATGATGCTTTAGGTAAAGGTGGAAGTGGCGATGTTCTAACTGGTTTAATTGCTTCGTTTCTTGCACAAGGCGCTGACCCAATATCTGCCTTAGTTTCCGCTAGCTATTTACATGCGAGATCAGGGGAAGAAAAGGGGAAGGAATTATCTACGTATGGAGTATTACCTGTAGATATAATAAATGGCATTTGTGAGCAGTTGAACTTTATTGTGAAATAATATTTATTATATTAGTAATATTTTGAACCGCTTTCTATTTAATAATGTTAAAATAAAGGTGATAGGATTCGACAGATTTTGCAGAATCACTAAACAAATTCGAATCCTCACCACCTTCCGCTTTCATACACCTCAGTGAATCCTATCCAATCGGTCTACCTTTCTCAAAGAGGGGGGGTATAATGGGACAATTTAGGATTAATAGAACCATCCAATCTTTTTTTATCATCATTTCTGCCACAATTTTTATTCTTACTCCAACCATGACAAGATTTTCAATTGAAAAAGGACAGCTTACTACAGAATTAGAACAGCCAAAAGCCTATGCATCGTTGGCTGATGTTACGATTTTACAAATACAGCACTTAGATGCTTCCTATGAAGGAGGCGAATTAATTCTAGATCTATATGGGGATAAGCTGCTAGGTTTAGATTTAATAGAAAGTCAATATTTCCATTATTGGTTGCCTCCGGAATTAAGATCGATATTGAGTAATCCAGGCTTTAATGATGCTGTGAATGTAGTGTTAACTACCTATTCATTACTAGGATTAGAGTTGGATAATCAAACAATAGATAACCCCATCGCAATTGTTCCAGAAACCGGTCAAATCGTATGGGAGTCCACTTCCGTATTAAATTTGAGCCTTATTTCACGAATGAGTGCAAAGTTAACTATTGATTTGGCTCAATTAGGTATTTCGGTACTTCCTAGTAGCTTAGATGGGAAGTTGGAGTTTTATGGTGCTGCAGCGAAAAGTAACGTTATTACAGTAAATTTAATAACTGATCAAGTGGGATATGATGAGATTTCAGTTCCTCTATCACCACCAATCATTAACCCTGTGAAGGACGTGGACAATAAAATAACCGGAACCGGTTTAGCTGGAGCAACTGTCCATATCACAACCCCAACTGGTACATATCAGGGAGTAGTTAGTGCAGATGGAACCTATTCTATAAATATTCCACCCCAAGCAGCGGGAACTGTTATAACTGCTTCACAAACAGATGGAGTAGGCAATATAAGTGGAACATCGACGACTACTGTTATTTTAACCGTGCTAGAATTATACGTTCCACCCGAAATTCAATTTGAAAATACCTTGATTGGCTTTAAAGAGGTATTGATTCATAGAGTGCAGGAAATAGAAAATTTGTCAGTAACAGTACACGATACACGTGGCCAGGGCTATCGATGGACGATAAAAGCAAAAGTAGAAAATCCACTGACAACAGATGGACTTGATGCGTTACCACTTGATGCGCTCATTTTTGTTAATGACGGAATTGAAGTAGGAAAATTAAAAGATGGTGTGACCGTTCATCAGGGTGAGACCGGAACGACTGAGGATACACCAATTACTTGGGGAGCAGACGAAGGAATTCTTATGAAAATGACCCCCAGTAATGTAAAATCAGGCATCCCTTATTCCACCACAATAAATTGGACATTAGAAAATGCACCATAAATTGTTTAATGTTATTTTGCCTCGTGACCCAAAGGAGGGAAATATTGTGCGAATATCAAAGATAGTGCTTATTGTATTGGTTTCGATTTTGTCGCTTAC
Organism: Bacillus sp. DNRA2; assembly: GCF_012843265.1. GTDB lineage: Bacteria > Bacillota > Bacilli > Bacillales > Cytobacillaceae > Bacillus_BU. The sequence continues at coordinate 1,844 of NZ_JABAIT010000033.1, read as the reverse complement.
GCTATTAGCTCAAGGAATCCTAGCTGCAACATCAACAGCTACGGTTACATTTACAGAGGATACTAGCACTCCACCTGTTTTAGACCCTGATGATGGATCCCTTCCAGACCCAGCCATTCCAGGAACAGGTCAAGCAGGTCCTCTCAGTCTTGACTATGTAACTGGTCTAAATTTTGGATCACAAATAGTTTCTCTAGAAACAATGACATACGAAGCCAATGAATTAAAACCTTTCATTCAAGTAACCGATAAACGTGGAAACCCGACAGGATGGAAAGTTACCGTATCTGCGTCAGCGTTTACTAGTGCTAGCACAGATACATTGGAGGGGGCGTACCTTGAATTTAATAATGGTGAGTTAGTAAAAGATTCAGAAAACCCTTCTCTCCCACCTGCGATAGCCACAACATTTATTTTGACAACAAATAATGCAGCCTTCAAATTTATGAATGCCCAGCCAAATAGTGGCCGTGGATCATGGATTACTCGATGGTACCCATTAGTAGGAGTGGAGACAAACGATAGCGTTACATTAACTGTAATTGGCGGCACGATGAGAGCAGAAGCTTATACCTCTACATTAACCTGGACACTAACTGATGCACCGTAAATAAAAATAAAATCTCGAATAATAGGTAGGCTGCTATTGTTCGAGATTTTTCATTAAAAAACTTCACAGAGGGTGTATAGGATGGCAAAAATAGCAAAAGCACTAATACCAATTTATATTCTGCTGTTATTCTTATCGATCAATATATCCAAGGTTGCGGCTAATGATGAACTCGTTGGCTATTCCGTTCGCGCAATTATCCCTCAAAATCAAATTAAAAAGGATATTACCTACTTTGATTTGCTTGTCGAGCCAAACCAAGAACAGGTAATCAATGTAGAAATCTTTAATAGCTCACAAGAAGATATCGAAATTGATGTCTATATTACCAATCCTAAAACCAATCGAAATGGAATAATAGACTATACCGATATCAAGGCCAAGCCGGATGAAAGCTTAAAAGTACCAATTACAGAAATTGCAACGATACAGCAAAAAACAGTTGCCGTACCAAAAGGGGAAACAAGAATTGTCCCTATTAATCTCAAAATCCCTGAGAAAGAATTTGCTGGAACGATTCTCGGTGGTATCTATTTTGAAAAAAAGATGAAGGATACGGAAAAGAAATCTGAAGGAGTGCAAATATTAAACAAATATTCTTATGTATTAGGTTTGAAATTAACAGAGAACAAACAAAAAATTGAACCGGAACTTAACTTGCAGTCCGTTAAACCTGAATTAGTTGATTATCATACTTCGATCATTGCCAAACTCCAAAACACTACACCCGTCATCGTAGAGAATCTAGCCATAAACGCAATTGTTTATAACTCTAAGGGCATAGAGGAAAATCGGCTCGAAGTTGAAGGATATAAAATGGCGCCCGTTTCAACAATGGATGTCGTAATTGATTGGAAAAATCGCGAGCTAAAACCTGGCAAGTACACGTTAAAATTACATGCTAATTCCGGTTCAAACAATTGGGATTGGGAAGAAACATTTAACATTGAAAAGGAAGAAGCGCAGGCGATTAACGAAAAAGCGATAGAAATAACAAAGGATTATACAGTGTATATTGTAGTTGGATTTTCAACAATCACATTGCTTTTATTGGGAATTATCATACTGCTATTAAGAAAGAATAACCGACTTAAGAAGGATAAATGATTCGATTAGGGAGCCTCATTTTGAGGTTCCTTTTTGTGCGACGGGCAGTCGCATGGAGTGTTGATCCAGTCAGCACTCTTCTTTTAATTATCTGACAGAGACGTCATTTCGATGAAACGACTGGTTG
>NZ_JABAIT010000032.1 GCF_012843265.1 Bacillus sp. DNRA2 | reverse complement strand
CTTGCATGTATTAGGCACGCCGCCAGCGTTCGTCCTGAGCCAGGATCAAACTCTCCAAGAAAGTTGATTTAGCTCATAAAAGTTACGTTGGCTAGTGTTCATGATCGAAATCAATCGCACTATAATTTGTTTATTGTTGACGTTTGTTTGTTTAGTTTTCAAAGAGCAATTTGTTTTGTTATCGCTCAGAAGCGACTTTATTAATATATCATTCTCGCTTTAATATGTCAACAATCTTTTTTATTATTATTAGGATTGAAAACATATTAGCGCTACTGACTTGAATGATTATATCAAGTCAATTTTAATTTTGCAAGTCTTTTTGTTAAAAGGAATAAAAAAGGTGACCCGTCATCGGAGTCACCTTGATTTGATTTATAAATTATTCTTCATCATCAGAAGTTTTAGATTCAGGATTTGTTGAATCTTCTTCATTTTGATCAGCTTCCGCTGCTTCAAGTAAGCGAGTTAAACTTGTATCAGCATTATCAGCTTCAAATTCGCTTCCTTCTGCTTCTACATTTTGTATATCGTCTTCTGATTTATCTTCTTCTTTTTCAACCTTTGCAACAGTAGCAACTTTATCATGGTCTTCTTCTCCAAGTCGAATCAATCTTACTCCTTGTGTGTTACGACCCATAGATGAAACGTCATTTACATCCATTCTGATTAAAACGCCACCAGTGGTGATTAGCATAATATCCTCTTCACCGGTTATAACTTTCATGGAAACAAGACAACCGTTTTTATCGGTGATATTACATGTTTTAATACCTTTACCACCTCTACCTTGAACTCGGTATTCCAAAGCAGGGGTCCGTTTACCATAACCCTTTTCAGTTACGATTAAAATGTCGGTGTTTTCTTCTAACACTTCCATTCCAACTACTTGGTCTTCAGGGTCCAAGGTAATTCCTTTTACGCCTGTTGCTGTTCTTCCCATTGAACGCACATCTGTTTCTGGGAATCTGATCAACATCCCATTTTTTGTACCAATTATGATTTCTTTGCTGCCGTCAGTCAGACGAACTGAAATTAACTCATCTTCCTCACGCAAATTCACAGCAATTAAGCCATTATTACGAATATTTGCAAATGAAGTTAATGGTGAACGTTTAGAAACTCCTTCCTTTGTTGTAAAGAAAAGGAATAAGTTATCATCAAATTCCGCAACTGGGATAATCGCATTAATCCATTCACCTTTATCAACTTCAAGCAAATTGATTATAGGCAAACCTTTTGCTGTTCGGCTATATTCTGGAATTTCATAACCCTTTGAACGATATACCTTCCCTTTATTTGTAAAGAATAGGATAGTATCGTGAGTTGAGGTCGTAATTAAATGTTCGACGAAATCGTCCTCATTCGTGTTCATTCCTTGAACACCACGCCCGCCTCGTTTTTGGGAACGATACGTAGAGACTGGTAGTCGTTTAATATAACCATTGTGCGTTAAGGTAATCACGACATTTTCTCTTGGAATAAGGTCCTCATCCTCTATCATTTCAATACCGCTAGTAATGATTTCAGTGCGTCGCTTATCATTGAAGCGATCCTTAACCTCTAATAGTTCCTGTCTGATAATTTCAAGGATTTTTTCTTCATTAGCTAGAATCGCTTTAAGCTCTGCAATAAGCTGATGTAATGAATTTAACTCTTCCTCAATTTTATCTCTTTCCAAACCTGTTAAACGCTGTAAGCGCATGTCAAGGATTGCTTGAGCTTGTTTTTCTGATAATTGGAACTGAGTCATTAAGCCTTCGCGGGCAATATCAGTTGTTCTTGATCCACGAATTAAGCTAATAACTGCATCGATATTATCTAGGGCTATTTTTAAGCCTTCTAAAATATGGGCACGAGCTTCTGCTTTACGAAGTTCAAACTCTGTCCGACGTCGAATAACAACTTTTTGGTGATTTAAATAATGAACTAGACATTGTTTTAGGCTTAATACCTTTGGTTGGCCATCGACTAAAGCTAATGTGTTGATACCAAAGCTTGTTTGCAAGGCTGTGTGCTTGTATAAATTATTTAAAAGGACATTCGCGTTTGCATCCTTACGAACCTCGATGACAATTCTCATTCCGTTACGGTCAGACTCGTCACGGAGATCAGTAATGCCTTCAATCTTTTTATCGCGAGCTAACTCAGCAATTTTTTCAATTAATCTTGCTTTATTAACTTGATAAGGTAGCTCATGGACAATGATGACTTCTTTACCATTAGACTTTTGTTCAATTTCTACCTTTGATCGAACAGTAATCGAGCCTCTACCGGTTTCGTAGGCTTTGCGGATTCCACTACGGCCTAATATTTGTCCACCAGTTGGAAAATCTGGACCTGGTATGATTTCCATTAATTCTTGGATTGTAATTTCTGGATCATGACTGACAGCTAAAACACCATCTATAACCTCGCCCAATTGGTGCGGTGGAATGTTTGTAGCCATTCCAACAGCAATCCCAGTTGTTCCATTTACCAGCAAGTTAGGGAAGCGCGCTGGTAGCACAACTGGTTCCCTTTCCTCTCCATCGTAGTTATCTTGATAATCAATCGTATCTTTGTTAATATCTCGCAGGAGTTCCATCGAGATTTTTGACATTCTTGATTCGGTGTAACGCATCGCCGCAGCTGAATCACCATCAACAGAACCGAAGTTTCCATGGCCATCTACGAGCATGTAACGAAAATTGAAATCTTGGGCCATCCGAACCATTGTTTCATAAACAGCTGAATCTCCATGAGGATGATACTTACCAATTACATCTCCAACGATACGTGCTGATTTTTTATATGGTTTGTCCGCATGAATTCCAAGATCGTGCATAGCATAAAGAATACGACGATGAACAGGTTTTAATCCATCGCGTACATCTGGAAGTGCACGTGAAACAATAACACTCATTGCATAGTCAAGAAAAGATGTCTTCATTTCCTGACTAATATTTATCTCTTTTATTTGAGAATTTGGTGTTTCAGCCATAATTGGTACCTCCTAATTAGGGCGCAGAAAATACTCATTTCAACACCCTTCGTACTGAATAAAAGAAAAGGAGGATAGTGGTCTGACCTCTACCCTTAATCTTTCTATTGTCTAGCTTAAGACTTTTTATATATCTAAATTTTTAACATACTGTGCATTTGTTTCAATGAAAACCCGACGTGGCTCCACTTTATCACCCATTAGCATTTCAAAGGTTTCATCCGCCTCGATTGCGTCTTTAAGACTAACCTGGAGCATTGTTCTTGATGATGGATCCATGGTGGTATCCCAAAGCTGTTCAGGATTCATTTCTCCTAAACCTTTATATCGCTGAATATTTGGCTTCGGCTGACTAGGCCATGCTGCAAAAATCCGCTCTAAATCCTTATCATTATATGCATATTCTACCCGTTTCCCTTGCTGAACTTTATATAACGGCGGTTGAGCAATATAGACATAGCCTGCTTCTAAGATCTGTCTCATATAACGATAGAAGAACGTTAATAGCAATGTACGAATATGCGCACCATCAACATCAGCATCAGTCATAATAACGACTTTATGATAACGGGCTCTGGCAATATCAAATTCTTCGCCGATTCCGGTTCCGATTGCTGTAATCATTGCACGAACTTCGTTGTTGGAAAGTATTTTATCAAGTCGAGCCTTTTCCACGTTTAAAATTTTTCCACGTAACGGTAAAATCGCTTGGAAATGACGATCACGACCTTGCTTAGCAGAGCCTCCCGCAGAGTCACCCTCAACGATATAAAGCTCGCTGATTGAGGGATCTTTAGCAGAACAATCTGCTAACTTACCAGGTAAGCTAGATACTTCAAGGGCACTTTTTCGGCGCGTTAATTCACGGGCCTTTTTCGCTGCGAGTCTGGCTCTGGCAGCCATTAAACCTTTTTCAACAACTTTCCGTGCCACAGAAGGGTTTTCAAGCATAAATTTTTCTAAATGCTCAGAGAAAAGCGTATCAGTAATGGCTCTAACCTCAGAGTTTCCGAGTTTTGTTTTTGTTTGCCCTTCAAATTGAGGATCTGGATGCTTAATCGATACAATTGCCGTTAGTCCTTCGCGTACATCTTCCCCAGAAAGATTCGTATCGTTATCTTTGATCAAATTATTTTTTCGAGCATAGTCATTTATCACCCGTGTTAACGCAGTTTTAAAACCAGCTTCATGGGTACCGCCTTCATAGGTGTGAATATTATTAGCAAATGAATAGATATTGCTTGTATAGCTTTCGTTATATTGGAGGGCAACTTCAACTGTTATACCATCCTTTTCGCCTTCAATAAAGATTGGTTCCTCATGAAGAACTTCCTTTGTTCTGTTTAAGTGCTCAACGTAAGATTTAATCCCACCTTCATAGAGATATTCATTACGTTTGTTTTCTTCACGCTTATCTTCAATCGTAATTTTAATGTTTCGATTTAGAAAAGCTAATTCCCGTAAACGGTTGGCAAGAATATCGTATTCATATACCAATGTCTCAGTAAAGATTTCACTATCTGGTACAAAATGAATCGTAGTACCCGTTCGATCAGTATCACCAATAATTTTTAAATCTTCAAGTGGAACACCACGTTCATATTTTTGGTAATAGACATGACCATTAAGGTGGACAAATACTTCAAGATTTGTTGAAAGAGCATTTACTACTGATGCACCAACTCCGTGTAGTCCACCTGAAACTTTATAGCCTCCACCACCAAATTTCCCACCTGCATGAAGAACGGTTAAAATGACTTCTACCGCTGGTCGTCCCATTTTTTCTTGAATCCCGACTGGAATTCCTCGGCCATTGTCTTTTACCGTAATACTGTTATCCGCTTCGATAATGACATTTATTTCTGAGCAATATCCTGCAAGGGCCTCGTCAATACTATTATCAACAATTTCCCAAACTAGATGATGCAAGCCTTTAGAGCTTGTAGAGCCAATATACATCCCAGGGCGTTTACGTACTGCTTCTAATCCTTCTAATACCTGTATCTGGCTTTCATCATAGACTTCCTCTTGTAACGACTTTTGCTCCATTGTCATTTGAATCACCTACTCTTTCTGCGTAACACATTCGTCTTCTTTTTTTATAGGAGTTTTGCTTTGTTAATCGTGATTGAATAAACCTTTTGAGCGTTTCTTTAATGTTCCTGAAGAAAAAGGGGAAAAATAAACTTTATCTTGCGTTATAACAACTGATTTATAGTTTCCTTTTGACAAGTTAACAATTTGATCTTGGCGGTGATGAATGAATTTATCCATAAATGGTGAAGATCGTATACTATGCTTATCGATAATAGCAATAATCTCTTTCGTAGAAACTGTCGTCTCTTCGCCAACATGAAGATACATTTATTCTCACCTCACTGAATCCGGTCCATTTTTCCAGTTACCACCTTATAGGTAGCAGCCTCTTTTAACGTTTGATGGTCAATTCCGTCCACACTTGTCGTTGTAACAAACGTTTGAACCTTCCCTTGAATTGTATTTAGAAGATGGGATTGACGATAGTCGTCTAATTCTGATAGGACATCGTCCAGTAATAAAATAGGGTACTCACCAATTTCAGAGTGAATTAACTCTATTTCAGCGAGTTTGACGGAGAGGGCTGTCGTTCTTTGTTGTCCTTGTGAACCATAAGTTTGGACATCACGGTCGTTCACAATAAAAGAGAGATCATCACGATGGGGACCAAACAAAGTAATACCGCGCTCAATTTCTTTATTTTTAACCTTGAGATATTTCTGATCATATACTTCTAACATTTTCGACAAATCAAGCTGTTCTGATACCTCAACAGATGGTTTATATTCCAATTTTAATGCTTCTAAGCCCCGTGAAATCCCTTCGTGAATCGGAAACGCCCACTTTTCCAATAATTGGATAAACTCAAATCGCTTTTTCACTATCTTACAAGCCAATGCAATAAATTGCTCAGTTAAAATATCAAGCATCGTTATGTCGGTTTGTTTTTTTGTTTGCAAAAGTTTTAAATAATGATTGCGTTGCTGCAATACTTTTTGAAACTGGCCCATATCATGTAAATAAATTGGTGATACTTGGCCAATCTCCATATCAATAAAGCGGCGCCTAACTTGAGGACTACCCTTAACCAGGTTTAAGTCTTCGGGCGCAAACATAACAACATTCATATTTCCCACATATTGGCTTAGCTTTTGTTGCTCAATATGATTGAATTTAGCCTTTTTTCCCTTTTTTGAAATAATTAATTGCAAGGGCAAAGAGCCATGGATTTTTTTTATCCTACCTTCTATTTTAGCATAATCTTTGTCCCAAGAAATAAGTTCTTTGTCATTTGATGTTCGATGGGATTTAGCCATTGCCAGAACGTATATGGACTCCATGACATTCGTTTTGCCTTGAGCATTTTCGCCCAGAATAACATTCACTTTATTTTCAAAATGCGCTTCAAGTTCCGCATAATTGCGATAGTTTTTTAGCAGCAATTGCTCAATATACATGGAAGCCACCTTTGCCAATTACATCACAAGATAAATTCCAAAGTCGGGAATGTTGACTCGATCTCCAGGATATAGCTTTCTACCTCTTCGTTGATCCTGCTCGTCGTTGACGAATACAACGTATTCACCTAAAAACCATTTAGCCATTCCACCTGTTTGAATTACTTCAGCCAATTTTAGAAATTGGCCTAATGTGATGTATTCCGTATCAATTTTGATTTCTTTCATTATCTCACTCTTTTCATCATGAAGGTAAGATGATCTTTAAAAAATTATGATTTTTTCAGACCCAATTCTTTAATTTTACTAAAAATAATCATTTCATACAAATCACAAAAAAAGAGCTCGACTTACATGGTAGTCGAGCTCTTGCTAATCTTTAGGCTGTGTTAAACATTAATGTTGATTTCCGCTGCAGGCACTTCGCTTTCCGCGGGGCTAGTTGGGAGCCTCCTCGGCGCATTCGCGCCTGTGGGGTCTCCCATACCAGCTACTCCCGCAGGAGTCTTCGTGCCTTCCGCTCCAATCAACTTGCGATAAATCAAAACTAAGTTTTAACACAGCCATTCTTTTAAAAATTAATATGTTCTAACAGGAAGGATTAATTGCAAGATTGAATCATCTTCAAGTGGTCGCAGCACAAAAGGTCTCATTGCACCAGTAAAGCTGACCTTTATTTCGGTTCCCTCTAATGCTTTTAATGCATCCATCATATATTTTGCACTAAAAGAAATTTTTAGTTCCTCACCATTAATCTCTTGTGCTTGGATTTGTTCAACGACATTTCCGATTTCGGGAGTATTGGAGGAAATCTCGATGGCACTTCCTTCAATAGTCGCTAATTTCACTACATTGTTTTTTCCTTCACGTGCGAGTAGAGAAGCACGATCAATCGCATGCAGGAATTCTTTCGTAAGCACTGCTACTTCAGTTTTGCTATCAGTAGGAATTAAGCGGGATGTATCCGGATAATTCCCCTCTAATAGTCTTGAAAAGAATAATAAGTGTTTCGCTTTAAACAGCACTTGATTTTCAGTAATAACAATATCGATTAATTCGTTAGTGTCATCAAGGATTTTGCTCAATTCATTTAAGCTTTTTCCTGGAATTACTACATTGTAAGATCCATTGTTTTCTGATTCGATTTTTGCTTTGCGTAAAGCTAAGCGATGACTATCTGTTGCAATACAGGCCAATTCATTATTTTCAACATGCCAGTTGACACCTGTCAAGATTGGGCGTGTTTCTGAGGTGGACACTGCAAAAACTGTTTGGCGAATCATCATTTTTAATAGATCGGTTGGAATTCTAAACACATTTTCTTCCGAGATTTGTGGTAAATGCGGATATTCCTCTGCATCTAACCCATTTAGGTTAAACTCCGATTTCCCTGAGCGGATTACTGTCTGTAAATGGTTTTCAACATGAATTTCAACTGTATCTGTTGGTAGTTTTTTAACGATTTCACCAAAGAACTTTGCTTGAAGTACAATTGCACCAGTTTGTTTGATTTCGACAATTTCATCGCCAGCTTCCTCTTTTGGAATGAACGATTCAATTGAAATATCTGAATCACTACCTGTTAATGTTACTCCTTCGTTTGTTGCAACAATTTTAATTCCAGTTAAGATTGGGATCGTTGTTCTGGATGTTACTGCCTTCATTACATCTTGAACACTTTGAACTAAACGATCTCGTTGGATTATAAATCTCATTTAAATTTATCCTCCGTATTATGCATATTTTTTTGTTCTAAACATATAATAATAAGTTTTTAAAAAATAATAGAAGTACTAGTAGGGGCTGTTAATATGTGGATAACTATTCACAACGAAAGGAAACACAGTCTATCCACATGTGGATAGACTGTGTGTAAGTGAATGTAAGTTATACACATTTTCCAACGCTAACAGTTCGCTATTAGTATGAGTCTACTATTAAAATTTTAACATTTCATTTATTTCCTTCATCTGCTTTTGCAGTTGCGGATCTGTTTGTACTAGCTTTGAGATTTTTTCATGAGCATGAATAACAGTTGTATGATCTCGCCCACCAAATTCCTCACCAATTTTTGGCAAGGAGAAATCAGTGAGCTCCCTTGATAAATACATCGCAATCTGTCGAGGGAATGCTACAGATTTAGTACGCTTTTTCGCTTTAAAATCTTCAAGCTTAATATTAAAGTGTTCTCCAACGACTCGCTGAATTTCTTGGATTGTGATGACCTTTGGTTTTGATGTTGGAATAATATCTTTAAGTGCCTCTGCAGCTAAATCAGCATTAATATCCTTATTTATTAAAGATGAATAAGCGACTACCCGGATGAGCGCGCCTTCTAATTCTCGAATGTTAGAATCAATTTGGTTCGCGATGTATAACATGACCTCGTTTGGTATATCCAGACCTTCAGCCTTTGCCTTTTTGCGAAGAATCGCAATCCTTGTTTCTAAATCAGGTGGGGTAATGTCAGTAATTAAACCCCATTCAAAACGGGAGCGCAAACGGTCCTCCAGTGTAGGAATTTCCCTAGGTGGTCGGTCGCTTGAGATGATAATTTGCTTACTTTCCTCATGAAGTGTATTAAAAGTATGGAAAAATTCCTCTTGGGTAGATTCTTTACCAGCTAAAAATTGAATATCATCAATTAACAACACATCTACATTGCGATATTTATTTCGAAATTCGACCGCTTTATTATCACGAATCGAATTAATGAATTCGTTCGTAAATTTTTCAGATGATAAGTAGACGACTTTTGCTTGCGGGTTATGATCTAATACATAGTGGCCAATTGCATGCATTAAATGGGTTTTTCCCAAACCTACGCCCCCGTATATGAATAGGGGATTGTAAGCTTTGGCCGGGGCTTCAGCAACTGCCAGGGAAGCCGCGTGCGCAAACCGATTTCCAGAACCAATAACGAATGTATCAAATAAGTATTTAGGGTTGAGTAAGCTTTGCGGAAGCTCCGCTGTATCTTCTTCCCTTTTTGCCTTTTTTGGAGGTACTGGAAGTTCAATTTCTTCCTCTCGCTGATTTTGCGGAATGATGAAGCGAACACTGAGCTCTTCACCAGTTATGTCTAAAAGGATTCCGGCTATTAATTGTGAGTACCGTTCCTCAAGCCAGTCTCGGGCAAACTCATTAGGTGCCGTGACTGTTAGTGTATCACCTTGTAATGAGTGAGCCTTTGTTGATTTTAACCAGGTTTCAAAGCTAGGCTTGCTTATCTTTGTTTCTATAGTTGCTAAGGCTTTATTCCAAAGATCCGCAATGTTTTCCAATTTAGATATCCCTCCTTTTCACAAAATTCAATTGAAATCATTAACTTATTTTTTGGCATAACTTTAGACATAGTTGCTTCGGGTTATTTATAAATATTCAATCGCATTCATCCCAAGAAACTATGAATTTATAAATATACAAAATGATTAATGTGGAAAAATATATAATAAGGAAAGAAAGAGGAGTTTCGACAATATCCACTTCTTGTGGACAACTTTTTCCTACCCCTCTGAATAACCTATCCACAGCTTATCCACAATCTGTGGATAAAATAATTATTCACACCCATTTATTCAGAGTGAAAACACAAATATAATATCAAATAATCCATTGGGGTGCAATGCCTTTTAATACATTATCCACAACCAACACTTCTTGTTAATAAAATTTGTCCACAGCCTCTTAGTCTGTGAAAAACCTGTCAATATCTGTTGTGGATAATAAAAAAACATGTCGAAAACTATCCACAACCTTTAAAATTGGGATTTGTGACGGTAAAAAAGTTTTTGATTATACAAATTTGATCCTGCGAATTTTGGCATTTTGATTAAAACGACAAAATTGTGACAGGGAAAAGTTATTAAAAACTAGTATGGGAAAAACAGGACTATTTTATTTTTATGAAAAAAGAGGTAAAATAGTTAACTGGGTATATAAAGTTGATGATCACACTGAATTTTAAAGTGGGAATCAACAAAGCTGATTGAAATTTGGATTATTGGTTATACTAGAGGCGGGCAATTTTCTTTATTTGACTGGCGAAGCAGTATAGATAAATTCTGACAAACAGTTGACAATTTTGAGCATCACTCACTATAATTAGAAAGACTGTCTTTAGCAGTAAATCCTCAGGGAGGTGTTATATATGAAAAGAACTTATCAACCAAACAAACGTAAACACAGCAAAGTTCACGGTTTCCGTGCACGCATGAGCTCAGCAAACGGACGCAAAGTTCTAGCGCGTCGTCGCCGTAAAGGAAGAAAAGTATTATCTGCTTAGGCCACTGAACCATCAGTGGTCTTTTTTCTAATACGCTCCCATCTTCCACAAGAAGTCTATTAACTACTGTCATTTTTTAGCTACATATCGCTACAGCTATTAACTAATACATAAAAGATCCATCCTGGTTTGAGGGTGAAATGAATGAAAAAAGAATTTCGTATTAAAAAAAATAAAGAGTTTCAACTGGTTTTCAAAAATGGAAAATCATTTGCCAATCGACAGTTTATCATTTATGTACTTGGAAAACCTGAGCAAGAGAAGTTCCGGATTGGTTTGTCGGTTAGTAAGAAAATCGGTAATAGCGTGATGCGTAACCGAATAAAGAGGTGTATCCGCCAATCAATATTTGAATTACAGGATTCGCTTAAAACTGGGAACGATTATGTCATTATTGCGAGGAAACCTGCCAGTGATATGGATTTTCACCAAATTAAAAGCAGTCTAACTCACGTATTAAAACTCGCAAAGGTCTTGCATAAAACTGTTGAAATCAATCAGCAAAAGTAAAAATGTGAAAGCGTATTTATAAAAAAGATGATAAAATAAACATGGTGTGTCCAAGAAGAATTAATTGAGGAGACTTGAGTCTTCTTTTTGTGTCTAGCGCAAGCACCTAGCGACTAAAGGGCAGGAGCTTGGAAAGATGCGTGCGCTTTTCTTATGATGAAGATTAAATTTTTTTAGTCAGGAGGATAAACGCTTGAAAAAACGAATTTTTCTTGTTATTGGTTTAATTCTGCTTATTACACTTCTTTCGGGATGTACGGAATACAACCAGCCAATAACATCTGGGAGTAAAGGATTTTGGAATGAATATATTGTTTGGCCACTATCGCAGTTAATTATTATGGTAGCAGATTTTGCTGGTGGCTATGGTATCTCAATTATTATCGTTACACTAATCATTCGCTTAGCTATTTTACCGCTGATGATTAAACAAACAAAGAGTTCCAAGGCTATGCAAGCAATCCAGCCTGAAATGGAATCATTAAAACAAAAATACAGCTCAAAGGATCAAGCTACTCAACAAAAGCTTCAGCAAGAGACGATGGCATTGTTCCAAAAACATGGAGTAAATCCATTAGCAGGATGTTTCCCGTTAGTAATTCAAATGCCAATTCTAATCGGTTTCTATCACGCCATTTCTAGAACTAGAGAAATTGCTCAGGATAACTTTTTATGGTTTGACCTAGGTTCTCCGGATCCGTATTACATTTTGCCGCTAGTTGCAGGTGCGACTACCTTCATTCAACAAAAGATGATGATGGCAGGAACAAATCAAAATCCTCAAATGGCGATGATGCTTTGGATGATGCCAATTATGATTATCGTGTTTGCGATTAAATTCCCAGCAGCGCTTTCCTTATACTGGGTAGTTGGTAACATCTTTATGATTGTTCAAACCTATTTTATTAAAGGTCCAGAATTAAAAAAAACACCTGATACTGGTAAAGCGGGAGGAGCAAAAAAGTGAAACAAGTAACTGCTACAGGACAAACAGTCGAAGAAGCAGTAAAAAGTGCTTTAGCTCAATTAAACACGTCGAAAGACCGTACAGAAGTTTCAATTATTGACGAAGGAAAGAAGGGCATTTTTGGAATTTTCGGGTCCCGGCCTGCTATCGTCAAAGTAACCGTAAAAATTGATCCACTGGAAGAAGCAACAAAATATATTGTTGAAGTAGCAAGAGAAATGGGTGTTTCTGTTCAGGTTGAAACAGTGCGCGAGGGAAAACATGTGCATTTAATTTTAACCGGAGAAAAAATTGCTTTATTAATTGGTAAAAGAGGACAAACTCTAAACTCTCTACAATATCTGACTCAACTTGTATTAAATCGCTATTCTGATCAATATTTAACGGTTATGCTAGATGCTGAGGATTATCGCAAAAGAAGAAATGAGACGCTGATACAACTTGCTGAACGGTTAGCTCAAAAAGCCGTTAGAACTGGTAGGAATGTAGCGCTTGAACCAATGCCTTCATATGAGCGAAAAGTCATTCATACAGCTTTAGTCGAAAATAGAAAAATAAAGACGTATTCCGATGGTACTGAACCGTACCGCCATATCGTTATTGCTCCAAAGTAAAAAAGAAAAGCGGAGGTGGCTCGTCCAGGGTTGGGCTTGTAACCACGAAGGACCAAAAGCCTCAGCTAAACATATCTACTCGAATATAAAAAATCCATTCCACCTGGGATGGATTTTTTTTTGATGATTTTTGATAGAAGATGATAGTAGAGAGAGAGGAGATTAATGAAAAGAGGATTGTGGATAACGATTTTAGGTAAAAAGGTGTAGGAAAAAACGAGATTTATTGTTATTCACATGTGGATAAGTTAAAATAAAACGTAAAAAGGTTATCGTGTGGATAAGTATGGCTAGGACTTTTTTCTAAAGAGTGCTTGTGGTATTCTAGGAAATTGAGTACGAAAACGGAAATGGTAATGATGAAACGTAATTTACTGAGATTAACATAGAACAATATGTTGGATAGTTGCTTGGAGGTGAGAAGGATGGAATTTGATACGATAGCTGCAATCTCGACTCCGATGGGAGAAGGAGCAATTGCAATTGTCAGGTTGAGTGGTGATGAGGCAATTTTAATTGCTGATAAGCTATTTAAAGGAATAAATGAGAAGAGGCTAGCGAATGTAGGAAGCCATACAATTCATTATGGTCATTTGATAGAACCAAGAACAGGGCAGATAATCGAAGAGGTCATGGTTTCCGTAATGAAGGGACCAAGAACTTTTACCAAAGAGGATGTAGTTGAAATTAATTGCCATGGTGGTATTGTATCTGTGAACCGTGTCCTGCAATTTGTATTAAATAATGGTGCACGCTTGGCGGAGCCTGGTGAATTTACGAAACGCGCCTTCTTAAATGGACGAATTGATTTATCTCAAGCTGAAGCAGTAATGGATTTAATTCGTGCCAAAACTGATCGAGCGATGAACGTAGCACTTGGACAGATGGAGGGCAAACTCTCCAAAATGATTCAAAAGTTGCGTCAGGAAGTATTAGAGATATTGGCCCATGTTGAGGTTAATATAGATTACCCTGAATACGATGATGTAGAAGAAATGACACATAAAATGTTGATTGAAAAAGCTACATATGTACAAGGGGAAATTTCCAAGCTTTTAAATACTTCTCAGCAAGGGAAAATCCTTCGAGAAGGACTTTCGACAGTTATCATTGGACGACCTAATGTTGGAAAGTCTTCTTTATTAAACAGCTTAGTCCAGGAAAATAAAGCAATCGTTACAGATATTCCAGGAACGACGCGTGATGTTATTGAAGAATACGTCAATGTTCGAGGAGTACCACTTAGACTTTTAGATACTGCTGGTATCCGTGAAACTGAGGATATTGTTGAACGAATTGGTGTGGAACGTTCACGACAAGTATTAAAAGAGGCTGATTTAATTTTACTAGTATTAAATTATTCAGATGAGCTAACTGAAGAGGATGTAAATTTGTTTAAAGCAGTCGAGGATATGGATGTTATCGTCATTGTTAACAAAACAGATTTAAATGAGAAAATTAACATGGACAAAGTTAGGGAGCTTTCAAAGGCGCATAAGATTGTAACTACATCCCTACTTGAAGATCGTGGTGTAGATGAGCTGGAAGAAGCGATATCGTCATTATTTTTTGCTGGTTCAATTGAAGCTGGCGACTTAACCTATGTCTCTAATAGCCGTCACATTGCGTTATTAAATCAAGCGTCCCATGCAATTGAAGAAGCAGTTAATGGTGTCGAAATGGGTGTCCCAATTGATATCGTCCAAATTGACTTGACCAGAACTTGGGAACTGCTTGGTGAAGTTATTGGCGAAAGTGTCCATGAAAGTCTAATCGACCAATTATTCTCCCAATTCTGCTTAGGAAAATAGAAAAGCGGAAGCGGCTTGGTCAGCCCCGACAAGCTTAAGACGAGCCGGCCGAAAGGTTGTATTTTGACCTTTTGGACGGATTGGCTTAAGACCTCGAGGGGCTAGCCGCTGGAGCTGGAAAATAGAAAAGCGTAGGCGGCTTGTTCAGCCGTTTCTGCTAGACAAAGAAATCTTTTTAAGAATAAGGAGGCATTTTAAATGCCGTATGAGGCCGGAAATTTTGACGTGATTGTGATTGGGGCCGGACATGCCGGTTGTGAGGCAGCCCTTGCTTCTGCACGTCAAGGTGCAAAAACATTAATCATTACTATTAATCTTGATATGGTGGCGTTTATGCCATGTAATCCTTCTGTTGGTGGACCAGCAAAAGGAATCGTCGTTCGTGAGATTGACGCTCTTGGCGGAGAAATGGGGAGAAATATTGATAAAACCCATATTCAAATGCGTATGCTGAATACTGGTAAAGGTCCTGCAGTCCGCGCATTACGTGCTCAAGCAGACAAATTTTCTTATCAGCATGAAATGAAAAGAACGCTCGAAAATACCGAAAACCTTACCTTAATTCAAGGTATGGCTGAACAGTTAGTCGTTGAAGACGGTGTGTGCCAAGGGATTATTACTAAAACTGGTGCAATTTATCGATCTAAAACGGTTGTTATTACCTCTGGGACATTTTTACGTGGCGAAATCATTATTGGAGATTTGAAATATTCAAGTGGTCCAAATAACCAACAGCCTGCGATAAAACTATCCGAGCATCTTGAGCAGCTTGGCATAGAGCTCGTTCGCTTTAAAACGGGCACACCACCTCGGGTAAACAGTAAAACAATTGATTATAGCAAAACAGAAATTCAACCAGGTGATGATGTACCTCGTGCGTTTTCATATGAAACAACAAAGTATATTACCGATCAGCTGCCATGCTGGTTAACATATACGAATGAAACAACCCACACGATTATTGATAACAATCTGCATCGTTCACCGATGTTTTCGGGAATGATTAAAGGAACTGGTCCGCGCTATTGCCCATCTATTGAGGATAAAGTTGTGCGGTTTAATGATAAACCGCGCCATCAAATCTTCTTAGAGCCAGAAGGTCGCAATACTGAGGAAGTCTATGTCCAAGGCTTATCAACCAGCCTTCCAGAAGATGTGCAGAGGGAGATTCTTAAATCGATCCCTGGTTTAGAAAATGCCCAAATGATGCGTTCAGGTTATGCAATTGAATACGATGCTGTCGTACCGACTCAACTTTGGCCAACATTGGAAACAAAGGTTGTAAAAAATCTTTATACTGGTGGTCAAATTAACGGAACCTCTGGATATGAAGAAGCAGCTGGTCAAGGTCTAATTGCTGGAATCAATGCTGGTAGGAGAGCTTTAGGCAAAGAAGAATTGATTCTTAGTCGATCTGAGGCTTATATTGGGGTTTTAATTGACGATCTTGTTACCAAGGGAACTGCTGAGCCGTATCGTTTATTAACATCAAGAGCAGAATACCGCTTATTACTACGTCATGATAACGCAGATCTTCGCTTAACGGAGATTGGCAAAAAAATTGGATTAATTTCTGATGAACGTTATGAAAAATTTACAAAGAAAAAAGAATTAATTGAGGCAGAAAAAGAACGCTTGCGTTCAATTATTATAAAACCAACCCAGGCCGTTCAGGAAATCATTCGCTCCCAGGGTGGTAGTGAACTAAAGGATGGGATTAGGGCGGCTGACCTATTAAAACGTCCAGAAATGAATTACGAACACATTCATTCGATTATTCCAAGTGAGATTCCACTTGATTTTGAGGTTTGCGAACAGATTGAAATCCAAATCAAGTATGAAGGATATATCGAAAAATCGTTGCAGCAAGTGGAGAGACTCAAAAAGATGGAAGATAAGAAAATTCCTGAGAATATTGATTATGATGCTATCAACGGCTTAGCTACTGAAGCACGTCAAAAATTAAAACAGGTTCAACCTTTATCAATCGCGCAAGCATCACGAATTTCCGGAGTAAATCCTGCCGATATCTCCATTCTCCTTGTCTATATCGAACAAGGAAAAATCGCAAGAATAACAAACCAAGGCTAAAAGCGGAAATCAACTTTTTATGCAACAAAGCCAAAATGAAAAAAAGGATGGCTTTCCTATGAATGTCGAACAATTTCAAACAATGCTAGCGGAGAAAGGGATAACACTTTCTCCACTCCAGCTTCAACAATACAATCAATATTTTAAAACACTAGTTGAATGGAACGAAAAAATGAACTTAACTGCGATTACTGATCAGGAATCCGTTTATTTAAAGCATTTTTTTGATTCAATCTCAGCGGCCTTTTATTTTGATTTTACAAAACCATTAACTATCTGCGATGTTGGCGCAGGAGCGGGCTTTCCAAGCATCCCGATTAAAATTGCTTTTCCTAATATCCATGTGACAATAGTGGATTCCTTAAATAAACGAATTCACTTTTTAGAACATTTAGCTAAGGAGCTAAACCTCGATGGTGTAAAGTTTATCCATGACCGTGCTGAAACTTTTGGACAAAACCCAGTCTATCGAGAACAATTCGATATTGTCATGGCACGAGCTGTTGCAAGAATGTCCGTCCTAACCGAACTTTGTTTACCATTAGCAAAAGTAGGTGGAAACTTTATTGCGATGAAAGCCCAAAGTGCTGAAGAAGAATTAAATCTTGGAAAGAAAGCGATTACCCTTATGGGTGGTAAAATTGAAAATATCCATTCGTTTTCCCTTCCATTTGAAGAAAGTGAACGCAATATTATTATTATTAATAAAGTAAAATCTACCCCGAAAAAATATCCACGTAAACCGGGGACGCCCAATAAATCTCCAGTTGAATAGAGGATACCTTTTTTCATCGTATTGTGGCATAATTTGTTTTAGGGGAAAAGTAGTCTGCAAGAATATTTTGTACTAACGAGAATCTATTTTTTAGGGAGTTTCGTAAAGGTGGTGCAGGGTGATGAAGAATTCTTTTTCACGCTTTTTTGGCCTGGGCGAAAAGGGGGAACAGGTTCAAATTGAAGAAGAAGAACAATTGAGCGAGCGTGAAGAAATACGAAAAATCGCAATCGACAAAATAGTTCCGAATCGTTTCCAACCGAGAACGGTTTTTGACGAAAATAAAATTGAAGAATTAGCAAGAACAATACGAACACATGGGATTATTCAACCAATCGTTGTAAGAGAGTACGAAGATGATAAGTTTGAAATAATCGCGGGGGAACGTCGTTGGCGTGCGATGAAAAAATTGGGCTGGGAAGAAGCTCCTACAATTGTTAAAAATTTGACGGATACAGAAACAGCCTCTGTTGCATTAATAGAAAATCTTCAACGTGAGGAACTATCACCGATTGAAGAAGCAATTGCGTATGGGAAATTACTTGAACTTCATAATCTTACCCAAGAAGCACTTGCGCAGCGTCTCGGTAAAGGCCAATCAACGGTTGCAAATAAATTACGTCTCTTAAAGCTTCCACAAGAAGTCCAAGATGAGCTATTGAATAAAACAATAACCGAGCGCCATGCCCGTTCACTCATTCCACTAAAGGATCCAGAGAAGCAGGTACAGCTACTCCATGAAATCATTGAAAAACAACTAAATGTTAAGCAAACAGAAGATCGAGTTGTTAAAATGCTTGAACAATCGGATGTAAAGCCAAAGCCAAAACGTAAGGCTTTCAGTAAGGATATGAGAATTGCTGTAAATACGATTCGTCAATCATTATCAATGGTTTCAGATAGCGGCATTAATTTGAACTCAGAGGAAGAGGAATTTGAGGATTTTTATCAATTTACAATTCGGATTCCAAAGAAAAGTTAATAGATTGATTATTAATAGATAATTACGAGTATGGAGAGTGCGAACTGTCAATTTGATTGGCGTCCACTCTCTTTTTTGTTTTTGGCATCATTAAGTTTCATAGATTATGGATTCAATGCAGTAAATATACTATTTTTCCAATATTAATCTCATTTTTACTTGTATCACTTAACAAGATTTTAAATAAATTTTCGATAATCGTTTCCTTTTCATGTTAAAATAGAATACATGATTGCTAGTGTACCCCATAGGATAATCGTCTCTATGAGTTCATTTTTAGGAAAATGAAGGTAGGTGATGTCGTGAGCAAAGTTATTGCTATCGCGAACCAAAAAGGAGGAGTCGGTAAAACGACCACCTCTGTAAACCTAGGCGCCTGCTTAGCATACATAGGGAAAAAGGTCTTGTTAGTAGACATTGACCCGCAAGGAAATGCTACAAGCGGTATCGGAATTGAAAAAGCAGATGTGAATCAATGCATTTATGATGTATTAGTCGATGATGTTGAAGCTATTAAAGTGATTAAGCCAACTGCCGTTGAAAACTTATTTGCGATTCCAGCCACAATTCAATTAGCTGGAGCTGAAATAGAGCTTGTCCCAACGATCTCACGGGAGGTTCGCTTGAAACGTGCTTTAGAAGAGGTTAAGGATCAATTTGATTATATTATTATCGATTGTCCTCCATCCCTCGGCTTATTAACACTAAATGCTTTAACAGCTGCAGATTCCGTCCTTATCCCTGTACAATGCGAGTACTATGCTTTAGAAGGTTTAAGTCAATTATTAAATACAGTCCGCCTTGTTCAAAAACATCTTAATCATGATTTAACAATTGAAGGTGTTTTATTAACGATGCTGGATGCACGGACAAATTTGGGCTTGCAGGTTATTGAAGAAATCAAAAAATATTTCCAAGATAAAGTTTATAAAACCATTATCCCAAGAAATGTTCGTCTTAGTGAAGCTCCGAGCCATGGAGAACCAATTATTAAGTATGATGCGAAATCACGAGGTGCTGAGGTTTATTTAGATTTGGCAAAGGAAGTGGTTGTAAATGGCTAAAGGTTTAGGAAAGGGCTTAAACGCATTCTTTTCGAATATTGAAGCTGATTCAGAAGAAGCTGTGCAAGAAATTAAGCTTAAGGAACTTCGTCCTAATCCATATCAGCCGCGGAAAATTTTCCAACAAGAGGCGATTGACGAATTAAAGCAATCTATTCTTGAACATGGAATTCTTCAACCAATTATTGTTCGGAAAAGTATTAAAGGTTATGAGATTGTTGTTGGTGAGAGACGCTTTCGGGCTGCAAAGGAAGCGAAGCTTGAAACAGTTCCAGTTGTTGTTCGTGAATTAAATGAGCAACAAATGATGGAGCTTTCTGTTTTAGAAAATCTTCAACGTGAGGATTTAACACCGATTGAAGAAGCAGCGGCCTACCAAATGCTCATGCAGAAGTTAGAATTAACTCAGGAGCAATTGGCCAATCGACTTGGCAAAAGTAGACCTCATATCGCTAACCTAATTCGCTTGCTATCGCTTCCACAAAAAATCCAAGATTTAATTTCCTCTGGAAAAATCTCAATGGGTCATGGACGAGCATTGTTAGGATTACGTAAAAAGGAAAGTATCCCAGCAGTGGTCGAGAAGATCATGAAAGAAAACTTAAATGTCCGTCAGCTTGAATTGTATATCCAGCAACTGAATGATCATGTTTCACGTGAAACAAAGAAGGAAAAGCCGAAGAAAGATGTATTTTTAATTGAACGGGAATCCCTTTTGCGTGAACGATTTGGTACGACAGTCAATATTAAGCAAACTAAAAAGAAGGGAAAAATTGAGATTGAGTTTCATTCAAAAGAAGATTTAGAGCGGATTTTGGAATTACTTGATCAAAATAATTTTTCCTAGCCAACCAATGTGTTGGCTCTTTTTTTTATTGGCTGTGTTAAAGCTTAGTGTTGATTTTTCTCATGTTGATTGGAGCGGAAGGCACGAAGACTCCTGCGGGAGTAGCTTGTATGGGAGACCCCGCAGGCGCGAATGCGCCGAGGAGGCTCCCAACTAGCCACTAAGGTGCGCGAAGTGCCTGCAGCGGAAATAAACATTCACGTTTAACAGAGCCTTTCTATTAAAAATGCGATATTGGAATGAATGCGTCTATTTAAAACTCTTATGAGAAAAAAGAGGTGAAATTTTTGTGCAATAGTGTTAATTTTGTACTATTAGCTTTTTCTATTTCTTGTAATGGTAGATGAATAGGGGATGTACATGGTCTTATTAGGAACAATTGTAAATGGTCTATTAATCGTTTTAGGGACATTATTAGGTAAAATATTCCATAAAATACCTGAGAAAATGAAAAACTCCGTTATGACTGTAATTGGACTAGCTGTTGCGGTTTTGGGTTTACAGATGGGTTTTAAAAGTGAGAACTTTTTAATCGTGATTATTAGTCTGGTAATCGGAACGGTAATTGGGGAGTATTTTGAGTTGGAAGATAAGCTGAATGCGGTTGGTTTGTGGTTGGAGAAAAGAATCGGTTCAAACGGGCACGGCAGTATTTCAGAAGGGTTCGTGACAGCGACGCTCATTTTTGTTATCGGAGCAATGGCTATTATAGGTGCGCTAGATAGCGGAATCCGCGGTGATCATGATGTCCTCTATACAAAGGCAATTATAGATGGTTTTACATCTATTATTTTAACGACAACATTAGGAATCGGTGTCGTGTTTTCAGCAATTCCTGTTGTGCTTTATCAAGGAACAATCGCGATATTTGCAACGCAAATTGATCGATTTGTTGCACAAGCATTAATGGATTCATTCATTGTTGAAATGACTGCAACAGGTGGTGTTATGATTTTTGCTATCGGTCTAAATTTAATCGGGATAACCAAGGTAAGAGTGGCGAACCTCCTCCCTAGTATTATTATCACCGGGATCATCGTGACAATTATCTACTTCTTTAAATAACAAGCTTTTAAATGCAAAAAAGAAAGGGATTAAAATGTCCCTTTCCTATTTATGTTTATTGATTGAATGGCTATTAAGGAGTGTTCTCGTTTCCAACTTTTTCCCATGATAAATCGGACCAGCGCCCACCACGAGTGTAGCTCATGCTTGCTTCATGAATTCCGTTGGCAATTGTCTTTGCCATTTTTAGGACTAAATTCAATCTCGTATTCTGTAATACAAAAAATTCCATAAATCCACTAACATTCACAATTCCAGTAATATGGAGATTGCCCACCTCAGGTAGATCTTTATTAACACCGGCACCCGGTTTTACAGGCCCTTCAGCAATTTGAATGACGCCGACGCTTTTTAGGCGTCCTAGACACGCATCGATTCCAATAATAAATGGATTAACGTGTTTGTCATGAATATCGTTTAGCTGTTCTTTTAAATTGACTGCATGAATTGGGTTCTCTAATGTTCCATATACAAAAAAAGGAGAAATCATTTTTTCTTCAAGAAGAGTTCCGACAAGGGGGCCTAATGAATCTCCAGTAGAGCGGTCAGTTCCAATACATACAAAAACGATGGGACGGTTAGCATTCAAGCCAGACATTTTTGTTGTTAGTTCTATTGCCAATTTTTCAGGTGCTGCGATTTCATCATGAAGAATTCTTGAACTCCCGCCTCTCTTATCAAAGAAATTTGGCATAAAATTCATTAGCTTCCACCTCTTCTCATTGTACTAACAGTATACGGATATTCTTGGCAATGTATACGTCTGTTGTTAATAAAATGAAACTTTTCAGGAAATTTTATTAGTGCCTTTTCATTTTTATGTAAATGCCGTTTTCTGTTAAGATAAATAAAAAGATTCTTATATACAAAGTAGGTGATGATGTTTGAAGTTAACTGATAAAGATATCGAAAATGTAACCGAGAAACTTGTTGATCAGGATACATGGATTTATCTTGGGACAGTAACATTAAAGATTGTAGCAATCTTTATCATTTCTGGTCTCATCGTTCGAATTGCTAAGCTTGCGATAAAAAATATTTTTAAGGTACGTTCATTGTCTCCGCTTCGGACTTCAGAACGGCGGGATACCACACTTGCAAAGCTATTACAAAATATTGTTACGTATGTAATCTATTTTATTGCGTTTATTATGATGTTGTCCACGTTAAACATTAATATTGGACCAATATTAGCAGGTGCAGGGGTTGTTGGTCTTGCGGTTGGGTTTGGAGCTCAAAACTTGGTTAAAGATATCATAACGGGCTTTTTTATTATTTTTGAAGACCAATTTTCAGTTGGTGATTATGTCAGAATTGGACAATTCGAAGGTGATGTTGAAGAAATTGGACTTCGTACTACCAAAATTAAAGGATTAACTGGTGAGCGCCATATTATTCCGAATGGTAGTATTGCAGACGTAACTAACTTTTCCATTCACAATAGTAAAGCAATCGTTGATGTTGGGATTGCATACGAGGAAGATATTGATCGGGCAGAACAAGTTATTCGTGAGTTATTGGAAACTTTACCTGAAAAATATGAAGAAATTATTTCACCTCCACAACTTTTGGGAGTGCAGAATTTCGGACCATCCGAAGTGGTATTGCGGATTGTTGCAGAAACGCAACCTATGAAGCATTTTCTTGTATCACGTGCTATTCGCAAGGAAGTTAAGCATTGGTTAGATTTACAAGGTATAGAAATTCCGTTCCCTCGGCTTGTAATGTATTCTCGTGCAGAGCAGGCGCTAGATAAACAGGTATAACCGGAAAAAGAGGAGGGTCAATCATGCAAGAAATCACATTTAGCTTAAATGATATAGTTGAAATGAAGAAGCCTCACCCTTGTGGTACCAATCGCTGGAAGATCATTCGTATGGGGATGGATATTAGAATAAAATGTGAAGGCTGCGGCCACAGTGTCTTAATTCCTCGTCGTGACTTCGCACGCAAAATGAAAAAACTACTTGTAAAGCATGAAGACTAAATTCATGCTTTTCTTTTTTTGAAGGCTGGCTAATGTGTAGTGTTGATTGTTCAAAAGTTGATTGGAGTGAAAGGCACGAAGACTCCTGCGGGAGTAGCTGGTATGGGAGACCCCACAGGCGCGAATGCGCCGAGGAGGCTCCCAACTAGCCCCGCGGAAAGCGTAGTGCCTGGAGCGGAAATCAACATTTCTGTTTAAGACAGCTTTTTTGAAAGTAAAGCTTCTGTCTTTGAAATAAGCATACATATTTCCAAGCTTGTTTTTTTACCAGCTTGTATCTATAATTGTGAAAGACTATAAGCTTTGAACGTAACTAGACATTACAACACTTAATATAGAAGAATTTGAGGAGTGAAACAGGATGGCTTTAACAGCTGGTATTGTTGGTTTACCTAATGTAGGAAAATCAACATTATTTAATGCAATTACCCAAGCAGGTGCGGAATCTGCCAATTATCCGTTTTGTACGATTGACCCGAATGTCGGAATCGTTGAAGTACCTGACCATCGTTTGAACAAACTAACAGAACTAGTACAACCTAAAAAAACAGTACCAACTGCATTTGAATTCACAGATATTGCCGGAATCGTAAAGGGTGCTAGCAAAGGTGAAGGTTTAGGGAATAAATTTCTTTCTCACATTCGTGAAGTAGATGCCATTTGTCAGGTTGTCCGATGCTTTGCAGATGATAATATTACTCATGTTGCGGGTAAGGTAGACCCAATTGATGACATCGAAACGATTAACTTAGAGTTAATTTTAGCTGATATGGAATCAGTTGAAAAAAGAATTGGTCGCGTTGAAAAATTAGCTAAGCAAAAAGATAAGGATGCTACAGCTGAATTTGAAGTTCTTTCAAAACTAAGAGAGGCATTTGAAGCGGAGAAGCCAGCTCGTACTGTAGAATTTACTGATGAGCAACTGAAAATCGTTAAGGGACTCCATTTATTAACGATTAAACCAGTTCTTTACGTTGCAAATGTATCTGAAGATGATGTGGCGGATCCATCAGGAAATGAATATGTTCAAAAGGTAAAGGCATTTGCCGAAAAAGATAACGCCCAAGTGATTGTTATTTGTGCAAAAATTGAATCAGAGATTGCTGAACTTGATGGAGAAGAAAAAACAATGTTCCTTCAAGAGCTAGGCATAGAAGAATCAGGTCTTGACCAGTTAATTCGTGCTGCATACAGTTTGTTAGGATTAGCTACTTACTTTACCGCAGGGGTTCAGGAGGTCCGTGCCTGGACATTCCGTAAAGGGATGAAGGCTCCGCAGTGTGCTGGAGTCATCCATTCAGATTTTGAACGTGGCTTTATTCGTGCTGAAACGGTTGCCTATGAAGATTTACTCGCAGCAGGAAACATGACAGCAGCAAAAGAAGCTGGAAAGGTTCGCCTTGAAGGAAAAGAATACGAAGTAAAAGACGGCGACGTCATCCACTTCCGATTTAATGTTTAATAGCACTTCCAACTGGATATGAATGAAAAGGATGACTTTAAATTAAAAGAGTCATCCATTCTTTTTTTCATTTACATGACATTGCAAGTCTTTTAAAGATATGCTATACTTTTAACTTGTGAGTAATGAATAGTTGCTCCTTGCCCTTATGGGGCCGCTTAGACCAAAAGGAGGTGAAAGTGATGAAAAAGTACGAAGTTATGTACATCATCCGTCCAAACATTGAAGATGAGGCGAAAAAGGCTTTAGTTGAACGTTTCAATACGATCCTTGCTGATAACGGTGCGGAAGTAAATGAAACAAAAGATTGGGGTAAACGTCGTCTTGCTTACGAAATCAACGATTTCCGTGACGGATACTACCAAATCTTAAATGTTAACGCTACTCCAGCTGCGGTTGAAGAATTCTCCCGTTTAGCTAAAATCAGCGAAGACATCATTCGTCATATCGTAATTAAACAAGAAGTAAAATAATTTTGATTTGACATATTCTTCCATTATATCAATGTTTCACGTGAAACACTGATATGTTTGAAGAAAGGAGTTGGTTCTGATGATGAATCGTGTAGTATTAGTTGGCCGTTTAACAAAAGATCCTGATTTACGCTATACCCCGAACGGCGTTCCAGTTGCAACCTTTACGCTTGCAGTAAATCGAACTTTTTCGAATCAGCAAGGCGAAAAGGAAGCAGATTTCATTAATTGTGTGATTTGGCGACGTCCTGCTGAGAATGTGGCCAATTTCTTAAAAAAAGGAAGTCTGGCTGGAGTTGACGGTCGGATTCAAACACGTAGCTATGAAGGACAAGATGGTAAACGTGTTTATGTAACAGAAGTTGTTGCTGATAGTGTTCAATTCCTTGAGCCAAGAGGCAGCAATTCTGGTGACAGAGGCGGAAACGGATTCTATAACGAACCACCAAGAGAACAAGGTTCTCCGTTTGGAAATAATCAGAATCAACGACCTAACAATAACAACAATAACAATAACAACAAAGGCTATACTCGCGTAGATGAAGATCCATTTGCCGGAAGTGGACAAATTGACATTTCTGATGATGATCTTCCATTCTAAAGTTGAGGAAAAGCAACCGATATTAATAATTAAGTAAAGGGGGTCACTCAAATGGCAGGAGGACGTAAAGGCGGACGTGCTAAACGTCGTAAAGTGTGTTACTTCACAGCGAACGGAATCACACACATCGATTACAAAGAAGTGGATTTATTAAAAAAATTCATCTCTGAGCGTGGTAAAATCTTACCTCGTCGTGTAACTGGCACAAGTGCTAAATACCAACGTAAATTGACTGTTGCGATTAAACGCGCACGTCAAATGGCTTTATTACCATACGTTGCAGGTGAATAAATAAGAGAAAAGACAGTGGGTACGCTCACTGTCTTTTTTTATCTAAAGACGTAAACAGTTGGCAGTTTGAAATGTTGAATCAATTGATTTTACTAGCTAAAATAGAGGTAAAGACTGTCTTTTTTATGGAGGTATTAATGAAAAACGCGAGTCAGTTAACAAAAGGAGCAATGTTTTTAGCGATTTATTCTATAATATTGTTAATAACGTTGTATATACCACTTCTAGGGTCCATCACCGTTTTTTTTCTACCGCTTCCATTCATATTGTTTGCTGTGCAAAACAATTTGAGAAGTTCACTTATATTAGTTGTTGGAGCCTTGTTATTATCGATGATTTTGGGAACGATGCTAAATCTCCCACTGACATGGTTTTTTACGGCAATGGGGGTATCGATCGGTTACCTCATTAGACAGAGGAAACATCGATGGTTTATTCTTGCAACGACATCGTTTGTTACTTTATTTAATACCATAGTCCTCTATGGTGTAATAGTCGTCTTTTTTAAACAAAACGTTATTAAGTCGTCTATGGATATGGTGGAAGAATCGTATCAAATGAGCTTTAAGATGCTGGAGAGCATGGGGCAAAAACCGAGTCAGCAGGTGGTTCAACAGTTAGATGCATCACTTAAAATGTTTGAAACACTTATGCCAAGCATCTTTGTTATCTTTTCATTTATGCTTGTTTTTTTTGTTATGCTGATATCTTTGCCGATTATAAAACGTTTTGGTGTTAAAGTAGTTGATTGGTCTCCACTGCGTGAATTAAGTCTACCGAAAAGTTTGCTTTGGTATTACTTAATCAGCATGGGCCTTAGCTTATTGGTGAATCCTGAACCAGGTACGTATTTCTACATAGCAATCGCTAATCTCGTCTTTATTTTACAATTTGCGATGATTATTCAAGGTGTTTCACTCATTTTTTATTATTGTCACGTGAAAGGGCTTGGGAAAGCAGTGCCGATTGTGATTGTAGTTTTTTCAATGTTACTCCCATTTCTCCTTTATATTGTGAGGATATTCGGTATAATTGACCTAGGATTTAATTTAAGAAATCGGATTGTTAAGAAGTAGTTAATTCACTTTATCTAGTGTTGCTGTTTTTCTTTATAAATCACTTTATTATTACAGTCTGGGAGCTGAAATTATGCCTTCTTTTTTGGAGAAAAAATCAATGCGGTATTGGTTATTTGGGTTAATGGGCTTAACTCTTGTCATACTTGGTCTGTTAACTTATTATAACTGGCTTATTGGTCTTTTCGTTTTCTTTCTCACAGCGATCCCATACTATTTTATTTTTTACATCTCCAGAATTCAGAGAAAAGAAGCAGAAGAATACATATCAACTCTTTCTTACCGAGTAAAAAAAGTCGGTGAGGAAGCATTAATGGAGATGCCAATTGGAATCATGCTCATTAATGATGATTATTGTATTGAATGGACGAATCCGTTCTTAGCATCATTTTTCCAAGAGGACCGTTTAGTAGGTCGCTCGCTTTATGATGTTGCTGATATTTTAATACCACTCATCAAACAAGAAGTAGACACAGAGATTATTACGTTACATGAACGAAAGCTTCGCGTGATCCATAAACGGGAGGAACGATTATTATACTTTTTTGATGTGACTGAACAAACAGAAATTGAAAAAATGTATCGTGATGAACGAACCGTTATTGGTATCATCTTTTTAGATAACTATGATGAACTTACACAAGGAATGGATGACCAGGCAAAAAGCAGTATCAATAACCTGGTTACTGCCCTACTGAATAGCTGGGCAAAGGAAAATGGCGTCTTCTTAAAACGAGTTTCTTCAGAACGCTTTATTGCTGTATTTAATGAACATATTCTGCAATTTTTGGAAAAAGGTAAGTTTACCGTTTTGGATGAAGTTCGTGAAAGTACATCAAAGCAAAATGTCCCTTTAACGTTAAGTATTGGTGTAGGTACAGGCGTCTCCTCCCTTCCTGAACTTGGGTCTTTAGCGCAATCTAGTCTTGATCTTGCCTTAGGGCGAGGTGGTGATCAGGTTGCAATAAAAAAAATGAATGGTAAGGTTAAGTTTTTTGGTGGGAAAACAAACCCGGTTGAAAAACGCACAAGAGTTAGAGCTCGTGTTATTTCCCATGCTTTGAAAGAGCTTATTACCGCCAGTGATAAAGTCATTATCATGGGGCATAAAAATCCTGATATGGATGCAATTGGCGCATCAATTGGCATACTTAAAGTTGCAGAAATGAATCAACGTGAAGGATTTATTGTCTTTGATCATAATCAAATTGAAGCAAGCGTAGGCAGATTGATGATGGAAATCAAACAGAAGGAAGCTTTGTATTCTCGAATGATCAATCCAGAGCTAGCGTTAGAAATTGCTACTGATCGCACGCTTCTAGTAATCGTTGATACACACAAGCCATCAATGGTCATTGAAGAAAAGCTTTTGTCAAAAATAGACAATGTTGTGGTGATCGATCATCATCGCCGCGGTGAAGAATTCATTGACAATCCTTTGCTTGTTTATATGGAGCCATATGCCTCTTCTACTGCTGAGTTGGTAACAGAATTACTCGAATATCAGCCAAAACGTGGTAAAATTGATATGCTTGAAGCAACCGCACTATTAGCTGGAATCATTGTTGATACAAAGAGTTTTACGTTAAGAACGGGATCACGTACCTTTGAAGCAGCATCTTATTTGCGGGCTCAAGGTGCCGATACGATTTTAGTTCAAAAATTCCTGAAAGAAGATATCCGCACATTTATTAAACGTTCAAAATTGATTGAAACCGTTTATTTTTACCATGATGGGATCGCAATCGCTAAAGGCAGTGAGGATGCTGTATATGATCAAGTGGTTATTGCTCAGGCAGCTGACACATTATTGGCAATGAATGGAGTGGTAGCTTCATTTGTGATTTCCAAAAGAAACGATACAAGTGTAGGTATCAGTGCAAGATCTTTAGGTGATATCAATGTTCAGGTAATTATGGAGCTGTTAAACGGTGGAGGACACTTAACTAATGCTGCAACACAATTAGTGGTCCCTTCGGTTGCAGAAGCTGAAGCGCTTCTTCACCAAGCCATCGATGAATACTTAGAAGGAGGCAAAAAGGAATGAAGGTAATTTTTTTAAAGGATGTTAAAGGAAAAGGCAAAAAAGGCGAAATAAAAAATGTTGCAGATGGTTACGCCCAAAACTTCTTATTGAAGCAAGGGTTAGCAATAGAAGCATCACAAGCGAATATGAGCTCTCTTGATGCGCAAAAGAAAAAAGAGCAAAAGCAAGCTGCAGAGGAATTGGAAGAAGCAAAAAAATTAGGTGCTCAACTTGAAAAAATTACTGTAGAACTTACAGCGAAATCAGGAGAAGGCGGCCGTCTGTTTGGTTCGATAACAAGCAAGCAAATTGCTGAAGAACTTCAGAAAAAGCATAAAGTTAAAATTGATAAACGCAAAATTGAACTGGCAGATGCGATCCGTAGTTTAGGCTACACCAAGGTACCAGTTAAACTGCACCATGACGTGACAGCTACATTAAATGTTCACGTGAAGGAAACAAACTAAATTTGGCAGTTCCCATTCATAAAAAATCTTGATAAAATGTAAGAGTTGAACAAACAGTGATCGGTTTTAACTGATCACTTTTTTCATACATCATGGTCAATGTATAGAAGTCATTCCTCTCGATAAGGAGGTTTTTTATAGATGAATGATGCATTAACAGATCGTCTTCCTCCCCAAAATATTGAGGCAGAACAGGCAGTATTAGGGGCAATATTTCTTGAACCTGCAGCGTTAATAATGGCTTCCGAGATATTAATTCCTGAGGATTTTTATCGCAGCTCTCATCAAAAAATCTATGAAATGATGCTGAAACTTAATGACCAAGGGAAAGCAGTAGACTTAATAACGGTAACTGAGGAATTGGCGGCAGCTAAATTGCTTGAGGACACTGGCGGGGTTCGCTATTTAAGTGAATTGGCTGCAGCAGTCCCAACAGCGGCTAACATCGAATATTATGCAAAAATCGTGGAAGAAAAGTCGATTTTACGTCGTTTAATTCGTACTGCTACTGGCATTGCTCAGGATGGTTATAATCGTGAAGATGAAGTTACCGCCTTGCTTGGTGAGGCAGAAAAAAGTATCCTAGAGGTTGCTCAGCGAAAAAATGCTGGTGCCTTTCATAATATTAAAGATGTATTAGTAAGAACCTATGACAATATTGAACTACTAACAAATCGTAAAGGTGATATTACAGGAATTGCTACTGGCTTCGCTGAGTTAGATCGAATGACGGCAGGATTCCAACGAAATGATTTAATTATCGTAGGGGCGCGTCCCTCTGTAGGTAAGACCGCCTTTGCTTTAAATATTGCGCAAAATGTAGCGACAAAAACCGGTGAAAATGTAGCAATTTTCAGTCTCGAAATGGGGGCTGAACAGCTTGTTATGCGTATGCTTTGTGCAGAAGGCAATATTAATGCTCAAAACCTCAGAACGGGTGCACTTACAGATGAGGACTGGGGTAAATTAACAATGGCAATGGGGAGTCTGTCTAATGCAGGTATTTTCATAGATGATACACCTGGTGTTAGAATCGGTGAAATTCGGTCTAAATGCCGACGCTTGAAGCAAGAACAAGGCTTAGGAATGATTTTAATAGATTACTTGCAACTGATTCAAGGTGATGGACGTTCAGGTGAAAACCGTCAGCAAGAAGTATCGGAAATTTCCCGCTCGTTAAAGCAACTTGCCCGTGAGCTACAAGTCCCTGTTATTGCCTTATCACAGCTATCTCGTGGTGTGGAACAGCGTCAAGATAAGCGTCCGATGATGTCTGATATTCGTGAATCAGGAAGTATCGAGCAGGATGCTGATATTGTTGCCTTCCTATATCGTGATGACTATTACGATAAGGAATCTGAGAATAAAAATATTATTGAAATTATTATAGCAAAACAACGTAATGGTCCAGTTGGAACCGTTCAACTTGCCTTCGTCAAAGAGTATAATAAATTCGTGAATTTGGAGACTCGTTACAACGATTCTTCGATGCCTCCGGGTGCTTAAAGCTGGTTAACCTAATATTAGGTTAACCTTTTTTTGTTATTTCATTCAGTTTATATTCTTTGTTTTGATGATAAAATATTATATTTCTATCATTTTTTCGATAAAACAACTAGTCATTTCCGAACATATAATATAAGTTTTATTAAAATGTTCGTGTTTTATTGACTTCCTTAGTATAAAATTGATAAAATTAGTTTGTTTGAATCGGGAAAGTTATAATGAAATAAATTACATATAACCTGGGAGGTTCTTTAAGATGACATCTGTAGTTGTTGTCGGTTCACAATGGGGCGACGAAGGAAAAGGAAAAATCACTGACTTTTTATCGGAGAATGCTGAAGTTATTG
Organism: Bacillus sp. DNRA2; assembly: GCF_012843265.1. Taxonomy (GTDB): domain Bacteria; phylum Bacillota; class Bacilli; order Bacillales; family Cytobacillaceae; genus Bacillus_BU. The sequence goes on along the minus strand of NZ_JABAIT010000032.1, from coordinate 1,397 downwards.
CACGTTATCAAGGTGGGAATAACGCAGGTCACACAATAAAATTTAACAACGAGACATATAAGTTACATTTAATTCCATCCGGTATTTTCTATAAAGAGAAAATTAGTGTAATTGGTAATGGTATGGTCGTGGATCCAAAGGCTTTAGTTCACGAGCTTAAAGGGCTACAAGATCGTGGCATTATAACTGAAAACTTACGAATCAGCGATCGCGCACACGTAATTCTTCCTTATCATCTTAAATTAGATGAAGTTGAAGAAGATCGTAAAGGTGATAATAAGATTGGTACAACGAAAAAGGGAATCGGCCCGGCTTACATGGATAAAGCTGCTCGTATTGGTATCCGTATGGCAGACCTTTTAGACCGTGAAGTATTTGAGGAGAAATTAGCACGTAACCTCGAAGAAAAAAATCGATTATTTGAACGGATTTATGAAACAGAAGGCTTCAAGATTGAAGATATTTTAGATGAATACTATGAGTACGGACAACAAATTAAAAAATATGTTACTGATACTTCAAAGGTATTAAACGATGCTTTAGATGAAGGCCGTCGTGTTCTTTTTGAAGGTGCACAGGGTGTAATGCTTGATATTGACCAAGGGACATATCCATTTGTTACCTCTTCTAATCCTGTTGCTGGTGGTGTAACAATTGGGTCAGGTGTAGGTCCAACAAAAATAAATCATGTTGTTGGGGTGTGTAAGGCTTACACAACTCGTGTTGGTGATGGTCCATTCCCTACAGAACTTCATGATGAAATTGGTCACCAAATCCGTGAGGTAGGCCGTGAATATGGTACAACAACTGGAAGACCACGTCGTGTTGGCTGGTTTGATAGTGTTGTTGTTCGCCATGCTCGTCGTGTTAGCGGAATCACTGATCTTTCTTTAAACTCCATTGACGTGTTAACTGGTATAGATACAGTTAAAATTTGTGTTGCCTACGATTACAAAGGTGAAACTATTACAGAATATCCTGCAAACTTAAGAGTTTTGGCTGATTGTGTGCCAGTCTATGAAGAACTACCAGGATGGACTGAAGATATCACTAGTTGCAAAACATTAGATGAGTTACCAGTAAATGCAAGACATTATTTAGAGCGTGTTTCTCAGCTTACTGGTATCCCATTATCGATCTTCTCGGTAGGACCAGACCGCAACCAAACAAATGTAGTATTTAGCCCTTGGAGATAAATTGAAAAGCTTGAGTGGCTTAATCAGAGGCTTATAACCAGAGCCTCTAGCCACCGCAGCTAGACAATTTCAAGACACAGAAAAGACGTGCGAGAATGCACGTCTTTTTGTGCGACGGGCAGTCGCATGGAGTGTTGATCCAGTCAGCACTCTTCTTTTAATTATCTGACAGAGACGTCATTTCGATGAAACGACTGGTTG
>NZ_JABAIT010000031.1 GCF_012843265.1 Bacillus sp. DNRA2 | reverse complement strand
TCTCACAATAAGTACCTTGCGCTTCCTTAGTGGTTGGTTGATGTGTACCCCCACAGCGGACTTTCACCACCTAGATAGTTGCCATGCCTGGCACACAAGGAAAAAAGGATGCTGAGGCATCCTTTTTTTAGCAATTGGTTTGAAAGGCGTTTACTAGATTTTCCATAATCACTTCCATTGGCTGTCCTTCAATTTCATGACGAGGAATAAAATGAACAACCTCTGTACCTCTTAATAGAGCCATAGATGGTGATGATGGCTCGTAGCCGGTAAAATATTCACGCATTTTTGCAGTTGCATCTTTTTCCTGTCCAGCAAATACTGTAACCAGGTGTTCAGGTTTTTTATCTGTTTTTAATAACGCTTGTGTGACAGCTGGACGGGCAAGCCCCGCCGCACAACCGCACACTGAGTTCACAACTACTAAGGTTGTACCTTTGGCTTCCTTCATGAATTGTTCAACTTCTTCAGGAGTTAACAGCTCTTTGAAACCTGCTACAACTAATTCCTCTCGCATTGGTTTTACCATTTGTCTCATATATTCTTCGTAAGCCATTGACATGTAAAATTCCTCCTCATTGTTATTGCTTGTCAGTATTTCTTGCTTCGGTCATTTGTTTCCATACAGAGCCGAGTGCTTCGGTTCCGCCTTCAATCCTCTCAATCGCCATATTTATTTGTAGACTAACTTCAAATTCAGGATCATTTACGGCAGCCTTTAAACTTGAAAGTGCACGGTCATCGCCCACTTCAAATAAAAACATTGCCGCACGCCAACGGACGAGCTTATTATCATCTTTTAGCGCCTCCATCATCGCTGTCATCGCCTCAGGAAATCCTAAATCAGATAAGCAATCTCCAGCGGTTCTTCTAACAGTAACGGTTTTATCTTTTAAAGCCCTATATAGCAAGGGAAGAACCTGCTCATCTTTAATCATTCCCAAATAGACGGTCGCTAATCTTCGAATAGAGGCTTTTTCATCCTGCAACGCTTTTTCTAGTAGAGGCAAATCACTTATGTCTGGATCCTCCATTTGTTCGAGCAGACGATAGCGTACCCGCCAATCACCTTGATCAAGATCAGCTAATGATAATTTTAGACGATTCAGTTGAAGACTTCGCTCGGCCAGGGTTTTTGGACTATTTTCATTCTCAATCATCACATTTAAGCGTTCTTCGGGAAATGCTGCTAGCAGTTCTTCAACGATATCACGCCCAACCTGCTCTAAATCACCGTAACGAACTCCATAATCTTTCCACCGTCGCATCAATACCACATTATCATTGGGCTTTTGAACCTGGGTTAACGCTGACGTAAAAATGCTCGGAAGTCCAAATCGCTTTTCTACATTTCCGTCAGATAGTTTTACCTGCATCGGAATTCCTTTGAAAATTTGAACTTGAACGCTTATTTCTCCGAAATGGTCATCAAGCTTATGGCTACTTGTTTTATTTTCTTCTGCTTCTTCACCAAATGCATGACGGATACGATGCAGAATCTCTTTCCAATCATATTTTGCATTTCGTTCAACCGCTAGGAAATCTGCGACATGATAAACACCTTTTACACCGTTTATTGTCAATATATTTTGAATCACTTCTGGTGCACCTTGACTTGATTCTTTTTTGTAATTATTGCTTTTTCCCATTGGCAGCTCTTCATCCAAAAGAATTTTCATAGTGTTTGGACTAGGAGTTGGTTCAATTGAGATAATTTTCATACCCTCACCCTTTACACTACCACGTCAGTGTTAATCGAAATCATTTTAGCATATAGACAAGTAGGATTTCATGCTTCGTGCTTAGGATATGATACTTATCGTTTCAATTATAAAAGCGAAGACGAACGAATCACTCGTTTTCAGCGATTTCGGATAAATAACTCCATCTTTCAATTAGATGTTCAAGCTGTTCGTTAAGCTGAGTTTCTTCTTTCATTAGAGATTGAGCCTTTTCAAAATCACTACCCGTATTATTAATTTCTGCTGCAATTTCTTCCATTCGTGCTTCGACTTTCGCGATATTATCGTCGATTTCGTCCCACTCTTTTTTCTCCATATAAGTCATTTTTTTCTTTTTAGACTTTTCGGATTCTATTTGTTTTTGCTCGTTAGAGGATCGGGATTTTTCAACTACTTTCACAGATTGAGACTCTTTTTCCAAATACTCTGTATAGGCCCCATAATAACTTTCAACGATACCGCCTCCTTGCAGAATCAAGAGCTGTTCGGCTACCTTATCTAAGAAGTAACGATCATGGGAGACCGTGATGACCACTCCTGGAAACTCTTCTAAATAATCCTCGAGCACCGTTAAGGTCTGGGTATCCAAATCATTCGTCGGCTCATCAAGGAGGAGGACATTGGGTGCTGTTAACAAAAGCTTTAGTAAATAAAGACGGCGTTTTTCTCCACCAGAAAGTTTACGAATTGGTGTTCCATGAGTATGAGGTGGAAACAAGAAGCGCTCGAGCATTTGCGCTGCTGAAAGGATTTTACCGTCTGAGGTCTGAATAACTTCAGCGGTTTCCTTCACATATTCAATCATCCTCATATTTTCATCCATGTCTTCACTTTCCTGCGTATAATAGCTAAGCTTTACCGTTTGACCAATTTGTCTTTCACCAGTATCTAGCGGGATTTTGCCAGCTAAGATATTCAGAATCGTTGATTTACCAGTTCCATTTCTACCAATTATCCCGATTCGGTCACCAGGCTTAATCAGCATATCGAAATCTTTTAAGATTGTTAGACTGTCATATTGCTTTGAAGCATTTTTTAATTCAAAGACTTGTTTGCCTAAACGGCTACCATTCAAAGATAAATCAAGCTTATCTGTACTCTTTACTGAAGCGAGCGTATCATCAAGTTTTTCAAAGCGCTGTATACGCGCTTTTTGCTTAGTGCTTCGCGCTTGAGCTCCTCGTCTAATCCACTCAAGCTCACGGCGATATAAATTTTTTTGTTTTTCAATCGTTGCTGCTTCATTTTCTTCGCGTACAGCTTTTGCCTCTAGAAACGCCGCATAGTTCCCTTTATAGCTATACAAGTTCCCTCGGTCTAATTCAAAAATTCGATTCGTTACTCGATCGAGAAAGTAACGATCATGAGTTACAAGCAATAACGCACCCTGATAGCGACTTAAATAGTCCTCGAGCCATTTAATCGAATCAAAGTCGAGGTGGTTAGTAGGTTCATCTAATATCAATAAATCTGGTGCTTGAATTAATACCTGGGCAAGTGCTACCCGCTTCTTTTGCCCACCTGATAATACATGAATCTTCTTCTGAAAATCGTGAATTCCAAGCTTTGTTAAAATGGATTTGGCATTCGCACTCGCATCCCAGGCATTTTCCGCATCCATCTTTTTCTGCACGTCAAACAGTCGTTCTTGAACAGCACTATTTTCAGGATTTTCATTCAAATCAAGTAATGCTTGTTCATAGTCCCGCAACTGTTTTAAAATCGGTGCATCTCCCTGAAACACTTGTTCCAATACAGATAAATCCCCATTTAGGTCCGGCTCTTGTGATAAATATGAAATCCGATAATCCTTTGCTTTGATAACATCACCGCTGTCGGCCAAATCAAGTCCAGCAAGGATTTTTAGTAAGGAAGATTTCCCTGTACCATTAACCCCAATTAATCCAACCCTGTCTTTTTCGGAAATCGTAAACTCAAGGCTATTGAATAATTGTTTCTCTCCGTATGTTTTAGAGACATTTTCAATTGAAATCATTTTCACGCTTGACCATTCCATTCGTTATAAAATACTTGTAAAAAATCGACCATATATTGATGACGACCTCTGGCAATTTGTAAGGCGGTGTCGGTATGTAATCCATCTGTTAACTTCAACAATTTTTCATAAAAATGGTTAATCGATGATGATTGTCCATTACGATATTGTTCAAGAGTCATCTCAGTTCGAACCCCTAATTTTGGATCATAAAGAGGTTGGCCTTTCTTGCCACCATAGGCAAATGTCCGAGCAATTCCAATCGCACCCAATGCATCAAGACGATCTGCGTCCTGAACGATTTTTGCTTCTATCGACGATAGGTCTTGCTTTCTCCCACCCTTGTAGGAAATCATCGAAATAACGGTGATAATTCGCTGAACTGTAGTTTCTTCCATTTGTAGATTGTCCAAAAACGACTGTAATTTTTTCAAACCAGCCTCTTCTGATTCATTTAATTTCTCATCGGGAATATCATGTAATAATGCAGCCATTTCAATGACAAATTTGTCACCGCCTGCTTGTTCATTCTCCCATATATGTAAAGCATTTTTTCGAACTCTCACAATATGATACCAATCATGACCAGTGGCATCCTGTCCTAGTTCATTTTTCACAAATGCTACTGTACTTTTAATGATTTCACTTTCCATAGCAGCACCTTCTTTCAGTTCGTTCCCTATTTTATCATGAACTACCATAACAGCAGTAAAAAAGTGCCCATTTAGAGCACCTTTACTTGCTTATTGGAATAAATTTTTTAACTCTCTAATCGAGGTAATCATGAAATCGACCAGGTTGATAATATCTGAGCTTTGATCTTCATATATGAGCCGATTAAAATGAATCGTAATGTCATTTGTAATATCATTCTTTAAATCAAAGGGATTGAGTAGAATTCGTTGCTCAATTTTGCGATTATTGCCCCATATTTCCTTTAATATACTATCAATTTTCTGATAAAAACTAAGATCGTTTGGGTGAATACATGAAAATTTCACATCAACATGACAGCCAGCATGCTTCTCAGATAATACTGCAGGGAGCAATTCAGCGGCAAGATTTTCGATATTCGCTTCTAAAATTAATATCGCTGTCACGCGATCTCCCTTGCTATTTTGATCAATAAAAGAAATCTCAAAACGCCGGCCTAATCTGGCTAAATTTATGAGATCAGATCGATCCGTTACTAGAATTTCTCCACTTAAATCTCTATCATACACAGCGCCTTCAACCACTACTTTAAGATTTTCGAAAGCCGTCGGATCGAACATTTCATCTCCCCCTCATTATCATGGCGTTCCTCATATTTTTTCACAGCCCGGGTTAAAACAATCCTATTGCATTTCCTTGATGATCTACATCCATTTTCATTGCCGCTGGTTGCTTTGGTAAACCTGGCATTGTCATAACATCACCTGTTAAAGCAACGATAAATCCTGCTCCAATGCTCGGCTTTAACTCTCGTACATGGACAATAAAATCACTAGGCCGTCCTAGTTTTTTTGGATCATCAGATAAAGAATACTGTGTTTTTGCCATACATATCGGTAGTTCCCCCCAGCCGTTATCTGTAAATTGTGTTAGCTGTTGTTTGGCTTTTGCAGAAAACTCTACATCCTTACCCCCATATACCTTTTGAACAATCGTGCGAATTTTATCTTCAATCGGATCTGAGAGTAAATATAATGGACTGAATCTTGACTCGTCCTTTTCTAAGATTTTCAACAGAGTGTTTGCTAGCTCCACTCCGCCTTTTCCACCCTTTTCCCAAACTTCGGTTAATGCTACTGGAATGTTTTTATTACGGCAATAGGACAATAAGTGGGATATTTCAGCCTTACTGTCACCCACGAAACGATTTATTGCAACAACAAATGGTAACCCAAAGCTATTAATCGTTTCAACATGCTTTTGAAGGTTGGTTAGTCCTTTAGTTAATGCCTGGACATTTTCGTGATGAAGATCACCTTTAGCAACTCCACCATGCATTTTCAACGCACGGATGGTCGCAACAATGACCACAGCACTTGGCTCAACACTAGCGCTTCTAGTTTTAATATGTAAAAATTTCTCAGCTCCAAGGTCAGCTCCAAAGCCAGCTTCTGTAATACAGTAATCAGCGAGCTTTACAGCAGCTGTCGTTGCCGTAACACTATTACATCCATGAGCAATATTGGCAAACGGTCCACCATGAATGAGTGCCGGCGTATGTTCGATTGTTTGGACAAGATTTGGTTTTACAGCATCCTTTAACAATAACGTTAATACGCCTTCGACTTGTAAATCTGCTACAGTTACTGGTTGCTTGTCGAAATTGTAGGCAATCACCATTTTCCCTAGACGAATCTTCAAATCCTCTATGTCCTTAGCAAGGCACAACACCGCCATTATTTCTGAAGCAACCGTGATATCAAAACCATCCTCACGCGGAACTCCATGTGTCGGACCACCTAGTCCAACAAGAATATGTCGCAAAGCTCGATCGTTCATATCAAGTGCCCGCTTCCAAACAATTCGACGCGGATCAATTTTTAAGTCGTTTCCTTGCTGCAGATGATTATCAATTAATGCAGCAAGTGCATTATTGGCTGTCGTAATCGCATGAATGTCTCCAGTAAAATGAAGATTGATATCCTCCATCGGCAGAACTTGAGCATAACCACCACCTGTTGCTCCACCTTTAAGCCCTAAGGTTGGTCCTAATGACGGCTCACGCATCGCGATGACAACTTTTTTCCCTAGTAAGTGAAGAGCATCACCAAGACCAACTGTAACGGTGGATTTACCTTCTCCCGCAGGTGTAGGATTAATCGAGGTCACTAAAATGACCTTCCCGGATTTCTTCGTATGTAATTTTGCTAATCCATCACTAGAAAGCTTTGCCTTATATTTACCGAAAAGCTCAAGGTCTCCTTCTTCAAGACCAAGACTTGCAGCTATATCTGTAATTGGCGTTAATTTTGCTTGTTGGGCAATTTCTATATCTGTTTTATGTTTCGTCTGTACTGTCATGAACAATTCCCCCAGGATGGTCTCAGAATAAGTGCTATTATATTTTACCATTAAACACAAGTTTCTAATGAAAAAATTCCCGAAGTTTATCTTTAATATTAAATGATTGAAAAGTAGTTTATATTTTCTATATAATAGGAATAATTGAATTTTCGTACTAGGGGATGATCATTTGCCAATCACATTACCAAAGAAGCTTCCTGCCAGAGATGTTCTAGAAGCCGAAAACATATTTGTTATGGATGATTACCGGGCAATGCAACAAGATATTCGCCCACTTAATATATTGATCTTAAATTTAATGCCTGAAAAAGAACGAACTGAAGCACAGTTACTACGTTTGGTTGGAAATACTCCGTTACAAGTTAATGTTACCTTTTTAAAAACAGCCACCCATGTTTCAAAAAATACCAGCAAATATCACCTCGATCAATTTTACACAACCTTTTCAGAAATCAAGCACCGCAAATATGATGGAATGATTATTACTGGTGCCCCAATCGAGCATTTATCTTTTGAAGAGGTTAATTATTGGAATGAATTGACGGAGATTATGGAATGGTCTAAAACAAATGTAACTTCAACTTTGCATATTTGTTGGGGGGCCCAAGCAGCACTATATTATCATTTTGGAATCGGAAAATTTGAATTACCTGCAAAATGTACTGGCGTATTTTCTCATCAAGTTAACGATCGGACAGAAAAGCTGCTACGAGGCTTTGATGATGAATACTTAGCGCCACATTCCCGGTATACAGATGTGTCGCAGGAAGCGATTATCGCCCATCCTGAATTAAAGCTGCTCTCCTATTCTGAAGAAGCCGGTCCATTTATTGTGAGTGCAAATAATTGCCGTCAAATCATGGTGACTGGACATTTAGAATACGATACAGGCACTCTAGCAGAAGAATACCACCGCGATCTTCAAAAAGGCTTAGAAATAAAACCAAAGCATTATTTTCCGAATGATAATCCAGAAGAAATGCCATTAAATCGCTGGAGGTCTCATGCCCATTTACTATTTTCAAACTGGTTAAACTACTATGTTTACCAAGAAACACCGTTCGAATGGTCATGAAAGAGTAAGAAATTAAGCTCCGTCTAAATGAGACGGAGCCTTTTATATTTTTACCGGGTTCTTTAGGGCTATTTGCCGACGCCACACTTCTGACACAATCTAGTCTACTGAAGTTCAAGCAGGAACACTGTCATAAATGTTAGTGATTGCCTGATCTCTTTAGTTAGCGCGCCCTTAGAAAGCTTTTCTGTATCGCGTTTATATACACCTAATTCGGCTGTTTTTCGCCATCCGTTTTCTTCTGCCAGTCGCTCAAATTCCCATGGCATCATCGTGTTGCATACAACTGGTGAACCATAAAGACGTCGATAACTATTTTCACGAGGTGCAGCAGTTGGACCTAATATTCCGACACAGGCTTTGCCACCGGGCTTGACAACTCTTTTCATCTCCTCAAGCACCGTTAATGGGCTCTCTGTCCACTCCAATGAATTTATCGCAAGGACCGCATCAAAATGTCGGTCAGCGACATCAATATTAGCGATATCACCTTTAGCAAAATGTAAATTTATTTCTGGTTCAACTAAGCTGTTTGCTTTTTCGACCATCTCCTCGGACACATCAATTCCCGTTACCGAATAGCCAACTTTCGACAGTTTATATGAACCGTAGCCATCTCCGCAGCCTAAATCAACAACGCGAGCTCCACGATGAACATATTGCTTAAAGAAAGGGACAATATCCTTTCTACTACCGTTATCCCACATTTCCTTACTTTTGGCATGCCAAGAATTAGCTCTTGTATTCCATTCCTTTTCCGCTGCCTCTACCCAATAAAAATCCTTCATATGCATCCTCATCCCTAATTTTATTTGAATATTTAGATTATTAAACTAATAATTCGCTATCACAGGTTTTTTTTCCTGTTTGAAAAGGATGTGTTAAAAAAGAAACATGAGGAATTATTTTCATAAACAAAAAAGACTGACTCAAGAAAGTCAGACTTTTAATTGGATTCATTATGAACATTTTGCTTTTGGACATGTAGTAGAGCCTGTATTCTTTTTTGATCCTCTTCGAAAAATTGGACTAAATCACCGACTCGGTCAATTGCGTCCCAACTTAAATGATGCTCGATCCCTTCAACATCATGGTAGATATTTTCTTCCTTTACACCAATTATACGTAAAAACTGCTCTAGCAACTCATGACGGTAAAGCAGGCGCTGTCCAGTTTTATGACCTTTCTTTGTCAAAACCAAACCTCTATATTTTTCGTAAACGAGATATTCATCCTTATCAAGCTTTTGGACCATTTTCGTCACAGAAGAGGGGTGGACAGAAAGCGCTTCCGCAATATCAGAAACACGAGCGTAGCCTTTCTCTTCAATCAGTTTATAAATTTGTTCTATATAATCTTCCATGCTTGGTGTCGGCATCCGATACCCTCCCAAAATCACATATCAATGAAAATTTTACTATAAGTGGCAAAGGCTGACAAGGTAAAGCAGAATGTCAGCCCCTATCTTTCATAGGTTGTTCATCAAAAATAAACACGAGTTTGTGTTGCGTCATATCATATGACAGCTTGGCATTAAACGTTTTTTCCTTCCCCGTAAATCCCTCAATTACATCCGTCACACCATCTTTTAACAGCTTTTTTATGTTTTGCTGGGTAATCGTTTTACCGAGAACCTTTTTAGAAATGGTAAATGTACACTTTGTTTTATTGTAATTAGAGCAGCCATAGAACGTACCTTTATCAATGATAGCCCCATCGCACTTTTTACAAGGTCCTAGCTTGGTCACACGCCTTTGCTTCGTTTCCCTTGGGACAAAAGACTGCTCATCCTCCTCAGAAAAAAGCCAATCAAGCGATTCACTTGAACCTGCTTGAATCAAATGAATAACCATTTTGTTTGTTTGCTCCATAAATTGTTTTGGAGAAGCTGTGCCTTCTGAAATTTCCTTCAGACGTTGCTCCCACTTAGCCGTCATTTCCGGTGAAGCCAAAATTTGTTTTCCGACAGCAGAAATCAGAATTTTTGCCTTAGCAGTTGCATATACGAGATTCTTTTTTATGTCAATGTATTTTCGATCCTTCAACATTGTAATAATACCAGCGCGGGTCGCTTCAGTACCTAAGCCTTCAGTCTTCATCAAGACCTTTTCCAATTCCTTATCCTCGATATGTTTTCCGGCCGTTTTCATTAAGGTGATTAATTGACCTTCAGTGTAACGTTTTGGCGGTTGTGTTGCACTTTCCTTTACCTCAACTTTTTTCACTATTCCATGGTCACCTACCAGCAAATGCGGTAGTACAGGTTCTCCGTCCTTCTCTTTATGAGGTATAACTTTTCGCCAGCCTTCTTCAAGATCCACTTTTCCTTTTGAAATAAATTCAGCCCTGCCATCAACAAGTGTTTTAACCGTTGTATACTCCGAAATTGCCTTTCCATAGTGTGCGGCAATTAGGCTCCTTACTATCATGTCGTATAATAACTTCTCATCACTGGACAACTTGTTTACATTTGGAACTTGCTCCGTTGGAATAATTGCATAGTGATCCGTTACCTTTTTATCATTTACATATCGTTTATTTTCGGCAATCGATTGAACCGGCAATGGAAATAGTTCTCCGTACTCGTTTAATGCAGCAATTTTCCTTAACGTTTCACCGAAGCCCTCAGCCTCACCTTTGGTGACGTGTCTAGAGTCAGAACGAGGATATGAAACAATACCTTTTTGATAGAGTTTTTGCAAAACATCTAGAGTTTTTTTGGGTGGAAATTTAAATTTGCGGTTGGCATCTGCTTGAAGAGCGGAAAGATTATATAAGAGTGGGGGTAAAAATTCCTTTTTCTCAGCCTTGACTTCAGCAACTTCTGCAGCTTTATTTTGGCAAAATGACGCAATCTTTTCTGCCATTTCTTTCGTTTTAATTCTTGTTTCTCCATCTTTTTCCCATTTTCCGTTATACTTTTTCCCAACTATCAAGAAATTAGCTTGGACTTCCCAAAACGGTACGGAGACAAAATTTTCAATTTCATGTTCCCGTTTCACAATCAGTGCAAGAGTTGGCGTCTGGACCCTACCGACAGAAAACACATCCGAGAATCCTCTTTTTTGTAATAGCAAGCTATAAAGGCGTGAGGCATTCATTCCCACAACCCAATCAGCACATGCTCTAGTATATGCTTCAAAGTACAGATTACGGGTTTCTCCTTCGGTTAGTAGCGACAAAAAGCCATCCTTGATTGCTTTAGGTGTTAGAGATGAGATCCAAAGTCTCTGCATCGGCTTTCGGCAATTAGTCAAACGAAGGATGTTTCGAATAATTAATTCACCCTCGCGTCCGGCATCCCCCGCGTGAATAATGGATGTAACTCTAGGATCATTAACCAATTTTTTAATTATACCAAACTGCTTGGCTTTGTCCTTTGTTACTTCATATTGGAATTGCGCAGGAATAATCGGCAGCGTATCTAAGGACCATTTCTTCAAAGTAGCGTCATATTTCTCAGGCGATACTAACTGACACACATGCCCTACTGCCCATGTGACAAAAGCGCCATTAGTGAAAATTTCATTCGGCAGTATTTCAATAAAACCCTGCTGTTTTTTCATTTTAAAAACAGACGCCAGCGTTAAGCCCTGGTCCGGCTTTTCAGCAATAATGAGTTTCATCCGTCATACTCCTAACTTAAAGATTCATAAGTTTATTGTAAGGATAATTCGACATGAGCGCAAAAGAAATTTTTTTAAAATGAGGTGCTCAAAAAAAATCTTCTCATCCCGCCATTTACTTTTGACTGAAGAGAAGATGAAATCTTTTCCTTTTACACCCACCCAAATATTTTGGCAGTCTCAGCAATCAAAAACGTAACAAGAATCGCGATAATCGTTGGTATAAGAAAAGAGGCGAACGTCCATTTTAGATTTTTCGTTTCTTTATAAACATTGATCAAAGTTGTGCCACATGGAAAATGCAGTAGTGAAAACAACATCATATTCAAGGCTGTTAGCCAAGTCCAACCATGTTCGATAAAAATCTGCTTTAAATCACTGATTCCGTCTACTTCAATCATGGCACCCGTCGATAAATACCCCATAAGTAAAATAGGTAGGACAATTTCGTTTGCAGGTAAGCCAAGAATAAAAGCCATCATAATATATCCATCCAGACCAAGCGCCTGGCCAAATGGGTCTAAGAAATTCACCATGTATAAAATTAAACTTTGACCACCGACATCAATATTAGCTAAAACCCAAGTCAAAATTCCCGCAGGTGCAGCTACCTTAACCGCTCGAACCAATACAGACAGCGAACGATTTAATGATGCCCTAATGACTGTATCAAAAATTTTCGGCTTACGATAGGGTGGAAGTTCGAGAGTATAGTGCGATGGTACACCTTTTAATAAAGTTTTTGAGAGAATCCAAGAAACAACAAAAGTTACGAAAATTCCAAATAAGACCATCGCAACAACAACGGATGTCGTAACAAGCACCGAGGCTCCTCCAGTAAAGCCCGCTGCCATAAACAGCGATGATAAGATAATGAGCGTTCCCCAGCGGCCATTGCAAGGTACAAAATTGTTAGTGATGATAGCTAACATCCGCTCTCGCGGTGATTCGATAATCCGAGTAGACATAACTGCTGCTGCATTACATCCAAATCCCATCGCCATTGTTAACGATTGCTTACCGTGGGCACCTACCCGTTTAAACAAGCGATCAAGATTAAAAGCCACTCGCGGTAAATATCCGTAATTCTCCAGCAAAGCAAATGCCGGAAAAAAAATTGCCATCGGTGGCAGCATCACACTAATGACCCAAGTGGTCCCACGGTAGAATCCGAGTACAAATAGACCATTCACCCAGTCTGGAGTACCGATTGAAGTCAAAGCAAGGCTAATATATCCTTCAACCCAACCAAAGAATTGAGCAAGCAGCGAAGAAGGGACATTTGCACCTGCAATCGTTAAATAGAACAAGACTCCCAGCATCGATAACATAATCGGAAAGCCCCAAATTGGTGATGTAAAAATTGCATCAAGTTTTTCAGATTTTGTATCTACTCGTTGTCCTTTATAGATAACAATTTCATTAGTTAACTGTTTACTTTTGTGAAATATCACTTCAACAAATCGGTCACGCATATCTTCTGTAGAAAGTTCACTTGCTAGTTGAAGTAGATTTGTTAAACTTGTTTCAATTTGGTCGGGGCTTTGATAATTCAAAACGAGCACCTCCACTTCTCTCCAAAAGCCGATTTTTCATTTCTTCAATTACGTTTATATCACCATCAAGTAAGCGCAGCGCAAGCCAACGGGTTGGATACTGATTAGCTAAAATTGCGTTAATCTCCCGCTCTAGTTTGTTTATTTTCAGTTCCGTTTCATCATCATATGTTAATAGATTAGGTGTACAGGTAATGGCACCAGAAATTAACCGATCAATAGTATCAAGTAGAATGTTGATCCCGACTTTATTTCGGGCAGATATTTTAATGACTGGAACTCCCAGCCTTGTCATCAGCTTATTTTCATTAATGTGGATGCCGCGAATTTCAGCTTCATCGATTAGATTGATACAGACGATAACATTCCTGGTCATTTCGAGCACTTGAAGGACTAGGTTCAAATTTCGTTCTAGTGCAGTTGCATCTACAACCACAATGGTAATATTCGGTTTTTCAAAGACAATATAGTTACGAGCTACTTCCTCGTCTAGCGAGTTAGAAAACAGGGAATAAGTTCCTGGTAAATCAATTAAGCTATAGCGAACATTCTTATAATGAAAATGCCCTTCTTTTAGTTCAACAGTTTTTCCTGCCCAGTTTCCAGTATGCTGTTTTAACCCGGTTAATAAATTGAATAAAGTGCTCTTACCTGTGTTTGGATTTCCGGCAAGTGCAATCTTGAAGTTAGTCCCCATCAATTACCAACTCCCCGAAAATTTTTTGACTTTCTTCCATTCTTAAGGCAATGATGGTGTTGCTCACCCTGTACGCGGTCGGATCGCCAAGCGGGCTTTTTCGTTGCACCTCAACAATGGCTCCTGGTACAAAACCCAAGTCTAATAATCTCCTACGCATGACACCATCGATGGACAAGTTATCTATGCGGATAAGATCCCCTTTATCGGCTTCATATAGATTGAGTATCTTTAAATTATCCACAACTATTTCCCCCAGTCTATTTTTTTTACCTCACGCAACTTTTTCTGTATAGTATGATTTATATGCGATTGGAGTTAATCATTTTATTAGTTAATGAAAAATTTTTTCTAAAACATAAAAAAACCAGCCGTATTCTGCTGGTTTTACGTGTTTAGCTCAGCTATTAATTGTACTTTTGGATCGTTTGGTTTTGTTGGACATACCAATTCTCCTTTGGTACAACAGCTGAAATGATTAAGATGAGCGAAGGAATTTTCTCAACCCTGCAAACAATCATGCCAATTTTTTCATTCATGATGACAAACGAGTCCCCATGGCCATATTTATCCAGGGCGCTTCCTATTTGTAGTAATGGAGCAATTATCGCCTCTCTTTCTTCCTTCTCAATTGATAGATGTGGCGAAAAGCGAACAATCCATTTTTCTTCTTCGATTGATATCCGAAACATAAAACCCCTCACCCTCATAGATCAATAACTACCTTTTTTGATCTTTTTCTAAATGCAAGCTGTAATATTGGTTGCACTGTTGAGAAAATTCCTATTAAAATGGAACAACCTTCCTATTTTTTTATTATACTATGCAAGCCTTGAATTTAAAATCTGATTTTTCTTTATTTTCAGTAAATATTTTGTCCGATGTTGTCACAACAGCATTTAAAGCGTTTACATCTCTTGACTGAAGCTATATTCTCATGTATATTAATAACATCATCAACTGAATTAATTCCCGGTTTTGTAAAAATAAACCGTGAATAATTCCGTTCTATGATAATATTTATCTTGGACACTAGCTTGTGTCTTGAAAGGCTTAGGAGGATATCGAATTATGCAAAACGGTAAAGTAAAATGGTTCAACAATGAAAAAGGCTATGGTTTTATCGAAGTTGAAGGTGGAGAAGATGTTTTCGTACACTATTCAGCTATTCAAGGCGAAGGCTACAAAGCATTAGAAGAAGGCCAAGAAGTATCTTTCGAAATCGTTGAAGGTAACCGCGGGCCACAAGCGGCAAACGTGGTTAAACTTTAAAGAACTATTAATAATAAAAATACACAAGGCTGGCGCTTGCCAGCCTTTTCTTGTCCAATTTTATCCCCAATTATGAAAGTCTATTCCCATAACTTTTGATTTTTTCACCAACCGTACATTCCTTTATACAAAAACGGTGGGCCTTTCTTCTCCCTTGATTCGTTTTTATATGTTCATGCAGAAAACAGCCATCGCAGTAGTGTTTCATCAGCTGCTCTACCTCTTGAAATAGTTGCTTTCGCATCAAAAAGTTCATTCCTTTCAAGGAGAATTAGATGATTTGCATTTTGCTTTGGACCATTTTACCCTCTAAAGCCTGTGACGCTAACTTATCTGCCTCTTTATTTTCATTACGCGGTATCGGAGTGTATTTTGGTTTGATTGCTAATTTCGCAATCTTTTGTTCGATCCGATCAAGCCAGCGATTTAAGTCTTCCTCATAGCACGGCCATTCACCTTCAAGTTGCTTTAAAACCACTTGTGAATCACCTTTAAATTCACAAGGTAAACGATGAACGCCCATTTCTTCTAATATATTTAATGCATAATAAAAAGCAGCATATTCCGCTTCGTTATTTGTTTCCATTTCATCAAATATCTCATTAACACGGATTCGGTACTTCTTTTTCCCTTGATGATAGTATATCACCACACCGAGACCAGCTCGATTGGTTTCTTTTTGGAAACCACCGTCAAAATAAACCAATATATCATTCGCTTCTTCTTCTGCTTCTGTTAATAATTTTCGCAATTGTTTTAAATTCCAATCTGTTCCCATTTCATCATAAAAGGTAATATCAACAGCCTTTCCAGACTTTTCTAACTCCTCCCCAACCTGTAAAGCAATTTCCCCATCTAATAGCTCCGAGTCAAATTGAACTGTTGGAATTCCCTTCCCCTTATATTTCCATTCAAGTTTGTATTTCATTTATAATCCCCTTCCTTCTATTTCTATTGTAAAATAACAAATATCAAAGCATTCCTTTACCTGATAGTCAACTTTTTATGATACACTTACCATTAGTTTACGCTTAATTGGAGGAAAATTACATTGTATGAAATCTATATCGATGGAGCAAGTGCCGGGAACCCTGGTCCAAGTGGTGCAGGAATATTTATAAAAGGAAATAGTGTCGCCCTAAAATTCGCTATTCCACTTGGAATAATGAGCAATCATGAGGCTGAATTTCAAGCCTTTATTCAAGCATTAGAAATATGTATTGCGAATGGATATAAGGTGGTTTCGTTTCGAACCGATTCTGAACTCGTCAATCGAGCGGTCGAAAAGGAATTTGTGAAAAACGAGCATTATGCTCCATTATTGGAAACAGCACTAAAGCTTTCAAAGCAGTTCGATTTATTTTTCATGAAATGGATCCCGTCTGCACAAAACCGCCAGGCTGATGAACTAGCTCGGTCTGCAATTAGAAAGAATGTACAGGAATAATTGCCTTAATCATAAAGATATCATTATATGACAATCCAATTTTCGGAGTGGTTTCATGAGAAAATCAATGTATGCAGATCTTTGCCTGATGTTTGTTGCCCTCGTTTGGGGAGCAACCTTTGTAATCGTGCAAAATGCCATTTCATTCTTGCCCCCGTTAGCCTTTAATGGAATTCGGTTTTTTATAGCTGCCATTATCCTTGGTACTGCACTTTATTTATTTCAGCGGGAACAATTGGCCTATTTTAACCGCAAGCTTTTGCTAGCTGGAGTCAGTATGGGCTTTTGGCTATTCTTAGGTTATGCAACGCAAACAATCGGGTTATTATATACAACCTCATCAAATGCCGGATTTATTACCGGTCTATCAGTAGTACTGGTACCAATGTTTTCAGTCGTTCTACTAAAGCAAAGACCACAAGCAAATGCCCTATTCGGCGTCATTTTAGCGACATTGGGCTTATATTTGTTAACAATGGTTGATTCGACAAGTTTGAATATTGGCGACTTTCTTGTACTTCTGTGTGCAGTAAGTTTTGCGTTACAAATAATTGTCACTGGTAAATATAGCTCTTCTAATCCTACTTTACTATTAAGCGTGGTGCAAATTACCACTGTTTCAATTTTTTTCCTGATTTCCGCATTTTTGTTTGAAGATTGGCAAAAAGCATTGCAGCCGGCTATTATTTTTAAAAGTGATGTGATGATCGCCCTCTTGGTTACAGCAATTTTTGCTACTGCGCTTGCATTTTTTGCCCAAACAGCTTTTCAAAAATATACAACAGCAACCCATGTTGCCTTAATCTTTGCACTTGAACCAGTGTTTGCCGCTATAACCGCTTTTTTCTGGGGTGGTGAACGCCTCTATGGCAGCGCGATATTGGGATGTTTTTGTATTTTTATTGGAATGATTTTTGCTGAATTGCCGATGAGGAGAATGTTTAGGTATAACAAGCGGAAGAGGACTGCATGACAGACAAAAGGCTGACAATGTCAGCCTTTTTATATCGCAATTAATTCATTTTCTTTCACAAAAAGAATCGCTTCTTTTCTTGTCTTCACTTCATTTGCGGAAAATGTTTCTAACAGCGAGATGAAAAAACTGCCCTCAAACTGCCGTTGGGCTTTTAATGTTAATTCAATCGCTGTAATCACTAATTCATCAGAGGAGCTCGTATAATGCTGACCAAAATTAATAAAACCAATCGCATCCTCTTGGAATTGAAAACCCTTTCCCTTCAAGAAGCTAATGTATTCATCTACCGTTTGCACTGACTCGACCAACCCTCTCCCTGCAACTAAATACCTATTTATCATAGCTTAAATTTCGACATTTTTCTATCGTTTTTTCCTAAGAGATAACCTAACGCACCTGTTAGGACGCCAAATACTGCACCACCAATCACTTCTTCTGGTTCATGTCCAAGTACCTCTTTTAGTTTTTGCGGTGGCTTTTCTGTAAATTTTACACTTTTATCTTGATTAATTTTATCAACAAGTTCATTCAAGTCGTTCACTTTCAAGGTTAATTCACCTGCTTGCCTTCTGACACCTTGAGCATCGTACATGACAATTAATCCATATATAAGCGACAATGCAAAATCAATTGTGGGAAATCCTCGTTTTAAGGCAATATACGTTGTTAGTGACGTCACACCTGCAGAGTGTGAACTAGGCATACCACCGGTTTGGAAAAATATTTCCGGTTTCCATTTCCCTGTTTTTTGATAATGCAGCGGTATCTTGATAGCTTGGGCCAGTCCCATGCTTATTAATGCAATGATTACACCTTTATTCATTATGTTCACCTCGGTTTTATTGTGATGAAATAGGAGTGGTTTTATTCTGAATGGGTACAGTATAGGTATGTTTAGTTATTACCATTCCAAGGGTTGGAGGTGAATGAATTGGGTAGACAAAGACATAAAAATCGTGGAACAAAAGCTCCAGGTGTCAATCCGCAAGGCTATGGACAAGATGCTGAGTTTTCTGAAGAACCAAAAAGCCAACTGGAAAATAAAGCGAAAAAATCAAATACAAAGCGATAAAAAACGCGCAAGGCGCCTGCAAATCGGAGATTTAAATAATGGCTGTGTTAAAGCTAAGTATTGATATTTCACAAGCTGATTGGAGCGGAAGGCACGAAGACTCCTGCAGGAGTAGCTTGTATGGGAGACCCCACAGGCGCGAATGCGCCGAGGAGGCTCCCAACTAGCCCTGCGGAAAGCGAAGTGCCTGCAGCGGAAATCAACATTCGTGTTTAACACAGCCTAAACAATAAAAAACTGCCGACAATTATTTTCGGCAGTTTTATTCGAGAGCATAAATGAACTAACGATGATGGTGATGGGCTTCTGCGGCCATCGCATCAGACTTTGTTTTGTGAACAGTACCCTTAGGATGTTGTGGTGGTGCATAAATAGAATATAACTTCAAAGGAATATTACCTGTGTTGATCACATTATGCCAAGTTCCTGCTGGCACCATAATCGCAAAATCATCACGGACAGTTTTTCGGTAGTTCAGCTGATTTTTACGAGGTCCCATCTGAACAATACCTTGCCCCTGTTCAATTCTCAAGAATTGGTCCAAGTTTGGATGAATTTCTAAACCAATATCCTCGCCCACACCGATGCTCATCAAAGTCACTTGCAAATGCTGTCCAGTCCACAACGCTGTCCGAAAGTTGTGATTTTCCTTAGTAACTTCGTTAATATTCACAACGAATGGATTTGGTCCATAATCTCTTAGTTGTAGTTGTCTACCATCAATTGAATATTTTAACATTTCCAATCGTTTTGCATGTTCGATTTCATCAAGACAAATATAAAGGAGAACGTCACCTACTTGGGAATTATGAGCTGAGTAACAGGTATTTCGATCACCTTGGTACTGTTTGATTTTTTCCTTATATCCAATTTTCAGACCTTCCTGGTACGTTTGGAAAGGAATTGGATCTATTTGGACATTTACTTGATGTCCAGTTATTGTGCGATAAAGATGGTCCAGTTGGTGAAAATGAGCTTTTTCATCTTCTAAAATCTGAAGAATGTCATCACAATGGGATTGATTTGGGGCGTAATCAACTAAGCGTGTATAAAAATCAATCGCAGCAGCTTTTCTTTTCATTCCTTTATGCAATATTTCATGCAATCCTAGATCACCATTATATACAGGGTACTCATTATTCACTTTCAGGTTGTTTTGATGATTCATATTCATGTAAACATTACCTCCGTTACTTCCACTACAGGCATATATATGCCACATATTTTATTGCTGTGCAAAAATCACAAAAGTAATGAATCGGAAAAATCGGAATATTCACCTATCCGACCTGTTGTTATCCGAAGATAACTCTTGAATAAGAAAAATAGAAGTTTATAATTAATTACTAGGAAAGTCATTATTTGAAAATTACTTCTATCTTTTTAAGGAGGTGATTTTAATTTTTAGAAAAATGTTTTTGATTTTAATCACGTTTATTGGCTGTACTGGTGTAACTTACTCAATTTATTCTATTTCTAACCAACTTAACGAATATCATGAATCAGCCAGTAAATACGATGGACTCCGAGAAATTTACGAAAAATCCGCCAAAGCATCATCGCCTCAAAATACTCACGACGAACTGCAAAAAATTAACAAGGATTACGTTGGCTGGATTGACATCTCGGAAACGACCGTCAACTACCCAATTGTTAAAGGAGGCGATAACGAATTCTATCTGACACATAATTTTTATCAAGACACTGATTTTGCTGGAGCAATCTTTATGGATTCTCAAAATTCAAGTGGAACCCTCGACAAGAATACCATCATCTACGGACACAACATGAAGGACAAAAGCATGTTTGGCAGTCTGCAAAACTACCTCGACCAAGACTTCTTTGAAAAGCATAAGAATGTAACAATTAAAAACCTCAATGATCATACATACATTTGGGAAATATTTTCTGTCTATGAAACCACCAAAGTTGATTGGATGAAAACGCACTTTGAAAATAATTCCG
The DNA here is from genome assembly GCF_012843265.1 of Bacillus sp. DNRA2. Classification (GTDB taxonomy): domain Bacteria; phylum Bacillota; class Bacilli; order Bacillales; family Cytobacillaceae; genus Bacillus_BU. Next base: position 15,092 of record NZ_JABAIT010000031.1, on the reverse strand, counting down.
ATTTTACAGCCTTCCTTAAAACAATTGAAAATAGATCTATCATCCAATCCAAAACTGAGATTAAGGAGGACGATACCCTTCTTACATTGTCTACTTGCACAAAGAGCAATGACGATAGACGATTGATTATTCATGCAAAATTAAAAAAGGGGAGAAATGTAAAATGAAATTTCGAATCAAGTTAATAGTTCTACTTTCATTTTTATTTTGTTTTCTCATCTCACAAACAACTTTTGCTGAAGATTCAGTTTTGCAAATCAACGTTACAACAGATAAGCAAACATACAACGAAGGTGATGAAGTCACCTATAAACTCAGTGTAACCAACACATCAAATTTAATCGCAAAAAATATCGTTGTAACTAGTACGATTCCTGAGGGATTAAAAGTAACTAGCCCAGAAACAACAGTCGAAGGAAACAAGGTTATCTGGAACCTGGAAAAAATCAATCCTACCAGCAATGCCAACTTAGAATTTAAAGCATTAATTCAAAAAGTGGAAAACCCAGTTACGCCTCCACCAACCAATGTAGATAATACGGTCGTAAAACCAATCCCTATTACCGCTACAGCAAGCAGTACTGCACCTACAACCGGGGATGACACAAACCTTCTTGGTTTCTATGTACTGTTAGTTTTTTCAGCTGGAATCCTAACCGTTGGTATTCGAGGTCTTAAGAGAAAGAGTATAAAAAATGAATTAACAGCTTTATTCATATTAGCGTTACTTCTTCCTTCTTCTTCAGCCGTTAATGCTCAACCAGCAACAGAGTCTCAAATAGCTACTGCTTCCTTCTCTCATAAACTGGTCGTCAACAATAAAGAATATGTTGTTACGACTACTGTAGAGGCTACAATGGAAGAACCACCAGCTCCGGGAACAGTTTCAGGAACCATTTCAAATGCGATTGATGGAGAATTTGTTGATGGTCTCACACTTAAATTCCGTGCTGGTGAAAATAACACAACTGGTGAAGTATTACAAACATTAACTACCAATGCCGACGGGTATTATGAGGTTGTACTTCCTGAAGGAATATATACAATTGAAATTAGTGGTGAAGGCTTCATTACAACCACAAAAATTATTCAAGTAATTGGAGAACAAATCGTAGGTGACCAAAATACTGCCATTTCGCCAGTATTTGGAGAAGGACTTCGAGTGGTGCTAACTTGGGACGGACAACCGGAAGATTTAGACTCTCACCTGAACGGACCTACAGCAGATGGAAATCGTTTTGTTGTTTATTATAGTAACGATAATTATACAGATGCACAGAATGAAGTTTATCTTGACCAAGATGATACTGATTCATTTGGACCTGAAACAGTGACTATAATTAAACATATTTCTACTGGTACCTATGTCTATGGAGTTCACAAATATACTAATGAAGAAATTAATGATCAGGCGTTGTCAAATTCAGGGGCAAAAGTTGAGGTGTATAACGGAAATAGCCTTCTAAATACATTTTATGTGCCAGCAAATCAAGATGGTAATTTGTGGAGAGTGTTTGAGGTATACAACGGAGAAATTCATCCGATAAACCAAATCCAATTTTATGAAGATTTCAATAATGAGGTAGACTTATTGCCAATACCTTAGTTTTAGTGATTTCTCCATTTAGGTGTGTATTATTGCAAAGATGATAAATGGGAATGAAAAAGGGACACATCAGCCCTTTTTCATTTTTTTGTATTGAAATAATCAAATGAAGCTGATTGGCTCAACATTCCGGGGGTATGATATCTGAAGCAAACCATTATTCATTTGAATATGCATATACTGTGCATGTGTAGCTTCGGGAAGATCAATTATACGTTCAAAATCCCCATAGACCATTTCCCGTTTTATTTCTTTTTCTAACGCTAGCAATGGTTGAATTTTTCCGCTTATTTTTAATTGTGTATGAGAAATTAAGTTAAGTGACAACTCCTCCTGATTTACACCTGGTAGCTCGACAATAATAAAATTGTAATATTCATTTTGATATATATCTAACCTTGGTTGGTACTTATTTTCGATTGGAAACATATCTGGATATTTTTGTTCAAGCACACGAGTCCAAAAATCGGTTTTTTTATATTCGTTTGTAATTTCCAGCCATTTTCGAATTTTTTCGATATCCATTGCTATCCCCCTTTATAATTGGTTGGCGATTGGCATGGATGGATTGCCTATTTGATCCTGATCACTTACATCTGCATCCCATTGACTTGAGTTTAGTACAGCAGTTGACGGTGAAAAATCACCTAAGGAAATATTAGCCCCAATGAACTTGCTATTGGCAGTATGACTGTTATGCACAGTTGGACCAATATCAATATTTCCGTTTTGATTAGCTCCATTGACTTTCAAACTAAATATATTAATTTGATATGGCATACAAAAATCCCTCCTTTTACCTAGATTGGTGGTAATGGTGGTGGTGGTATTGGCGGTAACAGTGGCTCCTGTGCATTCATATAAGCATTATCATTTGTGCCAATTGAAGTTTGATCGTTCACATCCGGATCATTTAGTAAGTTTTCCATTACGGCCTCTGTCGGAGAGGTATCACCATATGATGCGTTCATACCTTGAGATTTGGTATTGGAAGTAGGACTATTATATGATGCTTCGCCTATCGTGATGGATCCATTACCCGAGATACTATTGATTTTTAAATAATGTAAATTGATAACAACTGATGGCATTTGATAACACCCTTCTATCCCTTTTCATATCTTATCGGTACTATATGCGTTTAAGTGCCTATAGGTGCGCTACGTTTATTGTGAAATTTCTGTTTAGCTCACAAACATCCACTGTTTATGAAAATAAATAAAAAAAGCTTATTGAGTGAATTGGAACACTCAATAAGCTTCGTAGCAGTTGTTATTATTTTATCCAGCGAATTGTTCATCAAAATTAAGAAAGCGATGGAGTCCGCGCATTTCTAGTTCGTCAAATTTCGTGGAGACTTTCTCATGGTCAATCTTAAGTCGTGCCTCATTTAAATTGTGGGTTAATGGAACATCACATTTAATCTCTGCTAACTTTCTGCTTAAATAAAGCATGTCTAAATCCTGCTCTATTTTCGATTTTTGAGATTTAGATATTTGATGAAGATTGGCTACTATTCCTTCAACGTCGTCAAATTGTGTGAGAAGTTTTAATGCTGTTTTTTCGCCAATTCCCTTTACGCCAGGATAGTTATCGCTTGGGTCACCCATTAGCGCTTTTAAATCAATCATCTGTCTTGGGGTAATCCCTTTTTCCTCAAAGAAAGTATCCTTCGTATGAACGAGGTAATTTCCAAAGCCCTTTTTTAGTAATATAACGAATATATGATCATCAAGAAGCTGCAGAATATCCTGGTCACCTGTTAAAATGTGGACGTTAGCTTCATTACTCATGTTTTTCGCAATTGTTCCAATACAATCATCAGCCTCAAATCCAGGAATACCGATATTTGGGATATCAAAAGAAGCCACGACGTCTTTTACTAAATCAAATTGTGGTATTAGTTCAACTGGAGCTTCTTGCCGATTTGCTTTGTATTCAGGGAACATTTCTGTTCTAAATGTTTTGCTTCCCATATCCCAGCAAACAGCAACGTGGGATGGTTTAAATTTTGATACAGCAGTTAGAAAATGTTTAACGAATCCATTGATTGCATTGGTTGGTAATCCTTTTGAATTAATCATAAATTGTCCTGTCACGGCTGTTGCAAAGTATGCGCGAAATAATAAAGCCATTCCATCGACAAGCATTAAGTCTGGTTTACTGTTAGTTTGCATGTATTAGGTACCTCCAAAATTGAGTAACAGTGTCATTATAACACGTTTGCTACCTTGTGCAGAATGGTAAAGTTTATGGTGATGTTCCTATGACCTTTACACATTGCAAGTTAACCTTTAAGCTTGTCTTCTTTTTCCAGCAAACGCTGCACGTTTTCCTTTGGTTTCCAACATTGAAACCGATAATGAGGCTGGGTTGGATAACCCAGCCTGCTGCAATGATAATTCATTCCTGAAGACAACTTTTCAGTACGAAAATGAATACATGTCGCACATGCATGAAACCGATTTGCCATACTCCTCACCTGTCACTTCTACGAATGTTTCATTTGTTACAATTTACTTAATGAATATCACGAATCTCTTTTTCAATTTCAAGAAGCTCTTCAATTGGGAATTCATCGCTGAGAGAGGCAATGATTCCTTTATAATATTCATCTATTTGCACCGTAATATGGTCGATTAATTTAACAGTTTCCACTTCAAGCGCTTGTAGATAGTACGCTTTAGCTTGTTCTCCTTCAACTTGCAAATATTGTTCAGACGGATCTTGAAGGACTCTCTCCAATTCCTCCTGCATCAATTTTTTCTCATTTTTCTCAAAGAATGCTTTGGCATTTTTATAATAGGTTAGTGCCTTTTGAAACAGCTTCAAATCAAGTGCTTGGAAGGCAAGTTCAACCTGTAAACCATCCAATTTTTCCGGTTCAAACAAACTGAAGGATAAATTTTGATTTCTTTCCTTAAGCTCTGATGCCAGCTGCTGAGAACGCTCTTTTAAGAGCTTATTGATATATGCCTCTAATCTTAATGTCGTTGCTCTAATTTCCTGTGTAAAATCATACCCAATAGCCTCTATCAACTCATGTAAGCAATGTTGCAGTGTTTTCTTGATATTCCGGCCATCTTCCTTCAGTACTGCCGGGCTAAAAGATTCCTTGAAAAAGTCGCCAAATCGGAAGAATACCCTTTGTTTAATATAGTAAAGAAGTTCATCTGCTTCTTGTACTAATCGTTTTTTCATGAAATCAGCATTTTGCTGCTGAATGAAGCTGTGAACTTCCTCATGCTCAGAAATTGCTGCTAAGCGTTTTCGTTCTTTAACCGACTTATCTTCCTGGGCAGATGAAATCATTTGCTGCAGTATTTGAACCGTCCGAGCATGCTCAGCTTTCGCAGCATCGACAACCATTTCCTTTAAATCTCCAGAAATAAAGTGGTAAAATGCCTTTTCAAAGATATTAATCCGTGATTTATTCGAGTCAAGTTGACCCATTTTTTCCTGAATCGCTAAAAGACTAGAAATGGCAAACATACTAGGCTTTCTGATTCCATAGCTAACCAATTGGTCCTTCACATAATCGATTACCTGAGCCATTTCTTCATCACTATTCGCTAAATCAATGGCATTGATAATAAAGAACATCTTATCTAGCTCAAAGGTGTCTTTTACACGTCCTAATTGGATTAAGAATTCTCGGTCTGCTTTCGAGAATGCATGATTATAATAAGTGACAAATAAAATCGCATCAGACGATTTTATATATTCAAAAGCAACATTTGTATGACGTGCATTGATTGAATCGGCCCCTGGTGTATCAACAAGGGTAATTCCTTCCTTCGTGAGTGGACAATCGTAGTACACATCAATCCATTCAACCAAACAAGACTTTTCTTCCATGGCAACAAAATCTCGGAATTCAGTTAAATCTGTTTCAATGATCTGGCCTAGGCTCGCTTCATAATTCGCATAACCGTTATTAAACGCTCTTAAGAAGGCGTAGTGAACCTTACTATAGGCATCTAAATGTTCTTCTGAACCTAAAATCTTAACAATTGACTTCAATGCATCAGCAAAATCTCTTGCACCAGAATCAAATACTTCAAGCGAGCGTCTAACATCATCTAACAATGTATCTGGATTCTTCAGCTTAACTAACACCGTTCCATGGTGATGATTAGCATCGATAGGCTTAATACGATTGATTGCAGCCGTAGTTGGGTTTGGAGATACTGGTAAAATCTTTTCACCGATTAAGGCATTCGCAAACGATGATTTACCAGCACTAAAAGCACCAAATAAGGCCACAGTAAATTGCTGACTTTCAAGTCGATCAGCACGATGTTTTAACTCAACAGAAACTTTTTCGAGTCCTGGGACTGATTTAACTTTGTTAGCAGAAAGTCGCAAATGTGAGACAATGCGCTCAATTTGGTCTTTGGACACAACTTGTGTTGATGTATCTTGTTGTTCCTCCACTGCTGCATTTGCTTCAGGCTTAGTTTCTTCTATTTCTTTATTTTGAAGTGAATCCCGAATAATTTCTACGTCTTCTTCAAGAGCCGCTGCTAAACTTTCAGCTAAGTTCTTGTATTTCGTGAAATCCAATTCTTCATTAAGTGCTGAATGAATTGTTTGCTGTGACTGCTCGTGACGATCAAACATGGCAGTTAATTGATCAACAGCAATTTGCCATTCTTTTAGTTGCTCCAATTCTTGATTAACGTCAGCCATGGCAATCGCATTTTTTCGTTTAAGTTCTTGTAAGTATAACTCTTTCCACGTAGACATAGAATTTCTTGACAATCTTTTGATAGAATTGACAACATCGTTTGTATAGTTTAAAACATACTCTCCAGAAAGCATCGCCCCTGGCTTAAGATTACTTTCTAATAATTCATAAGAAAACGCGACGCTTATGGATTGGGCAGCTTCCATCAACTCTGGCTTTTCGGCATTATTGTCTTTTAATATCCTCAATGCCAATTGGCGTAAATGCCATTCCACTTGTGATTTGACACGGTCAGCAAGCTCAACATACAAGCTCTCACGTCTTTGAGTTCGCTCTTGTTCAGTTTTGTTTTTAGCAAAAAATAACCCTACTTTGAAGTTCGTTTGACAAGATTCAATGTATTGCTTTGCAAGCTCACGTGTTTGAAACGGCATGATATAGGCATTATCAAGGATTTCATCCACTTCATCGTTAATATCCTGACTTTTTTGCTCAACTTGCGCATGTAACTGCTCAAGTACTTTTTCAATTTGATCTATTCTTTCCTTTAGCCCTAAACGTTCTGTTTCAGTGATATCTGTTAATTTATCTTCGAGTGCAGCAATTGATGCTTCATCCTGCTCTTTAATGATTTTTATGTGATCGTTTGTTAATTTAATTAATGAATGTAAAATAGTGACTGGTAGAATTTCTTCACGATGGCTAATCTTTTCATGAAGCAATTCCTGTAATTCAGGAAATTGATTGTGTTGATTTTCTGGAAACTTCAGTGATGTGTATAAAATATGTTCTGGTCTTACTCCCCAGGATGCAAACGACTGCTCGACACTTTCTTGGAAGCCGTCGAAACTCAGCTCCTCATCACGATGTTTATCGACTTGATTAATTACTAGGCATAATTGCTTGCCTGCTTGTGTTAGTTCTTTAGTAAATAGGAAGTTTACTTCGGATTGGACATGATTATAATCCATTACATAAAAAATGAGATCGGCCAGATGAAGTGCTGACTCGGTTGCAATACGGTGGGCATCATCAGTAGAATCAATCCCCGGTGTGTCCATGATGATGACGTTGTTTGGAAGACTTGAACTTTGATGGCTAATTTCGACTGCTTCAATTTCATCGCCATCTTTACAATATGTCTTAACCTTTTCATAATCATATGGTGCTAAATAAACTCGAGGTTTCCCTTTTTTAAAGATAACTTTTGCATATTCATCACCCGTTTTAACCTTTACGAGATTAGCACTTGTTGGTATCGGGCTTGAAGGTAGAAGATTTTCACCAACAAGACGATTTATCATAGTTGATTTACCTGCGGAAAAGTGACCGCAAAACGCAATTGAAAATTCCTGTTTACTTAGCTTTTTAGCTAGCTGCTCAGCACGATGAGCTGTTTGTTCATCTTGATTTTGTTTAAAAAGGTCGTACAACACCGCAATCTTCCCAAGTAAAGATTGCTCCTTTTGTTCGATAATTTGTACCATAATAATTCCCCTTGTCCCCCAATTATTCTATATCCTACTATTTTATCCGATTTTTCTAACTTTTCCTACAAAAAAGTATTTGGCAGAAAAAAACAAAGGCCTGAGTCTAATGACCCAAGCAATTTATGATTGTTATTTAATTTGGGAGGGTTTTGCCACGTGATTAAGTACATGCTTTACGACAATAGAGTAGACAACAACCGTTGAACCAATTAAAACAGTTAACATATGTAGCACCACCTTTTGGTGAATGTTAATGATAATCATTTTCAATCATTATGATAACATGACTGATAACCATTTTCAATACTGTTTTTAATTTTTCGAAACTTTTCATATGTAAACGAACAAAAAAAGCTTCCCTCAGCATGAAGGAAGCAAGGACGTTTTGAAGAAGTTGTTGTGCACTCTTATTATAAGCCGCTTACACCGATTGGTCACGATGTAAACATTGCCAATTAATTAGTTACGCCTCGTGTTTGTGCCAAATTGATTTTGTACCTCAATAATGATTTTCTTTTCTGCCAAAACACCACATACATCACAAACTATCATTTCATCATATAATAAACGGCATTCATCACAGTAATATTTTTCCATATCAAAGTCCACATCCAGTCAAATATACGGTTTGTTATTTATATTCGTTTCAAACCATTTCGTGACAAATGAAGGTAGAATATTAAACGACTTTTTGCTTCGAAATATGAGTAAGCTTATATTCATGTTTGTTTGATTTTAACACGTTAAAAACAACATTCAACATAATCGCCATTAAACTGCCTGCAACAATTCCGTTGTCGGTTAAAATTTGTACGTTCTCAGGTAATTTGGCAAATAAATCAGGAACTGCAGTAACACCAAGTCCCATCCCAACCGAACATGCAATGATCAATAAATTTTCCTGTGAAGCAAAATCAACAGCGCTTAACATTTTAATTCCGTAAGCAATTACCATTCCAAACATTGCAACCATAGCCCCACCAAGGACTGGAGTTGGGATCACAGTTGTTAACGCACCAATTTTCGGCACCAATCCCAGCATGACTAGAAACCCACCTGCAACAAAAATTACATTTTTACTTTTTACACCCGAAAGCTGTAAAAGTCCGACATTCTGTGAATAAGTAGTATAAGGGAATGCGTTAAACAAGCCACCAAGTACAATTGCCATCCCCTCAGCTCGATAACCATTTGTTAAATCCTGATCCGATAGTTTTTGTTTACAAATATCCGAAAGTGCAAAATAAACGCCAGTAGACTCTACTAAACTTACTAATGCCACAAGTGTCATCGTCAATATTGGTGTGATTTCAAAACTAGGTGTGCCAAAATAAAACATTTGTGGCAAGTGCAACCAAGAGGCATCACTTACCGCAGAAAAATCAACCTTACCCATTATAAGAGCAACAATCGTTCCAAAAACAAGTCCAACTAAAATAGAAATAGAACGGATAAAGCCTTTAGCAAATTTATATAGAAGGAGAATGAATCCAAGAGTCCCAAATGCCATAACAAGATTCTCATAGGAACCAAAATCGCTACTGCCCTGACCACCGGCCATATTATTCATCGCAACTGGAATAAGTGTGATTCCGATAATCACCACAACAGAACCTGTTACAACTGGTGGGAAAAAGCGCGCCAACTTCCCAAAGAATTTCGCAATAATAACAACAACCAATCCAGAAATAATAATTGAACCATAAATAGCAGAAATACCGTACTGGCTACCAATTGCAATCATAGGTCCTACCGCTGTAAACGTACATCCAAGCATAACCGGTAATCCAATCCCGAAAAAACGATTACGCCAAACCTGAAGAATCGTTGCAATCCCGCACATTAAAATATCAATTGATACTAAGTAAGTTAACTTTTCACCGGTTAAACCGATTGCACCTCCAACGATTAACGGAACAATAATTGCCCCTGCATACATTGCTAGAACGTGTTGAAGTGCCAGTGAGGCAATTTTCATTGGTTGCTGTTTCATGATACTATCTCCTCTACATTCTTCTTATTAAATGTAACTTGCCCATTTGTTAACGAGTGTAGCTCAGCCAAGGATTCTACTCGATATCCAAGATTTCTGAGGAGCTCGCCACCTTTTTGAAATGATTTTTCAATGACGATGCCAAAACCAACAACTTCACATTTTGCCTGTTTAGCTATTTCAGCCAAACCTAATGCTGCTTGACCATTGGCAAGAAAATCATCAATGATTAACACTCGATCTCCTTCCAATAAATATCTTGCTGAAACTGAGATTTCATTCGTTTCTTGTTTTGTAAAAGAATGTACTTCACTCGTGAGCAGGTCTCCAGCCAGAGTTAAGGATTTCCGCTTCCGCGCAAACACAACGGGTACCTCCAGTTTCAAAGCAGTCATAACTGCTGGAGCAATTCCGGAGGATTCAATTGTCAAAATCTTAGTAATCCTATCTCCCCTGAATCGGTTGGCAAATTCAACACCAAGTTCCATCATTAGTTCTGGATCGATTTGATGGTTTAAAAAAGAATCTACCTTTAAAACCGATTCGGAAAGAATCATTCCCTCTTGTAAGATTTTTTGCTTTAGTTTTTCCACTGTAATCCTCCACTAATATTTTATTTTGGAATAAAAAAAAACCTAAAGGAAGCTCACTCAAAATATAAGTGAGTCCAACCTTTAGATTTAGATACAAATAAATAAATAAGACCAACATCAACGGTCCTGGTTGTATGACTCACTCATAGTCGGACTTTTTACGGAAATCCGGTAGAAACTTGCGGGCCATATCCCCACGATTATATGAGTGTTGTAATCTATTTAATTATATGGAGATATTATATCGAGATAATATCGTTTTGTAAACAAAAAACCAAACGTTTATTTAAAAAAACATAGAATTGTTCGTGTTTTCATTTTCCCCGAAAAATGAACACGTTTTTTCCCCCATTACAAGGTTTTTCGTCACATTTATTAATTGGCAGTAATTTCAACTTTGTATACCACTAGAAAACATTTCACATTCTTCCAAAATCGGACAGGTTTTTCACATTTAGTTCACACTTTATTCACAGTTTCTTCTAAATTCAAGTGATATAAATCACTATTATATCAACTTTACACTATTATCATGGTGTTTACTTTAGTATTGAACATTTTGTGAACTCGTTCAAACTATATGGAATATTCTCTATTGTTCGGTATGATGTAAGTGTAATCATTAATTATTTCAAAATTGTGAAGAGGGGAGTGAGCGGATATGGCGAAAACGGAACTTGGAAATAAAACTAATGCTCCAATTAAACATGAAGAAGAATCACAATTAAAAGGTACATTAGTTTCCGTTTTCTTAGTCGCGTTAGTCCTGATCGGTACTTGGGCCGGAGTTTATTTCATGTATGTAACACGTTTGTAGTAGAAGAGGGAGAGGGGAAATAAAGCCATGCATATCCATAAGTTTGAAAAAGTCTGGCTTACATTCGGTATTGCAATGTTAATTGTATTCCTATCAGTAATTGGAGTAAGCGCTTTTTATTTGGGGAATCAGCCACCTAGCTGCTTGAATACAATTGACCCAGCAAAAGTTGATACAACTAAACCGTTTGATAAACCAGGATTACACAAAGTTGAAGGAAAAGAGTGGGATTACGAATTAGTAATCGTAGCATCAATGTTCAACTATAATCCAGGTGCTGTTCAAATTCCAAAAGGATCAAAAGTGAAAGTAATGGTAACGACCAAGGACGTTATTCACGGTTTTGAAGTAGCAGGAACAAACGTTAATATGATGGTTGAGCCTGGATTCATCAGTGAATATGTGGCAACATTCAACAAAACTGGTGTATTCACAATTTTATGTAATGAATACTGTGGCTCAGGTCATCACATGATGACTTCGCAAATCGAGGTGGTTCAATAATGAATATTTCATCAGTGTTAAAGGTTGATCGTCGCGATGCAAAATTAGCAATGGCTCACTTCTATGTTGCCTTTACGGCTCTAGCAATTGGTGGTCTTGCTGGTTTATTACAGGTTTTAGTTCGTTCAGGTAAATTTACTTTGCCTGCTGGTATTGGATATTATCAGGTTTTAACTGTACATGGTGTATTACTTGGTCTTGTTTTAACAACATTCTTTATCATGGGCTTCCAGCATGCCGCATCCAGCTATTCTTCCGGAACATATTCAGCCGGAGTTCGTAGAACTGCTTGGATTGGTTTCTGGATTATGACAATTGGTACAGCAATGGCTGCTGTAATGGTTTTATTAAATCAAGCTTCTGTTCTATATACTTTCTATGCACCATTACAAGCACATCCGCTTTATTATCTCGGCTTAACTCTCGTTGTTGTGGGAAGCTGGATCGACGGTGCAGCAATTTGTGCTACATATGTTAAATGGCGTAAAGCAAATCCTGGCAAAACAAGTCCATTGATGCTTTATATGTCATTAGTCAATACAATGCTTTGGTTCATCGCAACAATTGGTGTTGCTGCTACAGTTCTTATTCAATTATTACCTTGGTCATTATCATTAGTGCCAACTGTAAACGTTTTAGTTAGCCGTACACTATTCTGGTATTTCGGTCACCCGCTAGTATATTTCTGGCTATTACCTGCTTATATGGCATGGTATGTGGTTATACCAAAAGTTATCGGTGCAAAAATCTTTTCAGATTCATTAGCTCGTCTATCTTTCTTACTATTTATCTTATTCTCATTCCCAGTAGGGTTCCACCACCAGTTAACTGAACCTGGTATTGACCCAGCTTGGAAGTTCTTACAAGTAGTATTAACATTCTTAGTAGTTATTCCATCATTAATGACAGCATTCTCTTTATTTGCAACATTTGAAACCTTTGGACGTTCAAAAGGATCAAAAGGATTATTTGGATGGGTTAAAATGCTTCCTTGGGGCGATGCACGTTTCGTCGTACCATTTATCGGTATGCTAGCCTTCATCCCTGCCGGTGCAGGTGGTATGGTTAACGCATCTCACCAAATGAACCAAGTAGTTCACAACACTGTTTGGGTAACAGGTCACTTCCACTTAACCGTTGCAACAGCTGTTGCGTTAACATTCTTTGGTGTGGCTTACTGGTTAGTACCACATTTAACTGGTCGCATTCTTACTAAAGCTATGAATAAATTATGTATCTTGCAAGGTGTGCTTTGGGCAGTTGGTATGACATTCATGTCAGGTGGTATGCATGCTGCTGGTTTACTAGGTGCACCACGTCGTTCTGCTTTCTCTGATTATGCAGGTTCAGCTCAAGCTGCTGAATGGGTACCTTACCAAATTGCGCAAGCAGTTGGTGGTAGCATCCTATTTATCTCAGTCATTCTTATGGTATACATTTTCGTTCGTCTTGCGTTCTTCGCACCTAAAGGTGAACAAGAATTCCCAATGGGTGAAGTTAACGAAAATGCTGATCCAACACCTGCAGTATTTGAAAACTGGAAAATTTGGCTTGGTGTAGCAGCATTATTAATCATCTTTGCTTACACTGTACCATTAACAGATATCATTCAAAATTCACCTCCAGGATCACCAGGATATAAGCCTTGGTAATTCGGGATTGCTTTAAAAAAGTCTCTTCGGAATTTTCCGAAGAGACTTTTTTGTCAAAATGAATAGATTTGATTATATTTCTCTTTTAAATAATCAATCAAATATTTCGCATTTAAGTTTTCACCTGTCACATCCTGTATGATTTCAAGGGGTTTTTTCATCTTTCCGAATTGATGAACGTGAGTCGTAAACCATTCACGAATTGGTAATAAGTTACCACTAGCTAAAAGCTCCTCAAAGTTTGGCAAATCTTGAACAAGTCGATGCTTAAATTGAGCCGCATACATATAGCCTAAAGCATAAGACGGAAAATACCCAAAACTACCGCCTGCCCAGTGAACGTCTTGTAAAACCCCTTCCCCGGCATGTTCGGGCCGCACTCCCAGGTACTCCTCATATTTATCATTCCAAATTTCCGGGAGATCCTTTACTTTTATTTCATCGTTAAATAATCCTTTTTCAATCTCATATCGAATCATGATATGTAATGGATATGTTAATTCATCCGCTTCGATTCGGATAAGTGAAGGCTTTGACTCGTTAATAGCTCTGTAAAAATCAAGCAAGGTAACCTGATCAAACTGCCCTGTTGCATGTTGCTTTAGCAATGGATAATTATTTTTCCAAAAAGCAAAATGACGCCCAACAAAGTTCTCATAAAATAACGACTGTGATTCATGAATTCCCATGGAGGTTCCGTCACATAGGGGCGTTCCAACCAGCTCTTTTGAAATATTTTGCTCATACAACGCATGTCCGCCTTCATGAATCGTGCCAAATACTGCGGTCCGGAAATCAAACTCATCATATTTCGTCGTGATGCGTACATCCCCAGGATTAAGGCCGGTGGCAAAAGGATGGACCGTTGTATCCAAACGGCCTGCTTGAAAGTTATAGCCCATCTGCTTTAAGATTTGAAGACTTAGTTCTCGCTGTCGTTCTTTCGGAAACTGCTTAAATAAACAATTTGTCTGAGGAGGATTTTTAGTGCCCGAGATTTTTTTTACAAGTGGGATGATTTCAGTTCGAAGATCGTCAAATACATGATCTAGAACCTCAACTGTCATGCCTGGTTCATAAAAATCTAGTAACGTATTATATTTGTTACCTTCATAACCCCAATATTGGATAAACCGTTTTGTGGTTTCAACAAGTTTTTCTAAATATGGTAAAAACATTTCAAAATCCTGCTTCGCTTTGGCCTCTTCCCAAACATTTTCTGCTTTTGATTGAAGGATGACATATTGTTTATATTCGTCCGCGGGAATTTTTTTATTTCGATCATATTCCTTTTGACATTCTTCAAGGATCTTTTTTGTCATATTTGTTAGATTCTGATTTGATAGTGCTTCAATAAAATACGCCATTTCTTTCGATGTAGACATGGCAAATACATCAGATGATAAAATACCGATTACTTCTGAACGCTGCTCTACACCCTGTTTTGGTGCGCCTGTTCTTAAATCCCAATAGATAAGACCAAGTGCTTCGTTGTAAGCACTCATTTTTTTTACATAATCAAGGAAGTCTTTTTCAATTTGATTGGTAGTAACTGTCAAGAATGTTTCCTCCCTTATCATTTTCTTACCATTTTAACACAATCATGGTAAAGATAGACTTGATATGATTGGAAGTGAATTCAAAGGCAAAAATAGAGTAGGCGCATGAATTACTCATGCGCCTCTCACAGTTCCGTACGTGCGGGTCATCGCATACGGCTCCTCCATAATTATCCCCGTTGGGGATG
>NZ_JABAIT010000030.1 GCF_012843265.1 Bacillus sp. DNRA2 | reverse complement strand
GCTAAATCGACCAAAAAGTAACCGGCAGAAACAACACGAGAAATTATCACGAAAGATTCTTCAGACCCATATAGAATTTAAACAACGCTACGGCAGTATTAAAATCGCCAAAACCCTGAATAGACGGGGTGTGAAGGTGAGTGAGCGTACAGTTTCTCGAATTATGACCAAGAACCATTGGAAATCTTGTACCGTCAAGAAATATAAGGCTACGACAAATTCTAAGCATCATCATCCGGTAAGTGAAAACATTCTAGATCGGCAATTTAAAGCTAATAAACCAAACCAGTTATGGGTAACGGATATCACGTATATTCCGACCAATGAGGGCTGGTTATATTTGGCGACCGTAATGGACTTATATTCTCGTAAAATAGTAGGTTGGGCCATGGACAAAACCATGACAAAGGAATTGGTTATCTCCGCTTTAAAAATGGCTTACAAGCGTCAAAAGCCAAGGAAAGGCGTTATTCATCACTCAGACCGAGGTGTCCAATATGCCTCCTCTGAATATCAGAAACTATTAAATAAGTACAATATGATAGGCAGCATGAGCCGGAAAGGAAACTGTTATGACAATGCTTGTATTGAATCCTTTCACGGTATTCTTAAGCGTGAGCTCGTTTATCAAACGGGATTTATAACAAGAGAAGATGCGAAGAAAGCGCTATTTGAGTACATCGAATTTTTTTACAATTCCAAGCGAATCCATTCAACATTGGATTACTTTACACCAAACGAATTTGAGCGGATGTATAGAAATTCTGCAGCTTGATTTTACCTTTATAAAAAAGTTTAAATCGCTCTATATTTAAACTTTTTTATAAAGGCCACCAAGCGAAAGCGCGGTAGAAAAATCTGTGTCTATTTTCTTGACGTAGTATCAGAAACCTATTTTCAAAGCTTTTTGTAAGCTAGGGAATAGCTTCTGAATCACAAATTAAAGGGGAAGCTGAAGATGACAACATTTAAGGGATTAGAAACAGAAAGAATTGTGTTTGAAGATGGTACTTTTGAAGATTACATCAAGAAAAGTGATTTAGTAGGAAAGACGATTATAGATAATGATGTATTAAAAAGAAAACAAGAATACTACGACAACAAAAAGAACTATGAATTATTCACTGATGTAGTAGGGGGGGTTACCTTCATGTTAGTAGATACACTGAAAGCTTTTCATCAGGATGTACGGTTTAATGATATGGAAAAGGCTAGAATCATGTTTCTAGGTACTTATGTTTCCTACGATGATAAAGGAAGCTATCTAATGACAAATAACAATAGATACTTACTGAAGAAGGATTTAAGGGGATTATTAGAAATCAGTAACGAAAAGGAATTTTACAAGTTCTATAAAAAGATGATTGAAACAGAAATCTTAGAAGAAGAATTATTGGGCAGATTTGAAATCAGACTGAAATGGAATAGTAAGTACCACTTTAAAGGGAAAGCATCTAAGGGGGGTACTGGTGGAACTGAAACAGTAAAAGCTTATGATAGACAGATTCAAGCGTTATACAAGGAAAAGGATGCTAACGGTAAATCTGTTAATACACCTAAGAATCTTTACCTTTTATTCATGGTACTGCCTTTTATCAATGTGGAATCAGGTGTACTCTGTCACCAGCAACAAAATCCGGTAGAAGATGGATGTCAGCCTATTGAATTAAATGAACTGGCAAAAATGTTGAACTACACAAAAGCATCTACACTGAAGAATAAGCTTTTAGGATGTAAGCTGTATGGTACGAATGTTTTCTTTATCGGTGAAGGAATGAAAAACAGAAAAAAGTACACACGAATATTCGTAAATCCTTACGTGGCTGGTAGAAGCGGTAAAATGCCTAATGCAACTTTGAAAGCTATGTTTCCTGAAACAGAGAAGGCTATTGTACAGAAGCTTCAAGAAAAACGTAAGAAGTAAACTACCATCGATTATCACGCAAGATTCCATTAGAACTACCGTTAGTTCCAGTCCGAAATGATGAAGGATGAAGGTAGCAAACACGAAGCCCACTAGTTGATTGATTTCAGCTGGTCGGCTGTTTTTTTGTGTATATGTATGTTTTTTGTACGATTCGATATATCGGTTTAATTACTATTTCTGTATAATATTTTTGATAGGGGGATAACATGAAAAAATTATTAATTGCAGTAGGATGTTTAATGTTTTTAGGTGGTTGTTCTTCAACAGCTTCTCAAACTTCACCCGAAGAAGTAGACAAGGAAATTCAAAGGCTAGACAAGGAACTAGAACACCTGAACAGACAGGATTTAAGGGAATTTAGACAGAAGGTAGAAGAAATTAAAGGTTATATAGATAATGAAGTTTATGGTACTTATGGTGAAGTAACCACTCTATTTCTTCCTAGTGCAGAAACGATAGATAAAGGTAATGACACCTATGAAATCAAAGGTATTAACTTCGATGATTCAGTTATAGTAAAGTTTGATAAAAGAGATATTCTTAAAGAAGTAATATATAAAGAAAACAACTAACGTGTATCAGGTAATGGTTTGTTATTAGCTAAAACAGAAACCCTATTCCAACAGTGTGCCGGATGATATGCTGTCAGAAGTCTTAGATTGCTTCATTTGGACGTGAAGGAATAGCGGGGTAGACATTAGTGATTTGGTTTAATGGCTATTAGTTCCCTTAATGTCTATCCTTTCTTTGTAACATTTGGTTCAGAATATTATTGATATGGATTGGAACATATAGGGAAATTGAACTAGATGTTAATATTGGGAGTGATATAAGTGAACATTGAACTTGTAACATTAGGTGATTTGAAAGAGTTCAAAAGGGAACATGCTGATAGTTATGTTACTACGTATTCATTAACAATTGCATTTGTTGATAGACGGACGTCAGAAGATGAAGAAGCCATTGGGCTATTGGTAATATATTTTGATGTTAAAGGATATGGGATAGAGGGAACAAAAGACGATGACCAAGATATTGATGTATCTTATCAAATCCCATTTTTTGTAAATCAAGACAATAAAGAAGAAATGCTTGAAGATGATGAAGCATTTATTTATGTCTTTACTCATTGGGGTAAAATGATTAGAGGATTTGTCGAAGTAGCATGGGAAGTATTAGATGAACATTTTGAGTATGGAACACCACGTGTTACCTTGTTTGAAGATAATGATGAAGATTATTATTCAGAAGAAGATGATGATGAATAGATAGCTGTGGCAATTCTGTTATTTAACCAGCAGAAAGGTAAATTCATCAGCAAATATCAAGAAGCCTGACAAACGTGGGCATGTTTTATAATCCTTTATCACTATAAAGTATTGATGTGACTGGGTTTTAGAGGTCATACGAGGGCATGTTCCTGTCATGTTCCTGACATTTACGGTAGTGGACTGAAATTTTAACGGTATTCAAAATATTAAAGTTTTATCCAATGTAAGAAAGTGGTTAAAAACATACATTGGATTCCGCATATCTAATGGTATCATACCGTTTTAGCTGATATACTATCCTTAGTTGAAAAAATCGTACATTCAAAATATTGATTTTACTTAACTGAAAGGATAGAAGAAAAATGACAACAGCTAATCAGATTAAAGATGTACAACCTATTAGAGATAAGCAACAGATTGAAGATATGAAGTTTAGCCTGAAAAGATTCTGTGGTGAACGTGATTACATACTTTTCCTTATTGGAATAAATACCGGATTACGTGTGGGGGATATACTGAAGCTGAAGGTATCTGATGTAAAGCGAAAGAAGAAGCTTGTTATTCAGGAAGGAAAAACAAAGAAGCCTAGAACTATATACCTTGATAGCATCTATAAAGAAATACAGTCTTATATCGCTTCATTGGATTCAGAATGGCTGTTTCCTAGTCGTAAAGGTGATAAGCCTATAACACCTACACAAGCTTACAGACAGCTAAATAAGGCTTCTGAAATGGTGGATATAACTGAAGGTATTGGAACTCACACAATGAGAAAAACTTTTGGGTATTGGCATTATAAACAGTTTAAGGACATGGCAGAACTTCAAATGATATTGAATCATTCTCACCCTGAAATAACGCTTCGATACATAGGAATCACTGAAGAACAGATAGAGAATAACATGAAGGTTTTCAAACTATAACATTGATACCACTGGCTAATAAGCTGGTGGTTTTTAAATATCTTAATTTATGCGTGTTCTCTTTGGAAATACGCAATTATAGGGTGGGAAGCCTATTAAATAGGCATAGGCTACATCCTGAACAGCTAATATCAGTAAAATAAAATTTCGTATTCCAGTTTATGGTACTTGTTGCTGACTCATTTCTTGATTATTAATATTCAATGGGGGATACCCCACCAGTGGGGAGGGGTATAGCTGACGTAGGAAATTACCTTTTAAAAAAATT
The DNA here is from genome assembly GCF_012843265.1 of Bacillus sp. DNRA2. Classification (GTDB taxonomy): domain Bacteria; phylum Bacillota; class Bacilli; order Bacillales; family Cytobacillaceae; genus Bacillus_BU. Next base: position 33,437 of record NZ_JABAIT010000030.1, on the reverse strand, counting down.
TTCTAGCAAAAATAAATATCGATTAATTATCAGATAATTCAAGTGTTTCTAAACAATAAAAGCCACCATATGGTAGCTTTTTTATTAATTAATTAAGGCTAATATTTGATTCACAAAATCTTCTCTATCCCCTAATTCGCCAATAGTAAATTCGTTAAGATAATCATTAATATCTTCCACAGACCCTTTACTACCTATTATAGAATAAGCTAAATAAAATAAACTAAGTCCTGGAAGTAGATAATGGTCTTCGTTATCTTTAAGTAATACATGTGCAAACCTAAGTATTGCTTTTTTATGTTTATATAAGGAATTAATTACATCATCAATTGTATTTAAACCTAGATACTTTAATCTTTGTACATCAGCTTCTACTACTTTATCATCTGGATGCTGACGTTCTGCGTTAGCAATCTTACAAATTTCATAGTCAATTACACTAGCAATACTTTCTCTATCTTCTAATAATTGCTTAATGGTTAATTTATCTATTAAAACATTTGAGGGTTTAGATTTTATTTGTTCTTTAATATTCTCATTGTATTCATCAAGGTTTTTTCTTATCTTAATAAATTCTTCATCAGCTAATTCTAAAAGACCAGCCAACCTAGAAAATTCTCTTCTAACTAGACTAGGAATGGAATGTTTAGTTTTATATCCTAAATCATGTTCTATCTCAGCCCAAGCATGTTGGAGTATAGAACGAATTTGGATTTCAACTTTTAAATCTTTAAATCTTTGATATTCTGGTAATGTTACCCTATTACCATTCAATTTAACCACATAATGTAAAGAAAGATATCCAAATCTATCAGGGTCTAATTGCTTTCTTTTATCGACTGAATTAGATTTGTCTATTTCAAATTCCTTTTGAATAATCTCTGCAATCATATCAACATCATCTGAAAAGTAAGTAATTATTCTAAGTCCAGTTACATCAGTAATTTCACCTAAACAAGTATATTTTCCATTAGAATTTTTAACTTTTAAATCTAAACTATTTTCTTCCTTCACTCTTGATTCAATAGAATGGTAGTTAAGATTTTTTTGCTTAAGGATATCTTTTATTAAACCTTCTATTTTTGTACAGAAATCTTTATACAGTTCTTTACTTACTTTGTACTCATCTATGATGGGATTAGTTATTAATGTATCCAAATATTTCACTCCTGAAACTTTAAATATTATATTTTAATAATACTATATCGTTTATATAATAGAAATATTTTCCTGTGTAATTTCAAAAGTGAACTATTTTTAATAAAAAAATAAATTAGGAAGGAGTGGAGATATATTGTTTTTGCATGATAAATTTAAACTGAAAAAATATCATAAAATCTATAAAGTCTTCTTTCTAAAGATGATTGATAAATTTTCCCTGCATCGTGGAATGAACTATCAATAGGATTTACCTTGTGATTTCCTTGATTTATAACATTTATAAGTTGTTTACCTAAATCTCTATTTCTCCAATTTTTATTGTTATTTAAAAACTTAAAACCGATGTTTGTTTGAAGATATAGATTAACCTTACAAGGTTCTTTTAAAAATTCAAAGGCATTTATTGCTGCTACGATGATTGCACGATTACACGTCCTTTCAAGAGTACAGAAATGGGTTTCTTTTATCCTTCCTCTATGTTCCAATATGATTATTCCAATTCCACGATAAATTCTGTAATTATATTTGACTTTAATGTGGATATTTACTACCTTATCATTCATGACTATCACCTATTTCATAATAGGTTTAGTATAAGAATCTAAGCCAATTGCTTACAATATCAAATTTTAAAGGATAGTTTTTGGATGGAGTCCTTTTATTTAATTAAAAGAACTTTTTAGAAATATGGAGGTAATTTATTGTTGAACTTGCACAATCAGGAGAAAAGCAACCTTTTGAAAAGTGGAAATGAGTAGGAGATGGGAAGCGTGAATAACACCATGTTCCCAAAGAATTAGTTTTAACGGAATGATAAACAGATAAAAACCCTAATTTTGTTATATTGTATACCTTAATAATGTTTTGGGAAATATGAATCGCAATCCAATGCGTTTAATCATACTTTTTGAAAGTAGTTAGCTAACAAGCATAATTTAACAATCATATATCCACTATCATTAATAGGTAAATAATATTCCATTACTTGAACAATAGCATTATAGGATGCGGATTTCTTTTTCATTTCCACTTTACTGTTTATTTTTACAAATGGGCATCAACATAAATGTTTCGATTCCTTTTTCTTTTTTCACATGGTTGAAGTTCTTCGTCAAAATTACTAGGAAAATTAAATGCAAAACCTTGTATCAATTTTTCTAAATAATGACGCACATTGAATCTGCTATACAAAAACACTTATTTTCTAATTATTTACATTGTATAATAAAATGAGGAATTGCCACTAGGAGGATTTTTAATTGGACGTTACAGAATTAAGGGAAAAGGTTGATATATCAAATTGGTTAAATTATAATCCGTGGATAGTTCAATACTCTAAGTATTTACCTAATGTAATAACAGCTAGTGTAAAGATTGTTGATGTTTATTATCAAATATCAAATGCTAGAGTTTCCATTGATTATATGAATGTTGATAATTATGGACAACTTATAGGAAAAGATGATTATTTGCATAAACAATTTATTAAGTCTAAATTTCTTTTTGATTCACTAGCCTATTATAATTATAGTATTGACCTTTCATGGCAGGTTCTTTATTTTTATTTCGGGGATAAGGATTATGGAGTACTTCAAGACAAAAAGAGATATGAACAATTATCAAAGGAATGTAATGAACAAAATCTAAGGTTGCAATTGTGGTTCCATAATCAAAAAAAACTATCTAAATATGTTTTTGATTTTTTTAATGACCAAAAGACTAAAGAAATTAGGGAAATTTATAATTATTTGAAACATCGTGGTACATTCTATATTGATGGTCTTGGAGAGAATGATGAGTTTTTGCCGATAAACTTAAATGGTTCCCGTTTAAGAATGATAAATCGAGAAGAAGTTGATTTATCTGAGTGGAAAGAAAAACTAATTCAGTTTGATGTTTTCTTCTATGAGTACTTTAATAATTTAATAAACTGGATTATGCCAAAGGATTACACTGTTAAATCGATGGGAATTGGTGAACAAATCGGGCTTATGTATAGGTTGAAATCATGGGAACAAGGACAACAGAAGATACAATAGTCTAATAATATACTTTAATTCACTATTGTTAATTGAGAGGTGGTGAACGAAATTGAAACAATATAAAGTAACGTTCTACTTAATTAACGGTGAAATTGGACACTTATTAGAGGAATCTTCTCTTATTCGTGCTAGGAACAAAATAAAAAACCTTTTTGAGGATGGCGGTGAAAGTCCTCTATTAGCATTATCCGAAAATTTAGTACTCGTTAAATCAAACGTACAATACTTTACCGTTATGGAAAATGAAGGGGCATAATATTAAAACGGACGTTATCATTATTGGTAACGTCCGTTCTATTTTTACAAATGTAAGTAATTAAATACCATTTCTTTGAATTGTTCCCAACCTAAAGCGATAGTGAAAATTGAAGAAATAAATCCGATGATAATAATCAAGAAACTTAACGTTTTAAAAAAAATATTGTTTGTTAGTTTATATTGAGTAGAATACTGTATTAATCCAGTCCAATAAAGAAGAGTTATAGGAAGAGAGACAATAAATTGCACCCCTTCCCTTAGTAAGATAAGGGGATTACGGATTCCTCTTTTAATATCCTCAAAAAGTTCATTATACAGTGAACCTTGCATTACTAACATATTATTTATCCAATTTATTTCTTCAGATAATAAAATGGGATTTCTTATAGATTGAATGGTATTAACTAATACAGCGTAGTTCTTTATTATATATCCTGCCCCTGCTGGTTGATAGTCTATTAATCCGTTGCTTAAAAGTAACCTTTGGGCTTTTGGTGCATCACTAATTAGTTTCATAAATAATTCAGATTCCTGTGGAGATTTTATGTTTTTGCCTAAATATAAATTACAATATTTAACATAATTATTATTGTATTGACTTAAAAATTCAATGTCCTGGGATAATCGTTTTAAACTGTTAAACTCCTTAACAACTCCTATAAAAATTAATCCCAATATTATTCCAATAGTCTTTATTATCATTCAAACATAACCCTCACTTTCTCAATAAGTCATTACAATAATTATACCCTATTTAGTATAAAGGGATTTCCTTGATTTATGTAAAATGACAAATTTTATGGTTAAATTACATAAAATAACAATATATAATAAATATATGAGATGAAATTTTATGGGGTGGAAATGTGTCGGTGAATAATTACTTAACCAACCTTGCTAGTAATCTAGTCTTGTCATCAACAGAAAACGGGAATATACAAACTTCAATATCAACGTTATCAAAACGTCTGTACTACTATTTTGATAACGGAGAATTACACAACCATTTTCAATTTGGTTCAAGTACGAGAGGGACTATTCTACCACGGAGAGTTGATTCAGGTTCAGATATAGATTATATGGTAGTGTTTAAGAATCCAAATAGTTATACACCTGAGACATTGTTAAGATATCTGAAAGACTTTATGTACGTATACTATCAGAGTTCTGAAATTTATAAAGATAGTCCAACAATGGTTTTACAGTTAAATCACATTAAGTTCGAGTTGGTGCCGGCTATACAGGATAGTTGGGGAAAACTATCTATACCATCCAAACGTAATATCTTAACCCAATGGATGCCAACCGACCCATTGGGGTTCAATGAAAAACTAACAAGAGTAAATGTTTATAACAATTCTAAAATAAAACCTTTAATTAGGTTAATGAAGTATTGGAATACTAACAAGTTAGACGGATACTTTTATTCGTTTGAATTAGAAAACTGGTTAGTGTCAAAATTCGACTATAAAAGATTGTCTTCTTTGAAGGAATATATTTATAACTCTTTTGATAGTTTGATACCTAGTTATGATGATTCTCAAAAATATAAGGAACGTTTGGCAAAGGCAAAGGAAATTATTCAGGAAGTAAAATGGTACGAAGAAAATGGTTTTAATAATATAGCAAAAGAACGAATTCAAAAGCTATTTCCGGAGATTTAAGTGAGGTTTGTTTATGAGTGAACGTTACGATTCCCTTGATAGGCATTATAATATTATTGAGAAACTTGTTAAAACAACTAGTACACTATTTTGGATAAATGCTTCTTTATCAATTGCAGTATTTTTTGTGGAAAATTACTCATTTGTTAAAAATCTATTGATACTTGTTTTTATTTTAACTACGACAGGATACTTTGTGATTGATAACTATTTAAGTATTTTAAAAATTCCTGAAGTTGAGGATAAAAGAAGGGTTCATTTATTAACCAAATCGTTTGATGTTGCTTTAGATAATGAAAGGACTAATGGTTATTATAACAATGAGTTAGAACCTTCAATTATAAAATTGGGTGCAAATATATTTGAAAATTCCTTATTTGCTGAAAGAGTAACTCATGAAATGGTAAAGCGGGAAAGAATTAAAGTAGGGACTTTTATCGCTTTATTTATTGTGGCACTTTTGATAAGAACCACTGAACTTGAATTAGTGTCAATACTTGCACAAACATTATTTGCAGGCACATTAATTCCTGCTTATGTAAGACTTGAAGTTTTGCATTTTAGAAACAAAACAATCTTTAATTGTTTGCATGATATTTTCTTGTTCCATAGCCAAAGAAATAATGAGAATAATGAAATATTATCTGTGAAATTACTTGATTGTTTTGTTAAATATGAATCTGCAAAAGCATATTCGGGCGTTAAGCAGGATTCGAAGATTTTTCATAAAATAAATGGAGAAGTTAAACAAGAGTGGCAGGAAATAAAGCTTAGTCTAAATTTAGAAGGTACACACTAAGAACTATGAATACCGGAATATTATTTATGCTAACAATTAGGTGACCTCGATTTATAATCAATAAATCCAGCTAGCTACGGAATAAGAGTATTAGATTCAGTCTGAAATTTAACTTTTTTACCTTGTTAGTGGTGAGAAGGAAAGAATGTTTCAGTTAAGATTTAAGGATAAGATATTATATAAATTTGTGGTTTTAAAGGCTAATACTTCTTGAAAAATGTTTATTATTATAGGAAAATGAAACCGTGGATATTAAGTGTAAAACCGTGTGGAACTTCACGAAAAAACCGTGTAGGTACTGCATGAAAACGTTGATATAAAGCTATTTATCGGGGCTGGATGGGGTACTGGTGTCCTCCGCGGTCTTCAAAACCGTCTGTGACCTGCGTGCCAGGTTGGGTGGGTTCGATTCCCACGCGGTCCCGCCAATACATAATATAATTGATACCGCACAGTGAAATTCACTTGTGCGGTTTTTAGCTTTTAACATAGTCTTTATGGGTTCCTTCTTTTTTAACAGCATCAAGGTTCGAATTGCTACCACAAAAAAGGTAATGAGTGTTGCAAGAAGGGCCATGTTTTCATGTGATGAAAAAAAGTTTGAAATTCCCTCTGCGTCATCTTCCGGACCTGTCCCAATCTCAATCCACATCGTAATGAAACCCAGTAGCCATAGTCAATACCCTTGTTTCGGAGTGAATTTTCTTTTGATCAAAATCCAAAACAAATCATAGAAGGTAGCAATACTAATAATTGCTATTGGAAAATGTACTATAAAAGAATGGAAGTGTGTTTGCACCTCTTGGATCATCTAAAGACCTCCTTGTCAGTCAAATAAATTTACGGTTCTAGCTCTTGGTTCATATTGAAAACGGACGGACTTCTCCTTATAAAATTTATTAAGTTTAGACTTAAGTAGAGAAGATTATTTCTGTTTTATTTTAAAAGTGTTGGGATAAAGGTTGAGGTCAGACGAGGTGACAAGTTTTCAAACCGACTGTGATCTACGTGCCAGGTCAGGAGGGGTCGATTCCCACGCGGTCCCGCCAAACTATACAAATTAAGGGATTTAAGTTATTTGCTGTGAGTCAGCATAACGTGCTTAAATCCCTTTTAATATTTTTTGATGTTTTTTATAAAAATGTGACTTTTGTCATTTACTTTTTGAAAATTCATATTATCTACATATGTTTTTATTATGATGTTCAAGGAAAAGAAAAACTTTGAGGTGATAAATATGAAAAACAAAAAATTAGTGATTGGCATTGTCTCAATCGTTACTGCAATTATCCTATCAGCTTGTTCTGGAAATAATGATAATGGAGCTCAACCAATGCAAGGCCATAGTATGAAGATGGATCATTCGGGAACGAGTGAAGTGCCAAAGGGATTGGAAGAGGCAGAAAACCCAACCTACAAAGTCGGTCAAAAGGTTAATATTAAGGAAGGTCATATGGAAGGAATGAAGGGCGCCGAAGCAACCATTGTTGGTGCTTACGATACAATCGCCTATACCATTTCTTATACTCCAAAAGATGGTGGAGAAAAAGTTGAAAATCACAAATGGGTTATTCAGGAAGAAATCGTTGATGCTGGGACGGAACCTTTGCAGCCAGGAACTGAAGTAAAGATAGATGCCGACCACATGAAGGGGATGGATGGTGTAACCGCAGTAATAGATTCAGCTGAAAAAACGACCGTCTATATGATCGATTTTACCCTGACTACAAATGGAGAAAAAGTAACAAACCATAAATGGGTGACAGAAAGTGAGCTTGAAGCAAAATAAAAAAATTGCAATGGGGCGTTAATCCAAAAAGGCATGCTCGAAAGTTTTACTTTTGAGTATGCCTTTTATTGTTATTCTGGCTTATTGTTAGCTTTGGAATTTGGAGTGAAGTTTGGTCGTTTAGCCCGTTTCGATTTAAGTAATAATCAAAAAGCCAACCATCCCTTTTTCTTTGTGCCCTGGTATAGAACAATAAATTTGATAAGTACTGAATTTATTAGGTGTAAATTTAAATGTCTTCTCTGAATTGGCCGGTGCGTGGATATGAAAGTCTAAATTGCTATTTGCATGATACATATGTTCTTCAGCATTTTGTATTTCAACTGGGAAGTTTCGAATTTCTCCTAAATATATTTTATTAAAATTATAACTTTAGTAGAAATTATTTTAAATATTAAGCAAAACATCATAATTTTATCGCTAAAATTGGTGCATTTCTGGACAATTTTCATTTTTACCCCATTGTATTATTAGTATTTAAGTATATTTAAACGACTCGAAAAATCTCCTTTTATTAAACGGGGAGAAATGGTTGAATTACAAGTGTTTATTTTCTCTGGATGTAGGCGTTTTCCTTGTAACGATAGCAGTTCCAAAGTGCTTTTCACGAGGCATGTTTTAACCTTTGATGTAAACCAACCTTTAGACTGAAATTGTTTATAGGTTATTATCAAATTCGATTAGCTAGTTTATGATTGATATAGATGAATAACTTTTTTAGCCATGGGGAGGCTTATATATGGAAAAGGGGAAGAGTATTGACTTTTCGATTGATAAGGATTTAGCGGAAAAATTTCATCTTGCATTAACGCTCAATAAGGAAACTTCCAAAGATGTCATCACTCGGTTCATGAAGCAGTACGTTGCTGAAAGCTTTTCAAAAGCATCAAAAGAATATCATTCTGATTTGAAAAGCACTTCTACAGTGCCGAACATTAATGATGTTAATCTTCAAAATGAGGGAAAAGATAGAAAATCTAAAAGTTCTTCAAGCACCAAAATCACGAATGAGATGATTGAAACATCTTATAATATTGCAAAGAAAGTTTATTTTGGACAACTGTCCAGACAGGAAGGAAAACTGGCAATCTCTAATGCAACAGGTATGAATCCAGGTTCAGCCCAAGATTATATTACTGATTTTCTATCAATGATGGACGGAAAAGAGTATCAAAGAGTTATGAGTAATTACGGTACTACATATTTCTTGGAGAATATAAGAAAGGATTTTGGAGAAAGAGCGTTTCAAAAAGCAATAGAGGCCACCGAAAAACATATCAAGTATTATAATGCTTTAGGATATGGACGCTTAAAAGCCAAAGAAGAGATTGTTGAGAGATTTAAGCAGAGTATTAACTGAATTTAATCTTTCAAGAATCGGTGCATGTCCCCCGGATAGCAAAAGTATCCTAGGTTCTCACGTGACTTTTCTACGTTTATTGGATTTCAAATCACACAAAAAAAACGGTGGGACAGTGAACCTGTCCCCGTGGCTCTATACTAATTATTCCGGAGGGTTTACAAATTTTCCGTTTAACCTTACTCCGATTCCTTCAGTGTAAACCATTTTACCCCCATAGTAGCCGACAGACAGCGTGGTTACCGTACTCAGCAGCATTAAAATACAATAAACGATTAACATAGTCTTTATGGGTTCCTTCTTTTTTAACAGCATCAACGTTCGAATTGCTACCACAAAAAAGGTAATGAGTGTTGCAAGAAGGGCCATGTTTTCATGTGATGAAAAAAAGTTTGAAATTCCCTCTGCGTCATCTTCCGGACCTGTCCCAATGGCAATCCACATCGTAATGAAACCCAGAAGCCATAGCCAATACCCTTGTTTCGGAGTGAATTTTCTTTTGATCAAAATCCAAAACAAATCATAGAAGGTAGCAATACAAATAATAGCAATTGGAAAATGCACTATAAAAGAATGGAAGTGTGTTAGCACCTCTTGAATCATCTAATTTCCTCCTTGTCAGTCAAACAAATTTACCGTTCGGGCTCTTGGTTCAAATTGAAAACGGACGGACTCTTCCTTTTAAAATTCATTAATAGTTTAAACTTAAGTAGAGAAGATTATTTCTGTTTTTATTTTAAAAGTGTTGGGGTAAGGGTTGAGGTCAGACGAGGTGGCAAGTTTTCAAACCGTCTGTGACCTGCGTGCCAGGTGAGGTGGGTCCGATTCCCATGCGCTCCCGCCAAACTTTACATATTAAGGGATTTAAGCTATTTGCTGTGAAAAAACAAGCAAGCCGCGCTTAAATCCCTTTTTCATATTTTTTTGCTATTTTTTATAAAATTGTGACTTTTATCGTTTGCTTTTTCGAAAATTCATATTATCTACATATGTTTTTATTATGATGTTCTGTAAATGGAAAAACATTGAGGTGATCAATATGAAAAATAAAAAATTTGTGATAGGCATTGTCTCAATCGTTACTGCAATTACCCTATCAGCTTGTTCTGGAAATAACGAGAATGAGGCTCAATCTGTACAAGACCATAGCATGGAGATGGATCATTCGGGAACGAGTGAAGTGCCAAAGGGATTGAAAGTGGCAGAAAATCCAACTTATAAAGTAGGAGAAAAGGTCATTATCAAGGAAGGGCATATGGAGGGAATGGAGGGCGCAGAAGCAACCATTGTTGGTGCCTATGACACAATCGCCTATACAATTTCTTATACGCCGACAGATGGTGGAGAAAAAGTCGAAAATCATAAATGGGTTATTCAGGAAGAAATCGTTGATGCTGGGACGGAACCTCTTAAACCAGGAACTGAAGTAAAGATAGATGCCGACCACATGAAGGGGATGGATGGAGTAACCGCAGTAATAGATTCAGCTGAAAAAACGACTGTCTATATGATCGATTTCACCCTAACTACAAATGGGGAAAAAGTGACAAACCATAAATGGGTGACAGAAAGTGAACTTGAAGCTAAATAAAATAATTACATTTGAGCGTTAATCCAAAAAGGCATTCTCGAAAGTTATATCTTTTGAGAATGCCTTTTATAATTATTATGGCTTAGTGTTTGAATTTGATTTTTTTTCAGATGATGTTGTCGATAAGATCGGAAATAAAAACAATGTGCAAAAGACAAGCAATGATAAAAAGTTTTTTAGAGATTTTCCTCAAATTCAAAAATTGGATGGTAAGTTAAGTCCTATATTGGATGGTTAATAACTAAGTTTAATGAGTTATGATAAGTCTCGTTAATCCATTTAGGATCAACGCTTTTTGGATTTTTAAGCTACATAATGGTTATTTATTTGCTGAAAAATTTGTTTATAAAAACGATAAAAAAATAATTCAAATATTTAGTGCCATCTCGGAGACTTTGCCATCTCGGTTATAGCCCAAATAATGTTAAACATAAATACAGCAATACAAGCTGGTACCCACATTATCCAACTTTTACCATGACGTTCTCTTAATACGCCAATGAAATAACCTGAAAAGAATAAAGTCACCATTGCTAAGACTAGAAAAAGCATAAGAAATAACTCCATAATATAGATACTCCAATCATAAATTTTTAAGGATGTTTTTATGACTTGTGTCTAAAAATTCGTGATGTACCAGGCTAAACCCATTAGAGAAAATAGGATGACAATGATATAAATAGATGTCAGTCTAAATGTATTTTGTTTTGTTTCTTTTTTATAGTTTTCATCCGATTTTGTTGTCAGTACCAGTGTTCCGATAACAGCTGCTATTAAGGTAATAACAATAAGTGTATAGGCAAAAATCAAAATAATCCCCCTTTATTCACGATTCATTTCATAACTAAAATCTTATTTATTAATTGATTAGAATGAAATTTACTATCTATAAAGTATTTTAAAGTTAAACATTGAAAGTTTAACCATCCAATAATGGGGTTAATATACCATCCACTTGTGAGTTTGAAGGTCTGGTGTGATGCTGCACTGGGTCTTTTTTTATAAAATCTTTGATACATAAGACTTTTAATGAAAATTGAAATTTTTATATAAACCAAAATAGATAAATTGGATGAGGAAAAACTTTGGAGATTGGATGGTCCGGAATTTGGGGTAAATTCCTTATGATATAGATACAAATACTAGGATTTATACAAAGGAGATGGTAAAAACTTAGCCAATACTCGTTTCATAAATAGGCAGGATAAATCATTAAATATTTGAAATGGAGTTTTAATTACATGAGATATTCAAATTTCATCATGGTATTACTCATTTTTACAGGGTTATTAGCAGGATGTAGCTCGAATAATGACTTAGCATTGGATTCAAAACATACGGAATTCCCTGACTTTGTATTATCTTCCCCAGCCATTGTTCAAGAGACTTATAAAATGGCTGCTGAGAATCCTAAAGTATTAGCATCTGTCCCTTGTTTCTGTGGTTGCAACGAGGGTGCAGGTCATAAAAGCAATCTTGATTGTTTTGTTAAAAATATGGGTTCAGGCAATGTGATAACTGAATGGGATCCACATGGAACGGCTTGAGACATTTGTGTCCAAATCGCCCGTGAGGCGGTAGAAATGAATCAAGATGGTAAAAGCCTAAAAGAGATTAACAATTACATTAATAAAAAATATGAGACTTTTGGTACACCAACTCCAACTCCAGAACCAAAATAGGATTTGGTTAACTAAAAAAATCGTTAAACATAAAAGGCAATGGAATTCCATGCCTTTTTTTATTGCCTTTTTAGGAAATAAAGGAGAAATGAAACAGAGTGGATGATATAAAAACCCGTTGATTGGATGGTTTCAAAATCCGACATTGTTTTATTATGGAATAGTGCAAGAAAGGATGATTGGAATGAATCTAATTGAATCTCGCAAAGTATTAACAAAAATTAAACCGTATGTACCCGGAAAACCGATATGGGAAGTGCAGAAAGAATTAGGTTTAGATAGGGTGATTAAATTAGCCTCAAATGAAAATCCAATCGGACCATCACCAAAAGCTATAAAGGAACTTTCTGGCTGCTTAACAGGATTGAACCGATATCCGGATGCAAACGCCACAAACCTAAAGAATAAAATTGCACAAAGTTGTGGATTGAGTGAAAAGAATCTAATCATTACAAATGGAGCAGATGAACTGATTACTTTAATTTCTGAGACATTTTTGGAACCTGGCGATGAAATCATTGTTCCTTCCCCATCCTTTAGTGAATATGATTTTGGAGCCAATCTAATGGGGGCAAACATTGTATCGGTTCCACTAAATAAAGATTTTAAATTTAATATTGGAGAGATTATTTCTTCTGTTACGGAAAAAACAAAATTGATATATATATGCTCCCCAAATAACCCAACTGGTACCTATTTACGAAGGAATGAGCTAGAGCAATTATTAGCCTCTTTGCCAAAACACATTTTAGTAGTTTTTGACGCAGCTTACAGCCATTTTGCGACATCTGCTGACTATACTGATGGCATAGAATTTGTAAAAAAGGAATATCCAATTATAGTTCTACAAACTTTTTCAAAAATCTATGGTCTAGCCGGTCTTCGTGTCGGATTTGGTATCGCAGGGGAGTCCATTATTAATTGTATTTTGAAGGTGAAGGAACCTTTTAATGTCAATTCTATGGCACAGGTTGCCGCTGCCGCTGCTATTACAGATGAAGAGCATGTGGAGAAATCAAAAGAAGTGAATAGAGTCGGACGTGAACAACTGTATCAGGCTTTTGATGGACTCAAGCTAAAATATATTGAAAGTATGAGTAATTTTGTTTTAGTTGAATTTGGACCTAAAACAAAAGATATCTATCATGAATTGATGTCTAAAGGAATTATTGTTCGCTATGGAAATACTTGGGGGATGCCTGAGTTTATTCGCATTTCTGTCGGTACTTCAGAAGAAAATACTATTTTCATTGAACAATTAACTACGATTCTAAATGGTGAATGAAGGGGATAGAGCATTGAATGTTTTGGCGAAACAACTAAATGACACGATAAAAAATGAAAATCCATATATATATGATATGCTCTCTAATCTAGGAAAACATTTATACTATCCAAAAGGTATACTCTGTCAGAGTGCGGAGGCCAGCAAAAAAGCCTATCGATTTAATGCAACAATCGGTATTGCTACTGAGAATAATCAGCCAATGCACTTTAAACATATACAAGATCAGCTTTCCGGATACTCTCCTCAGGACATTTATCCATATGCACCTCCTGAGGGGAAACTGGGTTTACGCCTTGCCTGGAAAGAGAAGTTATTAAGAGACAATCCATCTTTACAAAATAAGACTATTGGATTACCCATCGTAACAAATGCTCTTACACATGGACTAAGTATAATAGCAGATTTATTTGTAGATCGTTACGATACCATCATCGTACCTGATAAGTATTGGGGAAACTATCAATCAATTTTTCATGTTAGATGTGGTGGGAATCTAGTGACTTTTCCTCTATTCGATGAAAAGCAACAATTTAATGTTTCCTCTTTTCGAGAATGTGTACTGAAACAATCTTTATCCGGGAAGGCAATAGTGTTGTTGAATTTTCCTAATAATCCTACTGGTTATACACCTAATACTGAGGAAACAGAGGGTATTATTTCTGTTTTACATGAAGCTGCCTTAGCGGATATTAAACTGGTGGTTATTTTAGATGATGCTTATTTTGGTTTATTTTACGAAGATTCCATCAAAGAATCATTATTTGGTAAACTTGCAGGATTACATCCGAAAATTTTACCTATCAAAATAGATGGCGCGACTAAAGAGAATTATGTATGGGGATTTCGCGTTGGTTTTCTCACATATGCCACAGAAAGTCAGGCTGTTTTGGGAGCATTAGAGGAAAAGACAAAAGGGATTATTAGGGGGACCATTTCGAGTTCTTCTCATTTGTCGCAAACCATTACGTTGGATTCATTACAATCAAAACGATTTGCGGCAGAAAAACAGGAAAAGTTCACATTATTGGAACGAAGGGCTCGAAAGGTTAAGGAAATTCTTAAGAAAGATAAATATAAAAAATACTGGTCCTACTATCCCTTTAATTCTGGCTATTTTATGTGCCTTAAGTTTCTAAAGCTCAATGCAGAAAAAACTTAGAGTGCATTTATTAGATCAATATGGGGTGGGGACTATTGCGATTAATGATACAGATTTAAGAATTGCCTTCTCTTGTGTAGAAGAAAACGATCTAGAGGATCTGTTTGATTTTATCTATAAAGGGGCAAAGGACCTAGACAAGAAAGGAGAATAAAAGTATGTATTCTGGAACGGTTACATTGGAAAGAGATACAAATTTAGATTTAGATATGGAAAAAAATCAGAATAGAACCCAATTTGATACTCCACTATTTACGGCTCTTACAGAACACGCAAAAAAAGATCCTATTCAATTTCATATTCCTGGACATAAGAAAGGGAGAGGGATGAATCCGGACTTTAGAGAATTTATTGGAGATAATGCACTATCGATAGATTTGATCAATATCGGTCCGTTAGATGATTTACATTTGCCGAAAGGAGTCATAAAAGAAGCTCAAGATCTTGCGGCAGAAGCATTCGGAGCGGATTATACCTTTTTTTCAGTACAGGGGACAAGCGGTGCAATTATCGCTATGGTTATGTCGGTTTGTAATCCTGGAGATAAAATTATCGTACCAAGAAATGTCCATAAATCAATTATGAGTGGAATTGTCTTATCAGGAGCTATTCCTGTTTTTGTACATCCTGAAGTCGATCCTAAACTGGGTATTTCTCATGGGATTACACCGGATTCTGTAGAAAGAGCATTAAAACAGCATCCGGATTCGAAAGCCGTACTTGTAATAAATCCAACCTACTTTGGCGTTTCCGGGGATTTGAAAAAAATTGTAAACATTGCTCACTCTAGGAATATCCCAGTGCTAGTGGATGAGGCTCACGGTGCTCATATTCATTTTCATCACGAATTACCAATATCCGCTATGAAGGCAGGTGCTGACATGGCAGCTACAAGCGTTCATAAACTTGGCGGTTCACTTACTCAGAGTTCAATCTTAAACTTACGTGGGAATCTCGTATCACCACAGAGAGTTCAAACGATATTAAGTATGCTGACAACAACCTCCACCTCATACTTATTGCTTGCATCATTGGATGTGGCCAGAAAATCTATGGCAACAGAGGGACAAGCTTTGCTTGAAGATTGTATTCGACTGGCAGAGAAAACACGATATGAAATAAATCAAATTGAAGGTTTGTATTGTATGGGTAAAGAAGTGTTACATTCAACTGCTGCGGCTGCCTATGACCCAACAAAACTTTTAATCTCTGTAAAAGATTTAGGGGTCTCCGGACATGATGTAGAGGTATGGCTACGTGAGAAATATACTATTGAAGTTGAGATGTCGGATTTATACAACATTCTTTGTATTGTCACATCAGGTGACTGTGAAGTGGATTTATTTATGCTTGTAAAAGCTTTAAGGGAGTTGTCCGTTGAGTATAGAAACTCAGTTTCCAAACGAAATCCATTCGTTATATTGCCGGATATTCCTTCATTAGCCTTAACACCTCGTGATGCTTTTTATGCAGATACAGAAATGGTTCCAATTGAACAATCTGTGGGAAGAATCATCGCAGAATTTGTTATGGTTTATCCACCTGGAATTCCGATTTTTATCCCGGGTGAGGTTATAACATTTGAAAATATAATCTATATTAAAGAAAATATAGAGGCGGGACTTCCGGTTCAAGGTGCAGAGGATTCTGAGTTAAACTATTTACGTGTGGTAAAAGAACACCATGCAATCAAGTAAAAATAATAATCGGGTATTTTTCAGATGTCCGGTAATAAAATTGGTGATTGGATTATGCGATCTAAGTTATCTTCATTAGTTATTCAAATAAAGCCATCTGGAATAAGGCGATTCTTCGATTTAGCCGAAACAATGGATGGGGTTATCTCACTTGGGGTGGGGGAACCAGATTTTATAACACCCTGGTCAATTTGTCATGCTTCGATTCAGTCCATCGAGCGAGGTTATACATCGTATACTGAAAGAGAAGGACTTCTTGATTTAAGGAAAGAAATTTCCTCTTATATGAAAAATCGTTTTCAAGTTACCTATTCACCTTATACAGATATTCTTGTGACTGTTGGTGGAAGCCAAGCACTAGATATTTCGCTAAGGACTGTTTTAAATCCTGGTGAAGAAGTGATCATGATAGAGCCGAGCTATGTTGCTTATGCCCCATTGATTACTCTGGCAGGTGGAAAGCCGGTTTTAGTTCAAACTTCAATTGAAACGGAATTTAAGCCTCAGCCAGAACAAATAAGACGAGCCATTACTGAAAAAACAAAAGCTATTCTTATTTGTTCTCCCAACAATCCGACTGGAAGTTTATTAAATGAACAAGAGTTAAAATCAATTGCAGAGATCGCTATTAGTCATGATTTGCTTGTGATTACTGATGAAATATATGCTGAGTTATCATACGATGATTCATTTTGTTCGATTGCCTCTATTGCAGGTATGAGAGAACGAACGATTATTGTTTCGGGATTTTCAAAGGGATTTGCAATGACTGGCTGGAGATTAGGGTATATATGTGCGCCAGAATTTCTCACACAAGCTATTTTAAGAGTCATGCAAAATACGCTTGTTTCTGTTCCTTCGATGAGTCAATATGGAGCAATTGAAGGGTTGAGAAATGGTAAGGACCATGTAATTGAAATGAGAAAAAGTTATCGCCAACGACGTAACCTCGTGGTTAGTCATCTCAATGAAATGGGATTGAAATGTCATTTACCTGGTGGAGCATTTTATGTGTTTCCATCCATTCGTAGCACGGGGCTTTCATCGGAAGAGTTTGCAGAGCAGCTCTTAATCAACCAAAAGGTTGCCGTCGTTCCTGGGAATGCTTTCGGTGAAAGTGGAGAAGGTCATATACGTTGTTCCTATGCCTCCTCAATGGATAACCTCAATGAAGCAATGAAAAGAATGAGGGCTTTTTTGGAGAGTATAAAATAGGGCTAGCAAAAGCTATACAAAAGTTTGTTAATCAACAACTTTTAAAGGTTAGTCTAGAAGTTTTTCCTTTAAGTAAAAAAATGGTGTCCCAAAATTCATCTTTTGGGACACCATTTTTCTTAGTTTTTTAAGATTTTGCACGGTTGGGAGGACCGGGATTGTCTAATCTTTTATCTTACAATTCATTTTAAAGTTTCCATTTTATTTCTTCGTGTCTGATTCTATATACCGTGCAATAAGGGATCCTATTAATAAGGACCAAACCGGCGAACTTATATTTAAAATAGTAATGTTTGACATTGCGATAATAAAGGCAAAGGTTGCACTTGTTCTCATAGATTGCCTAGAGAAACTTTGCTGAAGACTATTGCCGAAAACCGTAATGAGGGAAAATCCCGCAATGATGGAGATAAATTCCTTTGGCAAAGCATTAATAACAGGAACGAGTTTCCATGAGAATAAACCGAATAAAAGTAGGAGTAAACCCGTTACAACAGCACCCATGTATCTTTTATCCTTTTGTCCAGCTTCTTCATCAGAACAAATGACAGTCGCCATTCCAGCAATATTAGCTGATTGACCGCCAAAGAAGGAGGCAATGACTGAAAAAATCCCACTTAAAGAAATAATCCGATTAACAGGTGTCTGATAATGATTTTGCTCTAGAGCGCCAATGGAAACCGCTGCATCATTGCTTAAAATAAGTAATGCAAGTGGGATCGATACAGAAAGGAAGCTGACTGTATTTATGTCTGGCCATTGTATATGCGGAAAGATTCCGCCCGATGTTGCCCAATCAACATTTTGTAATGGGTAAGTTATGATAAGAACAATAGTGCCAATCGTAATTGCCGCAAGGACAGGTGGTATTTTAGTCTTCCATCTATTAAAAATAAAAAAAGTGATTAAGGAAATCATTCCTACAATTAAAAGCTCGGTAACAGAAATAATGAAGTTCACCATATACTTTACAATCATTCCTGATAACATCGCTGCAATAATTTCCTTAGGTACTAATTTCATTAATTTCGAAAAAATACCTAAAGAACCGATTATTAACAACAATAATCCCGAAAAGATATAGGCTCCAATTAATTCATTAAAAGAAAACTTATCGGTCATTGTTGCAAGAAAGGCAACACCTGTTAAGGAATGACCACCAACGATAGGGATTCGATAACGTAAAGGGAGAATGATCCCGAATAATCCTCCAAAAACATATACAGAAAAGATCCAAAATATCGTCTGTTCAGCAGTAAAGTTTCCATTAGTTGAGGCTTCTAATATAAGAGCTGTTGGTCCTGATATAACGAATAATCCCGCAACCATCCCTGCAGTAATATTATTGTGGTTTAGGTCTCTTATTGGAAAGCTGTTTTTCTTAGTCCTCTCATGATTTTCCTGCACATTATTCAAACTAATACCTCTCTTATTAAAAAGTGTATGACTTTCTATTAGTATAAAAATTGTTTTTATAAGTTGAACAGAATAATAATCTATCTATTATATAATAGTAGATATTGATTGATTTTAATCATCCAATTAGAAAACTTTTATACCATCCAATTAGGTTTACTTTAGATTAATGGAAAAAAACTCCACCAGGCAGAGGTGAAGTTTTTTTTTAATTTGTTAGTTGCAAAAATGATTTTTTAAGTCTTAAGATACCTTCTTCAATGAGACTTGATTCCACTCGTCCGAACGTTAGACGTATATACCCACTATTAGTGCCAAGCAAAGATCCTGGAACAAAAGCTACTCCATTTTTTAATGCCGCTTCAAGTAAATGATATTCATTCACATTATTTTCTAAATGGCACCATAAGTGTATTCCACCTTCTGGTACCTGAAAAGATAGATGGTCCGATAGTTCTGCCTCCAAAATGGATAAGAGAGTATCCCTTTTATGAATAAGCTTCTCCTTTAAATAGTTCAAATTTGTTGCAAATGAATCTGATTTTAAATACTCGGCAGCTAGCCATTGTGGAAAAATACTATGACCAAAATCAATTTGCTGTTTGGCATCTGCCAAACGTTGAATGACATTATCAGGCCCTACAATCCACCCAATACGAAGCCCGGAAGCCGCAATTTTAGAAAATGAACTGATATACAAAACATTTCCACTTTCATCCAGAGATTTAAGTGTTGTAGTGTTTAAGTGGTCAGAAAATGACATAAGGCTATAAGGATCATCTTCTACGACTGGAATCCCTAATTCTTTTGATATTTCCAGCACTCGTTTTCTTTTTTCTAAAGATAAAATGCTACCAGTTGGATTTTGGAATATAGGGTTTAGAAACACCATTTTAATTTTATATTTTTGATACAAATAAAGAATGTCCTCTGGGTTTATTCCATTCTTTCCAACAGGTAGTTTAAATGTCTTTAGACCAGCTGAGCGAAATATAGGCAGCGAATGCGCATATGAGGGATCTTCATATGCAATTGCGTCACCTCGGTCCAATAAGCATTGAGTTACGAGATGCAATGCTTGTTGTGCACCCGAAGTAATCAATACTGACTGACTAGAACATTCAATGTTCCTAAACTCTTTTAAGTGGTTAACAATGTTATGACGAAGACCAAGATTGCCTTGGGGATGCTCATAGCCTAGTGATTGTTGAAATTCATTTTTTGAAAGAATCTCTTTAAATATGTCATAAGGCATTAAGTCATTCGCTAATTCACCACTAGCAAAATTAATAAGATCTTTCCCGTGGATTTCCCCACGAATATGTTGAAATAACGGAAGATTAGGCAAAAATGATCCACGTTCGATATATAAATCCCAATTAGGGATTCGTGAACGAGTTAACCCCCACACATCTGTATGGACCTTTGTTCCACTCCCCTTAATCCGTTCAATCATTCCATTGGAATATAACACATCGTACGCCGTAACAACGGTTCCTCTATTTACATCAAATTCTTTAGCTAATGCTCTTTCGGAGGGAAGGAGCGTACCCGGTGGATATTCTCCATAGGCAATCCTCTTTTGAATGTAATTAGCGATTTGCTGATAAATAGGGATATCACTTCGTTTCTCCGGTTTCCATTCCATAGTCTTCACCATCATTTTTTTATTTTATTTTTATATACTGGCTGCCTGTTAACACAGCCATGTTTAACATGATGAAACAGCTTATTGAAAATTAAATCGTTTTGTCTATGTTACTGTCAAGTAAATGAAGCACTTTGTCCCTTTTTTAGTATACTAATCCACTTTTTAAGGTTGAAAAGGTCCAATTTTCAAGATTTTTAGTTCTGTAAAGTTATTTTTAACAATTTTTGAAGTCGATTTAAGATGTGACGAACGGCACATTTGTCAAAATAAACTGAGTGTAATCTTTGAGAGGATAAGGGCTAAAAAATAAAATGCTTGGTATTTATTTTGAAAAGGGAGGAGTTTTTTTGAAAGTGAACAATACGTCAGAAAAGATTTTAAAGAAATCAACGCCCCATGCATTTGCTTCACACTTTGCAAAAAATATGTTCTTAACAGTGTGTGGACTTATCATTCTATCTTTTATTGGTACAAGGATGTTTACCCATATTGATTTAAATTTATATGGATACATGGTTGGTACTATCGTTTTTTTTGGTGGTTTCTTTTACCGATTTATATCATGGGGCGAAAGGCCGCCAACAAAAATCTTGATAAAAAAAGGTTTAAAGCTTCTTGGACGAAAGAAAACACCCGCAGTTTCAGTTGAGCACCTTCTAACTCATAAATTTATCTGGAATCGAGGGATTTACAGATGGACTCAGCATTTGTTAATCGGCTGGGGATGTATCCTTTCTTGTTTTGTTACCTTTCCATTAGTGTTTGGATGGATGTATTTCACAATGGATGAAAATGGCTATTATACAGTTGTAACGATGGGAATCGATTTAATGAAGGTCAAGGCTGACGGATTGATTGCTTTTGTTTTCTATAATGCACTTAATATTACGGCAATCATGGTCATTACTGGCGTTTTATTGGCTCTTTACAGACGGCTGAAAAATATGCAGGCACGTGCAGAACAAAAATTTATCTATGACTTTATGCCGTTATATATGCTGCTTTTCGTTTCTCTTACAGGTTTATTGCTAACATTTATGAATGTTTTTTTACATGGTGTAGGTCAACCGATCATGTCTATTATTCATCAATACTCCGTAATCATAACATTAATATATTTGCCATTCGGAAAGCTGGCACATATTCCGTTTCGCCCAATGAGTGTTCTTGCCAGAAATTATCGGGAGCATTATGCAGAACAAGGAATGAAAGACTGTAAGGTTTGTGGAGAGCATTTTGTTTCAACAGAACAAGCTCAAGATGTCATTCATGTATTAAGTATAAATGAAATCGAGTTTAAAACGAGTGAAGGGGTCCATCTTGGCGAACTTTGTCTTCCATGTCGACGCAAATACAGAATTGCACAGTTTTCAGGATTTCCCACTCATCAGGTAAAGCTTAAGGAGGCTAATCAACATGCACAAGTCTGAGTTTAAAAATCCGCGAGATAAATTTTTTAAAGAGATTGAAAATGTGAATCATCCCGATGAAACCTTAGTTCCAACCCATTGCTGTTATTGTGCGATGCAGTGTGGAATGAATCTTAGGGTGAGTACAAAAACGAATAAAATCATTGGGGTTGAACCTCGATACGATTGGCCGGTTACGTTAGGGAAAATGTGTCCAAAAGGTGTTACAGCATACCAGCAGACCAACCTAGATGCCAGATTATTAAAGCCATTAATCCGAGATGATGCATCTTTAAAAGGGACAAAGGAAGGATTTAGAGAAGCGAGCTGGGATGAGGCTTACGATTTAATCGTGAAGAAATTCAAGGAACTTCAGGCTTCTTATGGAAAAGATGCTCTTTCCGTATATGGCGGGGTTTCAATGACAAATGAAAAATGCTACTTAAATGGGAAGTTTGCCCGTGTAGCCCTGCAAACTAAACATCTTGATTACAACGGACGTTTTTGTATGGCAAGTGCAGCCAGCGGGATCAATCGCTCTTTAGGAATTGATCGAGGGTCAACAGTGCCTTGGACTGATATCCCAGAAACCGATTGTTTATTCCTAGCAGGAAGCAATACGGCTGACTGCCATCCAACGATGATGTTCCGCGTGTGGGCAGTCCAAGAAAGAGGGGGATATTTGATTGTTGTGGACCCAAGGGAGACCCCTGTTGCAAGAAGAGCTGATGTTCATCTTGATTTAAGGCCTGGAACGGACTTGGCACTTGCCAATGGAATTCTGCATCTCTTGATAAAAAACGGTCATGTGGATGACGAGTTCGTTCAAAACCATACGAACGGTTTTGAAGAAACAAAAGAATTGGTCAAACAATTTACCCCTGAATACACAAGTCAAATTACAGGGGTTGCACCTGAAAAAATTATCAAGGCTGCAGAACTCTACGGAAAAGCACCAAATGCAATTCTGTTATTTGCAAGAGGAATTGAACAACAAGTAAAAGGCGTTGATAACGTTTCAGCCTATATCAATCTGGCTCTTGTTACCGGAAATATTGGCCGGCCAAAAGCAGGGGTTGGAACGATCACTGGTCAAGGAAACGGTCAAGGTGGAAGGGAACATGGTCAAAAAGCGGATGCATTACCTGGGTACCGGAAAATTACTGATCCACAGCATGTAAAGGAAGTAGCGAAGGTGTGGGGAATTGAGCCTGAGGAGATGCCAGGCGAAGGAGTATCTGCCTTTGAATTGTTTGGCTTAATGGAGAAAAAAATCATTCGTTCGATGTTTCTGCTCTGCTCCAATCCGGTTGTTTCAGCACCTGACTCAAATTATGTCCGAAAAGTATTTAAACAGCTTGATTTTATGGTAGTATCCGATTTCTTCTTATCCGAATCAGCGGAATATGCAGATGTTGTCCTGCCAACGACGACCTGGTCAGAAGATGAAGGAACAACAACAAATGTTGAAGGTCGTGTAATTAAAATCAATCGTGCCCAAATGCCGTTGGGAGAATCCAAGCCAGATTGGCTGATACAAGTGGAATTAGCGGAACGTTTGGGCCGCGGAAAATACTTCTCCCATTTAAAAACATCAGAGGATGTCTTTAATGAGCTGCGGTTAGCTTCTAAAGGTGGAAAAGCTGATTACTACGGGGTTACTTGGGAAAAGATTAAAAAACAAGATGGCGTATTTTGGCCATGTAAGGATGAGGAAGATCCTGGTACACCTCATATGTTCTTAGATAAAAAGTTTTATTTTCCAGATGGAAAAGCTAAAATTTTGGCCCTTCCGTATGTGCCTGCGGCTGAGGAGCCGGATGAAGAGTATCCACTTTGTTTAACAACCGGACGGGTTGTCTACCATTATCTATCAGGCAATCAAACTAGAAGAATCCCATTTTTGAAAGATATGTGCCCCGAACCGTTTGTTGAGGTACATCCGGAAACTGCCAAAGAGTATAGTATTCAGCATGAGGAAAGAGTACGTTTGTTCACACGTCGTGGTGAGGTTATCTATAAAGTAAAAATCACAGAAGCTATTCGTAAAGATACCGTATTTATTCCGTACCATTGGGATTTTGAATTAGCTGCAAATATCCTGACGAACCCAGCACTAGACCCAATTTCAAAAATGCCGGAATTTAAAGCTTGTGCAGCTCAGATTGAAAAACTAGCAAAAAGTGAGGCGCTATAGATGAACAAGAGGCTGTATCTTGAATTGGAAAACTGTATTGGTTGCCGTTCTTGTTTGGCCGCTTGTACCCAATGCGGCGGCCATGAGGAAAGGAATAGAAATTATGTATACGACGTAAATCCTCTTGTCAATAGGCAAACGATACCGCTTATGTGTCTTCACTGTGTTAACCCTGCTTGTGCAAGAAGCTGTCCGGCCCAAGCCATTCAAATCCATGAAACAGGTGCGGTATTATCCGCACTTGTGGAAAAATGCATTGGATGTCAAAACTGTACGATTGCTTGTCCTTATGGGGTTCCGAAATTTGATACAGAACAAAACTTAATGTATAAATGTGATCTTTGTATTGACCGGAGCAAGGATGGCATTCCGCCGATGTGCGCGAGTGCCTGTCCGACTAACACACTGCAATGGTTAACAGATGAAGAGATTCATAGAAAACAAGAACAGTTTCATCTTGATAATGGAAAATGGGTAACAAGCATGCCTTATTTAGAGGGAGAAACGAATGTGAAAGTCAATCTTCCGGGTATTTTACAAGGAATAGCAAAAATTTACTAAGGAGGGATTACCATGACCGATAAAAATAATAAAATCCCCTTCGATGAAAATAATTATACTCATAATATTAATCGAAATAATGAACGAAGGCTTGATCGCCGTGGATTTATGAAGACATTGGTTGGTGCGGCAGGGGTGTTTGCTGTGTCTTCTATACCTTGGGGAGTGATTGCGGCGAAAGAGCTGTCAGGTCTCAAAGAAAGGGAATATAAACAAAAAAAAATTACAGATACTGCCTCCCTTGAGATTGGAAATTCAGTGGATTTTACCTTTCCGGGTGAACATGATAGCGCCATTCTAATCCGCTTATCCGAAAACAAGTATGTGGCATATCAAAATGCATGTACGCATCTTCGCTGTCCTGTTTTTTGGAATAGTGAAAAGGAAGAAATGATTTGCCCATGTCACCATGGGAAATTTGATGCTGAAACTGGAGCCCCAACAGCAGGGCCACCTCGTCGTCCGTTACCGGAAATTCAGGTAAAAGTAGAAAATGGCGTTATTTACGCAGTGGGGGTGAAACGTTATGAAGCTTAATGATTTGAGTATCATTTTATTGTGTGGAATTTTAATGCTTAACATTATTTTTACTCAATATTTGGTCCATCAGTATTTTTATCAAAATTATGTAAATGTAGTTCTGCTTTGCTTTTTAAACTTTTTACTTTTTCCTACAGCAATTTGGATTTATTTTTGGTGCGAAAAAAGAAAAAGTAACAGTTAAAACTTATGAGGTGAACTAATTGCTAGAAGTACGTCATCCAATTCAAATAATTGAAGCAGTAAAAAGAGTGATGGTCCACCAACTTGGTGGTAAGGAAGAAATGATTCCAATTGATGAATGCGATTATCGCTATTTGGCTGAAGATATTATCGCCACTCATGATGTGCCGATGTTCACTCGTTCTGGTTATGATGGGTTTGCTTTAAGGGCGGAGGATACAGAAATTGCTTCTTCCATTACACCTATAAAATTAAAAGTAGTAGAGGAAATTGCAGCAGGGATGGTTCCGAGGAAAGAACTGGGTCCATTTGAAGTTTCAAGGATTATGACCGGGGCTAAAATACCAAAAGGCGCAAACGCCGTCATCGCGATCGAATTAGTAAAAGAGTTTACTAATGAAGGAGAAAAATATATTTCGATAAAGCGACAAGTGAAGATGGGGGAACATCTTTCTTATCAAGCTGAAGAAACAAGAAGTGGTGAAATCGTAATTAAAAAAGGGACAAGAATAAATCCGGGAGTAAAAGCAGTCCTTGCTACTTTCGGATATTCTCAAGTTCCTGTTGCAGTCAAGCCGAAAATCGGAATTTTCGCCACAGGTTCTGAACTTCTTGATGTGAGTGAATCGTTACAGGATGGGAAAATTCGAAATAGTAATTCCTACATGATTGATGCCCAAGCAAAAAGAATCGGGGCAGAACCAATCTTCTTTGGTAAGCTTCCGGATGAAATAGAACCCTGTTATGAAGCGATTTCGTTGGCGTTAAATAAGGTTGATATTTTAATTACTACCGGTGGTGTATCGGTAGGTGATTATGATTTAATGCCAGAAATCTACAAAAGATTAAATGGTAACGTCTTGTTTAATAAAGTGGCGATGAGACCTGGCAGTGTTACAACTGTAACTGCACTTGAAGGAAAACTTTTGTTTGGTTTATCTGGAAATCCTTCTGCAAGCTATGTTGGTTTTGAGCTGTTTGTTAGACCGATTATTCGAAAAATGCTCTATAGTGATCATCCTTATTTAAAGTTTGAAACGGTTTCCCTTGCTTGTGATTTTCCAAAAGTAAATCCATTTACTCGATTTGTTCGAAGTAAGCTGTTTTTTGAAAATGGTGAAATGATCGCAAGACCAGTTGGAATGGACAAGTCGAATGCAGTATTGAGTCTAGCGAAAACCGACACACTGATGGTTTTACCTGGCAGTACACGTCATTTTCAAAATGGGGACAAGGTAACAGCCCTCCTACTAGAGGATGAAGAGGGAAGCCAAACTCTTTGGCAGGATTCCAATAGAAAAGAATGATAGCGGTATGTCTGTCACCTTTTTTGGTGGTAGGCTTCGTTACTACTGCAATCCTACTATTTACTTTAATCTTGGCTGTGTTAAAGCTCAGTGTTGATTTTTTAACACAATGTTGATTGGAGCGGAAGGCGCTTGACTCCTGCGGGAGCAGCTGGACAGGTGAGACTCCACAGGAGCTTTAGCTCCGAGGAGAAGGAAAAGTGGAAGCGGCTTGCCCAGGGGTGACAGGCATAAGACGAGCCTGCATGAAGGTCGTTCTTTGACCTTCTTGACGGATTGGCTTATGACCCCGAGCCCCTAGCCGCTGTAGCTAGACAGGCTCACCGCCCGCCCCGCGGAAAGCAAGCGCCTGGAGCGGAAATCAACAGTCAAGTTTAACACAGCCTTAATCTTAAAATAGTAAATCCAGCCAAGGCTTCACTATTTTGGTTAGAACACGTTATATGTGTTTTAATAGATATTTATTTTTCAAGGGAGGTGAAATCATGTTGAAAAAATTTCTAGCAATTGATAAACGATTGCTTCTGTTGATTGGATTATTTGTTGGAATTATTGGATCAGTGGTGACGGCAAAAACGTTAGCCTATACTGACTCTGGTGAATTTTGTAAGGGCTGTCATATCATGAACAATGTTTATGATTCTTTTACAGATTCTGCCCATGCTGAGATAGCTTGTGGCGACTGCCATTTACCACACGATTCTTTAGTGAGCAAATATACATTCAAAGCGAAGTCGGGATTAGGGCACGTCTACTATAACACATTAGGTGAAGAAAAAATTCCTGGTGTTCTGCATCCGACTGCTGGCTCAAAGGAAGCGATCAATTCCAATTGCATTAACTGCCATAAGAGCACGTTAGATAATATTTCACATGATGCAAAAGAGAACTGTACGGTCTGTCACCAGTCTGTACCGCATGGAAAAGGCTTTAAAACAGAAGAATTCTATAAGGCACCAAAACCGGGAGAGTTATTAGAAAATAAGGGAGGATCAATGAACAATGGCTAGCAAACAACTTCATTGGATTTATTTAGCCCTTGTCGCTGCCATCATGCTGATTGCAGGTTGCTCAGGAGCAGAAGTGACAGAGAAAGCTGAAAAGTTAAAAACTGGCTTATCAAAAGATGAAATTAGAAATGAAGCGTTTAAGGATTTATTCCCGCTTCAATATAAAAGCTTCTACAAAACAGAAGAAATGGAAGATACGAAATATGCAGGTTCTATTAATCGTAGTAAATATGATCATGATAAAGAACCATATTTGCCAATTCTTTTTAATGGATATGGATTTGCAACACAGTATACTGAAGACCGCGGCCACGCTTACGCGAACGTAGATATTCGCGAAACTGCTCGTATCAATGACAAATCAATTGGATCTTGTTTAACCTGTAAATCTACAGCTGTTCCACACATGATTGAGGAAATGGGTGACGATTATTGGGGTGGAAACTTTAATAATGACATTTGGCCAAAAGCAGAAGCAATGGGTCACTCACCAATCGGTTGTACTGACTGTCATGATCCACAAACAATGGATTTACGTATTACCCGTCCTAGTTTTACAAAAGGAATGGAATCTCAAGGAATCGATATTTCTAAGGCAACTAAAAATGACATGAGAAGCTATGTTTGTGCACAATGTCACGTAGAATACCATTTTGCTGCTAAAAACGGGGAAGTGACTTTTCCATGGGCAAATGGATTTAAACCGGAAGAAATGTACGAATATTATGAAACGACAGCTAAAGAAAATGGCTTTGAAAAAGACTGGGTTCATAACATTTCAGGAACTCCAATGCTAAAAGGCCAGCATCCTGATTTTGAAACTCATATGGAAGGTCCGCACGGAAAAGCAGGTGTATCATGTGCAGACTGTCATATGCCATATGAACGTGTTGACGGTAAAAAGAAAATCACTTCACATTGGTGGACTTCTCCTCTTAAAACAATGGAGCAATCTTGTGGAACCTGTCATACAAACCGTGAAATTGATGAATTAAAAGAGCGTGTTACGGAAATTCAAGATACTCATATGAAAGCATTGCACAGTGCTGAAGATGTTTCAATTACTGCTCATTATTATGTCAATAAAATGATTATTAGTGGAGTAAGTGAAGAAAAAATTAAGCAGGCTCAAGCAGCTGTTCGTAAAGGACAATGGTTCTGGGATATTTGTGCCGCTGAGAGTTCAGCGGGATTCCATAATCCACAAGGTTCTATGGATTCACTTAGAAAATCTGAAGTTGCATCCAATGAAGCAATCCGAATTGCAACGGAGGAATTAGTCAAGAAGGGTGTAAACCTAGAAGAACTTGATCATGAGATAGAAAAAGCGAAGCAGGCTGTATATGACGAGAAGGATAACTTTAAGAAAAAAGATCACGCGGTTAATAGTTACTTCCCAGCCTTACAGCCTGTAGCAGCACCTGCTGCACCAAAAAAATAAGAAATTGATCAAAACACTGGGTAATTGCCGTTACCCAGTGTTTATTTATTATAAGACAAATTGGTGCTTAATAGTCAATAGAACATTTAATCTGGAAGAAGTAACTCTCTGTGATCATATTCAAATTTTATACTTTACTGAAGTTGCTAAAATGATAAGCAGCTTTTTTGTGTTTATTCAAAAATGCAGTTGCTTAGACCATTCGCTTTTCGCTATATAACTTCTGTGAAAAATAGTAGAATTATAATATGGATATATCAATAATAAGGCGGGAAAATTATGAGTTTAGTATATAATTTGGGCATAAATATCTATTCAATATTATTTTTGATAATTATCTACTTTCACTCTTTAAGTCATGATGATAAAGAATCCCTGCAATATAAGCTTTATATGAGGATGTTACAAATTACGATAATCATGCTGGTGGCGGATATATTCAGTCGGTTTGATGGCAATTCCTATTACATATATTCAATCTTAAATCAATCAGGGAATTTCTTCGTTTTCCTGCTGAATGCTATCTTACCGTCATTATGGTTACTATATGTTCATTTCCAAGTGTTTCAGGATGAGGCGAAAACGAGGCGCTTGTTTTATCCTTTACTAGCTATTAATGGAGCAAATGCAGTAATCGTAATTTTATCGCAATTTTTTGGCTGGTTTTACTATATTGACTCAGATAATATTTACCACCGTGGTCCGCTCTTTTTGGTTTCTGCTTCTCTTACGATTGTGATGCTGCTTATTGCTTTTGTTATCATAATCGTTAATCATAAAAAAATTGAAAAGAAGCATTTTTTCTCGCTTGTGTTTTTTGCGTTTCCACCATTTGTGAGTATCTTTTTGCAAATTGCCTTTTATGGAATTTCCCTAATGTTAAACAGTGTTGTCCTTTCTCTTTTGGTTGTATTTTTAAATATTCAGAATCGCAGCCTCCACATTGATTATCTTACAGAAACAAATAACCGCAAAAATCTTGAAATATACTTGAAGGAAAAAATCAGAAAAAGTTCTGAGGATAAGACTTTTTCAGCAATGATGATAGATTTGAATGACTTTAAATCGATAAACGACACTTTCGGTCATGATATAGGGGATAGCGCATTGCAGATGTCAGTAAAATTGCTCAAAAGCTGTCTAAGATCAAATGATTTTATCGCTCGATATGGCGGGGATGAATTTTGTGTTGTTTTAGATATATCAAATAGGGATGAATTAGAAGAGATTGCAGGCAGAATTAATTGCTGTGTAGAAAAATATAATGAATCCAGCGCCCAGCCTTATAAGCTTGGCTTCAGTATGGGCTACGCTGTCTATGATTACCATTCCCATATGAAAGCAGAGGAATTTCAAAAACAAATCGATACATTGATGTATGAGAACAAGCAGGCCTATAAACAAAAAATGAGGATGGATACTGACTAGAAGGGACTAGGGAAGGGACTAGGGGACAGGTACTGTGTCCCGGCTTTTAAAAAGTTAATCGATAAGAGATTGAAACTGGGACATTAAACCTGTCCCTTTGTCCCGTTTCCCTTTGTCCCGTTAATTATTCTTCGCCCCATCTTGAATCCAGTTTTCAAAAGTTTCTATGTTTTCTTTACTCAAAGGCTTGCCAGGTGGCATCGGGAATTTAGCTTTACCTGTCATACTTTCATAAAGCAAGCTTTTATCAGGATTTTCAGGAGTAACTTCCTTAGAAATTCCAGAATAGCTTCCGTATTTTGGGTGACATTGATTGCAATAATTCTGGAAAATAGGAAGAATGTCTTTATCAAAACTAGGATGCTCTACTACTACCGTTGTGGCTAATGCCTTAGGTCCAGAATTCATTCCTTGATAGGTTAATACACCCAACCCCAACATCACTACTGCTGCAACACCGAGTGCAATTGGTCGTCTCTTAGGTAGACGACTCGGATTACGATCAATCCAAGGCAAGAATAATAGCACAAGAATTCCTATTAATGGTAGTCCCACCATCGCAAGAACATCCAACGACCCAGGAACATACTTCAGAAGTTGATACACACCCATGAAATACCAGGCTGGCTTCGGTGTATAGTTATCCATGTTTAATGGATCAGATGGATCGCCTAATTCCTTTGGGAAATAAGCAGCTAAGACGAACAAGGAAACTGCAATAACCAAAACAGACAAAGCCATCCGAAAAGCTTCATTTGGATAAAAAGGGCGTGATTTTTGGGTGATATCTTCCCCGCGCTTTTTTGCATGAGTAAGTTCGTCTGTAGAAGACATACCTTGACGAAGTACAAAAAAGATATGGGGCAAAAAGCCTAATAAGATAACACCAGGTAGAACAAGGATATGGATTGCGTAAAACCTGGTCAAAGTAGCACTTGTTACGTTTACGCCATCCCGTAAAAGTTGTACGAGATGATCTCCAATCACTGGGACATAGCCCGCCATTGAAGTGCCGACAGTCGTCGCCCAGTATCCCTCTTGATCCCAAGGTAAAAGATAACCTGTAAATCCTAAGGCAACCGTTCCCAGAAGTAGAATGACTCCTGAAACCCAGGTTAACTCACGAGGGTATTTATATGCTCCTACGAAGAATACACGGAGCAAATGTAATACCACTAAAACAATCATGAAATTTGCCCCCCATGCATGCAAGGAGCGAACAAAATTCTCAGCAACCGAAGCTTCTATTGCTTTGACACTGCTGTATGCCTCATTGGCGGAAGGTATGTATACGGTAGCCAATAAAATGCCTGTTATCGCTTCATTCAAGAAAGCAAATAAAGTAGCAAAACCTAAGTAGTCTAAATAATTACTCCGTTTAGGAGCAGGGTGTTTAAACATTGCGTCTAAGAGTTCCTGTACTCTCAATCGATCGTCAAGCCACTTTCTCAATCTAACCTACCCCCTACACGTACAGAAATCCCATGAGCTTCAATAACTCGACGTTGTAAAGGCTTTGGAATTGGCCCATATAGAACATTCCCTTTCATATCAAATGCTCCCCCATGACAAGGACATAGGAATTGCTTTGATGCATCATCATAACTTACCGCGCACTGTAAATGTGTGCAAAGAAATTCTAAAGCAAGCCATCCTTCCTTACCCATATTGACTATGTAGATGCCCTCGTCGACGGTACTACCTTTATAAGTAATAAATTTAGGAACACCTTCTTCAAAGTCGAACACTTTCCCAACTTCTTTTAGGGTCTCTGCATTGGCTACCGGTGGTTCTAGAAATTTCCCAGCAGAGCCTATATAACCTAATGCGATGGCACTCCCAGTTGCACCTATACCAAGATTTAAAAAGCGTCTCCTCGACATTCCTGATTCAGATTTCTTTTCCATTTGTTTCTTTCCCATAGATTTCTCCTCTCGTCATTCTAGTTTGCCAATTACATTTTAATCACAAGATTTTCCTCTTATATGCAGCATCTCATGCAGAGTAACATGGTGTAGAAACGCTTACAATAGCCTTGTTTTGTGTTTCACATAGTTGTCGTTTTTCCATTAATTAAAAGTCATTTAATGGACAATAAAGGGTTTCCGATTACTTTTAGGGACATGAATAGGGAATAGAAGTTCTTGTTGGAGATACATAAACACCGCACGGTCACCCCCGTGCGGTGTTTGTTTAATAGATTATTATTTCATTCTATCGGTAACGAAATCGTAATTGTCGTGCCTTCATGAATTTTACTTTTAACATCGATGATTCCTTGATGACCTTCCACGATATTCTTAACGATACTCATCCCAATGCCGCTGCCGTATATATCACTTTCGGTTCGATTCTCCCGGTAAAAGATATCGAAAATCCGCTTAAGGTTAATTTTGCATTATTTCAAAAAATAAACGGACAAATTCCGCTTAACTTGGGAAATTCCCTTATTTCCTTAATTTTAAGCGGAGTTTTTCCGGTTAAGTTAGTAAAATCATTTTAGCCCCTTAACTGATTTGGACACCTAAATTTAGTAGGAGTACAATTTAGTTAAGAGGAGGAGTCCACTATGAGTAAGAGAAGAAATAG
>NZ_JABAIT010000029.1 GCF_012843265.1 Bacillus sp. DNRA2 | reverse complement strand
TATTAGGCACGCCGCCAGCGTTCGTCCTGAGCCAGGATCAAACTCTCCAAGAAAGTTGATTTAGCTCATAAAAGTTACGTTGGCTAGTGTTTTTGACCGGAGTCAATCACACTATAATTTGTTTATTGTTGACGTTTGTTTGTTTAGTTTTCAAAGAGCAATTTTTCTTTATCGCTCAGAGGCGACTTTATCAATATATCATGCAGTTAGCAATAAGTCAACACTTTTTTATTTTTCAATAAATCATGTTTTACTAAATTCGTTATTGCTCAGCAGCGACGTTTATTAATATACCAAAGGTAAATATTTTCGTCAATACATTTTATAATTTTTTTATCCTCTTTTTGCACGTTTTTGTTTTGAGGGCATGTAGTAAAGGCATTCTTTTGGAGAAGCCAACCGTTTAAATAAGGAAAATAACACTTTATAACGATCTTCCATAGTCTTTTTTACTTGATGATCGATTCGATGATCGTTTAAATCGAATAATATCTCATCCATTTCCCGTTTAATTAAATACCTTATTTCCTGCTCTTCTTTAACTGAGATTAACATACCTAACATCCCAACATTCCTCCAGTAGAAAATATTAATTTTTTGTAGTGTTTTCCATATTTGGATTTTTTATAAGTGAATAATCATATCGATTAATTTTATGCATAGGATAGATTGAGTGATGGGACGAGGTGACGAGGATGAACTTCTTTTTTATCTTAAACGGAAAGACGATTAAACATTTAGTTTTAATAATGGTTGCTGCCTTTTTTACTGCTTTCTTCATGTACATGGAAAATATTTTTCATCTTGCCGTTTTCACAGCTAAAGATGGGCCAAAAGCAATTTATAAAGGCGAAAAAGATGTAGCCATGAGTTTTAACATTGGATGGGGTGATGAAAAAGCAGAGCCAATTCTTGACACTTTGAAAAAGGAAAATGTTAAGGCCGCAACCTTCTTCCTGTCAGGTTCATGGGCTGAAAGACATCCTGACATCGTGGATAGAATTGTTAAGGAAGGCTACGAAGTTGGAATATTAGGCTATTCATACCAGAATTACTCCGAATTAGAAGATGCAAAGATTCGTAAAGACCTGTTATTAGCTCAAGAGGCTTTTAAAAAGTTAAATGTAAAAGGAATAGAACTTGTTAGGGCTCCGACGGGACATTTTGATCAGAGGTCATTAAAAATTGCCACACAGTATGGGTATACTTTTGTTCATTGGAGTATCGATTCGAAGGATTGGACCAATCCAGGTGTGGATGAAATTTTGAAAAACGTAGCTAGAGCCAAAAATGGTGACATCATTTTACTTCACGCATCTGATTCGGCCAAACAAACAGCTAAAGCTTTGCCGGAAATTATTAATGAATTACGAGGTAAAGGTCTTAAATTTGTTTCAATTTCCGAAATGATTGCAAATGGAACAACCGAGTCTACAGAAATTAATTAATAACAAAAGCGGCTAACAAATTTAGCCGCTTTTATTGTTTAGAAAGTACCTTCTAAATTTTAAGATTTCCCTTTTATAGTTTTCACTCAAAGGTTGCACCACGTAGCTTGTTGGAGCTATATTTTCCATGTGACCTACTCAAACATAGCATCAATGAGTCGTATTGGAGCTATATTTTCCATGTAGCTATTTCAAACGTAGTTTCAATTAGCCACGGGAGCTCGCTCTTAAAGATATGGAAATTGATGAATGCATACAACAGGAAAGTTATCAGGCCACACATTGATAAAATAAAAAATGCCGAGAAAAACATCTTTTCTCGACATTCTGAGCGGCTCATAAACTTAGCCGCTTTCTTTGTTTTTAGACCTTATGCGCTTGTTTTCTTTGTATTTCTGATGCTTCATTTAACTTTTGAAGCACTAATAACTGATAAGCATTACACACAAGCAACGGAATGAGCATTAAATATAACCAGCTATGCTCATTCACCCGTAATACCGGCATCCATTCAATAATTGTAATGACTACCATAAAAAACAACGCAGGAATAAAAGCTTCTTTATTCGTAAGCCTCGCTTTTTGCCATGCAAATATTAGACCGACGATTAAGACAAACACTGCTAGTGCAATATAGGAAAAATAACTTTCTCCTTTTTCTGCAAAAAAAGTGTAGCGAAGATATACTAAATCAAATAACACGAATACTGTTAAAATGATTTGGACCCCGTTCCATAATTTAGAACTCCGAAACATACCTAGTCCAAATCGGTGAACCGTTAAGTATGCGAAAAAACCCATCTGACTAACTAAACTAAAAATAAAGCCGATTCCAATTAACCAGAAAAATACAGATAATATTTCTAAAATGTCAAAATTTGCAAAGGACGGTTCAAACTTCTCCCACTGTACAACAAAACCCACTACCCCTGTTGTCACAGCACCTATGAGTAAGGTTGAAAAAAATAACTTGACCAAATTACGGCTATTCACGGTTCTTCCCCCAATAAAAATGATTAGTACGTTGTAAACTACATCATATTACTATTTTATTTGAAAAATAATTATGTCTCTAATGATTGTACCAACCAAATTTTGAAAAATCTAGATATTCAACTCTAAATGAATAATAATTGCCCATACTTCTCATCCTATATGTATGAATTGTTTTGTGAAGGGGGCCTTCTTATGTTGAAAAAATCAAACTTGCTCCTCCCATTTTGCTTTTTCTTTATTATTTCTGGCTGCGCTGAATCAGAGGCTCAAGGTGGACAACTGGATTATGAAGAAACCAAGAAAATGGTCGTAGATATTTTAAAGACGGATGATGGAAAAAAGGCCATTCAAGAAGTGCTCACTGATGAAAAGATTAAACAACAATTAATCATGGATCAAACAGTCGTTAAGGAAGTAATTGAACAAACATTAACCTCAGATAAAGGCATGGAGTTTTGGAAAAAAGCCTACGAAGATCCTAAGTTCGCAGAGGGTATGGCCAAAAGCATGAAGTCCGAAAATGAAATTTTATTAAAAAATATGATGAACGATCCCGAATACCGCGGAAAATTAGTGGAGTTAATGAAGGACCCTGAGCTTCAAAAAGAAGTTCAAGATACACTAAAAAGCACCGAATACAGGGAACATTTACAAAAGATAGTTAGCGAAACCTTTGAGAGCCCTCTATTTAAGGCCAAGATTCAGGATCTTCTCTTAAAAGCAGCCGATGAAGTAAAAACAGGAAAAAAAAGTGATAGTGCAAGCGGAGCATAATAAAATCAGTTAAAAGCAAAAGACAGCCCTCGGAAAGGCTGTCTTATTTATTAGCTTAATTCTCAAGCGTTTCAACAATCTTCTTCGCTATATCAAGATAAATTTTACCAAGCTTATGATCTTCTTGATAAATGGATGGAGCAAAATCTTCTTCGTTCCAATCAGGCTGACCAAGTGGAAGCTGGCCTAGAACCTTCGTTTGAAGCTCCTCAGCAAGCTTATCGCCGCCGCCACGGCCGAAGATATATTCCTTTTCACCAGTCTTTTCACTTTCGAAATAAGACATATTTTCAACGACACCAATTACTTCATGATCTGTTTTGATTGCCATTGCACCTGCACGCGCTGCAACAAATGCTGCAGTTGGATGTGGAGTCGTAACAATTACCTCTTTACACGCCGGTAACATTTGATGCACATCTAAAGCCACATCACCTGTACCAGGAGGTAAATCGAGCAATAAATAATCTAATTCGCCCCAGTTAACTTCATTAAAGAAGCTATTTAGCATTTTACCAAGCATTGGCCCACGCCATATAATCGGAGCATTGTCTTCTACAAAGAAACCCATAGAAATAACCTTTACACCAAACCGGTCAACTGGCATGATTTTTTCATTTTGCACAGCTGGACGTGTGGTAATTCCCATCATGTCAGGAACACTAAATCCGTAAATATCTGCATCCACTAAACCGACTTTTTTCCCTAAACGAGCTAAGGAAACAGCAAGATTGACGGAAACGGTTGATTTTCCAACTCCGCCCTTACCACTGGCGATAGCGATAAAGGTTGTTTTACTATTTGGAGAAAGCAATCCTTCTTCCTCTGGAGCTAATTCGGAACGGAACTTTTCTAACACTTCTTCTGGAAGCTCAGCAAAACGTAAACCTACTGTGTTTGCACCTTCCTGCTTTAACAAGGAAACGATTTCTGATTGAAGCTGAAGCTGTTCAGCTGTACCGGTTTTAGCGATAGCAACCTTAACGCTGACATGTGCTTTTTCTTCATTAATTTTCACTTCCTGAATCGCGTTAACTTCCTCAAGCGTTTTATGTAAAAATGGTTCCTTTAATCCGTTAAGAAGTTCGATAACTTTTGCTTCTGTCAACATCATATTACACCCACCTTATGTATTCGTTTCCAATTCATAATATACCAAAAATCAAAAAAAGAACAGTTATCTGTATCACACTTTACAATACCCATGACTTGTTTTGAAAATTATATGGCAAAAGAAAAAGAAGGCTCTCCACCTTCTAGTCTGCTTCTTTTAATTCTTTTTCAATCGTAAAATAACGAATTATTCCTTTGTAAATTGACGCAGCTACTTTTTCTTGATATCGTTCCTCTTTTAAATTCCTTCGTTCGTTAGGGTTTGATAAAAATCCAATCTCTACTAGCGCACCTGGTTTTTTAGCATGCTTTAATATATATACATGATGGATTGACTTCGCCTTCCGGTCCGTGTTTTCAAGATTTTTACGTAATTCATCTTGGATAAACTTTGCCGCACGTTGATTCTCTTGCTTCTGCGGAGCATAAAAAGTTTGTGCACCACTCCAACGTGGTGACGGAATTGAGTTTAAATGAACACTGACAAATAAATCAGCTTCTGACTCATTAATCATTTTTAATCGAGCTTTTAAATCCTCGACTTTGCGGCGGCTGTAACCCCTTGTATCTATGTCCGCTAAATCGCGGTCGGTTTCCCGAGTCATCATGACAAGTGCACCCTGCGACTGTAAATAGTCCCGCAGTTTTAACGACACATCCAGAGCAATATCTTTTTCAAGTGCCGTTCTATTTCCTGCCCCGCCATCAGGACCTCCATGACCAGGGTCAATTAAAATGATTTTACCGCTCAAAGGAAGGTTCCATGATTTCCAGGAATCATCTTCTCTAAAATCATATTGTAAAATAAAAAACAAGATCATCAGCCCGAGGGCAAATCCACTGATTTTTAATTTCCGTCTCATGTGCTCAGCTACTCCCTCCTGCCCGTCCTCATAATTCACTATATGGGACAAGTGAGAGCTTTAGAACATGAAACCTTGCTTGATTATTTTAATGGAGTCGGAGTTTATGGCGCCTTTCTCCTTTTTGAAAACCTTCACACCACCAGGAATCAACATACTGCTCACACATATAAAATAATGACTCGCTATGGATTCCCTCATCCATCATGCCGTGACCCCAATACAATATGAAATTATATAAGGTGTCAGTTAAATGCTTTCTTTCTTCATCACAACGGACCTGTACTTGGCGCAATTGTTCACCATAATAACCAAAACGGCTCATCCTTGCTCCAAGCAAATAGGCTTCAATCGCTACATCATAACAAGCTTCTTCCATTCCAGATTTCATCAACACGCTCGAGGCAATTCGCGATGAACCGAAATGATTTTTTACACTGTTTTTTAACATTTGTATTGATAAGTCACGCAATACTGTCCGTTCATATTTTATTTGCTTTTCACGTTGCTTTTCAGTAAATGTTGTTATCAAGGTCATTTTTATTTACACCCCTTTGAAAGTAGTCTTATCCTTCTTTCAAGAGAAATACAAACTTTTCAAAGCTTTATCTTTCCAATTTTAATGGGAAAAATAAGAATATTTGACTGCCTTGAATATGTAATTGATTTCCGTTCCAGGCGCTTCGCTTTCCGCGGGGTGGGCGGTGAGCCTCCTCGGCGCAAGGCGCCTGCGGGGTCTCACCTGTCCCACTGCTCCCGCAGGAGTCTTCGCGCCTTCCACTCCAATCAATACAAGGAAAAAACAAACTTTCACCTTAAATAACAAAAAAACTCCAGCACAATGACTGGAGTTTGATTTGTATTGATAATTAACGTTTTGAGAACTGAGGTGCACGACGAGCGCCTTTAAGACCGTATTTTTTACGTTCTTTCATACGAGCGTCACGAGTTAATAGGCCTGCACGCTTTAATGGTGCACGGAATTCTGGATCAGCTTGAAGTAACGCACGAGCGATACCGTGGCGGATTGCGCCAGCTTGACCAGTGTAACCTCCACCTTTAACGTTTACAAGCACATCGTAGCTACCTAAAGTTTCAGTAGCGTTTAATGGTTGTTTAACCACTTCACGTAATGCTTCGAATGGGATGTAATCTGTGATTTCACGATCGTTGATTGTGATTGTACCGTTACCTGGAACTAAACGTACACGGGCAACAGAGCTTTTACGACGACCAGTACCGATATATTGAACTTGTGCCAAGTTAATAACCTCCTCTTAAAATTATCCGCGAAGTGTGTAAACTTCTGGTTTTTGTGCTTGTTGTTGGTGCTCGCTACCAGCATAAACGTGTAATTTCTTGAACATTTGACGTCCAAGAGAATTCTTTGGAAGCATGCCTTTAATAGCAAGTTCTAACATTTGCTCAGGGTAGTTTGTACGCATTTCAAGCGCTGTTCTTTGTTTTAATCCACCTGGGTGGTTAGTGTGACGATAGTAAATTTTATCAGTTAATTTTTTACCAGTAAGTTCGATCTTAGCTGCATTGATGATAATAACATGATCACCAGTGTCAACATGTGGTGTAAAAGTTGGTTTATTTTTTCCACGTAAAATTGATGCTACTTCACTTGCAAGGCGACCTAAAGTTTGACCTTCAGCATCAATTACGTACCATTTACGTTCAATATTGTTTGAATTAGCCATAAACGTTGTACGCATGAATTTCCCTCCTAAATAATCTAATCAGATTGTCCATATATTATTTTTACACAAATTGCTCTTCCGGGGCTCATTGTGGGGTTAATATACATACCGTTTAATATAATAACTTGTTGACGGCAAAATGTCAACACCAGGAATAGTTGCCTTACTAAAAAATGATGAATAAATATTTTTCTTTTATTGAAATCCACTCAGTTACTAATAAAAAACTTCCCATAAGAATAATCCATGGGCTGGAGCGGTTTTTCCGGCCTTTGTTCGGTCTTTGCTTGACAAAATTAGCGGAATCGAAGCTGCATCGCGTTCGCAAGCGCCAACCTCTAATAGCGTCCCAACTAAAATCCGAACCATATTATATAAAAAGCCGTTACCGACAAAGCGGAACACAAGCATTCCATTCACCTCAACCAGCTCAATCTTGTGAATGGTTCTTACGCGATCTTCTACCTCAGTTTTGGCTGAACAAAAACTTGTAAAATCATGAGTACCGAGTAGATGTTTTGTGGCAGAAACCATTTTATCAATATCTAAAGGATACTTAAATTGGTAAGCGAAATGATGCTGAAATGGATCGCGAATTTGGGATAAATGAATATAATAGCGGTATTCCTTAGCAACTACATCAAACCTAGCATGAAAATCATTAGGAACCTCGTCTGTTTTCATTACCGAAATATCGTCGGGCAGCAAAGCATTTAAGGCAATTGTCCACTTTTCTGTCGGTATCTTAAGTGGTGAGTCGAAATGAATGACCTGTCCTTTAGCATGGACACCCGCATCCGTTCTCCCTGACGCAAAAATCCGGACATGCTCCCCTTTATGTATCTTTTCGAGAACAGCCTCAATTTCACTCTGCACGGTGCGCTTGTTTGGTTGAATTTGATAGCCTGAAAAGGCGGTGCCAACATAAGCAATGACACATTTATAACGTTGCATGATCATACCTCATTATGCTCTTAAGAAATATAACACCACTGCCATTAGTCCGAGGATAAGCAGCATAACTGTATCAACAAAGCCCCATTTTAATAATCGATACTTTGTTCTACCCTCTCCACCTCGGTAACCTCTGGCCTCCATTGCAATCGCTAATTCCTCTGCCCGTTTAAACGAGCTAACAAACAATGGAATTAACAAAGGAACAATAGCTTTAACACTATCTTTGATTGGTCCGCTTGTAAATTCGACACCACGGGCAATTTGCGCCTTCATGATTTTATCCGTTTCCCCCATCAACGTTGGAATAAACCTGAGCGAAATTGACATCATCAGGGCCAATTCATGTACTGGAAATTTCACTTTCTTTAATGGACCTAACAGAGTTTCAAGTCCATCCGTAATTTCAATTGGTGTCGTTGTCAATGTTAATAACGAGGTCATTAAAATTAATAGGAAAAATCTCATCGAAATAAAAATGCCTTGCTGAACGCCATTTTCATATACTGTTACAGGACCCATCTCAAATAATATGTCCCCACCTTTTGTAAGAAAAAGATGAAGCACAAGCGTAAAAACAATCAACCACAGCACCGGCTTTAACCCGCCGTATAAAAATCGAACCGAAATCTTTGAGCTTGCAACCATCAACAACGTATAAGCCGTCAAAATACCGTAGGTGATAGGATTATTTGCAATAAACACTATGCAAACAAACAAAAACACTAACGTCAGCTTTGAACGTGGATCCATACGATGAATAATTGAATCGGATGGAACATACCGACCTAAAATCATCTTATCCATCATGATGAAATCCCCCTTTTTAAAGAGGTAGCAATTGCTTCAGTTAACTCTTCCATCGATAAATAAGGCTTTGGCAATTTAATGTTGAAACGTTGCTCAAATTTTTGTTGAAAACGGATGACTTCAGGTACATCCAAGCCTAACTCAATCAAACCTTCTGGTGAAGAGAATATTTCCTCTGGTGTCCCCTGCCGATAGACCTCACCTTTATGCATCACAAATATTCGATCAGCATAACGTGCTGCGTCCTCCATGCTATGGGTCACGACTATTGTTGACAAGGACTGTTCACAATGAAGCTGATAAAACATCTCCATAATTTCTTTGCGTCCCCTTGGGTCTAAACCGGCGGTTGGTTCGTCCAAAACGATTACATTAGGCTCCATCGCTAGTACGCCTGCAATAGCGACTCGACGCATTTGCCCACCCGATAAATCAAATGGCGAACGCTGTAATATCGATTCATCCAGGCCAACTTGGCGAATGGCAGCTTTTGTACGAGCTTTAGCCACTGATTCAGACACACCAAAGTTCATCGGTCCGAAGCAAATATCCTTTTCAACAGTTTCCTCAAACAGCTGATGCTCTGGAAACTGAAAGACAATGCCTACTTTTTGCCGAACAGCCTTAAGATTCTTTTCCTTTTTATTCCCGCTGATCAGTCGGTCACCAATTTTCACAGTCCCTTTAGATGGTAATAATAAGGCATTAAGATGCTGCAACACGGTCGATTTCCCAGAGCCGGTGTGGCCGATGATGGCAATAAAGGAACCTGAGGGAATCTCTATCGATACATTATGAATGGCAAGGCGCTCAAACGGTGTTCCCTGCTGGTAACGATACTCTACTTGTTGGAGTGAAATGTCCATAATTCGTTCACCAACTCTTCTTCTGATAAAAAGCTTTTTGTAAGCGGAAAGCCTTGGTTTCTTAGTTGTTTGCCAAGCTTTACAGGGAAGGGAATATCCAGTCCTAGCTGAATTAATTCCTCATCAAGCGAAAAAATTTGCTCTGGAGTACCTTCCCTATGCAGCATTCCGTTATTCATGACAATGATCCGATCAGCTTTAGCAGCTTCTTCCAAATCATGGGTAATCGATATTACTGTTATATTCCTATCCTTTTTTAAGTCACGAACAGTTTGCAACACTTCTTCCCGACCTCTAGGGTCAAGCATGGATGTTGCTTCATCTAAAATAATAATCGCTGGTTGTAGAGCTAAAACGCTTGCAATGGCAACACGTTGTTTTTGACCACCCGATAGATGGTGCGGCTCTTGATCAAGAAACGAACCCATATTTACTTTTTGCAAGGAATCCGGAATTCTTTCAAGCATTACCTCACGGGAAATCCCCATATTTTCTAAACCAAAAGCCACATCATCCTCCACAGTTGTTCCTACAAACTGGTTATCAGGATTTTGAAAAACCATACCGATTTGCTTTCGAACATCCCAGACTGTTGCCTCTGATAATACTAACCCACGAACAGTCACACTACCTGACTGTGGAAATTGTAAGCCATTTAAAATTTTCGCAAGCGTGGATTTGCCAGATCCATTATGGCCAACAATCGCCAACCATTCACCTTCGTTTACCTCGAACGAAACATTGTTCAATGCAAAGCTTTCCTGTGTATCATATTGAAAGCAAATATTATCTATTTTCACAAGTGGATTACGCATCAATGTCTCCCCCTATCTCGGCCTCAGCTCAGCTATCTCATCTAAAAATAGTTCATGGAAAATAAAAAAAAGCCTGCACCTCAACCTATACGAAGACATACGTTTGCTTTCGTATTTTGCATTCCCAAACGGGAAATCAGGAAGAGGTGCTTGAGCTAAACAAGACATGAATAGAGACTAAAAGTATTATTGTAACAATACACTATCTCTAAGGCATATCATGCTTATCATAGCGCTCAGTATGGGCTCACTTCAGTCGTGGTATGCTATACGTAACAATATAGCATTTCCTTTTAGAGAAAAAGGGCAAAGAACAAGTTTGTATGTAAACTGTCCTCGCCCTTGTTGTTAGTTGGAAAATATTAAACTAACTCGATGATGACCATTGGTGCACCGTCACCGCGGCGTGGTCCAAGCTTCATGATACGAGTGTAGCCACCTTGA
The DNA here is from genome assembly GCF_012843265.1 of Bacillus sp. DNRA2. Lineage (GTDB taxonomy): Bacteria > Bacillota > Bacilli > Bacillales > Cytobacillaceae > Bacillus_BU. The sequence goes on along the minus strand of NZ_JABAIT010000029.1, from coordinate 28,208 downwards.
CGCTCTTCATAACGTGGAGCGATGTCAGCGAAAAGTTTTTGAAGCGCATCTTGATTCGTTTCAGCGTTTGCAACTTCGTTACGAATGTATGCAGCAGCTTGACGACGAGCGTGTAAATCTCCGCGCTTACCAAGAGTAATCATTTTTTCAACTGTTGAACGAAGTTCTTTCGCACGAGTTTCAGTTGTTTCAATACGCTCATTAATGATTAGATCAGTAGTTAAATCTCTAAGCATTGCTTTACGTTGAGCGCTTGTACGTCCTAACTTTCTGTAAGCCATGAAAGTTTCCCTCCTTTGTTGAAGTGTTCTTCTCTATTTAAAAGTAAACATAATGAAAGGTTCTGGACTAGTCATCCTTACGTAAGCCTAAGCCTAATTCCTCTAATTTTGCTTTTACTTCCTCAAGAGATTTTCTACCTAAATTACGAACCTTCATCATATCTTCTTCAGTCTTATTAGCTAATTCCTGAACAGTATTGATTCCAGCACGCTTTAAGCAATTATACGAACGAACAGAAAGATCAAGTTCTTCAATAGTCATTTCTAGAACTTTTTCTTTTTGGTCTTCTTCTTTTTCAACCATAATTTCAGCATTTTGAGCTTCGTCAGTTAAACCAACAAAAATATTCAAATGCTCAGTCAAAATTTTCGCACCTAAAGCAATTGCTTCTTTAGGTCCTGTGCTTCCATCTGTCCAAACATCAAATGTTAACTTATCATAGTTTGTCATTTGACCAACACGAGTATTTTCCACTTGGTAAGATACACGTGATACTGGTGTATAGATGGAGTCGATCGGAATAACACCAATTGGCTGGTCTTCTCGTTTATTTTGATCTGCGGGAGTATAACCGCGACCACGTCTAGCGGTTAAACGCATGCGAAAATGACCATTTGAACCAAGTGTAGCAATGTGAAGATCAGGATTTAGTATCTCTACATCACTATCATGTGTTACATCTGCAGCCGTTACCACACCTTCACCCTTAACATCAATTTCTAACGTCTTTTCTTCATCTGAATAGATTTTAAGAGCTAGCTTTTTAATATTAAGAATAATGGACGATACATCTTCAACGACGCCTTCAATCGTAGAAAATTCATGTAGCACACCATCGATTTGAATCGATGTGACAGCTGCACCTGGGAGTGAGGATAAAAGGATACGACGTAAGGAGTTACCCAAAGTTGTACCATATCCACGCTCAAGTGGTTCTACGACGAACTTCCCGTATTTGGCATCATCGTTGATCTCAACCGTTTCGATTTTTGGTTTTTCTATTTCGATCATCAAATATACCCTCCTTCAAAACGTCGAAACCCCGGTTAATCATTTAACCGAAATTCCCCCTGCATACGATCCCGTTTGTGCACAACAACTGGATTAATCATTCTGTATGAACGCATAAAATTAGTATCATAACCCATTATAGACGCATGATACAAAATCTATACAGAAAAAATTATACGCGGCGACGTTTTGGCGGACGACATCCGTTATGTGGAACTGGAGTTACGTCTTTGATAGCAGTAACTTCAAGACCAGCAGCTTGAAGAGCACGGATTGCAGCTTCACGTCCTGCGCCAGGTCCTTTTACTGTTACTTCAAGAGTTTTCATACCGTGTTCCATTGATGTTTTAGCTGCTGTTTCAGCGGCCATTTGTGCAGCGAATGGAGTAGATTTACGAGAACCTTTAAATCCAAGCGCACCAGCACTTGACCAAGAAATTGCATTTCCGTGTGGGTCAGTAATTGTTACAATCGTATTGTTGAAAGTTGAACGAATGTGAGCAACTCCAGATTCAATATTCTTTTTCACACGACGTTTACGTGTATTAGTTTTACGAGCCATTTAAATGAGTACCTCCTTTACTTATTATTTTTTCTTGTTCGCTACAGTCTTACGAGGACCTTTACGAGTACGTGCATTGTTCTTCGTATTTTGTCCGCGAACTGGTAAGCCACGACGGTGACGAAGACCACGATAAGAACCGATTTCCATTAAACGTTTGATATTTAATGAAACTTCACGGCGAAGGTCACCTTCAACCTTTAATTTATCGATGATATCACGGATTTTATTTAGTTCATCTTCTGTTAAATCACGTACACGAGTATCTTCAGAAACACCTGCTTCAGCAAGAATTTTTTGAGCAGTTGGTCTACCAATACCGAAAATGTAAGTTAATGAGATTACAATGCGCTTTTCGCGCGGTACATCCACACCAGCAATACGTGCCATTCGTTCAGCACCTCCTTCATATTAGCCTTGTTTTTGTTTGTGTTTTGGGTTTTCGCAGATAACCATAACTTTACCGCGTCTGCGAATAACTTTACACTTTTCACAGATTGGTTTAACAGATGGTCTTACTTTCATTATTCTAACCTCCTTGATAGTACGGAGTGCAAAGGACTATTTAAAGCGATACGTGATTCTTCCGCGAGTTAGATCGTACGGTGAAAGCTCTACAGTAACTTTATCTCCTGGTAAAATACGAATAAAGTGCATACGAATTTTCCCAGAAACATGAGCTAACACAGAATGACCATTTTCTAATTCTACCTTAAACATGGCATTTGGCAAAGTTTCAACAACTGTACCTTCGACTTCAATAACATCATCTTTCGCCATCAAACTGTCTCCTTTCTTTATTCAAGTACGTATTTCTTCACAAACTGTATAGAAAGACAAGACCGAATTTTTGATATACTCGAGTCAGCCTGCATATGTGAACCTAGCATTACGCTATGGTTAAAATTTCGTAACCTGTTTCTGTGATCGCAATGGTATGCTCGAAATGAGCACACATACACCCATCAACTGTTACAACCGTCCAGTCATCCGCCAAAGTCTTGACATATCGACTTCCAGCATTCACCATCGGTTCAATTGCAAGTACCATGCCCGGCTTTAATCGGGGTCCTTTATTAGGTGGACCATAATGAGGAATTTGCGGATCCTCATGTAAGTCTTGCCCTACTCCATGCCCGACATACTCGCGTACAATCGAAAAACCGTTTGCCTCAACATACGTTTGAATCGCATGAGAGATGTTTGATAGGCGTTCACCAGGCTTAGCTTCCTTAAGGCCGACAAAAAGCGATTCTTCCGTAACTTCTAACAGACGTTTCGTCTCCTCTGCAATTTCGCCGACTGGGTAAGTCCAAGCTGAATCTCCATGATAACCATTGTATTTTGCACCAATGTCAATGCTGATGACATCGCCATTGTTCAATACACGGTCACCAGGTATTCCGTGAACTAATTCATCGTTGACAGAAGCACAGATGCTGCCACGAAACCCATTATACCCTTTAAAAGATGGAATTGCACCCTGTTTTAGGATAAACTGTTCGGCAATAACATCTAATTCCTTCGTTGTAATCCCCGGACGAATGTGTTTTTTCAGTTCCTCATGAGTGAGTGCGACTATCCGTCCTGCTTCGCGCATAATCTCTATTTCACGCGGGGTTTTACAAATGATCATTATTTTAAGCCCCCAAGTAGCTCTCTGATATCAGCGAATACGATATTAATATCACGCTGACCATCGATGTTACGTAAGTACCCTTTAGATTCGTAGAAATCTAATAAAGGCTGAGCTTGTTGCATATTTACTTCTAAGCGATTTTGAACAGTATCGGCATTATCGTCTGCACGTTGGTACAACTCACCACCACAGCGATCACATTTACCCTCTTGTGCTGGTGGATTGAACACTAAATGATAAGTTGCTCCGCAAGCTTTACAAATGCGGCGACCTGTTAAACGCTCCATAAGGATTCTGTGATCGACATCGATATTAATACAATAGTCGATTTTTTTGTCTAGTTGAGTAAGGATATCTTCGAGTGCTTCAGCTTGTGGTACAGTTCTAGGAAATCCATCAAGTAGAAAACCTTTCTTACAATCATCTTTACTTAAACGCTCACGGACGATTCCGATTGTTACTTCATCAGGAACTAGCGCACCTTGATCCATAAAAGCTTTTGCTTGTAAGCCAAGTTCTGTACCCTCTTTCATCGCTGCACGGAACATATCTCCAGTAGAGATATGAGGAATGCCGTATTGATCGACAATTTGCTCGGCTTGTGTACCTTTTCCTGCACCAGGAAGACCCATTAATACTAAGTTCACCGTTATTCCCCCTCATCTAGACGGTTTTAGGGAACCCCTAAGTCCCTAAAACCAATTTATTTACTTTGTTTAATAAAACCTTTATAGTGACGGTTTACAAGTTGGGATTCAAGCTGTTTCATCGTATCAAGTGCAACCCCGACAACAATGAGAAGACTTGTTCCACCAATTTGTGCCGATTGTGGTAGATCTGCGAATTTCACAAAAAATACAGGCAAAATTGCAATTGCCGCAAGGAATAGTGATCCAATCAAAGTAAGACGATACAATACCCTTGTTAAATATTCTTGTGTGCTTCTTCCAGGACGAATTCCTGGAATATATCCACCTTGTTTTTTCAAATTCTCTGCTACCTGTTCAGGATTAACCTGAATGAAGGCATAGAAATAGGTAAAGGCCATGATTAAAGCGACATAAATAATCATACCTACTGGATTTTTATAGTCAAACGTCTTTTGAATCCAAAGTGTAACATCGTTTGGACCAAAGAATGACGCAATTGTTGGTGGAGTTATGATAAACGAAATCGCAAAGATAACTGGAATTACTCCAGCCGCATTAACCTTTAAAGGCATATGCGTCGCACCGCCAGAAGGGCGTCCATCAACCATTCGTTTAGCATACTGAATCGGAATCTTACGTAATGCCTGATTGACAAATATTACACCAACAATAACTGCTATAACAGCTAACACAATTAACAATACCGTAAGAATACGGATAAATAATTGTTCGCCTGCATCTTCAAATTGCTGCGCATAAATTTGATTGACAGTATTTGGGATTCCAGCAACAATACCAGCAAAGATGATAATCGAAATTCCGTTCCCCACACCTTTAGCCGTAATTTGCTCACCTAACCACATTAAAAATGAAGTTCCGGCAGTAAGTACGGTTGCGATTAGCAAATAGGTTCCGATTCCCGGATTTTGAATAAGCATCCCAGAGGCCATGTTATTAAATCCAATTGACATTCCAATCGCTTGGATAAAACCAAGTACGATTGTGAAATACCGAGTGAACTGAGCTAATTTGCGTCGGCCCACTTCACCTTGTTTTGACCACTCAGTGAATTTTGGGACAACATCCATTTGGAGTAACTGAATAATAATCGATGCGGTGATATAAGGCATAATCCCCATTGCAAAAATGGAGAAATTCTTTAACGCACCGCCACCAAATATATTCAATACTCCAAAAACGCCTAACTCATCTTGTGCTCGTAATAATTCTGCATTAATACTTGGGACAGGTACAAAGGTCCCAATACGAAATACAATCAGCATTAAGAGGGTGAAGATAATTTTATTTCTAATATCACCCACGCGCATAAAATTGGAGATTGAACGGAACATTAGATCACCTCAGTTGTTCCACCGGCAGCTTCAATAGCTTCTTTCGCAGCAGAGGAAAATTTGTGTGCTTTCACTGTAAGTTTTTTCTCTACACTTCCATTAGCAAGAACCTTGATTCCTGCCTTCTCACTGCTAATAATTCCTGTTTCAAGAAGAAGTTCTGGAGTAACTTCTGTACCTTCTTCAAAACGGTTAAGTACATCAAGATTTACAATCGCGTATTCTTTACGGTTGATGTTTGTAAAACCACGCTTTGGTAAACGACGGAATAATGGTGTTTGACCACCCTCAAAGCCAAGACGAACACCGCCACCAGAACGTGCGTTTTGTCCTTTATGACCTTTTCCAGCAGTTTTCCCTTGACCAGAACCGATACCACGACCTAAACGTTTACGTTCTTTGCGGGATCCTTCTGCAGGTTTTAATTCATGAAGTTTCATTTGGGCACCTCCTTATAGGTAAAAAGAATCAAATTATTGTTCTTTTACAGTAATAAGGTGAGCAACTTTTTTAATCATACCGCGGATAGCGGGATTATCTTGCTGCTCAACCGTTTGGTTAACCTTACGTAAACCAAGAGCTTTAACAGTTTCGCGTTGGTCCTGTGGACGACCAATAAGACTGCGAGTGAGGGTAATTTGTAATTTGTTAGCCATTTGTTTTCCCTCCTTATCCTAACAGTTCTTCTACTGATTTTCCGCGTAACTTCGCTACTTCCTCAGCACGTTTTAATTGTTTTAAACCATCGATTGTAGCACGAACCATGTTAATTGGTGTGTTTGTTCCTAAAGATTTAGAAAGGATATCCGCAACACCAGCTAATTCAAGCACAGCACGAACAGGTCCACCAGCGATAACCCCAGTACCTTCAGAAGCAGGTTTTAAAAGGATTTCTCCAGCACCAAAATGTCCGATAACTTGATGTGGAATAGTTGTGCCCACCATTGGTACTTCAATAAGATTTTTCTTAGCATCTTCAATTGCTTTACGAATTGCATCAGGTACTTCTTGAGCTTTACCAGTACCGAAACCAACATTACCGTTTTTATCTCCAACAACTACAAGTGCAGAGAAACGGAAACGACGTCCACCTTTAACAACCTTCGCAACACGGTTAACCGTAACTACGCGCTCTTCAAGTTCAAGTTTGTTTGGATCAATACGACGCATCTGTCTTTTTCCCTCCTTTGTCTATTAAAATTCTAAGCCGTTTTCACGTGCCGCATCAGCTAATGCTTTAATGCGTCCATGATAGAGGTATCCGCCACGGTCGAATACAATGGTAGCAATTCCTTTTTCAACAGCACGTTTAGCAACTAATTCTCCGACCTTTTGCGCTGCCTCAAAATTACTAGTTGATTCTAAACCGAAGTCTTTTTCCATTGTAGAAGCACTAGCTAAAGTAACTCCATTCACGTCATCGATAATTTGCGCATAAATGTGTTTGTTTGAACGGAACACATTTAAACGTGGACGTGCCGCAGTACCGCTAAGTTTCGCACGAACACGAGCGTGTCTTTTCTTGCGAGTAGCGTTTTTATCAAGCTTCGTAATCATTTACGTCACTCCTTTCGTTTGCTTATGCAGCATTACTTACCTGTTTTACCTTCTTTACGACGCACAAATTCACCTTCGTAACGAATTCCTTTGCCTTTATATGGCTCTGGTGGACGAACTCCACGAATATTAGCTGCTAAAGCGCCGACGCGTTCTTTATCTGCACCTTTAACAGAAATTTTAGTGTTTGCTGGTACTTCGATTTCAAGACCTTCTTCAGGCTCGATCTCAACTGGGTGAGAGTATCCAACGTTAAGGATTAATTTTTTACCTTGCTTTTGAGCACGGTATCCAACCCCGATTAATTCAAGGTTTCTTTCAAATCCTTTTGAAACTCCCTCAACCATATTAGCGATAACTGCGCGAGTTGTTCCGTGCAATGCGCGGTGTTCTTTCACGTCAGATGGACGAGAAACGTTAATTACGTTCTCTTCAATGCTAATTGTAATATCAGGGTTAAACGTACGAGATAATTCTCCTTTTGGACCCTTTACAGTTACGTGACCATTGTTAGCAGTAACTGTAACGCCAGCAGGGATTTCGATTGGTTTTTTACCTACGCGAGACATTTGGTGCACCTCCATTCATTAAAAAACTTAATTACCAAATATATGCTAAAATTTCTCCGCCAACTTGCTTAGCACGAGCTTCTTTATCAGTTACAACACCTTGAGAAGTTGATACAAGAGCGATTCCTAATCCGTTAAGAACACGAGGAACTTCATTTGATTTTGCATATACACGAAGTCCAGGTTTACTGATTCTTTTTAGACCAGTGATAACACGCTCGTTGCTTGAACCGTACTTTAAGAAGATACGGATGATACCTTGTTTGTTATCTTCGATATATTCAACATCACGAACGAAACCTTCGCGCTTTAAAATTTCAGCGATTTCTTTTTTGATATTAGAAGCAGGAACTTCTAGCTTCTCGTGACGTACCATATTCGCATTACGAATGCGAGTAAGCATATCTGCAATTGGATCTGTCATGACCATTTGATTTTACCTCCTTCCCAACTTCTAGTTTTACCAGCTTGCTTTTTTGACACCAGGAATTTGTCCTTTGTATGCTAATTCACGGAAACAAATACGGCAAAGCTTAAATTTGCGGTATACAGAGTGTGGACGTCCACAACGCTCGCAGCGTGTATACTCTTGTACCTTGTGTTTAGGCGTGCGTTTTTGTTTCGCAATCATTGATTTTTTAGCCACGTTTTCGCCTCCCTCATTTAGAGATTACTTTTGGAATGGCATTCCGAACTGAACTAAAAGCTCACGAGCTTCTTCGTCAGTATTTGCCGTCGTAACGATAACGATATCCATACCACGTACTTTGCTTACTTTATCGTAATCAATCTCAGGGAAGATAAGCTGTTCCTTAACACCTAATGTGTAGTTTCCACGACCATCAAAAGCCTTTTTAGAAACACCACGGAAGTCACGAACGCGCGGAAGAGAAACTGATACTAATTTATCAAGAAACTCATACATACGCTCACCACGAAGTGTAACTTTTGCTCCGATCGGCATTCCTTCACGAAGACGGAAACCAGCGATTGACTTTTTAGCGCGAGTTACTACTGGTTTTTGACCAGTGATTTGTGTTAACTCTTCAACTGCACTATCAAGTGCTTTTGCGTTTGCAACAGCATCACCAACACCCATGTTGATAACGATTTTTTCAAGCTTAGGTACTTCCATTACTGAATTATAGTTAAACTTGCTCATAAGAGCAGGGCTAATTTCACTTACAAATTTATCTTTTAGGCGGTTCATTATGTGTACCTCCCTTCACTTATAGACTATTTATCAAGAACTTCACCGGATTTTACTGCTACACGTACTTTTTTGCCGTCAACCGTTTTATAACCTACACGAGTTGGTGTACCTGTTTTAGGGTCGATAGGCATAACGTTTGATACATGAATAGGTGCCTCTTGGCTAATGATTCCGCCTTGCGGGTTAATTTGAGAAGGTTTCGCATGTTTCTTTACGATGTTTACACCTTCAACTAATACGCGGCTTTGCTTTGGAAATGCCGCTAAAATCACACCCGTTTTGCCTTTATCCTTACCAGAGATGACCATAACTTTGTCACCTTTTTTCACATGCATCTGTGCGCACCTCCTTAAAGGCCAATTTGAATTTCAATTTATAATACTTCTGGAGCTAAAGAAACAATTTTCATAAAGTTATTGTCACGTAGTTCACGTGCAACTGGTCCAAAGATACGAGTTCCACGAGGACTCTTATCATCTTTGATAATCACACATGCGTTTTCATCGAAACGAATGTAAGTACCGTCATTACGACGAGCACCGCTCTTTGTACGTACGACAACTGCTTTAACAACGTCACCTTTTTTAACAACGCCACCTGGTGTTGCTTGTTTCACAGTACAAACAATAATATCACCGATGTTAGCTGTTTTACGACCGGAACCGCCAAGGACTTTAATTGTAAGTACTTCACGTGCACCAGAGTTGTCAGCAACTTTTAAACGAGTTTCCTGTTGGATCATGCGTGTAACCTCCCTTCGGAATAAACCTTAATCCGAACCATTAAATAATAACTGCTTTTTCTACCACTTCAACAAGACGGAAACGCTTTGTTGCAGAAAGTGGGCGAGTTTCCATGATACGAACGATGTCGCCAACTTTTGCTGCGTTCAGCTCATCATGTGCTTTGAACTTCTTAGAGTATTTCACGCGTTTACCATAAAGAGGATGCTTTTTGTATGTTTCAACAAGAACTGTAACGGTTTTATCCATCTTGTCTGAAACAACGCGTCCAGTGTAAACTTTGCGTTGATTACGTTCACTCATTAGGGCGAACCTCCTCTCAATTATCGATTGTTAACGCCGATTTCTCTTTCACGAATCACAGTTTTCATGCGAGCAATCGCTTTGCGTACTTCACGAATGCGAGCTGTGTTTTCAAGTTGTCCAGTCGCTAATTGAAAGCGAAGGTTGAAAAGCTCTTCTTTTAAAGATTTCACTTTTTGTTCTATTTCGGCAGTGGTTAGATCACGAATTTCATTAGCTTTCATTAGATTCACCACCAATTTCTTCTCGTTTTACAAACTTACATTTTACTGGAAGCTTGTGTGATGCTAGGCGTAATGCTTCACGAGCGATCTCTTCAGATACACCAGCGATTTCAAACATTATTTTACCTGGCTTAACAACCGCAACCCATCCTTCAGGAGCACCTTTACCGGAACCCATCCGTACTTCTAGAGGCTTAGCAGTATATGGTTTGTGCGGGAAAATTTTAATCCAAACTTTACCGCCACGTTTCATGTAACGTGTCATCGCAATACGTGCTGCTTCGATTTGGCGGTTTGTGATCCAAGAAGCTTCTGTAGCTTGAAGGCCGAATTCACCAAAAGCTACTTCGGTACCACCTTTAGCATTACCGCGCATTTTTCCACGATGTTCACGACGATACTTAACGCGTTTTGGCAATAACATATTATTTGCCTCCTTCCTCAGTTTTCTTCTTAGTAGGAAGGACTTCTCCACGATAAATCCAAACTTTTACGCCAAGTTTACCATAAGTAGTATCTGCTTCTGCAGTAGCATAGTCGATATCGGCGCGAAGTGTATGAAGTGGAACTGTACCTTCACTGTAGTGTTCTGAACGAGCGATGTCTGCTCCGCCTAAACGACCGGATACCATTGTTTTAATTCCTTTAGCACCAGCGCGCATTGCACGTTGAATAGCTTGCTTTTGCGCACGACGGAATGATACGCGGTTCTCTAATTGACGAGCAATGTTTTCTGCAACTAATTTAGAGTCAAGATCTGCTCTTTTAATTTCAAGAATATTGATGTGAACACGCTTGCCAGTAAGTGAGTTAAGGGCTTTACGAAGTGCTTCGACTTCAGTACCACCTTTACCGATAACCATACCAGGCTTAGCTGTGTGGATTGTAATATTTAAGCGATTAGCAGCACGTTCAATTTCTACTTTAGAAACTGAAGCATCCTTTAAACGTTTCGTGATATACTCACGAACTTTAAGGTCTTCGTGCAAAAGATCAGCATAGTCTTTGCCTGCGTACCATTTAGATTCCCAATCACGGATGATCCCGACACGCAAACCGACTGGATTTACTTTTTGACCCACTGATTATCCCTCCTTCTTTTCTGATAGCACGATTGTAATATGGCTAGTACGTTTGTTAATTTGGCTTGCACGGCCTTGTGCACGTGGACGGAAACGTTTTAAAGTTGGTCCTTCGTTTACATATGCTTGCTCAACAACTAGGCTATTAATATCCATTTCGTAGTTGTGCTCAGCATTAGCCATAGCAGATTTTAATACTTTCTCAACGATTGGAGAAGCAGTTTTTGGAGTTAACTTCAAAATCGCTACTGCCTCACCTACTTGCTTACCTCGAATTAAATCTACGACTAAACGAGCTTTACGAGGAGCAATACGAACTGTTCTTGCGACAGCTTTAGCTTGCATCAGAATGCCCTCCTCTCATTAACGTCTTGTTTTCTTATCATCACTAGCATGCCCTTTGTAAGTACGAGTTGGAGCAAATTCTCCAAGCTTGTGCCCTACCATGTCTTCAGTAACATATACAGGAACATGTTTACGACCATCATAAACAGCGATTGTGTGTCCGATGAATTGCGGGAAGATCGTGGAACGGCGAGACCAAGTTTTTACAACTTGTTTGCTCTCAGTTTCGTTTAACTTTTCGATCTTTGTGATTAAATGCTCATCAACAAAAGGTCCTTTTTTTAAGCTGCGACCCATAGCTGAACCTCCCTTCGTGATCGTTCTACGGTTCGATTGTTGAACCGTAGTTCAATCCCGTTATTTTTTACGACGACGTACGATAAATTTATCTGATTTGTTTTTCTTCTTACGAGTTTTGAATCCAAGAGTTGGTTTACCCCATGGAGACATTGGAGATTTACGTCCGATTGGTGAACGTCCTTCACCACCACCGTGTGGGTGATCATTAGGGTTCATTACAGATCCACGTACAGTTGGGCGTTTGCCTAACCAACGAGAGCGACCTGCTTTACCAATGTTAATTAATTCGTGTTGCTCGTTACCAACTTGACCGATTGAAGCACGGCAAGTAGCAAGAATCATACGAACTTCACCAGAATTCAAACGTACAAGAACGTATTTACCTTCTTTACCTAGAACCTGTGCGCTCGTACCCGCAGAACGTACTAATTGTCCACCTTTACCAGGTTTCAACTCGATATTATGGATAACTGTACCTACTGGAATGTTTGTTAATGGAAGTGCGTTTCCTACTTTAATGTCAGCCTCAGGACCGCTCATTACCTCCATACCTACTACAAGGTTTTTTGGAGCTAGGATATAACGCTTTTCTCCATCTACATAATTAATTAGTGCGATGTTTGCAGAACGGTTTGGATCATACTCGATTGTAGCAACGCGTCCTGGAATGCCATCTTTATCACGTTTAAAATCGATGATACGATATTGACGTTTATGGCCGCCACCTTGATGACGAACTGTTAACTTACCTTGGTTATTACGGCCGCCTTTACTTTTTAATGGAGCAAGTAAAGATTTTTCGGGTGTGCTAGTTGTGATTTCTGCGAAATCAGAAGTAGTCATACCACGACGACCATTAGAGGTAGGTTTATACTTTTTAATCGCCATTTTTTTCCCTCCTCTTCTAGTTATAGGAATTAAACTTCAAAGAATTCGATTTCTTTGCTGTCTTGAGTTAATTTAACAATAGCTTTACGGCGTTTGTTAGTGTATCCACCAAACTTGCCCATGCGCTTGAATTTGCCTTTGTAGTTCATGATGTTAACTTTCTCAACTTTAACGCCGAAAATTTCTTGGATAGCGTCTTTAACTTGAGTTTTGTTAGCTCTTACGTCCACTTCAAAAGTGTACTTTTTCTCAGACATTGCTTCACTTGAAGCTTCAGTAATAACGGGGCGCTTAATGATATCGCGTGCATCCATTATGCAAGCACCTCCTCTACTTTTTCAACTGCAGCTTTCGTCATGATTAACTTATCATGGTTTAATACATCCAAAACATTAATACCGTTAGCAGTTACAACTGTTACACCTGGAATGTTACGAGCAGATAATGCTACGTTTTCATCCAAATCAGCTGTTACGATTAACGCTTTTGAATCAACAGAAAGACCTTTAAGGACTTTTGTGAATTCTTTTGTTTTTGGTGCTTCGAAAGCTAGGTTTTCTAACACAAGAATGTTTTCAGCTAATACTTTAGAAGAAAGAGCTGATTTAATCGCTAAACGACGTACTTTCTTCGGTAATTTATAGCTATAGCTGCGTGGAACAGGACCAAATACTGTACCACCACCACGCCATTGTGGAGAACGAATCGAACCTTGACGAGCACGACCAGTTCCTTTTTGACGCCATGGTTTACGACCACCGCCTGCTACTTCAGAACGAATTTTTGTTTTGTGTGTTCCTTGACGCAAAGAAGCTCTTTGCATGATAACCGCTTCAAATAACACATGGTTATTTGGCTCAATACCAAATACTGAATCGTTAAGTTCGATTTCTCCAACTTTTGATCCGTTTTGGCTAAATAACGCTACTTTCGGCATTGTATATCCTCCTTTCTGCGTGAATTACTATGCTTTTACCGCACTTTTAATTTTAAGTAATGCTTTTTTAGCTCCAGGCACGTTACCTTTGATTAAAAGTAAGTTACGTTCAGCATCAACTTTCACGATCTGTAGGTTTTGAACTGTAACTTGCTCTCCACCCATACGTCCTGCTAACTTTTTACCTTTGAATACACGGTTTGGAGCAACAGGTCCCATTGAACCTGGACGACGATGATAACGAGAACCATGGGCCATAGGTCCACGAGATTGTCCGTGGCGCTTGATTACACCTTGGAAACCTTTTCCTTTAGAGATTCCTGTTACATCAACGATTTCGCCTTCTGCGAAAATATCAACTTTGACTTCCTGACCAACCTCATACTCACCTAAGTTTACACCACGTAATTCGCGGATGAAGCGCTTAGGAGCAGTATTTGCTTTCGCAACATGGCCCTTTTCCGGTTTGTTCGTAAGCTTTTCACGCTTATCTTCAAAACCTAATTGTACAGATTCATAACCGTCTGTTTCAACAGATTTCACTTGAAGCACTACGTTACCAGCAGCTTGAACAACTGTTACTGGAATAAGATCACCATTTTCAGCAAACACTTGAGTCATACCGATTTTTCTTCCTAAGATTCCTTTGGTCATTAGTCACACCTCCTGTTTTCTTCATTATTTATTCATTATAATTTGATTTCGATGTCCACACCTGATGGTAAATCCAAACGCATTAACGAATCAACCGTTTGTGGTGTTGGGTTAATGATATCGATTAAACGCTTATGAGTACGCATCTCGAATTGTTCACGAGAATCTTTGTACTTATGAACCGCACGTAGGATTGTGTAAATTGACTTTTCAGTCGGAAGCGGAATTGGACCAGATACAGCTGCACCTGAACGTTTTGCCGTTTCAACAATCTTTTCAGCAGATTGATCAAGAATTCTGTGATCATAAGCCTTTAAACGAATACGAATTTTTTGTTTTGCCATTATTTTCCCTCCTTTTCGCCTATTTTAGGATAGACATTCTCCGCGAAAATTTCCCACACACTCGCCATGGCAAAGCGGCCGGGTGTGTCAGCAACCTTCCGCATCATCGCAGTCAAAGACCAACATTGTCTATTATACAGAAAACATAAAGAGAACGCAACATGTTTTTTAACTTCTTTATGTTCAGCACACTTTTATTATTATAACGACATGACACTAAGAAATCAAGTCCGAACTAACGTTGCCAATTATTACACTATATAATAGAAATAAAAAAAGCAGATGGATCGTCACCCATCTGCTTTCTTATTAAATAGTCAAAGACTATTCCATGATTTTAGCAACTGATCCAGCGCCTACTGTACGGCCACCTTCACGAATTGAGAACTTAGTTCCTTCTTCAACAGCTACAGGAGCGATAAGTTCTACTGTCATTTCGATGTTATCGCCAGGCATAACCATTTCAACGCCTTCTGGTAGGTTACAAATACCAGTGATATCAGAAGTACGGAAATAGAATTGTGGACGATAGTTTGTGAAGAATGGAGTATGACGTCCACCTTCTTCTTTTGATAATACGTATACTTGAGCAGTAAACTTAGTATGTGGAGTGATTGAACCTGGTTTAGCTAATACTTGTCCACGTTCGATTTCTTCACGAGCAACCCCACGAAGAAGAGCTCCAATGTTGTCTCCAGCTTCTGCATAATCAAGAAGCTTACGGAACATTTCTACACCAGTTACAGTAGTAGATTTTGGTTCTTCAGTGAAACCTACGATTTGAACTACGTCACCAACTTTAACTACACCACGCTCAACACGTCCTGTAGCAACAGTTCCACGTCCAGTGATTGAGAATACATCCTCAACTGGCATCATGAATGGTTTTTCAGTATCACGAGCTGGAGTTGGGATATACTCATCAACAGCGTTCATTAATTCTTTAACTTTTTCTTCCCATTCTGCTTCGCCTTCAAGAGCTTTAAGAGCAGAACCTTTGATTACAGGGATATCATCGCCTGGGAAGTCATATTCAGATAGTAGATCACGGATTTCCATTTCTACTAATTCTAGTAATTCTTCGTCATCTACCATATCACATTTGTTCATGAATACTACTAAGTATGGTACACCTACTTGACGAGAAAGAAGGATGTGCTCACGAGTTTGTGGCATTGGGCCGTCAGCAGCAGATACTACTAGGATACCGCCGTCCATTTGAGCAGCTCCAGTGATCATGTTTTTAACGTAGTCAGCATGTCCTGGGCAGTCAACGTGTGCGTAGTGACGGCTTTCAGTTTCATACTCAACGTGTGCAGTAGAGATTGTGATACCACGTTCTCTTTCTTCAGGTGCACCGTCGATTTGATCGTATGCACGTGCTTCTGCTTTACCTTCTTTTGCAAGAACAGAAGTGATTGCAGCTGTTAAAGTAGTTTTACCATGGTCAACGTGTCCGATTGTACCAATGTTAACGTGTGGCTTAGAACGGTCGAATTTAGCTTTTGCCATTTTAGGAAATCCTCCTTTGATTTTAAGAAAATAATTAAGTATATATGGGTATATGAAGATAGAACAGAGTCTATCTTCAATACATCCAAAGCTTACAATAGTATTTATACTTTATAAGTCTGGTGAAATCAATTATTCACCTTTATTTTTTTTGATGATTTCTTCAGAGATTGACTTCGGTACTTCTTCATAATGGTCAAAGTGCATTGAGAACACACCACGCCCTTGAGTGCTTGAACGTAACGCAGTAGCGTAACCAAACATCTCAGATAGCGGAACCATTGAACGAACTACTTGAGCATTACCACGAGCCTCCATACCTTCGACGCGGCCGCGACGAGCAGTAATTTGACCCATGATGTCTCCAAGATAATCTTCAGGGATTACAACTTCAACTCTCATAACTGGTTCAAGGATTACAGGGCTACATTTTGAAGCTGCGTTTTTAAGAGCCATGGAAGCGGCAATTTTAAACGCCATTTCACTTGAGTCAACATCATGGTATGAACCATCAAATAGTCTAGCCTTGATGTCTACAAGTGGATAACCTGCAAGTACTCCTCGATCAAGTGCATCTTCAAGACCTGCTTGAACCGCTGGGATGTACTCACGAGGTACTACCCCACCAACGATACCATTTACAAACTCAAAGCCTTTACCTTCGTCATTAGGTGAGAACTCAATCCATACATGTCCGTACTGACCACGTCCACCAGATTGACGAGCGAATTTCCCTTCAACATTTGCAGAAGAACGGAATGTTTCACGGTAAGCAACCTGAGGGGCACCTACGTTTGCTTCTACCTTGAACTCGCGACGCATACGGTCAACGATAATATCAAGGTGAAGTTCACCCATACCAGCAATGATAACTTGTCCAGTTTCCTGGTCAGTGTGCGCACGGAAAGTTGGGTCTTCTTCTTGAAGCTTTTGTAAAGCAGTCGTCATTTTGTCTTGGTCTGCTTTAGATTTAGGTTCAACTGAAAGTTGAATAACAGGTTCTGGGAACTGCATAGATTCTAAGATTACTGGAGATTTATCATCACATAAAGTATCACCAGTAGTAGTATCTTTTAAACCTACAGCTGCAGCAATATCCCCTGCATGTACTTCTGAAATTTCTTGACGGCTGTTCGCATGCATTTGCAGGATACGACCGATACGTTCACGCTTGCCCTTAGTAGAGTTTTGAACATATGATCCAGATTGTAATGTACCAGAGTACACACGGAAGAATGTTAATTTCCCTACATATGGGTCAGTCATAACTTTAAATGCAAGTGCTGCGAAAGGCTCGTTGTCGTCAGAATGACGTTCAACTTCTTCATCTGTATCTGGAAGAGTACCTTTAATTGCAGGTACATCTAACGGAGATGGAAGATAGTCAATAACAGCATCAAGCATCAATTGAACACCTTTGTTTTTAAATGCTGATCCACAGATAACTGGGTAAAACTCAACATTTGTAGTACCTTTACGGATTCCAGCTTTTAATTCTTCAATGCTGATTTCTTCTCCGCCAAGGTATTTTTCCATCAATTCTTCATCAAGCTCCGCTACTGCTTCAACCAACTTTTCGCGGTATTCTGCAGCTAAATCTTGATGTTCTTCTGGAATGTCACGAACTTCGATATCAGTTCCAAGGTCATTACTGTAGAAATGAGCTTTCATTTCTACTAAGTCAATGATTGCTTCGAATTCATCTTCAGCACCGATTGGTAATTGAATCGGATGTGCATTCGCTTGAAGACGGTCATGAATAGTTCTTACAGAATATAAGAAATCCGCACCGATTTTATCCATTTTGTTAACGAATACAACACGCGGAACTCCGTAAGTTGTAGCTTGACGCCAAACAGTTTCAGTTTGTGGCTCAACCCCAGATTGAGCATCAAGAACTGCTACTGCACCATCAAGTACACGAAGTGAACGTTCAACCTCAACAGTGAAGTCTACGTGTCCTGGTGTGTCGATGATGTTTACGCGGTGGCCCTTCCACTGTGCAGTTGTTGCTGCAGAAGTGATTGTGATACCACGTTCTTGTTCTTGCTCCATCCAGTCCATTTGCGATGCACCTTCATGAGTTTCACCGATCTTGTGAATACGACCAGTATAATAAAGGACACGCTCAGTGGTGGTTGTTTTACCGGCATCGATGTGTGCCATGATTCCGATATTACGAGTATTATCCAAGGAGAACTCTCTAGCCATTTTGGTCTATCTCCTTCCATGTATGAGTGTATTGGTTTTGAAGGTTAGATTACCAACGATAGTGAGCAAACGCTTTGTTTGCTTCAGCCATTTTATGTGTATCTTCACGCTTCTTAACAGATGCTCCTGTTGCATTAGCTGCATCTAGGATTTCATTTGCTAAACGTTGTTCCATTGTTTTTTCACCGCGAAGACGTGCATAGTTTACTAACCAACGAAGACCTAATGTAGTACGACGATCAGGACGTACCTCCACTGGAACTTGGTAGTTAGCACCACCTACACGGCGTGCTCTTACTTCTAGAACTGGCATGATGTTTTTAAGTGCTTGTTCGAACACTTCCATCGGCTCTTTGCCAGTACGTTCACGAATGATATCGAACGCAGAGTAAAGAATTTCTTGAGATTTACCTCTTTTACCGTCGATCATCATTTTGTTGATCAAACGAGTAACAAGCTTTGAATTATAAATCGGATCTGGTAAAACATCTCTTTTTGCTACTGGACCTTTACGTGGCATATTTTTTCCTCCTTTCAAAGAAGCTATTATTTATAAGTGATTATTTTTTCGGTGCTTTCGGTCTCTTAGTTCCGTACTTAGAACGTCCTTGCATACGACCATTAACACCAGCTGTATCAAGCGCTCCACGTACGATGTGATAACGTACCCCCGGTAAGTCTTTTACACGTCCGCCACGGATAAGTACAACACTATGTTCTTGTAGGTTGTGTCCGATTCCAGGAATGTAAGCTGTTACCTCGATACCGTTTGTTAAGCGAACACGCGCATATTTACGTAATGCTGAGTTCGGTTTTTTCGGTGTCATAGTACCAACACGTGTACATACTCCACGTTTTTGTGGTGATGATACATCAGTTTGTGATTTTTTGAAGCTGTTATAGCCTTTATTTAGTGCTGGTGATTTTGACTTTTCCTCTTTTGATGAACGAGGTTTGCGCACTAATTGATTAATTGTAGGCATGTTTTTTCCTCCCTTCGTATTTTGTGTAAGCCCACACATCCAGGTGGTTCAATTTTTTGCAAAAACAAAGTTTTTGCAGATATATTCTACAAAAACAGTTTTTAACGAGTAATAGCCACAGTTGCCGCTCCAACATCTATCTTACATGCTCTTCCGAGTTTTTTCATCGAATCGACATAAGAAATTGGAACATCCATTTCTTTAGCAGTTTGCACAACTTTTGAAACCACTTTTAGATCAGCATCAGTCGCTACAACTACTTCAATGACCGAACCAGATTTTAGAGCTTTGGCTGTTTGTTTTGTACCAATAATAATGTGTTCTGCCTGTAATACTTTATCATAAGACATATTTCTTATCCTCCAAAGTATCAGGTAAATAGGAGCACCTTTGATATATTAACACCTTCAAAAAGCAATGTCAACATTCAATAAAAAAATTCTCTTATTTAAAAACGCGGTACTTCGAATATATAACCGGTTCGAAGTACCGCATTTCAACTAAATTATTCGACTGTAACTTTATCTTCTGCAGTTTCTGCTTGGATAATTGGTTCTGCCCGACGGTATCGTTGCATTCCAGTACCTGCCGGAACTAGCTTACCAATAATTACATTTTCTTTTAATCCAAGTAACTCGTCACGTTTTCCTTTTATCGCAGCATCCGTAAGAACTCTTGTTGTTTCCTGGAATGATGCAGCAGAAAGGAATGAATCAGTTTCGAGTGATGCTTTTGTAATACCAAGCAAGACTGGACGACCAGTGGCTGGTTGTTTTCCTGCTAGTAATGCTTTTTCATTCGCATCAGTAAATTGGTGAACATCTAATAGAGCTCCAGGTAATACACTTGTTTCACCTGCATCCACCACTCTTACCTTACGAAGCATTTGACGAACCATTACCTCGATATGTTTGTCTCCAATTTCTACCCCTTGCATCCGGTAAACCTTCTGCACTTCACGGAGTAAGTATTCTTGAACAGTTTTCATATCAGTAACACGCAATAGTTCTTTAGGATCAATAGAACCTTCAGTTAATTCTTGACCACGGCCTACTCGAGTATTAAGCGCAACCTTTAAGCGCGCTGTATAAGGAGCGGTATAGGTACGGCTTTCAACCTCACCTTGAACAACGATTTCATGCTGACGATCTCGCCCTTCATTAATACCTACAACAACACCTTCGATTTCAGAAATAACCGATTGACCTTTCGGATTACGAGCTTCGAAAAGCTCCTGAATCCGCGGTAAACCTTGAGTAATATCGTCTCCAGCTACCCCACCTGTATGGAATGTACGCATCGTTAACTGTGTACCTGGTTCACCGATGGATTGTGCAGCGATAATTCCGACTGCTTCACCCACTTCAACTTCTTGACCAGTTGCCAAGTTACGGCCATAACATTTTTTACATACTCCATGGCGAGTATTACATGTAAAGGCAGAACGAATCCAAACCTCTTCAACATTTGCTTCTACCACTTCAACTGATAGATCTTCTGTAATTAATCCGTTCTCAGGAACGATGACTTCATTGGTCACTGGATGCTTAATTGCCTTTCTTGCATAACGACCGATAAGACGTTCATCTAGTGGTTCAATTATTTCAGTTCCATCTTTAAGAGCACTTATTAATAAGCCTCGATCAGTACCACAGTCATCTTCACGAACAATTACATCCTGCGCAACATCAACAAGACGACGTGTTAAGTAACCAGAGTCAGCTGTTTTAAGAGCCGTATCCGCCAATCCTTTACGTGCTCCATGTGTAGAAATAAAGTACTCTAGTACTGTTAATCCTTCACGGAAACTTGATTTAATTGGCAATTCAATAATACGTCCAGCTGGGTTGGCCATTAGTCCACGCATACCAGCTAATTGTGTAAAGTTAGATGCGTTACCACGGGCACCAGAATCACTCATCATGAAGATTGGGTTTGTTTTTTCCAATGACTTCATTAGTTTCGCTTGGATGGTATCCTTTGCAGCGCTCCAGATTGAAATAACGCGATCATAACGTTCGTCCTCGGTTATTAAACCACGTCTAAACTGTTTCGTTACATTATCAACCTTTACTTGCGCTTCGTGAATGATTTCTTGCTTCTCGCCTAATACGACGATGTCAGCTACCCCTACTGTAATACCAGCTTTTGTTGAGTGTTTAAATCCAAGATCCTTCATACGGTCAAGCATTTTTGAGGTTTCAGTAATTTTGAAACGTTTAAATACTTCCGCAATAATGTTACCTAGAATTTTCTTTTTGAATGGATCAACTAACGGCATTTCCTTGATAACCGCTCTTACATCCGTTCCTGGTTCTACAAAGTATCTTTCCGGAGTTTTTTCCTCAAGATTCAACTTTGTTGGCTCGTTAATATACGGGAATGACTCTGGTAAAATTTCATTAAAGACTAATTTACCCACAGTCGTAATTAACAATTTTTTGTTTTGTTCTTCAGTAAAAGTAACATTCCCTAAAGAGCCTGCATCAACAGCTACTCTCGTATGCAGGTGAACATAACCATTTTGGTAAGCAATTAAAGCTTCGTTACGATCTTTAAAAATCATACCTTCACCAATGGCACCTTCACGCTCCATTGTTAAGTAATAGTTACCTAAAACCATGTCCTGAGATGGTGTAACAACCGGTTTACCATCTTTAGGATTTAAGATATTTTGAGCTGCAAGCATTAATAAACGCGCTTCAGCTTGAGCTTCAGATGAAAGTGGTACGTGTACTGCCATTTGGTCACCGTCGAAGTCAGCGTTGTAAGCTGTACATACAAGCGGATGGAGGCGAATTGCACGTCCTTCAACCAATGTAGGCTCAAATGCCTGGATTCCTAAACGGTGAAGTGTAGGCGCACGGTTTAATAATACCGGATGCTCACGGATAACTTCTTCTAATACATCCCAAACCTCAGGATTTACCCGTTCAATTTTCCGTTTTGCAGATTTTATGTTATGTGCGAGGCCCTTTTCAACCAGTTCCTTCATAACGAATGGCTTGAATAGTTCTAGAGCCATTTCTTTTGGTAAGCCGCACTGATACATTTTTAAGTTTGGTCCTACAACGATAACAGAACGACCAGAGTAGTCTACCCGTTTACCTAGTAGGTTTTGACGGAAACGTCCTTGTTTACCTTTTAACATGTGAGATAGTGATTTTAACGGGCGATTACCCGGACCAGTAACTGGACGACCACGACGTCCATTATCGATAAGCGCATCTACAGCTTCCTGAAGCATCCGCTTTTCATTTTGGACAATAATACTTGGTGCACCAAGGTCTAATAAGCGTTTTAAACGATTATTCCGGTTAATTACACGACGATATAAATCGTTCAAGTCAGATGTTGCAAAACGGCCACCATCTAATTGAACCATCGGACGCAATTCTGGCGGAATCACTGGAAGCACATCTAAAATCATCCATGAAGGCTCGTTACCTGACCCACGGAACGCTTCAAGTACTTCAAGACGTTTAATCGCACGTGTACGACGTTGACCTTGAGCTGTTTTTAATTCTTCTTTTAACATATCGACTTCTTTTTCTAAGTCAATATCAAACAATAGCTTCTTGATGGCTTCTGCACCCATTGAAGCTTGGAACTTAGTGCCGTATTTTTCACGGTAAGTACGGTACTCTTTTTCTGAAAGAAGCTGTTTCTTTTCTAATGCAGTATCACCAGGTTCAGTAACAACATATGAAGCAAAGTAAATAACTTCTTCTAAAGCACGAGGAGACATGTCAAGAACTAGCCCCATTCTACTTGGGATTCCTTTGAAATACCAAATATGGGAAACTGGCGCTGCTAACTCAATATGTCCCATCCGCTCACGGCGAACTTTTGCACGTGTTACCTCAACACCACATCGATCACAAACTACGCCCTTATAACGAACACGTTTGTACTTTCCACAATGACACTCCCAGTCTTTTTGCGGACCAAAAATGCGTTCACAAAATAAACCGTCTTTTTCCGGCTTAAGTGTACGATAGTTAATCGTTTCTGGTTTTTTTACCTCACCAAATGACCATGAACGGATTTTATCCGGTGAAGCTAGACCAATTTTCATATACTCAAAATTGTTTACATCTAGCAAGGGGCCTACCTCCCTTTCGATCTTCAGGTTTTACCCTTCTTCCGCTATTTGCGGATCAACATAGTAAATCTATTTACCTATGCAATTAACTTCTATATGAAAAAAGCGGTGCTCAGCGAAGTCAAATCGGCTTCGCTGAGCTCTTAAGTTGATACTATTCCTTCGTTCCTACTACCTCTGTCTCAACACTATCAAGCTCAGGGGCAATCGTTAATGATTCAGCTTGTTGAATTTCTTCTTCGTCCTCTAGGTCACGCATTTCAATTTCCTGCTCGTCACCTGAAAGAATTTTTACATCCATACCTAAACTTTGAAGTTCCTTAATTAATACTTTAAATGATTCAGGAACACCAGGTTCAGGAACATTTTCACCTTTAACGATTGCTTCGTAAGTTTTTACACGTCCAACTACGTCATCGGATTTAACCGTTAAGATTTCCTGTAATGTGTATGCAGCACCGTATGCTTCAAGCGCCCATACCTCCATCTCTCCAAAACGCTGTCCACCAAATTGCGCTTTACCACCAAGTGGTTGTTGCGTAACTAGTGAGTATGGACCAGTAGAACGCGCATGTAGTTTATCATCTACCATGTGCGCAAGTTTGATCATGTACATAACACCGACAGAGACGCGATTATCAAAAGCTTCACCAGAACGGCCATCATAAAGAACAGTTTTGGCGTCACGTGCCATACCAGCTTCTTCAATGGTTCCCCAAACGTCTTCCTCACGCGCACCGTCAAATACTGGTGACGCAACATGAATTCCAAGCGCACGAGCAGCCATACCTAAATGAAGCTCTAACACCTGTCCGATGTTCATCCGCGAAGGAACCCCTAATGGGTTTAACATGATGTCCACAGGCGTACCATCTGGTAAGTAAGGCATATCCTCTTCAGGCATAATCTTGGAAATAACCCCTTTATTACCGTGGCGTCCCGCCATTTTATCGCCTTCGTGGATTTTACGTTTTTGAACGATATAAACACGAACTAATTGGTTAACACCTGGAGGAAGTTCATCACCATCTTCACGATTGAAGACTTTAACATCCAAGACAATACCGCCACCGCCGTGTGGTACTCTTAAAGATGTATCGCGAACTTCACGTGCCTTTTCACCAAAAATGGCATGCAAGAGACGCTCTTCAGCTGTTAATTCCGTAACACCTTTAGGTGTCACTTTACCAACTAATAAGTCGCCATCTTTCACTTCAGCACCGATTCGAATAATTCCGCGCTCATCCAAATTGCGAAGGGCATCTTCCCCAACGTTTGGAATGTCACGGGTAATCTCTTCAGGTCCTAATTTTGTATCACGAGATTCAGATTCATATTCTTCAATATGAATTGAAGTATAAACATCATCTTTAACAAGGCGCTCGCTCATGATGATTGCATCCTCGTAGTTATAACCGTCCCAAGTCATGAAGGCTACAAGAACGTTACGACCAAGCGCAAGCTCACCTTTTTCCATTGATGGACCATCAGCAAGTATTTCACCCTTCACAACACGGTCACCAACACTAACAATCGGACGTTGGTTGTAGCATGTACCTTGGTTTGAACGAATGAATTTAAGCATACGGTATTTATCAAGATTTCCTTTGACCTCTTGACCATCTACCTCAGAAATACGGCGAACCCATACTTCGCGAGCTTCAACATGTTCAACAATACCAGGATGCTTACAAATTACAGCAGCACCTGAGTCCTTCGCAGATACATATTCCATACCTGTACCAACGCGCGGCGCTTCAGGTTGAAGCAACGGAACAGCTTGACGTTGCATGTTCGCACCCATCAAAGCACGGTTAGAGTCATCATTTTCCAAGAACGGAATACATGCCGTTGCGGCTGAAACAACCTGTTTTGGAGATACGTCCATGTAATCGATACGATCACGATTTACCACAACGTTCTCATCTCGGAAACGCGCAACAACATCTTCATCTAAGAACGAACCATCTTCACCTAGACGAGCATTTGCTTGGGCAACAACATAGTTATCTTGCTCATCTGCAGTAAGATAATCAATACGAGCTGTTACTTTTCCTGTTTCAGGATCGACACGACGATATGGCGTTTCAATAAAACCAAAACGGTTTACCTTTGCATATGATGAAAGCGAGTTAATCAAACCAATGTTTGGACCCTCTGGCGTTTCAATCGGACACATACGACCATAGTGTGAATAGTGAACGTCACGCACTTCAAAGCCAGCACGTTCACGCGTTAATCCACCAGGTCCTAGTGCAGATAAACGACGTTTATGAGTCAATTCCGCAAGCGGGTTTGTTTGATCCATAAATTGTGACAACTGTGAGCTTCCAAAGAATTCTTTAATTGAAGCTATAACAGGACGGATATTAATCAATTGCTGTGGCGTAATCGTTGCCGTATCTTGAATCGACATTCTTTCCCGTACAACACGTTCCATCCGAGACAAACCAATACGGAATTGATTTTGCAGCAATTCTCCAACCGAACGCAAACGACGATTACCTAAGTGATCGATATCATCGGTATTTCCAACGCCATGTAGCAAATTAAAGAAATAACTGATAGACGCAATAATATCAGCTGGTGTGATGTTTTTAATCGCTTCTTCAATATTGGAATTACCAATTACATTAATAACCTTTTCGCCATCTTCGTTTGGTGCATAAATTTTAATTGATTGAAGTACAATATCATCCTCAACCACTCCAGCAATTGGGTTGATTGACTTGAAACCGATATTGTTTTCAAGATTAGGAAGAATACGGTCCAATGTACGACGATCAAGCGTAGTACCTTTTTCCGCAATAATTTCCCCAGTTTCCGGATCAACAAGCGTCTCCGCTAAGCGCTGTCCGAATAGTCTATTTTTAATATGAAGCTTTTTATTAATCTTATAACGACCCACATTGGCTAAATCATAACGCTTTGGATCAAAGAAGCGTGAGACTAATAAACTTTTTGCATTATCTACAGTTGGTGGTTCACCTGGACGAAGACGCTCGTAAATTTCCAAGAGCGCTTTTTCCGTACTTTCGGTGTTGTCTTTTTCCAAAGTATTACGGATGTATTCATTGTCGCCGACTAGGTCGATGATTTCTGAATCTGATCCGAAGCCGAGTGAACGCAAAAGAACCGTAACGGGCAGTTTCCGAGTACGATCTATTCTTACATACACAACATCCTTGGCGTCAGTTTCATACTCTAGCCAAGCACCACGGTTAGGAATTACCGTTGCTGTAAATCCTTTTTTACCGTTCTTATCCACTTTTCCACTAAAATAAACACTCGGAGAACGCACTAATTGCGAAACGATTACACGTTCAGCACCGTTAATAACAAACGTTCCTGTTTCTGTCATAAGTGGGAAGTCACCCATAAATACATCTTGGTCTTTTACTTCACCTGTTTCTTTGTTCACTAGACGTACCTTTACACGCAATGGCGCAGAATATGTAACGTCTCGTTCCTTCGACTCCTCAACAGAATACTTAGGATCACCTAAGCTATAATCAATGAATTCCAATGATAGGTTACCAGTAAAGTCTTCGATTGGTGAAATGTCCTGGAACATTTCGCGTAAACCCTCATCAAGAAACCACTGATAAGAAGAGGTTTGAATTTCAATGAGATTTGGTAACTCTAATACTTCACTGATTCTTGCATAACTTCTTCGTTGGCGGTGTCGTCCATACTGAACTAGTTGACCTGTCAACTGATTCACCCCTCAAATCAAGCGTTATAATAAAATTCCATCTATTGCCATAAGACAAAAAGAAAAAGGGTTTTTTCTGTAAAAACCACAATTTCACATGACGAACTATTATTTTATTAGCTTAACCGTCAATAGCCAAATTTATACAATTAATGATGAATTTAGCAACAAAACGGAAACTAATCTATTGGCATTTTATAATATTAACATAACCCCCTTGACGGGTCAATGTTTTTTTGCTTTGAAAATAAAATAGCCCTTGCTTTTCGCAACTGTTTCAACTTCATTAAATAACTCTTCTAATTTCACCAAAGCAGATGGAGCTCCTTGCTTCTTCTGAATCACAACCCACAAGGTGCCACCTGATGATAAATGCTGATAACTTTGCTCAAAAATGTCATGAACAATATGCTTACCAGCACGAATTGGCGGATTCGTCACGATATCAGTAAAATCTTTATCAACTACCGTAAGCAGGCGATCGCTTTGATAGACTTTAATATTATCAATATGATTTAATTTAGCATTTTCCACGGAGAGCGCTAACGCTCTTTCATTGACATCAATCATATGCACCATAGCTTCCGGGAAACTTTTAGCCAACGACAAGCCAATTGGGCCGTAGCCGCAGCCTACATCAAGAATTTTACCTGACTTGTCTATTGGTTCAAACACTTCAATTAGTAACCGCGAACCAAAATCGACTTCTTTTTTTGAAAAAACACCGTTATCTGTTTTGAAACGAAACGAGTGTTTCCTTAACTGAAAATCCCAAAACTTCGGGTCGCTTTCAACATTTTGTGTGCGGGAATAATAATGGTCAGTCATATGGCTTATAACCACCTCCATTTAGGGAGAGTTTTTTTAGAAGAATTTGAGGTAAAACGCATTTCCGAACTGTATTATATGTTAAAAAATTCGAAAAAGCAAATAAAGTAGGGAAACCTCTCTCGAGGCTTCCCCCTTATCAAACCGTACGTGCCCTATTAAGGCATACGGCTTACCAAATGTTACAATGTTTATCAAG
>NZ_JABAIT010000028.1 GCF_012843265.1 Bacillus sp. DNRA2 | reverse complement strand
TTGATAAACATTGTAACATTTGGTAAGCCGTATGCCTTAATAGGGCACGTACGGTTTGATAAGGGGGAAGCCTCGAGAGAGGTTTCCCTACTTTATTATGTTATTTATGGGCCGTATCGATGCCTTTGATATTGGCTAGTCAAGTTTTTGTAGGGGATGTTCCGCTGGACCTTCAACCACATCACCATCGATTGAAAAACGAGAGCCATGGCACGGACAATCCCAAGAGCGGTCGCCATTATTCCACTCGAGCTCGCAGCCCATATGAGTACAAGTCGTATCAACGATGTGCAAACATCCCTGTTCATCCCGATAAGCTCCAGCTCGTTTGCCGTTAACGGTTACGACTGCACCTTCATCATCTGCAAGGTCCTCGGGTTGACGCTTAATCAGCTCCACTTTGCCTTTGATTAGATGCTTAGCCACATCAAGATTATCCTTGACCAGCTGTTTGAGATCAGGAGTGGCATGGAATCGGGTTGGTCGATATAGCGCTTCATAAGGGCTTTCATTACTTAGAATCAGATCGGTCAACAACTGTGCGGCCACTGTCCCATTTGTCATACCCCATTTTCGATAGCCTGTTGCGACGAAAATATGATCATGGTTCTCCGTAATCTTTCCTACATAAGGGACCTTATCGGAAGTCGTTAAATCCTGGGCCGACCAGCGATAGGGGATTTCTTTTATCCCAAATGTTTCTTCTGCAAAGGTCTCTAGTGCTTGATAATGCTTAAAGGTATCAATTCCCTGGCCTGTCTTATGGTGATCGCCACCAAATAGGACAAGCTTGTCACCATTTATCGTCGTATAACGGAGTGAACGTGTCGGCTGCTCGGCGTTGATATACATTCCACCAGGAAATTCTTTCTCTGTTTTAACAGCTAAGACATATGAGCGGTCGGCATGCATTCTTGCAAAATAAAAACCGGTTTTATCCTCGAATGGGAAATGGGTGGCGATAATCATTTGGTCGCAGGAAAGCTTAGCGCCATTTTTCGTCAGCACCTGTGCCCGTGGTGGTCCGGTTGTAATATCAATTGCTGGTGTATGTTCAAAAATAAGTCCGCCTTTGGCCGTAATCTCATTAATAAAATAGATCAAGTATTTCAATGGATGAAATTGAGCTTGATTTTTCATCAGGATTGCCCCGTTTACAGAAAAAGGGAGCGGGGTGGAAGCTACGTATGCACCTTCAATGCCCAATTTTTCGTAAGCGTTCATTTCATTGACTAGTTGTTGAAGATAATCTGCTGACTGAGTATAGATGTATGCATCTTCTTCTTGAAGCTCACAGTCAATTTGCTGTTCAACGTTCTTCACAAAGTCCATTGCGAGTTTATTTGCTTCATAATAAAGCTTTGCGCTGTCGACACCAAGGGTTGTGATCAGTTCATCATAAATAAGCCCATGCTGGGCCGTAACCTTTGCGGTTGTACTGCCAGTTGTCCCATTTAATAGTCTTCCGGACTCGACTAAACCGACCTTTACGCCCTTTTGCGCTAATAAATAGGCACTTGTAATGCCGGTAATTCCGCCTCCGACAATGGCAACATCAACATGTACATCTTCCTCCAAAGCAGGAAACTCGGGAATCGTAACTGATTCGAGCCAGTATGCCTGTGGATATTGGGGCAATCGCCCTGAGCCGTAGCTTTGCACCATTTAATATTCCTCCTAAGTTGTCTTATAAAAGATAATTTTTCCTATTTGTGTAAAATCATGTACAAGTAAGAGGAAATTAAAGTTTGCTCCATTTGATCAATTCGATATACTGTTTTTGTAGAACATTAAAGGAGCGGAAAAAATGGCCCAGCCCAAAACAAATGCAATGAGGATACTCGATTCTCAAAAGATTAACTATCAAACCTATACTTATGATAATAAGGACGGAAAAATTGATGGGGTTTCCGTCGCCGGGAAAATTAATAAAGACGTCATGATGGTTTTTAAAACGCTTGTTGCCAAAGGGACCGGCAAAAATATTTTTGTGTTTGTTATTCCGGTTGAACGGGAGTTAGATTTAAAGAAGGCTGCTAAAGCTGCGGGTGAAAAGAAGGTCGAAATGCTGCCGGTAAAAGATATACAAGCTCACACTGGCTATATCCGCGGAGGCTGTTCACCAATCGGCATGAAAAAGCAATACCCTACCTTCATCGATGCCCATGCGACTAACCTCGAAACGTTGGTCGTCAGTGGTGGGAAAATCGGCATGCAAATAGAGGTTGCAGTTGATAGCTTAACCGAGGTAACATCAGCAACAGTGCTGGATTTAGTTAAATGATCTTTAGGACTTAAGAGTCTCCATTTGGAAGACTCTTATTTTTTTGGAATGAAAATCACATTTAAAATCCTACAGAGTAGGCAATCACCTACAAAGAGGCGTTTGCATAAAGTGAAGGGAATGTAAGTACTTTTGACAACTGAGGGAGTGTGGGTATGACGGCACGGGTATTAAATTACTATGCAGGTGGTAATACAGCACGGGGCTTTCATAGTTTATTTGAATCAAGCTTACAAGACTTAGAAAAATTATTTATTTTAAAAGGTGGTCCTGGCACGGGGAAATCAACATTAATGAAGCGAATTGGTGAGGCATTCTCCACCCAAGGCTATGATGTTGAATATTTACATTGCGCTTCTGACAACGGCTCAATTGACGGTGTTAAAATTCCGGCGCTTAAGGCTGGCATCGTTGATGGCACCGCACCGCACATCATCGAACCGAAGGCCCCCGGGGCAATCGAAGAGTATGTAAACTTGGGTGTAGCTTGGGATACTGCAAAACTAGCAGCACAAAAAGACAAAATACAAGAGTTGTCTAAAAAAAACAGCGCTTCCTATCAAAAGGCTTATAGCACTTTTGCTGAAGCCCTAAGGGTCCATGATGAATGGGAGAAAATCTATATTGAAACCATGGATTTTGAAAAAGCCAATCAGTTTACCGCACAGCTTATTGACGAGTTGTTAGGCAATCGGCGCAGCAGTGGCGAAACCATTGTACGCCATCGGTTCTTAGGTGCAGCCACGCCAAAGGGAGCGGTTGATTTTGTCCAAAATTTAACCGAAGAGATACCTAATCGTTATTTTATTAAAGGACGTCCGGGCTCAGGCAAGTCAACTTTGCTGAAAAAAATAGTTGCTCATGCTGAAAAGAGAGGATTTGATGTGGAGGTTTACCATTGCGGGTTTGACCCGAATAGCCTTGATATGGTAATTATTCGTGAATTAGGCTTCGCTATTTTTGATAGCACCGCTCCACATGAATATTTTCCAAGTCGCCATGGTGATGAAATCATCGATATGTACGCACATTTAATTACACCTGGGACTGATGAAAAATATCATGAAGAAATCACTGAAATATCGGGTCGCTATAAAGCAAAAATGAATGAAGCAATTGGCTATTTAGCGGAGGCAAAGTCGCTTCATGACGAACTTGAAGCCCTCTATCGACCAGCAATGAACTTCAAAATGCTAGACCAAATTACCCAGGAAATACAATCAAAACTATTTGGACTGGTAAAACAGACCAAGTAGACAAAAGGTGTCACCTAAAGCCTAAGGCAGCCTTCCTAAACAAATTTTTTGAGCAGATCAGTCAGTGATGTTATCCGCATCACAGTTTTTTTTTCAAAACGTTTGTAAAATAAAACTGAATCTTAAATGTTTAGGAGGTTGCGCCTTTGTTCAAAATACTGCTGGTCATACTCATCCTGATCACTTTTTTCCTGTTAAGCTTGTTTATTGATGGAATGATGAAGTTACATAATGAAGAAGAGGCAGGGAAAAGAAATGTAATCAGAGAAGGAATCGAAGGATATTTGGACCAAACATTCGGATACGGAGCAGTTAAACTTTTTAACACGCTTATCGATGCAAATGGTAAATTAATTCACGTTGTGTATAAACCAACCTACGAATGGTTTAAAACGCCAACATATCATTGGTATGAAGTCTATGCAACCGATAATGGCTATGAACACGTAGAAATATCAGCTTAAATATTCATAACAAAAAGGAGCATCTCGCACTGTGCAAGGTGTTCCTTTTTAATTTACCAGTATTTGCGTTACTATTTAAACAGGATATGAGAAACTATTACGTTAATTTGGCAAGGTAATTAGCTTCACTTAAGGAGGGAGTAAACATAATGGAATTAGAGACTGTCACAACCGCTCTAGAACAGCGCCGCAATCCAGACCAAGCAGTGCCAATGGCAAAATATATGAAAAATCAATTTCCGTTTCTGGGGATCAAAA
Source organism: Bacillus sp. DNRA2 (assembly GCF_012843265.1). Lineage (GTDB taxonomy): Bacteria > Bacillota > Bacilli > Bacillales > Cytobacillaceae > Bacillus_BU. Next base: position 38,430 of record NZ_JABAIT010000028.1, on the reverse strand, counting down.
CTCCTGAGCGAAGAGCGTTAGCTAGGGTAGCATTTAACAAAATTGGCATTAAAAATCAGCCGTTTGATGAAGCATTTGTATTGGCTTTGTGGGAGCAGGCTGAGCGAGAATACCAATATACGGCAATCGATTATTTAACAAAATTTGTGAAGCAGCTAAAGAAGGAACATATTGGATTATTAGAAACCTTAATTACAACAAAATCGTGGTGGGATACGGTTGATTTACTGGCGTCCAATCTCGTTGGTCCGCTTGTTATGCAGAATAAGGAATTAATCCCTCAGGTTATTGAGGGGTGGGCAACTCACGACAATATGTGGCTACGGCGTTCAGCTCTTTTATTCCAACTTAAATATAAACTGGCAACCGATTCGGCCTTGCTTTATCGTTACATTATTGCCAATGGGGACAGCGGTGAGTTTTTTATCCAAAAGGCAATCGGTTGGGCGCTTAGAGAATATTCTAAGACAAATCCTGAATCGGTAAGGCAGTTTATCAGCCACCATACTTTAAAGCCGTTGAGCGTGCGTGAAGGTTCGAAGTATATTTAATAAGTTTTTACTCCTTTTGTGTTATTATATTGAGATAATAATAATTCAGATTGAGGAGTTTATATATATATGATTAAATGCATCGCAAGTGATATGGATGGGACATTATTGACGGGTAAGGGGAGTATTTCTGAGAAAAATCAACAGGCGATTAAGCTTGCTCAAAAGCAAGGGGTTGAATTTGTTGTGGCGACTGGACGTTCTTATCAGGAGGCCCAGTATGCGCTGAAACAAGTCGGAATTACCTGCCCAGTCATTTGTGTAAATGGGGCAATGTTGGTTGACGAGGCAGGAAAAATCTTTGCTTCAGAGGTACTATCTATAGAAAAAGCACTACAGATTGCGAACATTTTGGCTGGGTCAGATATATATTTTGAGATTTACACAAATAAAGGTACGTACACGAATAATTTAGAAAAGGCTGTCTCCGTGATGATTGATGTTTATACTAGTGCCAATCACAACTTTACAAGAGAGCAGGTAGAGGGAGTCGCCAAGGGGCGTATTTCAGAAGGCTTAGTTCATCATGTAGCAAGTTACGATATGATTTTGAGTGATGAAAGCACGGAGATTTATAAATTACTAGCCTTTTCTGCTGATTTGGACAAACTTGTGGGTGTTCGAGAAGGGTTAGCAGAACTTACGGACATTGCAGTTAGCTCATCGGGAGCAGGAAATTTGGAAATTACATCAATTCATGCTCAAAAAGGAATTGCTCTGCAAAAGTTTGTCGCAAGAAAAGGTATTACTCTTAGTGAAACAATGGCAGTTGGCGATAACGATAATGACATATCGATGCTCAAGATCGTCGGCCGGGCTGTGGCGATGGGCAATGCCCCCGAACATATTAAAGCTCAAGCACATTTTGTGACTGACTCGAATGAACATGATGGTGTTGCAAAGGCAATTTATGAAGCATTGGGAATGTAGCTTAAGATATGCAATTTCCAAATGTTTCATGTGAAACAAAGAGAGTCTTAAACCAAATTTGGTTTAAGACCCTTTTTCATTTTTATGCTTTTGCGGCAAGTCCATGCATAATGAATTGAATCGTGCGCTCGATTTCAGCATCTTCGTCCCAATTGACTTCAGTAAAAAGCATGTAGCGACCAATTAAATAGCCGAAAATCGTTGACGCAATTAACCGAACAACACTATAAGGTGGCAGCTCAATAATCTCACCTTTAGCTTGATAATGGATGATGAGCCCTTTCATGCGCTCATAAACCTCGGGTAAAATATGAGTTTTAAATTGTATCTGTAGCTCAGGCTGAAACGGCAGTTCCTGGAGCATGATTTTAAAAAGTGAAAGATTTTGTTGGATAAAGTTTTTGCGATTTTCGACCATTGCTTTAAGGAAATCTTCAAAACATGGATAATCTGTATTAATAACCCTGCTAATATCCTTAATGATAAACGGAGCAAGGAATCTTGCCATGGTAGGTGCAACGATTGCCATTAATAAATCTTTCTTTGTTTTGTAATGGCGAAAAATTGTCCCTTCCGCAACTCCTGCTTTTTTGGCAATCTCACTAGTTGACGTCGCTGCATACCCTTTCTCAGAAAATGAATCAATCGCTGCCAGAAGGATCTGCTTTTGTTTTTCGGTTAAATCATCTGCATCCTCAAACCATTGCGAAAGCAATAAGTCTTGATCATTCATGACGGGCTCTCCTAACTAACAACTTATTTCTCCTTATTTTAACATGTAAGTATGAATCTAAACCTTGCGATACTTTCTTAACGCGAGAATATTAAGCGTAATGAAGAGCACAGAAAAGCCGATTAATACCAAGACATCCTGGTAAATAGATTCCCAGCCCAGTCCGCGCACCATTACATCACGGAGCGCATTAGCTGCATAATAAAGCGGTGTCACCAGGCCAATCCAACTTAACCAATCGCTAATTGTCTCAAGATTAAATAAGCCTGAGAAAAACACCTGAGGCACTACAACAAGCGGAATAAATTGAATCATTTGCAGTTCGTTATTGGCAAATGCTGATAAGAGTGTTCCGAGTGTTAAGGCAGACATCGATAGCAGTAAAATCACGAGTAACACGAACCAAAATGTGCCAACCATCTCCATGTCTAAAATATAAATGGAATAGCTTGCGATAATCGTAGCTTGGAGCATGGTAAAAACCCCGAAGCCCAAAACATAACCAATTACGATTTCCCATTTGCGGAGAGGGCTTGATAGCAAGCGTTCAAGCGTACCGCTCGTGCGCTCACGTAAGAACGACACCCCAGCAATTAAAAAGACAAAGAAGAAGACGAAGAATCCTAAAAGGACCGGACCAAAGTAATCAAATTGGCTTAAATCTGCTGAGCCGTGTAAGTAATCGATATCGGGTTCAATCGCTGGATTTTGCATTCCTTGAGCGGCCTGAAGCGGTTTAAAGGCAGCCTGAACCCAATTCATTACGGCACCATTAATCGATGGATCGCTGCCTTCAAGCATGACTGCAGGAGCACCATTGCTAAGCTCTACATATCCGTCAATTTTGCGATCCTCCAACGCTTTTTCTGCTGCCCCGCTCGAATCATACTGCTTTATTTTTGCATCACCCAAATCAAGCTTTGCTTCAACCTGATCAGGAATGTCGACCAAACCGACATTTGGGATATAATCATCACCGTTAAAGACTAAATCCATCATCGTTAAAATTAAAATTGGAGCCATAATCATTAATGCCATCGTCCGTTTATCGCGAACGATTTGCCGTAAAATCCGTATCATTAAGGCTTTAATTCTCATAATTGAGCACCTCCGTAAGCAAGGAATGCGTCTTCGAGTGTTGAGGTATTGGTGTCATTTCTAAGTTCAGCTGGTGTTCCAACGGCAATCAGCTCACCATTTCGAATCATCCCAAGGCGGTGGCATTTTTCTGCTTCATCCATCACGTGAGTCGTTACAATAATTGTGACGCCCTTTTGGTTGAGTTCGTAAAAGCTATCCCAAATGCTTTTTCTAAGCAATGGATCAATCCCGACCGTTGGTTCATCAAGGATAAGGAGCTCAGGCTCGTGTAAGAGCGCAGCTGCCAGCGAGAGGCGTCGCTTCATGCCCCCAGAATAATTGAAAACGAGCTTATTTAAATCATCGTGGAGGTTGACGATTTCCATCACTTCTTTAATTCTCGCCTCCTGTTGTTTTCCTTTCAGACCGTAGAGGGAAGCAAAAAATTCTAGATTTTCCTTAGCGGTAAGCTCACCGTATAATGCGTCAGACTGAGCCATATAGCCAATCCGTTGCATAAGCGCGAGTGAAGGCATTTTTTTATTAAAAACAAAATTCTCCCCGGTGGTCGGTATATCGAGGCCAGCAAGCTCTTTGACTAATGTCGTTTTACCGGCACCTGATGGACCGAGGAAACCAAAAATTTCCCCTTTCACAATCTCGAGGGAAACATGTTTTAATACCTCTTGTTTACCAAATGATTTTGAGACGTCTTTGATACTAACAATACTTTCTTGTTTGCTCATGGTTTGTCACCTCGTTTTATTTGGGAGTGAGTAATCACTCACTAAGATAATAAAATAAAAATGATGGTTTGTAAAGTGAGTAATCACTCACCGAGTTAATGAGGCTCGGGTTTCGGTTACGGACATTGGTTCCGCTATTTTAATGAAACCTGTATTATTTGTGATGTTATCGGACATCAGGTTCGTTATCCATTGAATAATGGGGATGTTTCGGTAGATTATATGTCAATAAGGTCATCTGTGTCCGCTAAATGTAAAAAACAGCTGAATTTAACAAAATAAGGTCATCCATGTCCGCTTAGCACCCTACCCGGCATCCCGCACCCGGCACCCCACACCCCACACCCAAATCTTACAAAATCACAATATCCAACGAGCTTACTTGTGAGACTAGTAGATCTTCGTATTCCTTTTGTGCCAAGAAGTTGATCTCCTGCTCACCGACATTCGGATTTTCTTTTTTCACCTTTTCGGTAACATCCTTCTGGACCTTTTGCGTCAATACAATATATTCATATTGGCTTTGTTCCTTGCGCCAAAATTTATCCTCGCCAAACTTGCTGATCAAGTCTTTGGCAACCTCGGATTGTTCGTACTTTGACCGAATTGCATCAATTTCTTTGGTAATTTCTTCAGCTGAAGCGGTATGGCCTTTATCTTTTGCAAGCATCGCCATTGAGCGCAATCGGATAATTTGCGTTAGCAGCTGATTTTGATTTTCTGATTGCTTTTCCTGCTCGTCCCAGTGAGCCATCCGTTGCTCGAGCTCAGCCCCTTTGTAACTCTCTTGGTCGGCCTCGCGATTAATCGCGATGTGGAGCTTATTGATAAAGCGGTAAAACTCCACATCGTCAGTATTTATCGGCTCGCCGTTGATGGTTGCAACGCCTTGTACTTTTTCAACTTCAACCTCGACGACCTTCTCGATCGTATAGCCTTCTTTTTTCATAGTGAACGTTGCTTCGAATTTTCCAGACATCGGGAATTCAGCCTTACCGGAATAAACCCCGTCACCCTGCTCCTCAAGCTTCATATCTACGCTGCCATGGCTCATGGAGGTCATCTCCATATGTACTCTCATATTTAAATCAGTCACAGGCTTATTATCCTCAACTACCTTCACTTCAATCGGAGTTTCAGCACCTTTTGTATAGCGGAGTGGCTCAGTGAAAGAAACGGTCCAATCATCACCTTCACTACAAGCACTTAACAACATTACCAATCCTAATAAAATAAAGCTTAATATTCTTTTCTTCATAAGCGTTAGCCCTCCTAGGCATTCATGGCCATAAATTCTTCAACTGTATATTTTTCAAGCTTTTGGTTTTCTAAAAATGCAACATGAGTACAAATTTGGTTGATTTCATCGAGATGATGGGAGGAAAGCAAAATGGTTTTATCAGTCAATGATTTTAATACCTCAAGAATTTCCTTGCGCCCAATCGGGTCAATGCCACTAGTTGGTTCGTCCAAAATTAAGATTTCACTGTTCTGATAAAGCGTAATTGCCAGCCCGAGCCGTTGCAGCATACCTTTTGAATAACCCTTCACCTGAATGTGACGGTCCTCCCATAATCGGACTGACTGCAAGAGCTGCTCAACTCGCTCAAAATCTATTTTTTTATCAACGGCTTCTGCAAAAAATTTCATGTTCTCTAGACCCGTTAAGGATGGATATAACATGAATTTTTCGGGAAGATAGCTTATTTTTCCGCTAATCGTAATTTTTCCTTTATGTACAGGCAGTAGCCCCAATAGGCTATTTATCAGGGTCGATTTGCCAGCGCCATTTCGGCCAACCAAAGCCGTTATTTCATTCTTTTCTATTCGCAAATTTACATCATTTAAAACCTGTTTATCTCCGAACGATTGGTGTAAGTTTTGAACTACGATCATTCTGCAGCCTCCTTCCGGTGGAACACAACGGCCAAAATATATGAGAGCAATACTAGCATAGTGGTATTGATCAACAAGAACACACCAGGTTTTAGCCACATAAACGATTTTAAAAGCTTTGACATATGCTCAAATGAGTATACCCCAAGTGACGATTCCAAGAAGATTCTAGATGCTTGAAGCGGATTAAGGAAATAGATGCTTGAGAACACCTTAACATTTTCATAAGAAACATCAGAAAGAAATGATAATAAAATAAAGTCGTTTAGGAAGAAAAAGTAAAACCAAAGCGCTATCGTAAACCCGACGATTTGCATTTTGGAACGGCTTATACTGCCAATCATGATTCCTATTTGGTTGTAAATCATCAATAAACAGATTAGTGAAATTAAGAATGTAAAATAGCTTGCAAACTCCAGTTCAAATAAGAACTTGAGCGGGACAAGATAAATTAAAAACCATAAAAAGATCGGCCCGATTAGACATGCATGTATGGCCAAACTTTTCTTTAATAAGAAGCTTTTGTAGTCATCGCGCCGTGTCAGCAGCATGATGAGTGTTTTTTGTTCCTTTTCCTGAAAAACCGCAAACGCCCCTAAAAACAAACAAAGTATCGGAATAAAGTAAATGAAGGCATCAAACAAATTGATTAAGAGTACATAAAAGCCTTGCTCAAAGGAAAGAGTGGAAGCATTAAACAATAAACTGACCGACACAAGCAAGATAATTGCCAATGAGAGCCAGAAGCCCTTTCCTCTTATGTTTTCCTTCCATTCCTTCCAAATATAATGCATAGTGGATATCTCCCTTTTAGTAAAATAACCGCTACAATCACGACTCCTAGAGCTAACAGCCATTGCCAGTGACCTGTAGTTTTATCATCACTTACCAACGGATGTGGGTCCTCAAACATTGTTTTTGATTGATTAAAGTATTGATTGATTTTTTCATAGATACCAATCGCAGGGCTTTTTAAAAATAAATAAGTCAATTCCTGATCTTCAATGAGCTCATATAATGAAGATTGATAAGTAACCGGTCCATCACCCAGCCCATCCTGATTAAGATCGAGAACAGGAAATTCATCTCCCCAAGCGTTGCCTTTATTGTCCTTTGTCCAAACGTTGTTTTGACCCTGGCCGCCAAGTGTGAACACGGGAATCGTATTTTTAGTAATCTTATTTAACGTAAAGGTCTGATCATTGGAGCTGGCCCAGAGCTCGATCCCGATTTGGTTGCGCATAATCGTATTATTTTGGATTAAGTTATTGGTGGATTGATCGATATATAGCCCACGCTGATTAAGGATAAACGAATTATCAGTAATTTTTGTATCAATGGCTGATAGTAAAAATAGCCCAAATGACTTGTGACCATAGTTGAAAATAAAACGATTATGTTTTAGCGAGTTACCGCTGGACTCCATAATTGCTGCCCCGCCAGTATTAAAGGTGAACGTATTTCCTTGGAAATCATTATTGTTGGAATACATAAAATGCAAGCCGTAGCGCGTTTCACTCAATTGGTTATTTACGATGGAATTATGATTGGCATAGTCAAAAAACATGCCATCGCGTGTGCCGTTAACTGTATTATTTTTCAAAAGATTATCGTTTGAGTAATAAATATGTAAGCCGTTGCCTTGCTTGGCGATGACGTCGTGACCAAGTCCCGTTATGGTGGAGTTCGAGATAGTATTGTGGTGGGACTGGCTCAAGTAAATGCCATGAAATGAGTCGGTAACTGTAATATGATCGACAAGATTTCCGTTGCTGTGCAGTTTAATTGCCGCATATTCCTCTGCCGAGTTGCGGTTCATGCTGCTATTGGTAACGGTTAAGTTGCGCAGGATAACGTTTGGAGCGGTAACAGAGATGACATTCCCCGTACCGTCTCCTTTAATAACCGTCTGCTTTTTGCCGTTGATCTCGATTGGTTTATCAATGACAATATTTCCTTCATATGTCTTGTTGTCAAGCTGGAGTACTGCCCCATCCTCAGCAGAATCAATCATGGCTTGCAAACTTTCAGCAGCAAAGCTCTCCGTTGGCATTGCAACGATTAGTATTGAAATGAAGATGAGGAGGAGCAGATAGTTTTTCATTTTTTTCGATCCTTCCAGAGCGGTATTAAAATCATGATAAATGCCGCAACAATTAGATATGATCCGATTTGTAGCAAACTGTGGGTCGTGAAATTTGCGACGATATTATCGCCAATGATTGGCGGAATGAATGGATCCATTGCGATTGGAGCTTTTGGATCGAGTTCTGTCCCGAAGCTCACAAGCCAACGTCGTAGGTCCCACACGCCCAATGCACCGCCTACAGCAAATAATATGATGGTCCCATATAAATAAGCCCGTTTGCGGATTAACGCTGCAGATAATACGATAACAGCTAAACCGCCAATGAGAAAACGCAAATATTGTAATTCCGGAAAGCTTTCTTCGCTAAATTTTTTCATTCCGATATAATGGTTCAAGGCATTGATATTATCAATTTGCCCATCAAGCTTATCTGGATAAACAATAATATTTAAGCCTTCAGGATATTGCGGTGCGTAAAACTCCATTTTCCACCATGGGAAAAATAGTGAAGCAGCAATTAGTAATGCTGAAATAGCGATCATGATACTTGAAACCAGTGATAATTTTTTCCCGTTCATAGTCAAAATGCCTTCTTTCTTTATCATTCATCCACTTTTCTAGAGAGAAAAAAGAGGCTGGTCTAACTATGGTTATTTCCCTTTAAGTAAGTCAACGATAGAGCTCCTGTTTGAGCTATGAGTAAATCGACTTATTTGTGGGTCTAACCTTAATAGTTTTGAGCCAGCCTCTTTGCTTTATTCATACTTATTTTGGTTTAACTAAAAGATATCCTGACATTTCTTGGTGTAATGCTGAACAGAAGTTTGTGCAATAAAGTGGGTAAGTCCCCGCTTTATCGGCAGTAAAGACTAGTGTATTAGTTTGTCCAGGCTGGACTTCCATATTTAAATCGTATTTGTTAATTCCGAAACCATGGGTAATATCTTGGTCCATGTCAATATTGGTTAAGTGTATAAATACTTTATCACCTTGGTTTACTTCGATTGCATCAGGACGCTTCGCTTTTGCATCAAAGATGAATTTTGAGCGCATTGCGATGCCGTAAACGTGTACTTCATTGCCTTTACGTTCGATTCTTGTATCTTCTTGTTTGTAAACTGCTAAGTTATTTTTCTCATTCTTCGGATAAACCGTAATCGTCTTAATTTTGTCAGCCTTAATCATTTGCGCGTAGTGCGGTTCAGGGTCTACCGGTGCAGACTGGATTATCTTCATTTTTGAACCGGATAAATCAATTAATTGCATGGACTCTGGATGTGAAGGACCTACAGACAAATAGGAATCCTTAGCAATTTTATTTAGCGCAACTAAATATTTTCCATCTGGAGAAGCGGTATCTCCTTCAGCGGCTGCTGAATGACCTGGTGAATATTGAACTGGAACACGGTCTAACGTTTCACCTGTTTTTGGATTCCACTTCACAATTTCAGAAGAAATGAACATGGTTGTATAAGCCATACCTTTATCGTCAAATTGCGTATGAAGTGGTCCAAGTGCGTTTTCTGGATCAACTTCGCGTTCCATTACAGATTCATAATTTAAAACAGGAATACCGTTACGTTCTCCGTCAAAGTCACCCTTTTCAACGGCTTTGAATGCTTTTTCAAAAGAGAACACTGTCATCGCTGGTGCTAATTTTCCAGAAGCAATAAAGTATTTACCGTCTGGAGTCACATCAACACCGTGTGGAGATTTTGCAACTGGTACTAGGTAGATGCCGCCTTTGTGCTTTTCTGGGAAAATCATTTTTTGACCAGTGACTTCATCGTACTCACCGTTAGCTACTTTCTTCTCTAGTTCTTTCCAGTTAAAAAGAACGATATAGTCACGGTCTGCTTGAGATGCATTGATTTCAAGATTTGTTGTTGATTCTTCAGTATTGTAAGTGGTCATAACAGCCCAGTCTTTAGAAACCTTTTTACCAGCATCTGATAAATCATAAGACCAAGGTGGAAGAGCCACCTGATAAGCAATACTTAATTTTTCTTTTTCTTGATCAAATGTTACAGCGGACATGACCCCACGGTATTTCTCACTGTAATCATCCAAGCTTGCATATTCACTGCCGATTGGAACAGCAAAGCGAGTCGGTAGGAACATATACTCAGTGTTTTCTGTAACAAACGCTGCACAGTGTGGACCACTTGTATTAGGAACATTGATAATGTCTTTCGTTGTGAACGTTTCCAAGTTTACTGCAGCTGCACGACTATTTGCTACGTCTGTTGCGAACAAGTATTTACCATCATATTCACCGTTTGTTTCAGAAATGGCTGGGTGATGGAGGTCGCCCCAAGTGTAGCCACCAAGCATTTCTTTAGAATGTTCATCATAGCCATAACCTGTTGCGGAATCTGGTGAGAATACTGGAATCGTTCTGATTTTACGCATTGATGGAACTCCGTAAACGAACATTTGACCAGAGTGACCACCAGAAGCCATTAAATAGTACTCATCTTTTTCACCAAAAGGAACATACACTTTTTCAGCATTTGATTTATTATCTGCTGATGTTACTTCTGTTTTAGCTCCTGAAGAAAAGTTACCAAACATGACGGTTGCTGCGAGTATTCCAGCAACGAGTCCAGTTGATATGGGAATCCAGCTTTTCATCAATTAAGCACCACCTTTAGTTGATTAGTTTGCTTCTGCTGCTTTTTGAAGTAATTCAGTAATTTTATTAATTTCATCATCTGTTAATGGATTTCCGCCAATAACACCGGACATGACGGCAGATGTTGGTTCTTTTAAGAATTCATTAATTGGTTTACCATGCTTTCCTTCAACATTATTAAAGGCTTGTGAAAGGTCTGGTCCTGTAGCACCACCGCTTAAATCAAGAGATGAAATGGAATGACAGCCAATACAGCCTTTTTGCTTTAGGATTTCTGCTTCAGCAGGTACGGTTGTTGCAGTGCTAGTCGGTTCTTCCTTTGTTGCTTCTGTTGATTCCTTTGTGTTGCTAGCTTCCTCTCCGCTTGTGTCGTCGGAGCTTGCGGTTGCTTCGGTTTGGCTATCCTTACCGAGCATGACATCAAAGACTAGATATCCTATTCCAAGCCCAATTAAGGCACTAATAAGAAAATAGATTGAAGCTTTTTTCAAGTTGTTCTCCCCCCTAGACTTAGTTACATGAATCATCTTAACGCGCAGATGGGTGAATTATTGTGACGTAGTTCACAGTAAAGCAGGGGATATATGACATTTCTGTGACCGTTTGACTATTCGGACAAATCACTAAAAAATTTTCAGAAATTACAAAAATGTGAACAACGTCACTTTTTCACAATTAGGATTTCGTTACAATAAAGAAAAATGTGGTGGATGGAAGGAATGGGGAATATGAGCCATGATTTAATTGACTCGGCTTTATCTGTCCAAGAGAAAACATCGGTTGAAGAATTTTTAGGTAAGGTGGAAGTGTTTAAGAAGCTTCCAAAAAAGTCTTTTAATCTTCTAGGTAATCGGATCATTAAAAAAGCGTTTCGAAAAGGAGAACAAATCATCTCGGAATTTGAAGAAGCGCAAGGGGTGTATTTTGTTCATTCTGGAATTGTCAAATTGACCAAGCAGGACGATCAAGGAAATGAAATCATCGTTTGTATAAAGAAAAATGGTGAGATTTTTGCGGAAGCTTGTCTTTTCAATCAATCAGGTGCGTTTTATCCGGCGACGGCGCGGATGGTTCAGGCTGGGGAGGTTTATTTTCTCAATACGATTGACCTAGAAGCTGAATTAATGAAATCACCTGAAATGGCAGTGCAAATTATTGGATATATGAGCGAAGCGTTGCGGGATATGACAACGATTATGCGTGATATTGCCTTACTTGACGTTTACACCAAAACCATGCGGACGCTTGAACGACTTGCGCAGAAATTTGGGGCAAACTCGTGTAATCGGATGTACATTGAAATTCCGTTAACGGTACAGGAGTTTGCGTCGTTGGTTGGAACGTCTCGGGAAAGCATTAGTCGCGTCTTTTCTAAGTTGAAAAGGGACGGTATTATTGATATTCAAGGCAAGAAAATCATCATCTTAGATTGGTGCCATTTTTGTGCGCTGACACATAATCGGGGTTAGGGCTAGGTAAACACAGAAGTACCCAATTCATTTACCTAAGAGGAGAAAAGGGAGTCTAGGTAAATGCAAAGTGGTGTGTTTGTTTACCTAGAGCCAGAATGATTGTTCCAGGTAAATGCAAAAGCCCGATTCATTTACCTAGTACACAAAAATATCTCTAGGTAAATGAACGGGCTTCAGGAAACGCCAATTCTCATTTAAAACTGATAAGTCCAAAATCGTTCAGTCAGCATTCTGGCAATGACCTCCGGATCATTTTCATTGAGTTTATCAGACATGGTCGCAGCTGTTAGTTGCGTTTGGGACAAATGGGCTTTAATGGCGTTTATTTTGATATCTGCCACCGAACTTACATTGTTGACAATATCTGGTTCGCCAATTTCCTGCTCGCAGTTTTTCGAAAAGGCAACACAGTGGAGCTTTGGTCGCTCCTTGGCTGGCAGCTTTCCAACAGCTCGGACAACAGCAACTCCTGTTGCATCGTGATCGGGATGGACAGCGTAGCCAGGATAGAAGCTTATCACAAGAGACGGTTCCACCTCAGCTATCAATGAAGTCATCATCTCCGTAAGCATGTCATCATCTTCAAATTCTATCGTTTTATCCCGCAGGCCCATCATTCTTAAATCCTTGATTCCAAGCACATTGGCTGCATTGATTAATTCTTGTTTGCGGATTTTTGGTAGTGATTCCCGCGTCGCAAAAGGAGGGTTTCCCATATTCCGACCCATTTCCCCAAGCGTTAAGCAGGCGTAAGTAACGGGGGTTCCGTTCGCAACATGCTGGGCAATCGTCCCTGATACGCCAAATGCTTCATCATCTGGGTGCGGAAAAATCACTAATAATTGACGCTCTTTTTCCATTTGGAAAACTCCTTTCTATTATATTTAGATGTCTAGCTCCAGCGGCTAGGGGCTCGGGGTCACAAGCCAATCAGTCCAGAAGGTCAAAGAACGACCTTCTAGCCTGCTCGTCTTGTGCCTGTCGCCCCTGAGCAAGCCGCTTACGCTTTTCTTATTCAAAAGGTATTTTGCTTAGCTCGAGCGCTACGGCAAGCTTGCCTTCGTTATCATGACCGGCTAGCAAGATGCGCCCCTCGCTATCAATTTCAAAATGAGTTAGTCCCTCTCCGTAAACCCAACCGATTCCTATTTTGAGACCGACTCGGTACGGACCGGTTCCAACGATTTTCCCATGTTCATATTGTACTAAGGCATTACGAATGTAGGCACCAGCAGAAAGAAAAGATTCATTATAATGGGAGGCGTATGCTCCGTTCGTAGTTTCAAGATGGAGATAGACCTCTTGATTCGCGAGGTGGTCAATCGCTTCTTGAACCTTTTCTGCATTGATTGGTTCCATAAGTTCAACTCCTTCCTGTTCCCTTTCAAAACAACTGATGATTCAGCTTCATTAATTTGACATATTTACATCTTACTAAAAACAATATCGATTTGCGAAAAATAAAGCATCGACGGGTAAAATTTCCAAAGTAAAACAGGACCTCACATCAGGTCCTGTCCCAAAATATATAATTGCAATTATTTACTTAATTGCTCAGCCTCTGAAGCTCCGGCACCATATAAGCGATAGGCTTTGTGCATCGTTGGCCCGACATATTCATTTAGCTTGAAGCCGTGGCGAATCGCTTCTGTAATGAAGTCTTTAGCGATTTTTACCGCTTCCTCTACGGATTTCCCTTTAGCTAACTCGGCAGTAATCGCAGCGGAATATGTACAGCCGGCGCCATGAATATAGGTAGTGTTAATTCGGTCAGACTCTAATAATTGATAATTAACCCCGTCAAACAATAAATCAACTGCGTTCTCATGTGCAAGCTTGCTGCCGCCTTTGATTAACACATACTTGGCACCGAGCTCGTGAATCTTTGCTGCCGCTTCTTTCATCGCCTCAATTGAGCGAATCGGGCTCACTTTTGCTAATTGACTTGCTTCAAATAAGTTAGGTGTGACGACTGTTGCCCGAGGGACAAGGACTTCCCGCAAAGCTTCTGCTGTTTCCGGATGGAGAACTTCATCCTCGCCCTTGCAAACCATCACGGGGTCGATAACCACTCGATCCATTTTACTTTCATCTATTTTCTTTGCTGCTAATTCAATAATTTCAACTGAGCCAAGCATTCCTGTTTTCATAGCATCGATGCCAACGGACAATGCCGTCTCAAGTTGCGCTTCCAATGTTTGTAAAGCAATTGGGAATACATTATGATGCCAATGGTTTTTGGGGTCCATTGTCACAATTGTCGTTAGGGCAGTCATACCATATACGCCACGTTCCTGGAACGTTTTTAAATCCGCCTGAATCCCCGCGCCTCCGCTCGTATCTGACCCTGCAATTGTTAATACTTTTTTCATCACCATATTCAAAATCCTCCTTAAATCAGCCACAATCATATCGTTTTTATTATATCAGTATTATTTACTGCTAATAAAATTTCCTTTCGCTCATATGGGGGTCTTTGAAAAAAAATCTTCAAAAACGAAATAAAAAATTGCGCAAAATGTCAATATTTTAGGATAAGCGTGAGAAAAGTTACTGTGATAATTTGGAACTGATATTAAGATTAAGAGGCAAGTAGATATCATTATTTCCATTAAAAATATGGTAAAGATTATTATCGTGACAGTTCACGAAATATCCAAATAATTGTCACGAAATTGATAAGTTCTTGTCACATTGAAACCGTTGCCACAACTTGTTATTGCTGTACATTAAGACTAAGGGATTGGTTTTTTCTATTGCACCAGTGGTTAAGGTTGTTGTGTGTGACTTTTATCGCAGTCATCCAAATTGCTAATCTCTATGATGGAAAAGGGAAACCAAATCAGCATATCCCGTCGGTGTTATGTGCCATAAAGGGGTGAAGTTATGAACAGAAAAGGCTGTCCAGAGGAATATCCGATTACCTTAACTGTAAACGGATATGAAATCGCTGTATTTCAATTAACAAGTTTCGACTTAATTGATTGGGCTTATGGATATTTATTTTCTGAAGGTTTAATTGACAAGGTTGAAGACGTAGAAGACGTTACAGTGAATGAAGAAATGGGTACGATTTATGTAACCCTCAACGAGGCATTTGATAGTGAAGTGTTTTTTACAAAAAAGAAACACTATACAGCTGGCTGTGGTAGAGGTGTGACTTTCTTCTCGATGACAGATGTCAAAAGCTTTGACAAAGTAAATTCACATCAATCCTATCAATTAAGCTATCTATTAAAAAAGCGAAGTCAATTCGCACAAGAGTCACCAATGTATTTAGTTTCCGGCGGAATGCATGGAGCTTGTATCGTCAATGAGGATGGCAGTATTGTCGTTCGCGAGGATATCGGGCGCCATAACGCTGTTGATAAAATAATCGGTCATGCATTACGAAATCGATTGGATCCAAAGAAACTTATTCTATTAACGACTGGCAGAGTCTCCTATGAAATGCTGTCCAAAGCAGCGAAATTTGGCTTTGCGGTAATTGGCTCGCGTACAGCTGCAACAAAGCAAGCGGTTCAGCTCGCCAAATATCTAAACATTGAAGTCGTTGGCTATTTAAGAGGAAAAATGGCAATTGCCTATACTTCTTTTGGCAGAGTGATCAATGATCTTGAGAAATTGAAAGTTGGGGGTTCTTCCTATTAATTTAGGGTTTTATAGATGTTCTACAACAGTAGTAGAGGGGGCAGAAAGATGGATTTTACAAGAAGACAATTTTTGAAGTTGTCTGGTGCTACAGCCCTTACAATGGCCGTAGTCGAGCTTGGCTTTGATGATAAAAAAGCTAAAGCTAGCACAAAAGAATTTAAAATTGCAGCATTAAAACCAACACCAACCATTTGTCCATTCTGTGGAGTAGGCTGCGGTATCTTGGTATATGCCAATGAGACTGACGTTGTCTACACAGAAGGGGATCCAGACAATCCGATCAACGAAGGAACCCTATGTAGTAAAGGTACGACTGTTCGCCAGATTTTTACTTCAGACAAGCGTGTTAAGAAACCTATGTATCGTGCGCCAGGTGCTGATAAGTGGAAAGAAGTCGAGTGGGAGTGGGCGATGGAGGAGATTGCGAAGAAAATTAAAGATACTCGCGATCGCAGCTTCATCACACAAGAAAATGGTATTACTGTAAATAAGGTAGAAACAATTGCTAGTATGGGTGGAGCAGCATTGGATAACGAGGAAGTTTATCTTCTAAGTAAACTTATGCGTGCTGGATTAAACCTAACCTATATTGAACACCAGGCTCGAATATGACACAGCTCAACGGTTGCCGGTCTGGCGCCTACAGTTGGTCGTGGAGCAATGACAAACCATTGGATCGACCTTAAAAACACAGATGTAGCTTTAATCATGGGTGCAAACCCAGCTGAAAACCATCCGATTAGCTTTAGATGGTTAACTCAAGCCAAAGAACGCGGCGCTAAAATCATTTCTGTAGACCCTAGATACACAAGAACATCTAGCCAATCTGATATTTATGCACCAATTCGTTCTGGAGCAGATATCGCGTTCTTAGGTGGAATGATTAATTACATTATCGAAAATAAGTTATACCATGAAGAATACGTAGTAAATTACACTAACGCTTCTTTAATCGTTACAGATGATTATTCATTTGAAGATGGTATCTTCAACAGCTACGATGAAAAAACAAGAAGCTATGATAAAACAAAATGGGCATTCAAGAAGGATGCGGAAGGTAAGCTAATTCGCGACAATACGCTTTCTGACCCTCGCTGTGTGTTCCAATTAATGAAAAAGCATTATTCACGTTACGATGTTAATACAGTTGTCGAGGTAACAGGTACACCGAAAGAAGATTACTTGAAAGTTGTTAAAGCGTTTGCTGAAACAGGTAAGCCAGGCAAAGCAGGTACCATCCTCTATGCAATGGGTACAACTCAGCATACTGTAGGTTCACAGAACGTACGTTCATACGGTATTATCCAGCTATTACTTGGAAACCTTGGTCTTCAAGGTGGTGGTATCAACGCAATGCGCGGTGAATCAAACGTTCAAGGTTCAACTGACTTCGGTTTACTATATGGTAACGTTACAGCATATATGGAAACTCCAACTGCAACACCTGAAGAAGCTACTTATGCGGGCTTCTTGAAGAAGGTAACGCCAGCTGCGGGTTACTGGACTAATAAACCAAAATTCTATACAAGCTTGTTGAAAGCTTACTATGGCGACAACGCACAAGCTGCAAATGAATTTGGATATCATTACATGCCGAAATTAACACCTAAGAAAGATTATTCTCACATGAGAATTTTCGATGCAATGTATGAAGGTAAAATGGAAGGCTTAATGATGTTTGGTACAAACCCAATCGTTGGTGGACCAAACGCAGGAAAAGAACAAGAAGCAATGAGCAAGCTTAAATGGTTGGTTGCCATTGACCTTTGGGAAACTGAATCATCTGCTTTCTGGCAAAAAGAAGCAGGCGCCAATCCGTCTGAAATTGATACAGAAGTATTCTTCTTACCAGCATGTTCATCATTTGAAAAAGAAGGATCTATTTCAAACAGCGGACGTTGGATGCAATATCGTTGGCAAGCAATTAAGCCAAAGCACGAGTCAAAAGGCGACCTAGAAATTATTCATGAATTAGCACTAAAGTTAAAAGAGCTATACAAAAATGAATCAGGTCCAGCTGCTGCATCATTAAATGCGATGACTTGGGATTATGGAACTGGTAAACACATTGACATCGATTTAGTATGCCGTGAAATTAACGGATATGAAATGGGTACTAAGAAGCTTGTTCCAGGTTTTGCAGCGCTTAAAGATGATGGTACAACTGCAAGTGGTTGCTGGATTTACTCTGGTTTCTACCCGGATGAAACCAAAGGAAATCTTGCGAAACGTCGCGACAACAAAGATACCGGAAATGGTAACTATCTAAATTGGTCATTCGCATGGCCAGCAAACCGTCGTATTTTAGGAAACCGTTGTGCGGCTAAGCCAGATGGAACTCCATGGTCAACTGAAAACAACAAAGCTGGAATTTGGTGGGATGCTGTACAAAATCTTTGGGTTGGTAATGACGTACCTGACTTCCCGAAAGATCGCGGACCAGAAGCACCAGGTGGTAAAGATGCATACTTCATGAATCCAACAGGATTAGGCGGATTATTTGCACCAATGAACGATGGTCCATTCCCAGAGCACTATGAGCCATATGAAAGCCCTGTTTCCAATGGACTCTCTAGCGTTCAATTGAACCCTGCTACTAAGTTCGGTGTGAAGGAGTTCATGACACAAGGTGATGCTTCGAAATATCCAATTATCGCTACAACTTACCGTGTTTCTGAACACTGGCAAGCCGGTGCAATGACTCGTAACCAGCCTTGGTTATCAGAATTAGCACCACACATGTTCGTCGAAATTGGTGAGCAACTTGCTAAAGAAAAGGGTATTAACAATAAAGACAGAATCGTAATTACAACAGCACGTGGTGAAATAGAAGCATACGCAATGGTTACAAAGCGCTTCAAGCCGTTCAAAGTTAAAGGTAAAACGGTTCACCAAGTCGGTATGCCTTGGCACTTTGGTTTCAAGGGAATCGCAACAGGCGGAACAGCGAACCGCTTAACACCGCATATCGGGGACGCTAATACCAACATCCCTGAATATAAAGCATTCCTTTGCGATGTTAGGAGGGCAAAATAATGGCTAAAGAATATACAAAGTTAGTCGATGTTACGAAATGTGATGGTTGCCGTGCCTGTATGGTTGCTTGTAAAAACTGGAACGACCTTCCGGCTGAGCCAGAGGATTTCCTAGGAAGCAATCAATCGCATGCAAAGGTTACTGCTCATACTTGGAACGTCCTTCAATTTATCGAGCATGATAATTCTAAGGGTAATTTGGATTATTTATTCCGTCACTCAGCTTGTTTCCATTGTAAAGAAGCTGCTTGTGAAAAAGTTTGCCCAGAAAATGCGATTAGTTATACAGAATTTGGAACAGTCGTGGTTGACCATGAAAAGTGCGTTGGCTGTGGTTATTGCGTCCAAAACTGTCCATTTGAAGTCATTTCCTTAGCAACATATAAGGACAAAGAAGGTAAAGAATATCGCAAAGCATCTAAATGTACAATGTGTACAGATCGTATCGAGGAAGGGTTACAGCCAGCTTGCGTAACTACTTGTCATCCAGGTGCGATGTCATTTGGTGAAAGAAGCGAAATGATGGCTAAAGCTGAAAAACGCTTGAGCGAAGTAAAAGATCGTTATCCAAATGCAATGGTTTATAATCCAGACGGCGTTGGCGGAACGAATACTATTTATGTATTAGCTGAAAAGCCATCCGTTTACGGCCTTCCTGAAAAACCAAAAGTACCAACATCAGCAGTGCTTTGGAAGGATTATGCACAGCCACTAGGAAAAATGATGATTGGTGCTACAACAATGGGCGTTCTTGGAATGTTCGTGTCTTACAGATTATTTAACAAAGACAAAGAACATGCGGGCGGAGGTGATAGCCATGAGTAATCCAAAAGGACCTGAAGTGAAAGTAAGACGTTTTTCGAAGGCGTTTGTTGCGGCACATGCTATCAATTTCATTTCATTCATGGTGTTATACATTTCGGCATTGCCTATGTATACTGAATTCTTCGACTGGCTCTATCCTGTCTTTGGTGGACCTGAAAACGCACGTTTAGTGCATAGAATTTTTGCAGTCATTTTCTGTACGCCAACGGTTATTTGGTTTATCTTTGATCGCAAAGGCTTGTTCCGTTGGTTCAAAGAGATTGTTACTTGGAAAAAACGTGATGTTGAATGGTTCAAACAATCTGGTAAAGAACTTACTGGATTCAAGTTTGAGCATGTTCCACAATCATTCTTTAATGCCGGTGAAAAAATTAACTCTTGGATTCAAATTGTGACAGCAACTTTGATTATCGTATCAGGCTTCACAATGTGGTTCCCTGCATATTTCCCACGCTGGGCAGTACAATGGGGCTTCTTTACTCATAGTGCCAGCATTGGGCTTGCTATCGCAGTAGTAGTTGGTCATATTTACATGGCAGCTGTTCACAAGCACTCAGCTCCTGGTTTTAAAGGTGTTGTTACAGGTATCGTACCTGCTTGGTGGGCAAAGAGCCACTATACTGACTGGTATAATGAAGAAGTGAAAAAGGGTAACTTCCCTGATGTTCCAATTCACGGCCATGATGACGACAAAAAAACAAAAGGTGCTTAAGTTTAGATAATTTTTGATTGGAGCGGAAGGCACGAAGACTCCTGCGGGAGTAGCTGGTATGGGAGACCCCACAGGCGCGAATGCGCCGAGGAGGCTCCCAACTAGCCCCGCGGAAAGCGAAGTGCCTGGAGCGGAAATCAAAAATACATTACCTTAATAAAAAGCGGAAACGCAGATAACAATAATCTAAAATGGCTGTCTGTAAAAGGACAGCCATTCCCTTTAAAAACGAAAGAGGTGCAGCTCATGAAGACATCTGTGGTATCAAAAGAATATTTAAATCTCCAAAAAGAAATCATCAAACTTCAAGAGCAATGGAAAAAAAACATTAACCCAGATACAGTTAAACCAAACTATGATCAAGCAGTCCTGGAAGCAGGTGCTCCAATTGCTGCGTTTACGGCGATAGATTTCGATATATCACTATTTTTACAGTGGATAGACGAATTAAAAGGTGTTTTATTGAAAAATAACCCTCAACTAGAGGTTGAATTTGATAAATTAGTAAAGTTATTAAACGAAAAAACTGCAGTCCTTTGGTTAGAGGAAGCATATGCTTTAAATCATGTTTATTTTAATGAATTTGCTGAACAGCATGGTTTAGTTGCTTGGCTACCGCCATTTTTAGCTGAAACAGCCCTTCGTCCATATTTACAATTGATTGCCGAAAAGGTTCAACCGAGATTAAATGCAGCTGAAAAAGGGGCTGCTGTGCCAGGCTGTGGTTGTCCAGTTTGCGGAGAGCCGGTTCGCTTAGGTCAAATCGAGGGCAAAGGTCAAAAGGTATTACACTGCCCACGCTGTACAGCATATTGGTTAGATAAGAAAATCTCCTGTTCACACTGTGGAAATGACGACCATACAACGATTCAATTCCTAACAATTGAAGGAGATGCTTCCTCACAAATTCATGTTTGTGATAAGTGTAAAGGCTACACGAAAGTAATTGATACTAGACAGCACCTTGAAAAGCCGTCGACATCATTACTAGATCTTAAAACGATTCATTTGGATTATATCGCTCAAGAACAAGGATATAGTGTAACGGGTAATATACAATCCGATGATAAAACAAATTAATAAACCTATTGATAGTATTTAGGTTATAGTAAAGATAGAAAAGCAGGTGTTGTTCATGAAAGCAGGAGGGATTATTTTATCAGGTGGAAAATCAAGCCGAATGGGAGCCAATAAATCACTGCTTAAAATAAACCAAAAGCCCAATATTGAACGAATTAAAGACGAGTTAGCAAAGCTTGTTTCTGATATTGTCATAGTTTCGAATGATCCGGAAACTTACCAATTTTTAAAAATAAAAACAGTTTCGGATGTTTATCCGGGGCAAGGACCACTTGCTGGAATCCATGCGGGTTTATTGGCTTCACCGTTTGCTGTAAATTTGGTTGTAGCCTGTGATATGCCGTTTATATCAACGGAATTGGGAGGCTTCCTCCTAGAATCCTCTGAAAACTATGATGCGGTGCTACCGGTTATTAATGGAAAACATCAACCGCTATTTGCTGTTTACAAGAAAAGTATTTGTGCAGAAGTTGAAGCAAGCATTAGGCACGAAGAGCTTACAGTGAGGGGCTTATTGAGTAAGTTGAATGTTCGCTATATCACTGAAGCAGATATACCGGAGCATCTACTGCATCAATTAGATAAATATTTTTATAACATGAATCGACCAGAAGAGTACGAAGCCGCCATTAGGATGGCGGGCACTGAACATTATTAGCCTCTTTTCATCGTCAGAGAAAGGGTGTACAAGACAATGGAATTTTTCAAAGTGAAGACAGTGGAGGAGACCTTCTCCTTAATCGATGAAATGATCTTAAGTATCAAGGATACTGAAATTCGACCGATTAAGGATGCCCTCCACTATGTACTTAGTGAGTCAGTATTGGCAAATGAAGATGTTCCTGGTTTTGACCGTTCTACTGTAGACGGTTACGCCGTGAGGGCAAAGGATACCTTCGGGGCGTCTGAAACGATGCCAGGATTTTTAAACGTTGTCGGGGAAGTGAAAATGGGTGAAGCTGCGATAAAGCCAGTTGGCCCAACTGAGGCCGTTTATGTTCCGACTGGCGGGATGATTCCACCAGGTGCTGATTCGGTCATTATGATTGAGCATTGTGAAGATATCCATGGTCTGTTAAATACATACAAGCAAATCGCTCCCGGTGAAAATATCATCAAGCGGGGCGAGGATATTAAATCTTCTGCCATTGTCCTTGAAGCCGGCACTAAACTAAGGCCACAAGAGCTTGGTGCTCTTGCTGCTCTCGGAATTACCGAAGTGAAGGTGTACCGCCGCCTTACAGTTGGCTATCTTTCCTCAGGCGATGAAATAGTCCCATACGATACTGAAAAACTTGAAATTGGTCAAATCCGCGACATTAATTATTTAACGGTCGCAGGTTTGTTAGAGAATTGGAATATCAATTGTATCTATGGTGGAATTGTGAAAGACGATTACATACAGTTTGCGAAGCAAGCAAAGCAATTATTTGATTCTGTTGACTGTTTAATTTTATCAGGAGGCAGTTCGGTTGGTGCCAAAGATTATACAACCGATGTGATTCAATCGCTCGGTGATCCTGGTGTATTTGTCCATGGCATTTCGATCAAGCCGGGTAAGCCGACGATTCTATCTGTTGCCTCAGGCAAACCAGTCATAGGCTTACCTGGTCATCCTGCTTCCGCGATGATTATTTTTCAATTATTTGGCGAACGAATTCTTCGCCGCCTTAAAGGGGAAAAAATCACGCAAAAACCGGAGCGTATCTTTGCTAAGATTACCAAAAATATTGCTTCAGCCCCAGGTCGAGCTGATTATATCCGGGTAAGCTTGTTTCTTCAGGATGGCGAATGGTGGGCTGAGCCGATCATTGGAAAATCAGGTTTGATTACGACACTTGTGAAGAGTGACGGGATTGTCGAAATTGTTTCTGCTAAGGAAGGAATTTTTCAAGGGGAATATGTGCCCGTACTACCAACAAGATAAAGGGGAGCGGCTACGTGGAACGACAAGGATATAAACGTAAAATTTATTTAGAAGATAAACCGCGAAATCAGGCAAAAGAAGAGATTTTGTCTGCATTTAACCTACCGATTGTAACAGAGGCGATTGCAACGAACAAAGCGCTTGGACGAGTTACTGCTGAGCCCGTTTTTGCAAAAGTTTCAGTGCCACATTATCATGCTTCGGCAATGGATGGTATTGCAGTAATGGCTGAAGAGACTTTCACAGCACACGAGCAAAATCCGCTTCGCTTAACGAAGGATGAGCAATTTGTTTACGTTGATACCGGCAATGCGATTCCGTCACCATTCAACGCAGTGATTATGATCGAGCATGTCGATGTGATTGATGAATTGACGATTGAAATCATTGAGCCAGCCACACCTTGGCAGCATATCCGCCCGATAGGAGAGGATATTGCTCAGGAAGAAATGCTATTCCCACAAGGGCATACCTTGCGCCCGGCTGATTTAGGAGTACTGCTTGCCGCACGAATCTTAGAAGTAAAGGTAACAAAAAAACCAGTAGTGGCGATTATTCCAACCGGTAATGAGCTGGTAACCCCAGATTCGGCAACTGCTCCAGGTCAAATTATCGAATTTAATGGCACTGTATTTTCTGGTTTTGTTGAGGATTGGGGCGGTGAACCAGTGCTTTATGGTATCGTTCGTGATCAGCCGGAAAAAATTAAAGAAGCATTGCTTACTGCTACAGAGACTTCAGATATTGTTGTGATTAATGCCGGCTCTTCAGCGGGATCGAAGGATTATACGGTACATATTTTACAAGAACTCGGCACAGTATTTACTCACGGTGTTGCAGCTCGGCCTGGTAAACCGGTTATTTTGGCGCAAATCAATAACAAGATTGTTGTTGGAGTTCCGGGCTATCCTGTTTCAGCTTATCTAGCGCTTGAATGGTTTGTTAGACCACTCATATGTAAGTACTTGCAAATTCCTGAACCGAAGCGACAAACGGTAGAGGTTAAACTCGGACGCCGGATTGTTTCCTCAATGGGAGCGGAAGACTTTATTCGTATGAATATCGGCTATGTGAATGGTCAGTACGTAGCCAATCCGTTGACACGCGCAGCGGGTGTGACGATGTCATATGTCCGCGCCGATGGCTTGCTGATTGTTCCGACTGAAGTGGTTGGCTATGAACAAGGCGATTTAGTCGAAGTTGAGTTGTTAAAGCCTTTGGCAGAAATAAAAAACGCATTACTTTTCACTGGAAGTCATGATTTAACTATTGATTTGTTATCCGCCGACTTAAAACGTCAGAATAGTGAAATGAAAATCGTCTCAGCACATGTCGGCAGCATGGCGGGAATTATGGCGATAAAAAAAGGCGAAGCGCATGTTGCTGGAATTCACCTATTAGATCCTGAAACACGCGAATATAATATTTCTTACGTTAAGAAGCTCATGGCCGGACAGGACGTTGTTCTATATCCATTTTTAAAAAGAACCCAAGGTTGGATGTTACCAAAAGATTGTCAAATTGCTGACATGTCGGTTGAGGACTTGGTTGATAAAGAACTACATTTCGTTAATCGTCAAAAAGGGGCCGGCACGAGAATCTTGTTTGACATGCTGCTTCGTGAATCGGGCGTTTCCGCCGATGATATTATCGGTTATGAGCGCGAAATGTTCTCGCACCTCGCTGTTGCCGCTGAGGTAAAGGGTGACGAGAAGGCGTGTGGTTTAGGAATATATTCGGCAGCGAAAGTGATGGATTTAAATTTCCAGCCAGTTGCTGATGAATCTTATGATTTGTTAATGTCTCAAGCTTTCTTTGAAAGTGAGCAATGCCGATTGCTGCTTAAGGTGATTCAAAGTGAGGATTTCAGACTTGAGGTTGAAAAAATTGGTGGTTATACGGTAGAGATTAACCCTGAGCCTATTTACTTTGAGGCATAACGCGCCGTAAGCCCATTCTTATGTGGCAAACCTATTAATCATACAACGAAACATAATGAGGTGACCATCAATGAATTTTGCTATTTCCAAAGATCCTATCGATATTGGGTCAATAATTGATAAAGTAGTTCAACGAGATGCAGGTGCAATCACGACCTTCATCGGAACAGTTCGTGAGCTTACGAAGGGTAAAAAGACCCTTTATCTGGTATATGAAGCTTATGAATCGATGGCTGTGAAAAAGCTAGAACAAATTGGAACAGAAATCGCTGAGCGCTGGCCTGGAGCACAGGTGGCGATCACTCATCGCGTCGGTAGGCTGGAGATTACTGATGTCGCTGTCGTTATAGCTGTCTCAACTCCACATCGTGCTGATGCCTATGATGCTAATCGATATGCGATTGAACGCATTAAAGAAATCGTACCTATTTGGAAAAAAGAACACTGGGAGGACGGCGAAGAATGGATTGGCAACCAGCTCGAAACCGTAGCTTATCCGACCGGAAAACCAGAAGAAGGTGATTTGCATGAATAAAGTCATGTTTTTTGCCCACCTCCGCGATGTAGTTGGCGAGGAGTTTTTAAGTATTGAGTTGGAGGGAAAGACAGTTGCTGAAGCCAAAAGCTTAATCAATGAAAAATATCCAGCACTTAATCTCGATACAGTTATGACTGCAGTGAATGAAGAGTTCGCCGGGAATGATGAAATCCTTAATGACGGTGATGTGATTGCGTTTATTCCACCAGTAAGCGGAGGGTAAATGTATGAGTGAGCGATATTCAAGGCAGGTGTTATTCGCTCCAATCGGTTCGGATGGTCAAAGTAAGATTGGAAAAAAGCATGTGCTGATTATTGGTGCTGGTGCACTTGGCTCAGGCAGCGCCGAGATGATGACAAGAGCAGGAGTTGGACGATTAACGATTATCGACCGCGATTATGTAGAAGCTAGTAATTTGCAGCGACAACAGCTCTACACAGAAGATGATGTTCTTGAAAAATTACCAAAGGCTGCAGCAGCCGAAAAGCGACTTCGTGCAATTAATTCTGAAGTTGACATTCGCGCACTTGTTGCTGATGCGACACCAGAATTATTGGAGGAGCTTGTTGGAGCCGGTGCAGGTAACATCGACCTCATTTTAGATGCAACTGATAATTTTGAAACGAGAATGATGTTAAACGACATCTCGCAAAAATACAAGATTCCTTGGATTTATGGCGCCTGTGTTGGCAGCTTCGGTATGAGCTTTACGATTATCCCAGGGGTGACTCCTTGCTTAAATTGTTTGTTAAAGACGGTTCCAATTCAAGGGATGACCTGCGATACCGGTGGAATTATAGCTCCAGCTGTTGGGATGGTGATTGCCCATCAGGCGGCAGAAGCTATGAAAATTCTCGTTGAAGATTGGGAGGCTGTACGTCCGGGCTTTGTCAGCTTTGATTTATGGCGCAACCAGTATTCGACGATGAAAATGTCCAAAGCAAAGGATCCAGGCTGTTTGTCCTGTGGTAGTGGACCGACTTACCCATACCTTGACGTGGAAAATATGACTAAATCAACGGTCTTATGCGGCCGCGATACCGTTCAAATTCGTCCGCCTAAGCAAGAAGGTCTAAATTTATCGGTGTTAGCGGAAAGTCTTGTTTCCTTAGGTTATGAGGTGAAGGCCAATCCTTATTTGCTCTCAGTTGAGTACGAGGGTACAAGAATGGTTATTTTCGCTGATGGGCGTGCGTTAATTCATGGTACAAAAGATTTAAATCAGGCAAAATCAATCTACCAGCGTCTGTTGGGTTAACAAGGCTCGTATCTTTTTGATACGGGTTTTTTGTTTTTAAGCTAACTATTATGATTTCATATAAAATTTCGGGTATGATAGAAGCAGTATTTTAACAGATTACGACGAATCCTGACAAAACTTTAAACTAACAATAAGTGCTGAGGTGAGGAAACGTGAATATTCCATTACACAAGCTGCTCCAAAAAATGGAGGAAGAAATCCGCAAAGCACAAACGACTTCTTCGGAAGCGAATATACGAGAAAGAGTCCAAGCCATTAAAACATTATGCGAGTTGGTTTTGGATGAAGCAGGAAGTGATGTGCAAGTGAAGGCAATTCCGGCGCTTGGGGTTGGCGTGAGCTCATCAATGTTTCAGGCCCAATCTCAACCAGTTCGGCAGCCGCCAGGGCGAAAACTAGATGAAGACGAGGCAAACGGCGATTCATTGTTTGATTTTTAAACCCGACAATGGTTTCGTTCGTACTAAGTGCCCTGTTTTCGTGGGAAACCAAAAAACAGGTAACCTATGATGGCCATAAGTGCCCTGTTTTAGAGAATGATTAGAAAAAAGGTAACTTAAGAGGGCCATAAGTGCCCTGTTTTAGAGAATGATTAGAAAAAAGGTAACATAAGAGGGCCATAGGTGCCCTGTTTTGGAGAATGATTAGAAAAAAGGTAACTTAAGAGGGCTATAAGTGCCCTGTTTTAGAAAATGATTGGAAAAAAGGTAACTTAAGAGGGTCTTAAGTGCCCTGTTTTAGAAAATTGTCAGCAAAAAGGTCACTTAAAAAAGTTTTAGTGCTCCATTTTGAAAAAATCAAAAGAAAATGGGTACTTAAAGAGGTTCAAGATGTGTCAGCTAATTAATGAACCGGACTATCAAAGCAATTTTGGGGAGTGAGAGCTTAACATTTAGCTCTTAAATCATAAAGAGGATGGGGAAGAAAGTGAAGATATTTATTATTTTAGGGGCAATCAATGCCTTTATGTCAGTGGCATTAGGTGCATTTGGGGCACACGGGCTAAAGGGGAAGCTCGACCAGTATTACATTGATATTTGGAATACAGGCTGCCAATATCAAATGTATCATGCCCTAGGGTTATTAATCGTTGGAATTCTTGCGGCAAAGCTGCCACAAAGCTCTCTTGTCACGACATCAGGCTGGTTAATGTTGGCGGGAATTATCCTGTTTTCCGGAAGCTTATTTGTATTGGCATTAACAAAAATCAGTGTGCTTGGGGCGATTACTCCATTTGGAGGGGTAGCGTTCCTTATCGCATGGGTATTAATTATCGTTGCCGCTGTTAAACATTTTTAATAACCACACAAAAACTCCGCAGGTTCGTGAACCTGCGGAGTTTCTTTGTTTAACGTGGCGGATAGGTGGCCAGTTGTGGAGCACCGGCAAATGGATACTCGTACTCAAGCTCCTCATCAAACGTCGCATAATCAAAGTAAACCATCGGCAGTAAGATTCGCATCCCGGTTTGCGGGTCTGAGAGAATAAGATGATCTCGCCCAGCTGCTTCGATAATGCCTTTGAACACTTTAGCATTCCATTGGGTGTTATTTTCAAACGTCGCATAAACAGTCGCCAGCTTCCCTTTATTGAGACGGAAAATATTTTCAATGTACGATTCTTCTAATGGGAGCATGCCCGGAATGGCTGAAACCGGGGCTTGCTGTTGCGGGAATTGCTGCTGCTGAAATCCAGCTGGTGGAACTCCGCCTGCTGTAGACGGTGGAAAAGCACCTTGAGCACCAAAGCTAGGCAATTTACTTGGAGCGCCTTGCATTTGTCCTCCACCTGTAGCGTAGGGATTATAGCCCTGAGGATATGATCTGTAATCCAAATATGGATTTATATAGCTCAAATTAATTCCCCTCCTGGAAACACATTTTTATAAAACAAAATCACTAATTAAATAATATGAGCCAATTGGAAAATTATGATTGCTACTTCTTTTCAGCCCCTCTTTAAACCATAGCTCTTCTGACTTCACATAAATTTGTCACAGTTATAGAAAAATAATATCTAGAAATAATTTAAATCATACTCTATAATTAAATTATGAAACACCGTTCCACAATACGGAACAACAAAAAGCGCGCTTTAAAATTTCTTTTACGAATGAGGAGATGTAGTGTTCATGGAGATAAGATACTCAACACATCCAGATCATGCAAAAACGTTTACAACTGAAGAACTTCGTAAACATTACCTAGTTGATGAGTTATTTGTACTTGGTCAAATTAAGCTTGTATATTCCATGGAAGACCGCACGATTATTGGAGGTATTACTCCGGCAGAAGAGACGATTTCTTTACAAGGCTATGATGAAATAAAAGCAAAATATTTCCTTGAACGCAGAGAAGTTGGAATTTTTAACGTTGGTGGTAAAGGGAAAATAAGTGTTGATGGAAATTCCTATGAAATGGAAAATAAAGACTGTTTATACATTGGACTTGGAAAACAAGAGTTGATTTTCTCAAGTGAATCTGTTGAAAATCCAGCAAAATATTATTTGTTTTCAGCACCAGCACATAAGGAATATCCAACTCAACATGTAGCCTTCAAGGATGTTGAAGGGGACCAACTGGGCTCGTTAGAAAATGCTAATGATCGAGTGATTCGTCGAATGATTCATCTTGAAGGCATTCAAAGCTGTCAGGTTGTGATGGGAATGACACAGCTAAATACTGGAAGTGTTTGGAACTCTATGCCAACTCACACTCATAACCGTCGATCAGAAGTATATCTATATATCGATTTAGACGAAAACGCTAGAATGTTCCACCTAATGGGAGAACCAACTGAAACGAGACATCTAGTGATGAAAAACGAAGAGGCAGTTATATCCCCACCATGGTCGATTCATTGTGGTAGTGCAACGAGTAATTATACATTTATCTGGGCAATGGCAGGCGAAAACAAAACTTATACCGACATGGATGCTGCACCGATGGATGTATTAAGGTAGGCAATAACACAACAGATATAAAAAGAAATTTCAACAGCAGGAGAGGGGCAAAAATAATGGGTTTAGAGGACTTTTCATTAGATTATTTTAAATTAACAGATAAGGTTGCAATTGTGACGGGAGGAAATACCGGACTTGGCCAAGGTTACGCTGTCGCTTTAGCAAAAGCTGGTGCAGATTTATTCATCGTAACGCATGACCGGGTTTGGGACGAGACCAGAGCTTTAATAGAAGAAACAGGCAGAAAGGTTCAATTTTGCCAAGCAGATCTAACTGTAAGAGAAAATATCAGCAGCATCGTTGATGAGTGTTTAAGTGCTTATGGAAAAATCGATATTCTTGTCAATAATGCTGGAACAATTCGCCGCACTCCGCTCCTTGACTATAAGGCAGAAGATTGGGATGCAGTAATGGACATCAATTTAAATGCTGTCTATTTCCTAAGTCAAGCGGTAGCTAGAGTGATGGCTGAGCAAAAGAGCGGCAAGATTATTAACATCGGATCCATGTTGTCATTCCAAGGTGGAAAGTTTATTCCTCCATACACAGCAAGTAAGCATGGGGTTGCCGGACTTACAAAAGCATTTGCAAACGAATTAGGAATTCATAATATCCAAATCAATGCAATTGCTCCTGGATATATTTCAACTGCAAATACTGCTCAGATTCGTGCAGATGAACAAAGAAATGCAGAAATCCTTTCACGTATTCCTGCGGGAAGATGGGCTGACCCATCTGATTTAATGGGAATCGTTGTATTCCTATCAAGTAAGGCATCGGATTATATGAATGGACACATTTTAGCTGTAGACGGTGGCTGGTTAGCCAGATAATGCAAACGTTACCCATATATGGAGGCTGAGAGCATTGATTGTTGGCAAGTTAACTGATTTAGCAGGTAGTGGAGTTTATTCGGAAAAGTTGCAAACAACATTTGAGCTTTTAAAAGAAGTAGACTTCAGTCGATACTCTGCCGGACGTCATGAATTGGACAATGGATTATTTTTCTTCGTGAACGAATACGAAACAAAGGAAGCAAGTGAATGCTTTTGGGAAGCACACCAGAAATATCTTGATTTTCACTACATTCTGGTAGGCACTGAAAACATTGCGGTCGATCATATAAATAATCAGCAGGTTACTGAAATCTATGATGAAGCTAAGGATGCCACCTTTTTCAAAGGTGATGTCAGCACTCTTGTTACCTTAAATCCTGGCGATGTGATGATTTGTTTTCCAGAGGATTCACATATGGCAGGAGTGGTTGCTGGAGAAAAACAAAGTATTAGAAAAATTGTTATGAAGGTTATCGTTTAAAGGATATTATTCAGTCTATCATTCTTCCTCCGCGTTCCCCCCGATTTTTTCGGGGGAAGATATAGGCTGCTAATGCGTGTAATATTAGCTGATTTGTTGCACAAAATGGAAACGCTTATATTTAGAATATTCAAGGAACTTAAACAGCAATCATTTTATTAATCTACCAATAGAAACAAAATTATCCAATTAGAGTCAGAAAGGTAAGGTAGACAACTATGAAAATTATGAAGACGATCGAAAAGATCCCTGGCGGTCTTATGCTGGTTCCACTATTCCTTGGGGCGCTAATCCACACTTTTGCTCCAACCTCCGGTGAGTATTTTGGTTCATTTACTAACGGATTAATGACTGGTACTGTGCCGATTTTAGCCGTTTGGTTTTTCTGTATGGGTGCCGGTATTAACATTAAAGCAACGGGTACTGTACTAAGAAAGTCTGGAACACTTGTTTTAACAAAAATAGCGGTTGCTTGGGGAATTGCTTTAATTGCTTCTCAATTTATGCCTGAAAATGGAATTCAGACAGGTTTCTTTGCTGGATTCTCCGTTCTAGCTCTTATCTCAGCAATGGATATGACAAACGGTGGTTTATATGCTTCAATCATGCAACAATATGGCTCAAAAGAAGAAGCTGGCGCATTTGTCCTAATGTCACTTGAATCAGGTCCGCTTGTAACTATGTTAATTCTTGGCTCTACAGGATTAGCAGCTTTCCATCCACAAGCATTTGTAGGTGCGGTTTTACCTTTCTTAATTGGTTTTATTCTTGGTAATTTAGATGGCGATTTACGAGTGTTCTTTAGTAAAGCGACACACACAATGATTCCGTTCTTTGGTTTTGCTTTAGGGAACTCAATAGATCTTGGTGTCATTGCTAAAACAGGTCTTGCAGGAATTCTTTTGGGTGTCTTGGTGATTTTTGTTACTGGTATTCCGTTAATGTTAGCAGATAAATACCTTGGCGGCGGAAATGGTACAGCAGGCCTTGCAGCATCAAGCACAGCTGGGGCTGCCGTAGCTAACCCAATGATAATTGCAGAAATGAAACCGGAATTCCTTCCTGTTGCTCAAAGCGCGACAGCTCTTGTGGCAGCATGTGTAATCGTAACAGCTATATTAGTGCCTATTTTAACTGCATATTGGTCTCAATATATGAAAAAGAAAAATGGTGGAGAGCAGGTTACGGAAGAAAGTAAGGCCATCGCTTGATAATCAAATCAAGGGAGACATATACGTATGTCTCTCTTTCAATTAATAGAATAGGAGAATGGCTATGAGCAGAATTATTACTGTTGGTGAACCTATGGCATTGTTTGTAGCGGATCGCGAAGGTTCTCTTGAGAATGTGGAACGGTATGACCGCTATGTAGCGGGTGCTGAGGTAAACTTTGCAATCGGAATGTCACGCTTAGGGCACCAGGTTACCTATATTACTCAAGTTGGAAATGACCCTTTTGGAAGACACATTGAAACTTTTCTTTGCCAAAACGATATTGATACAACTTACTTAACCTATAAACCAGAATATTTAACAGGAATGATGTGGAAGCAAAAGGTACTGACCGGGGATCCAGAGGTATTTTCTGCACGTAAAAATTCTGCAGCTTCTCATATGGGTCTTGATACAATTGCCAATTTAAACTGGGATGGATTTGATCACATTCACTTAACAGGAATTCCGCCAGCTTTATCACCAAGCTGTCGTGAAATGGTTTACGAGCTGATGAGTCAGGCACGAAAAAGAGGGGTGCAAATCTCGTTTGACCCTAATCTGCGTCCAGGACTTTGGCCTGATAAAGTGGAAATGGTCAATGTAATTAATGATTTGGCCTGTCATTCAGACATTGTATTTCCTGGTATAGAGGAAGCAAGACTGATTACTGGCCGAGAGGATGTTAAGCAAATTGCTGAGCACTATCATCAAGCCGGTGTAAAAACAGTAGTAATCAAGCTAGGTCCAAAGGGAGCCTTCACAAGCTCGGAGGGCGAACAGTTCTATACTTCTGGTTTCCCTGTTGAAAAAGTCGTTGATACGGTTGGTGCAGGCGATGGTTTTGCTGTTGGAGTTGTCAGCGGTATTCTTGAGGGACTTCATTTGAAGGAAGCTGTTAAGCGCGGCACAGCAATTGGTGCACTAGCAGTAATGTCACCTGGAGATAACGACGGATTACCTAACCGAAATGGGCTTGAGGCTTTTTTGAAAAGTGAACTTGTCAAATGATAACTTAACAAAATGATGAGGGATGAAAGTAAAGAAATTAGCGTCACGGATTTCTTTACTTTCGTTTTTTCGTATCATGTCGGAGGATTTGAATAAAAAAGGTATTCTCGTTAAAGAATACCTACCTGGAAAAGCTAAGCGCCAGTATAGCCCAAATTTCTTGAAATGGCATTACTATATTGCTTAACTAATTCAATTAATCTCTCATCGACTAAATCCATCGTCACGCGGTTTGCTGGTCCGGAAATACTGAAGCTCGCAATAATTTTACCTCGATGATCAAAGATTGGAGCGGCGATACAACGCAATGATTCTTCATTCTCTGAATTATCTAAGGCAAAGCCTTGCCGTTTAACTTGATCGATTTCTTCTATAAAAGCTTCTTTAGATGTAATCGTTGTGGCTGTTTTCGGAACGAACGAAATGCTTGAAACTATTTCATTGAAATCATCCGAATTCTTGCCTGAAAGCAGGATTTTTCCCACCGCAGTACAGTACATCGGTGCACGACTTCCGATTCGGGAATACATTCGGATGGTTTGATTGCTCTCAATTTTATCGACATAGATGACTTCACCGCGATCCTCAATGCATAAATGGACAGTTTCATTTACGTCTTGGCTCAATTTTTCCAAGTATGGCTTTGCAATTGAGATAATATTGGAGTTATTTAACATATTTCTAGAGAGGAAAAGGATTTGTAATCCAAGCTTATACTTGTCCGTTTCTTCTTCCTTTACGACATAATTCATGCTCGCTAAAGTCGTTAATAATCGATGAATCGTGCTTTTTGTTAATCCTACCTGCTCGGCGAGACGAGAGATTTGAATTCCCTCTGGATATTCAGAAAGCTTGTTTAAAATCGTAAGTGCGCGTTCCAATGATTGAACAGTAGACATTTTCTTCTCCTCTTTATCTAGATGTTTAAATAATCATATTGATATAATATTTTTTTGAAACATTGTTCTATTATCATGATAATGGAAGTTAAACCTTTTGTAAAATACTAATAATGGAAAAATAAGGGACGAATCTCAGTTAAATGGAGGACAACATGAAAAAAATAAACATATTATCAAAGTTAACTGAATGTGGTGTTGTGGCAGTTGTAAGAGCAGAATCAAAGGAAGAAGCGGTGGCTATATCAGAGGCATGTGTTAATGGGGGTGTAAATGGAATTGAAATCACTCTTACAGTCCAAAATGCTGATGAAGTAATTAATGAACTATCTTCATTATATAAAAATAATGATAAAGTGGTTGTCGGAGCAGGAACTGTTCTGGATTTCGCGACAGCAAGGATTGCAATATTATCAGGTGCGGAATTTATCGTAAGTCCAGCTTTTGATGAGGAAACTGCTAAGCTATGTAATCTTTATGGAATTCCATATATGCCTGGTTGCATGACCATTACTGAGATGAAAAGGGCTTTAGAGGCTGGAGTTGATATTGTAAAACTATTCCCTGGAAGTGCATTCGGTCCTGATTTTGTCAAGGCGGTTAAAGCTCCACTTCCACAAGTGAACATCATGCCTACGGGCGGCGTCGATTTAGATAATATTGGTCAGTGGATTAAAAATGGATGTGTCGCTGTGGGTGTTGGAGGAAACTTAGTAGCTCCAGCGAAAAATGGCGATTTTGAGGCAATTACCGAATATGCAAAACAGTATATTGCAAAGGTTCAAGAGGCAAGAAAATAAAGAGGTTGTGTTCGCCCTATGTGCTCGTGAGTGGGGATACCCACGCACAGGCACAAGGGGTGAATTTTTTGAAAAATTGGAGGACAAAAAATGGTGCCAA
Source organism: Bacillus sp. DNRA2 (assembly GCF_012843265.1). Lineage (GTDB taxonomy): Bacteria > Bacillota > Bacilli > Bacillales > Cytobacillaceae > Bacillus_BU. Next base: position 3,024 of record NZ_JABAIT010000028.1, on the reverse strand, counting down.
CAAAATTAAGAGATACAGTGACTTTACATAATGGTGTGAAAATGCCTTGGATGGGATTAGGAGTTTTTAAGGTAGCCGACGGGGATGAGGTTGTTCATTCTGTAGCAGCTGCGATTAGGAATGGATACAAAAGCATAGACACAGCTTCTTTTTATCAAAATGAGGAAGGTGTAGGTCAAGGAATAAAGGAATCAGGTGTTCCTCGTGAGGATTTGTTTATTACAACTAAACTTTGGAATGCAGATCAAGGTTATGAATCAACGTTGACAGCTTTCGAAACAAGTTTAAATAAGCTTGGTCTTGAGTATTTGGATCTCTATTTAATTCACTGGCCAGGTAAGGATAAATATAAAGAGACTTGGAAGGCGTTTGAGAAGCTTAACAAAGATGGACGTGTTCGAGCGATAGGTGTTAGCAACTTCCAAATTCACCATTTAGAAGATTTAATGGGTGAGGCAGAAATCAAGCCGATGGTTAACCAGGTTGAATACCATCCTCATTTAACCCAAACCGAGCTTCATGCTTTTTGTAAAAAAGAAGGAATTCAATTGGAAGCATGGTCGCCTTTAAAACAAGGACAACTCCTGAACGAACCAGTTCTTCATGAGATTGCTCAAAAATATAATAAATCGATTGCTCAAGTCATTTTGCGTTGGGATCTCCAAAACGGAGTCGTGACGATACCAAAGTCCATTAAAGAGCATCGTATAATTGAAAACAGTCAGGTATTTGATTTTGAATTGACCCTTGAGGATATGGAGCGAATTAGTAGATTAAATCAGGATAGCCGTGCAGGATCGCATCCCGATACAATGAGTTTTGGTTTTTAATAAAGGAGGCTGTCATCTAGTTTGGATGACAGCCTCTTTTTGTAATTAGTTCACATGTAGGAATTTAGCGACGCCTTCTTCAGTTAGAAGATTTCCAACGAAGAATGCTCCGAATTCGCCGTAGCGTGCGCTTACTTCATCAAAACGCATTTCGTAAACTAGCTTTTTAAATTGAAGCACATCATCAGCGAATAATGTTACGCCCCATTCGTAATCATCAAAACCAACAGAACCGGTAATGATTTGCTTCACCTTGCCTGCATATTTGCGGCCAATCATGCCGTGGCTGCGCATCATATCGCGACGAGACTCCATTGGGAGCATGTACCAGTTGTCATTGCCTTGGCGACGCTTATCCATTGGATAGAAACATACATATTTATTTTTTGGTAAAATCGGGAAAAGTCGTGCAAGAACCTGTTGATTTTGATACGGATCTTCATCAGCAGGAAGATAGTTACTTAATTCTACAACAGACACATAGGAATGTGCTGGAATCGTATATTCAGCCAATTTTGTTTTGTTGAATTCGGTTTCAATTTCGTTTAACTCTTCCATCGTTGGACGCAAAATCATCATCATAAAATCTGCCTTTTGGCCAACAACCGTATAAAGAGCATGGCTGCCTTCTTTATTCGCCTGTGTTTGGTTCCACTTTTCAACAAGCGCTAAAAATTCATGAATCGCTGTTTGGCGCTCATCGCTTGATAACATTTTCCAAAGTGTCCAATCGACGGTACGGAAGTCGTGTAAACAATACCAACCATCAAGAGTTTGTGCTGCTTCACTCATTACTTAATCACTCCTAAAGTGTTTCTAAAATTCTCAACATTACTATAACATAGTTTAGCCATGACACCTACGAATAAACTCTGATGATGGTATAATTTGTCATAGTTTGTAAAATAGTGATTAGCTTATGTATAATATTTAAAGGTGAATGTCTTAGGGAAAATAATTCTTACAATTTAAAAATTAAGAATAGAACAACTTTTAGTTTGTAAGCGCTACCATTATCGTAGAATATTGATTTTTATTTTGGGTAAAGTATTCTAGAGAAAGAGTGTTTATAAGGAGGGTATTTATGGCTGATTTATTTACAGATTTGAAAGCAAAAGTAAGCGGGCGTGACCTGAAAATTGTGTTTCCAGAAGGTTTGGATGAACGCATTTTGAAAGCGGCTGCAAGATTAGCATCTGAGCAAGTATTAACACCTGTATTAGTGGGAGACATCGAACAGATTCAAGCTAAAGCTGCAGAATTGAATGTTTCCGTTGAAGCTTGCGAAATCTATGATCCGAAAAACTATGCTGAAATGGACGAGCTAGTATCATCGTTTGTTGAGCGTCGCAAAGGCAAAGCAACTGAGGAGGATGCTCGTAAAATTCTTCTTGACGAAAACTATTTCGGAACGATGCTTGTACATACAAACAAAGCAGTTGGACTAGTTAGTGGTGCTGCGCACTCAACAGCTGATACAGTTCGCCCTGCCTTGCAAATCATTAAAACGAAACAAGGTGTTTCAAAAACTTCTGGCGTATTCATCATGGTTCGCGGCGATGAAAAATACGTATTTGCCGATTGTGCAATCAACATTGCTCCAGATAGCAATGATTTAGCTGAAATCGCAATCGAAAGTGCGAAAACAGCGCAAATGTTTGATATTGACCCACGTGTGGCGATGCTAAGCTTCTCTACAAAAGGCTCAGCAAAATCACCGGAAACTGAAAAGGTTGCTGCAGCGCTTGAAATTGCTAAAGAGCGTGACCCTGAGCTTGTCATCGATGGAGAATTCCAGTTTGATGCAGCATTTGTTCCGTCTGTAGCGAAAGCAAAAGCGCCTGGCTCAGTGCTTCAAGGTGATGCAAATGTATTTGTATTCCCAAGCTTAGAAGCAGGAAATATCGGTTATAAAATTGCCCAACGTTTAGGCAACTTTGAAGCGGTAGGCCCAATCTTACAAGGTTTAAACCGTCCAGTAAACGACCTATCTCGTGGATGTAACGATGAAGATGTATACAAGCTTGCGTTAATTACAGCTGGTCAAGCGCTGTAAGCTGATGATAAGTGAGTGACTCGAGCCAGTTTTCGGACTGGCTTTTTGTGCGACGGGCAGTCGCATGGAGTGTTGATCCAGTCAGCACTCTTCTTTTAATTATCTGACAGAGACGTCATTTCGATGAAACGACTGGTT
>NZ_JABAIT010000027.1 GCF_012843265.1 Bacillus sp. DNRA2 | reverse complement strand
TCACACTATTTCTTCTCTTACTCATAGTGGACTCCTCCTCTTAACTAAATTGTACTCCTACTAAATTTAGGTGTCCAAATCAGTTAAGGGGCTAAAATGCTATCTCTTCAAATTAGGTCAAAATTCAAAGATTTAGATAAGTTAACCGGAAAAACTTCCCTTATTTTAAAGGAAATATGGGTGTTTTCCAATTTAAGCGGAATTTTTCCTGTTATTTCAATCATATATAATATTCGGAATTTATTACAAATAAAGTAAAAAAGAGTATAATTTAAGAAATAATGTCATTTCGTTAAAAATGAAACAAGGAGGTGTTTGGATGGTCAATTCTCTCAAGAAATCAAATATTAAATTTGCCAAGTTATTTTTTCACTCGATTATTCTAACGAGTATCCTGACTCTTATATCTAGTGTTTGTATGGACATAATAGCATTAATTCTTGGACATCCACTCGAAAATAATACCTTCAATTATGTCACCTTCTCAGTTTTAATATGGCTCATTTTTGCATTACAAAATGAAAAATATAAAAAATGATAAAATACAATTAATTGAGGTCCCTGAATTCTTGTTGTATGTTGGTAATAGAGAATGCTACTGAAGGTTACGTCCGCACATCATTTATTCATTGATGGAGTGGACTTTTTTTAACGGAGAATATTTTGGGGGGATGGGTTAATGGATTCTGTTTGTATGAGAAAGTTCGGGGTGGTAGTAATAATATTTACTCTGATTACTGTTTTATTTGGATGCGGAGCGGATAAAGGGGAACTTTATGACAGCAACAAAGAGATTGGTAAAAACGGAGATAGCTATACTTTTGTAGGAAGAATTGGGAGCCAAAGTAAAAAACATATTGATTTTAGCTTTAAAAAGTTTTCCGGGGTGCAAACGCAATGGTTGATTGAGGCAAAGGACAATAGTGCGATCGAACTATATTATGATGCTGAGATTGAAAAAGGTGATTTCAAGATTGTTTTTGTAACACCAAAACAAGAAGTTACCCACATTGCCCAGAACAGCAGCAAAGGTAGCTTCAAAGTTAATACTTCAAATGGGAAGTATCGAATCAAAATCGTAGGCAGGAACGCAAAAGGAAAAATCAAAATGGATTTAGAAACAAAAGGTGTGAAGAGAGTATCACATCCGGGAGATGATTAATGAATGTATGAGGGATCGGATGGCAAAGCATAATCTATTTCAAAATAGTCATAGTAAAGTTGACTACTGAGTGGTTCTGATTTCCAATAACTTGAATAGAATGACGTTTCTGGAAGTAAAATATCTCCAATTGTGATGATAAAAATGATGCAACAAAGGAGGTATTAAAGATGGCGTTAGATTTCAATCTATTGCGAGCCACCGAACGGTTTCATTATGACCATCCAACCTGTGGGGTATTGGTCGATGTATTTCAAAATGGGCATCACTGGCACGCAATCGCCACTGCGGAAAGACCGGAATGGTATTGCCATAATGGATTTGGTGAAACAAAAGAGCAAGCAATCAAGGAGGCAGTTAGTGGGGTATTAGTGTTGGTGAAAGATATTGATTAAGCATCAGTTTCTAGTGAACGGCCAGAAACCCGCAGTTTTTACATAGTTTAGTTTTACGTGGACTCCTACCTCGAGAAATGAGTGTAGGAGTTTTATTTTTGAAAGGGGGAAGAACAATGCACGTAACGATAAAAGAAATTAAGCTAAAGAGGGCAAATTCTGCACCATATGGTATCAAAGCAGAATTTAGAGAGTAGATTGATAAGTTTTCATTCATATTTTGAGGTAAACTTTAGCTAATGTTTTCAAGCAGGAATTTGTGTATAATTAGTTGGATTACCAAGGGAAATGAAATGGAGAGTAGTTATGTTTTTTCGGTTAATGTATCATATTGTCTTACCTATTTATGTAGTATTTGTTATTTTCGCCTCGATTTCGTTGGACAAGACTCAAAATGCATTTATTATGATTGGATTTGGACTTCTTTTTATAATTAGCATTTTCTTGGAGAAAATTTATCCTCGCTTATTTGTTTTCATTGCAGCTAGTGAAATCATTTCGTTGCTATTGTTTCATTTCACCAGCCAACTGAATTGGTGTTACTCAATTTACATCATTTTACTTAGTAAATTTTTATTCCAATTCAAGGGAGCCGTCAAGGGGATTTTTCTTGGTTTTGTTTTCATGGTTTTTTACACTGTTATTCGAGCTACGTATTCACCTGTAAATTCATATAGCATATTTGGGGTTGGATCAGACTTCTTAACTTCAATAGCTGTAGTACTGATCATTCAGTACATTATTGAAATGGAAACGAAAAAAAATACCCTTATTGAAGAGAAGAAACGTGAAGAACTGCGGCACCAAGAGGAAAAAGGGAAGCTAATAGCTGAAATGGCTGCAGGTCTTGCACATGAAATTAGAAACCCGTTAACGATCATTCAAGGGTTTCTGCAACATTCCAAAGGGGCAAATTATAATATAGAGCCGTGGTACGATATAATCTTTAGTGAAGTCAACAGGATGAATAAATTAACTGTTGAATTCCTACAATTTTCAAAACCAGATGTTTCTCAATACCAAGCATATTCCATCCACGAGTGTTTAAAGAGAGTCATTACCTTAACACAATCCGAAACCCGCAGATTAGGACATCAAATCGTATACACGGAGGATAATCCTGATCTTTTGGTTAAAATGGACTTCGATAAAATGGTACAGGTTTTTGTGAATTTAATTAACAATGCCATTCAGTCTATGGTTGAAAGTGGACATATTACGATTCGATTGTTCAAAGTGGAGAACTTAGCAGTTTGTGAGGTTTGTGATACGGGTGCGGGTATAGAAGATGCGGATCTGAATAAAATCTTTAATCCCTTCTTTACAACGAAATCTGAAGGAACGGGTCTGGGTCTACCCATATGTCAGAAAATTATTCAGGATCATGGGGGAACGATTGAGGTGAGTAGTACTCCGAATTATGGGTCTACATTTACTATTAGTCTTCCATTAGATATTGATGCTAATCACGAGCTGGATTTTGCCAAAGATTAGTTGACGTTAGTCAATAAGACCAAATTGGTATGCAATTAGAAAATAGGGCGCACTAATAATATAACAAAAGCCAACATTCTCACTTATACTTAGAATGTTGGCTTTTGTCCCTTCAGGTAACCTTGTAAATTCTCAATCCTCTTGTGAATCCACCCAATCCTTCACTTCATATATTCCAACGATCTCGTTCTTTGCTTTTTCAATGACATCAACACTATCGTCATTTCCCTTATAAAAGATAAAATGGGTAGGTGTTTCTGCTAGTACTCGATACCTTTCAACGTTCCCGTCTTGAACTTCAACCATATAAATTTTACCTGTTACGAAATCAAGTGTATCCTCTAAATTTTTCAAGTTCAAACCAACCTCCTGATGTGTATGTAATCTTATTTTAATAGAAATCAAACGTAAAAAGAGTTTCAAAAAGATGTGTTAATAGGGTTATTTTTTTAAGTGGATTTTTCTCCATTCGCTCGCCAATACTCCATAAACGGCATGGTCAACATAATGGTCATATAGCCACTCGGCCTGCCTAATTGTTCCTTCATTTACAAAGCCTAATCTTTCCGGAAGGGTCCTGCTGCTTTTATTCTCAACGGCAGCGCGAATTTCCACTTTATTTAGATCGAGATGATGAAAAGCATAGTTGGTCAACGCTTTAGCAACTTTGGTCATAATCCCATTTCCTTGATATTCTTCACCAAGCCAATACCCAATATAAGCCGTCTTGTTGGACCAATTTATACTATTGAAGCCTGCGACTCCAACAATTTCTTCATTGAATAAAATAACCGTATTTAAACTTTTACTGTCGGCATAACCTTTTAAACATCCTCGGATAAAATCTTTTGTATCTTCGACATTATTGGTGAAGTCAAGCCATGGTAGCCATTCTCTTAAATAATATCTCGACTTGTCTGTTAGTTCAAAAACGCTTTGGGCATCATTTAATTCGATTAGTTTTAAGGAAACATTCTCATCAATCTTATGTATAAACACAATCCACCCCCAAATTTCTTGTTGGTTTAATTTTACTATAAACGCTTAATTATTTTATTAGAAAAATAAAAATAGTAAAGCAGGTCGTCAACTATCGTGCCCATGAAGAGTGAAAAACGAAGTCAGCGGTAACGATAGGTCAACTATCGTGCCCATGAAGAGTGAAAAACGAAGCTGGCGGTAACGATAGGTCGACAATCGTGCCCATGGAGAGTGAAAAACGAAGCTAGTGGTAACGATAGGTCGGCTATCGAGCCCATGAAGAATGAAAAATGAAGCTAGTGGTAACGATAACTCCTCAATCGTGCCCATGAACAAATATTCTACTAATAGAATCAGACTTTTATTGGATTTTGATTTTTAAAAAAACTGAAAGCCCCTGGTGGACTTTCAGTTTTCATTTTTTTATCGCAATACATTAAAATTTAGCTTATTTTCTAAGTTTTACTTGTAAACCAATTTGTCAAAAAGTGTACTCTTTATGATGATGATTATGCCCAATTCTTAAGTTTAGAGGTTTTGCCGATTCCTGGGTTGAAGCTGTTGGTAGGGTCACCGTTTTTGTAGTGATCAACTAGTGCTGGTGCAGCTTCATAGAGATGACCAACATTATGCTCCGCAGGATAAATCGCACCGCGCTCATCCAGAAGTTTCAGCATTTTTTTCTTCAAGGCATGCGCATCGACACCTTTTTTCAAGATGTAGTCCTGATGCAGCACGTGGCACATGAAATGTCCGTAGTAAAGCTTATGGACAATCTGGCTCGAGATCTCCTCAGGCAGCTCTTCAAACCAGTCCATGTCATTGCGTCTTAAGGCGATATCAAGTGCCAAAATATCATCGACTTCGTCTTGATGCACCTCTTGGAAGCGAATTGCAGCACCAGCCGCCACAAATCGATGCAAGAACGCATCTGCTCCTTCTTTTGGTGTGCAAATAAAGAAATCACCCTCAGCTTCTTTGAAAAGTTCCGTCAAATATGCCTCCGCCTCAGCGTTACCTTCGCCTGACATTTTGAGCATCAAATGGTGCTCATACTTATCGCGAAATTCTTCCATTCTTTTTGGCAAATGGTTCGGGAAAAGATAGCTAAGTTTTTGCAAGATACGGTCAGGAAGATAAGGCTTAAAGATTTTCATTTTGTCCAAAATCCGCTCTGCATTCGCTTTCGAGGCAAATAAGAACGGCAAACGGTCAGTTCCAAGTTTATTGATGACAATGAATGAATCTTTGCCGTATTTTTTGGCAATATCGTAAATCTCACGGTGCATGTATTCACCAGCGACAGGGATGTTTTCAAACTCCGACAGCGCTTTTCTCCGAATCATTTCTAGCACGCGCGGCGTATTGGTTCCGATGTAGAAAACCTTTTCGTTTTGTTCTTTCGGAAACGTATCAAGTCGAACTGCGAATACTGCAATTTTGCCAGAAGAGCCTGAAGCTTCATAGAGTTGATTAGGGTCAGCATTATATCTAGCTGGGCTATCCGCGTCAACGTCACGCACGCGCGTTTGATACGTATGATTGTGCCCGTGTTTAGGAGATTCCGGCACAGCATTATAATCGTAATTTCCAGTATCAAGATTACCAAGGATTTCTTCAGGCGTATCGCCTAAGTCGATGCCTAGGTGATTCACCAGCTGCAGCTCTCCATTTTCATCAACACGAGCAAAAAGTGAAAGCTCAGTATAAGCAGGGCCGCGTTTGACAAGCGAACCGCCCGAGTTATTACAAATCCCACCGATGGCTGACGCACCGAGACAAGACGAGCCAATTACAGAATGTGGCTCTCGCCCAAGCGGTCTCAACGCATTTTCAAGTGAGTAGAGCGTTGTGCCCGGAAAGGCCAAAACTTGAGTACCTTGGTTGATCAACTGAAGGTGATCAATCCGTGTAATGGACACAATAACGACTTCACGATCATAGCCGCCAGCAGGGATTGAGCCTTCTGTTAAACTTGTATTTGACGCTTGCATGATGATGATTTTATCAAATTTGACAGCCGCTTTTAGGATTTGCCAGAGCTCTGTCAAATTCCCTGGCTTAACAACAGCTAATGCATCCCCACGTCCCGAGCGATAGCCTTTACGATATCGTAATGTTTTTGACGGATTGGTAATGATATATTTGCGATCTAGAATCGCTTCAAGTGCTGTGATAAATGAATTTTCCATTCTCATGGCCTCCTAAATATGAAAAGAATTTCTTGTATTATGACTTGTGATTTTGTGAGCGATTACATATTTATGTGTTCACATACTTTGTGAAACTTTTTCTACAAATTTATTACTCTATTAATATAATAAATCTAAATTTACAATATATCAATAGGGAAAATATAATTAACCAAATTTAACGAAAGGTTGCTTATGCGAAAAGATTTAAATCGAATCATATAGCAGGTAGGATTCCCGTCAGGTATAGTGTAGTTATTTGTTCGTAGCGAGTCATGTTGGTTAAAGGTAAATTTCTTTGTTTAAAAGGAATTAGACGGTGTTTTATAGAAAAGAAACTTATGATGTTTTTTTAATATAATTTTCCGCAAGGTCAATAACCGGATGAAAATAAAGAGAGTGGTGTACTGAATGATAGAGTACTATATTGACGGATCAATGAAGGGTCAAAGAATCGGGGTAGGGATTGTTAAAGTGAATGAATATGGCTTTATCGAAAAATATCATTATGATGTTGAGCATATCAATCCGACTTCTAATATTGCCGAAGCATATTCTCTTGAAAAGGCTTTGGAAATGATTAAGCAATTTGACCTTCATAAAAATGAAATGATTGATATATATACTGATTGCCAAAAGTTGTATCAATTATTTCTTTTCCACGAAAAAACAGAATTCACAAACAGTCAATATTTTGTGAAACAGGAGGCCAATCGATATTTTCAACATATCAGAGAGCTATATATAGAATTAACTTCTGAATTCTCCCAGTATCCTGTCTATCATTGCGAGAAAACAAATCGTTCAAGACCGTTTATCAAAATATTTTATCAGGACGATGCGAAGGATAAAAAATATCTTCAATATGCACATGATTTAAGCAGACAATATTTAAAAGAAGAAACTAAACCGATTATTGTTGAGCTTAAAGCAAAAAGAGAGAATAACTCTTGGTACATAATAAAAAATAACAAGCCCATCGCCGAAAATAAACGGCCAATTTTAGCTTTGGCACAGGCCTTGAATCAGTTTGATTCCAATTCAAAAATAAAAATGAGTGACGATTTAATAACTCTCATTAAAAACACAAGAACGATGAAACTTTCAAACGAGTCGATGAAAAAGGCGATGAAAGTAATCGAGAAATACAACCTTTAATATCAGAAAAATGGTCCTGGCGCCAGTGGATAAGATGAAAGTATATTATAAATAAACGATGACCCTTATCCATTACAAGGTCATCGTTTCGTTCGCATTAAGCCTCTGAATCAATCTGTTTTACGATTCTTTCACATATCTCATGTGTGAGCAATGAATCTTCTATTGAAGGATTTGGCGCTATGTTTTTTTTAACGCACTCAATAAAATGATCGGTTATTTGATAGAAGCCTCGTTTATAAAGGGTCGGCTCCCAATCACCGAAATTTGTGATGCTGACCTCTTTATTATGTAAGTGTGTTGTTTCAACTAAACTATTCACGACATATTTGTGGTGGCCTGTGTGATACTCAATCGTTTCCTCAGTTACACCGCCATTGCGATTCATGATGCCAATCGCCAAACAGCCATCACCAATTAATTGAATCACGACTTGATCTAGCTTTTCTCCCGACTTTTGGAACTCGACTTTTACATCTTTTACCTCTGTAGCCATTAGGAACCGCAGCGTATCGACCACATGAACAAAATCCTCAACGATAAACCTTCTAACAAAATCAGGTGCTGCAAACCGATTTTTCTGCATGAGAACCAGGTTTGCTTTGCCGTGTTCCTTTAAATCCCGTACCATCGGAATAAATCTCCGATTAAAACCAACCATGGCGATTTTTCCACTTTCGTTTGCAAGCTTCACGATTTTTTGGGTTTCCATGAAGTTCATCGAAATGGGCTTGTCTATGTAGGTACTAATTCCATTTTCTAATAATTTTTCAGCAATCTCGAAATGCGCCTCAGTTGCGGTGCTGACAATGGCTGCATCAATGCCAGTTGCGATTAGCTCTTCCACAGTTCGTACTTTTTCTTGAATACGATATTTTTTTGAAAGCAAATCGAGCGTTTCCGCATTTCTTGTACAAAGAACGAGTTCTATTCCTTCTTTTTCTGAAAGCACTGGTAAATACGCCTTCTTGGCAATATCGCCCAGGCCTATAATTCCAATTTTCATGATTGTCACCTCTTGTTCCAGTTTTGGAATTCTATTCATTTAGTCATTTTACTACAATTGGTCAAATATTTCTTAAATCACTCAAAATCTCTTCCGCAACCTTTACATAAGTACGTTAGTTATTAAAATTCTTCCTCACTGTTCTTTAAAATCGTGATAAACTAATAGGAAATAAAAGGAAAAGGGGGAGTGAAACGAGCATGAAGCCCAGCATATTTAATTTTCTAGGGGAGTTTTCAAGTACGTTAGAAGAGTTAGGATTACGTATTGAGACACTCTTGTGGGATCAGCCGCAGGCAGCGATGACCCAGATGCGTTTGTTTGGGGAAAAATTAATCTCAATGGTTTTTGAACAGGAAAACATGAGTGAAGTGTACCCACTTAAACAGGTGGAGAAAATTAATAGATTATTTAAACAGGATGTTATCTCAGAGAATATATACAAGAGGCTTGAATACATAAGAAAAAAAGGGAATATCGCGTCCCATCAGGTGACAGAGATTGGACCTGAAGTGGTAATACGAGCACATTGAGCATTATTTGATATCTGTGTCTGGTACGCAAAAGTTTATGGTAGTCATTCCTTTACTGTTCCCGAATATATGTTACCTACTAAGCAAAATCAAGACCATCATATGATAAAACAACAGATGGATGAATATATCCAAGAGACTGAAAACAAATTTGCTGAAATAGAGGCTCAACTAGAGCAATTGAAGCATGAAAAGCTGCAAGCACAAACAGAAGTTAAAGAAATCGATGGACCTAGAGTACGAACAGTCAGAGATCGGGAAAAGACGAACATAAGAGCAGTCCCATTAGAAAAGTACAAATCAACATTTGAAGCAACAAATTTTAAGCTTACAAACGTATCGAAAAAAGCAGCGGAGTTTGAACATCCTGAATATGGAGCTTATATCTATCTATTAGACAATGTAACACCAACAATCGCTATTCATCCTTCATTATTTGAACGTGCAAATACATTAGTAGAAATTCCGAATAAACTGGTAAAAAGTACTGCGTTAAGACGCTTCCCCAAAAAAGAAGAAGACGGAAAACTTAAGTCTAATTTTGGTTATACGTATACTTTTCAGACTAAGAGTGAATTAGAGTCGTTGTTGGCAAGAATAGTACAGGTTTTGGAGGATAGGCACAGGGTAAGAATTTAAACCATAAACCTGATTTTTGTCGGCATTCGTACGTGAACATTCTAGTTTCAAACCTATTTTCGAATCAGGATTGATTTCGGTAAAATAAACCTTTCCGTTTCCCGGTTCTGATTAGGTTCAAGCATTTTTTTGTCTCTTTTGTCGTTTTGTGTCGATTTGGTTTCGTAATCCATTATCATATTGACAATACGGGCGATTTTACGTAACTTTATGAAAGTATAATACTAAGGAGGAACAAGACAACATTGAATAATCAACATCATACCTCAGTAAAAATCGTTACCGCTGATCCATCTGCACTTGGGCTGTTTGGTTTAGCAATTGTAACACTCGTAGCATCTTCACAAAAATTAGGACTGACAGAAGGTACTGCATTAGTTCTGCCATGGGCCATCTTTTTAGGTGGTATTGCACAATTAATTGCAAGTTTCCTAGATTCAAAAAAGAATAATGTATTTGGAACAACAGCATTTGGAGCATTTGGATTATTTTGGTTTGGTGTTGGAACAACATGGTTGATTCAAATGGGTGCTTTTGGTGAAAAGCTCCTTGCTAACGCTGATTCAAAACAGCTAGGTGTTGTATTCATCGGCTACCTAATCTTTAGCCTATTCATGACAGTAGGTGCAATGGAAACTCATAAAGTACTGTTTTTTATTTTTGTACTAATTGATTTCTTATTTATCGGATTGTCCCTCAGCTCATTTGACATTATGTATGAGTTCTCTCATATGCTTGCAGCCATCTCTGAATTGCTCATTGCTTTACTATCATTTTATGGTTCCGCTGCAGCAGTCTTAAATCCACATTTTGGGCAAGTTGTTTTACCAGTAGGTAAGGCATTTGGTATCTTTAAAAAACCAAATGAAAAAGAACAGAAGACTGAAAAACATCTTAAAGTTGGGTAATAACAATTAAATCTCAAATAGTAGCGGAATAGAACATTTGTTCTATTGTTGATAGTATTTTAGAGCATCTCTTTTGGGGATGTTCTTTTTGTGCTAGTCTCCAGGAGGAGTTTATTACAAAAATAATAAATAAACTACCAACAGGTCATATTTTGCCACGTACCCTCGATACATGTTGATTGCATGGACAAACCATCAATAATTTTACAATTTACTTATGAAAGCCTTTCAATCATCCTTTGTTTTATTTGATTTATCACAACCAATTTAAACAAGGCGACAAATTACGAGGCGAATTTTAGTACTTCTGAAAAGGTTCTAATAAATCAATATAGTAAAATTACAAATTCTTTTTAGACTAAATAAGACTATACCACTTTTTAAAGGGGTGTATGAGCTTTTATTCCTATACCTTTTTTAGCAACTGGTCTTATAGAGTTTGAGACAAAAAGATAGGAATTATTCCAGCAGATTCAGTAGTATAAACGAATCATGAATTTATGCCCAAAGTAGTAATAATAATGAGTTTAAAGGCGCGAACTAATGAGTAGATGGTTTTTTACGAAGGTCATTTAACAAAATGTTGATGAGTGAGGATGGTTAGGGATTTTTAAGGGAACTGGGTCAGCAATTGAACTTGCCCCCCATGTCACTCCCAACGGGTGATAGGTTTTCTCCTTATTCAATGTAACAGCAAGAAATATCCACTTATTATTTGGTTTTAATAAAAATGACAATGATTGTGAGGTTTTAATCTTTAATCTTTGTATAAAATTTGACATAGTAATGACATAGTATAACCATATCCTGGTGTATGGTAATATATAACTATTACGACTATTATTATTCATAATTTAAAAAAAATTAGTTATGATTTGAGGTGGAGCAAATGAGTAATTCATATATTACTTATTTAAATTCATTAAACAATGCAAACAGTTCGAATGAAAACGCTTTAGCTGAAGCGCAAGTCACAAACCCATTCTATGAAAGGATTAGAGTAGAAAGAAATCTGGGTATTTATTTAGCTGATAAACTAATAAAAAAACCCGTCTCAATAATATTGACGGGTCACGCTGGTGATGGAAAAACTAGTTTGGTCCATCAAATTTTAAGACAATTTAACCTTATAAAACCAAATGAAGATCTTAAAATTTACGATGAAGTTTACTCGAAAGAATTAGAAAAATCTATTTTCTATGTAAAAGATATGAGCGAGCTTTCTGAGGAAGACCAAAATAAATTACTTAAAAAGTCTTTAGAAATAAAGAAAGAAGGAAATTCTGCAATCCTTGTTTCTAATACTGGACCTTTATTACATTCATTTAAAAGGATTTTTACTGAAAACAGTGATGAAGTTGAAATGGGTCTGTTAAAAATAATGGATGAGAATAATGGAATTGAATCAGAAGTTGAAGGAAACGAAATTCTTCTAATTAACATGGCGAGAATTGACAATGTTATACTTGCACCAAAAATTTTGAGTAATCTACTTTCAAAAGATTTATGGGAACCTTGTACGGAGTGTGAAAATATACAAATTTGTCCAATTTATAACAATTATAAAACGTTAAGCAGTAATGTAGTAAATGTAAACAATGTAATAAGTGCCTTTTATCGATGGATGTTCGAAAATGATCGAAGGTTAACTGTTAGACAAATTCTTTCGCATCTTTCATATTCTTTAACAGGAAATATTTTTTGTAACGAAGTAGGTGAAAAATTTTCATCTAACCATATAGAAAAGATGTTTAGATACAATTCATCCAATTTATTTTTTGGATATCTAGGAACAAATATAGATAGTGATGCAACTCAAATTAAGGCTATAAGAGAATTGCAAAATTTAAAATTAGATTCTAAAGAGTTAGACTATGACTACTCTTTTTTTGTTAAACAAGATTTTTCCTTTTTAACTGAATCTGCACGAAAAATAGCAAAACCGATTTGGGAAAAATATAACCGACATTATACATATAGTTCATTGAATTTACTTACTGACAAAGAGCCTTTTGAATTACGTAAGGCATTAAGAAGAATGGAAATACTATTTGGAAAATACGATGAAAAAAATATGTTTATTTTATACAATAAATTATTTTCTCCCGTTTTTGCAGATTTTCTGAAGTTCAGAAGCAATAAAATTGGTGCCCGTGAGAGCAGAGAATTGCGAAGTAAGATTACTAAAGCATTATACTTTATTTTCGTGGGTTCATTTAATGGATATGCGGAAAGTGATGTAATATATTTACCTTTAGTACGTTCTGGTAGTGGTTTTCAAAGTGTACAATTACTCCTTGGTAGAATAGAAAAAAGAGAGATTAGGGTATTACAAGAATTAAAACAATCGTATTTTGACAAAGAAGAAAGCCGTTATAATATGTTATTGAAATTCTCAAAAGTAACAGAAACATTTCCAATATCATTAATGTTGTTTGATTATTTAGATAGGATTTCCAAAGGTGCAGTATCTACAAAAATAAATCCCGCCTTAAGCCATGGTATAGATACAATGAAATCAAAAATTTATGAAGAATATAAGTTTGAAGACGCAACGACAGAAGTTTTAGTTCATACGAATGTTGGACCAAAGGTTATATCTATAGAAGTTGATGATGACGAAATGTTTGTTGGATAAGGGGTGGAAATATGGTGCATAATAATATTTTTCCTGAAGGAAATAATAAGGATGTAAAAAAGCAAAATATTCAAATTCAAACCTATGGTCAAAGACTATATAGGGATCAAACTTTTTACGAGTATATATTAGAATTCTTATTAATTTTCATTTCAAATAAAGGGTCGGAAACAAGTAAAACGAAAGATAATGGTTTTTCTTTTCCCATTCATTTAAAAGATGAAAAACTTGCATATTATCCATATCCACGGATGGGATTAAAAAGATTTGTTTTTTTGAGCAGAAGTGAGCCCGATAAAAGGTTTAATGTTGATATTAACGCATTAGAAGATCATAGGGACTATTTAAAAAGCAAGATTAATATTTCAGATTCTAATATAAGTAAAGAATTTGTATTAGATATACTTCAGGATTTATTTTATGGCTTTAATGCCATAATTGGAAAGCGTTCTTGGTTTGCGCAATCATTATTACCAGTAACTCCTGAGTTAATTTTTCCAGAGGCAATTGGTAGTAAAAAGTTTCGAGAGAACTTAGATTATCAGGTTGAAAATGACGATGTTGATTTTGGTTTTGAATTTAACCAAAGAAGTTTTATGGCAAGAGGTGGCGAAGTTTATTATCTTCATGTTCTTCAAGGGCTAGTTGGACAAAATGAATTAAAAAATGAATTAGAGGAGCTTTTAAGAAAATTAATAAAAGGGGTTCCACAATTAAGCATTTTATCAAATTTTATTCAAGTAGCGTGGCAGGAGTATCATTATCCAAATCAACCAGATAAGATTCAGTATATTACTAAAACAATGGAATGGATTCCTTCAAATTATCGGTTCCGTTCATTTTATACTGTAAGTGAATTAAGGAATTTGTTAAGCTCACTTATTGATCCCTTAGAAAAAATAGACTTACTAGGAACGTTAATTATTTTTCAAATAATGAGGATGATGAGTCTTCAAGCTTCACTAAAATTAGAAAATGAAGATAATATGGAGTGGGTAATAGATCTAACAAATGATCCCAATGGACAAATAAGAAAAATAGCAACCACTTCTTATCAAAGGTTTGAAGAGAATGTATTTAGAGCAGTTCATACTGCGGACATAAATACATATAAAGAAGTAGCAAAAAGAGAAGAAGCTGATATTTATGAAGATGCATCAAAGGATACCAATCGATTAATTAGAAAGCTTGGTAAAGATATTGATTTTATTATTCCACCTAAGGGTGCAAATATGAGGTTTAGTTTAAATGAGGATTTAATTAAACTTTTAGTAATCATAATAATAAAACCGGGTGAAAGAATGTTGTTGAATACCTTCTTAGAAAAATGCTATGAACAATTTAAAATTATTATCGGACCAAAAGAAGCTAAGCTCCATTGGAAAGACAAAATAGATTTTGATTTTTCTCCTTTTGATAATAATTCAGAAAAATTTCAAGAAATGTTAAAAGACAGTGGATTTTTAAGGGATCTATCTGACGCGATATCTATTGTAGAAAATCCATTTAAGGGGTGATTGTATGGAAGATTATATTAAAGAAATAAACCAATTACTCGAATCTAAAATTATTAATAATCAATCAAACAGACATCTCTTTAGATTAGAATACTTTGTCCATCCATATATATATTTAAGCATTTGCTCTAATTTTAAAAGAAAAGCTGAGAAAAAGGGAATTAAGTTTACTGCTAAGATCGCTTCGGAACAGTTTAAGGAATACGAGCATAACCCGTTATATGTAAAATATATTTCTGAATTCTATTCAAATGATTACATTGATAAAGACAATTCCATGACAAAATGGAGAAATGAATGGACACAAGGGCTATCCGGTATAGTTTTTTTAATGGGTACTGAAAATGTAGAGGATAAAGGTGGGTTAAATGATTTTTTTACAATTTCACCTAAATCAGTTGAAAATAGCTTAGGTGAAAATTATTCAAAATGGTTTTCAGAATTAATAGATTTAGATGATAAAGATGAAGTTAATATCATAAATCATTTTTTATCTTCTTTATTAAAAATTGTCCCCAAGGATGTTTTTAAACTAAGTCAAATTATTGATGAAATTAAAAAAGAGTCGATTTACAATGCAAAAGAAATTGTCGAGTTATTAGCTAAAAGGTTATGGATTGATTGGGGATTACCATCTATTTACTCTATTGAAGATAAGGAAATTACAAAATTAAAAAAAGGAAGGAAATTTGAATTATTATCTAAAGCAACAAAGTTTATTAATAGATCTGAGTATAAAGATAGTTTAAGTAAAAGTAAATTTGTAAAACTTGAGAAAAAATTTGATGAATTTGCTTTAAATCACCCTGAACTGATTAAAGAGAATGAGCTTCAAATAAAAGAAGAATTTTCTTCGTTTAATGAATTTAAAGTGGGAATTATTAATTATTTTCAGGGGAAAGATGTTGATATATTAAGACCTAAGCTTTCTCGGATGGATTTTAACTTTATAAATGCAATTTTAGATATAAAAATTAGTGGTACAGTTGGGAAAAAAGACAAAGTTAAGACAATATACGGTACACCGTTACAAGCTTTTTCAAAAATGGTCATTAATACATTAATGGATAATCGTAATATTATTGGAAATATTTCAAATGATGATGGGTTTTGTCTAGAATTCATAGTTAAAAGCGTTACTTTTGCTGATACATTAAGCAATGATGAAGATAAGTATGATAAGTGGTCAAAGCTCTGCTTATTTACTAATGGTCTTCTAGAATATCTAAATGAAGAAATAGAAGATAAAGTACCTCTAAAATACGAAGATAATGCTGAATTCTTTAATTTAAAAAGATTTGCAAATGTAAATATAAATGCTGCTTCATCTAATATTAAATTATCTAATATTTTATTTGAAATTAAAATAAACGAAGAAAAGAAACATAATTTCAAATGGGTTTTTAATACAAATGACTTTTGGTATAGGACTTTTATACATTTAGATGAAATAAATAAAAAGCTTGAAGAAGAATCTTTATTGCTTCCTATATTTTATGCTAAAGGATTAGGGAGCTTGCTTGAATGTAATGATAAAGAATCATTTCATTTTCAACTAATTGGTAAAAAAATTGGGATTATTAATACTTTAACAACCTTACCAGATGAAGTAAGGAATGGGTTATTATTTTCAAAAATGATACATTTAGTTAAACCTTATGAGAATTTTGTGAGTTCATTATTTGAAAATGGGCTATATAATTCCATTAATCCTGCAAAAAGTGACAGTGCCTTTAAATTTATTAATACCTATATTAAGGTAGTAAATGAAATTTCAGAATCAATTAATGATCTAAATGCGGTTGAGAAAGAACACTTAAATTTAATTGCAAACCTATTTTACATAGTTGCAAATAAGGATGTTGCTGAAGCTAATTTAAAATTAGAAGGAGCTATAATACCACCTTATCACCCTGCAATGCTAGAAAAATTAATAGAACAGCAATCTTTCCAAAGGCGTGGTATAGGGTTGGTCATAAAAGAAATATTAGAAAATGAAAAGATGTCAAATACAATAATAGAGAATAAAATAGTAGCAGCTGAAAAACAATCAACTATTATTTCATCTGTAGACACAATAATATCAGAAATGGAAGAATCTAGGATTCCTAAAAAAGTATTTGGTTATTATGCCCTACATGGAGAAATAACATCTGATATTGCGCTAGATATAAATTCAATGTTGGATGCTGATTTGGTTTTTGATGAAGATTTTGATACTAAAGAGATGATATCTGATACAGCTTTGTCTCGCTTAATAACAGAACAAATAAATGAGTATGTAAGAACTTATCCTGCTCATACTGATTCTATACGTATAACATTTTTAAATTTTTCAAATTTACAACCAGTTATTGCTGGTCTTCACGGATTTGTCAATAAATTAGGGGGCATTAATCACAAGATACACTTAAGGCTTCAAATATTTGCCCAAAGTGGATTAAACCAAGGTAGAAACTATGTTAATTATTGGCTTGATAACTTTTTTACTGAGTCTGATCCAGTTAATATTGAAACATATTTTAATGATTTGAATCTACAGGAGATTAGTTTGATCGATATCGAGGGGCAGCTTTTTGAAAGTGACATTACATTCTTAGAAAATATTTTAAAAACTAATGGTATTGTATATGAAAGAACTGGAGAAAAATCTATAGAGCCCTCTGAGACTAGGTTTCCAATGGTATTTCATCCTATCCCGGTTTTAAAAAAGAATTTAACAAAAAATATATCAATTAGCCAAAAGCAATTCCAAGCATCATATTATCATACACAATTGCTTCATTGGATTGAGAGACCACACAGTGTAAAAGATACTTATAGAATAGAAAAGGAATTAGTACTTCCTGAAAAAATGATTGAATTAATGGATTTGATTCATAAAAAATCTAGATGGCTTGTTACACTTGATTCTGGGCTTGATAAGGCATTTCTAAAAGAAGAAAATGTTATTAGTTTTTCAACTGGTGAAGGAACATTTGGGGAATTGAATATGACAGTTTCATCTAGACCAGAAGTAAAGTCTGATTTAGAGGTAAAATTAACCAGAAGATTAAAGGCCCTTTTTCCATCATGGTCTAATGAAATGTGTAGGGAATCTGCTAAGTATTGCATTGAGCAATCGCATGTGCTAGACGGAATGAAAGTATTAAAGGCATTAAATCCCCATGATTATGAAATTCACAGCTTTTTATCTAGTCTACTATCATTTAATAGTATGGAAATTAACTCTAGAAATGAAAATGAAGTAATAAATAATTATATTTCTTTAGATAGCTACAAACATTGGTTTTATGGAGAACCAAATCGGCCAGACTTTTTGAAAATAGAGATTAACAAACAATCACAGGAAGATATGGTAGTAATTGATGCAACATTAGTGGAATGTAAGATGGCAAAGTATAACGAGGTACACATAAATAAAGGAATTCAACAATTAAGCAATGGTGTTGCATATTTAATGGATAAATTTAACCCTTCTTCGAAAGAATATAATAGAAGATACTGGTTCTCACAACTATATCGAATGTTAGCCTTTTCTACAATGAATATTTCAGAAAGTGAAAAAGAGAACTCCAATATGAATCAGCATTTATTAAAAATATTAGAAGGGAAATTTAAAATTAATTGGGATTCCGTATTGATAACCTATTGGCTTGATTATAATGGCGAAATTATTGAGGAAAGAAGTTTTTGTTTAGAAGGAACGGGTGTGAATTGTAAACATTTATCATTCGGTCAACTATATGTACAAACTGAGCTTTTACCTTCAGACTTTAGGAACGATGTATCGTTTGAGGATCCAACAAGTTTAGAGATGTCTTTAGTGGCGGATGATGAATTTGTAAACGATGTTGTACTTAATGATAACATTGATAAATTAAAGGATCGAGAGCTCGAAAAAGAAAGGTACGCAACTGAAAAAGAATTAATAAATAAACAGGTTATTAAACAAACTGCCTCTAAAGAAAATAACGATGGAAATCGAAATCAAATTAACCTCATTGAGTTTCTAGAAAATCAACATGTTGCTAATAATCAAGATGGGTTAAATAATATAACAAATACTAATTCAATAGAAGAAAATGAAAAAACCACATCTAGCTCTAGTGAAAAAAATGATAATAAGGAGACTACTAATTTAGAAAACATTAGGATCCTTTTAGGCGAAGAACATAGGACTAAAAGAAAAATTTATTGGGAGTATGGTCATCCCCAATTAGAGAACAGACATATATTAATTTCAGGTAAATCAGGTGTTGGTAAAACGTATTTTATGCAATGTTTACTACTTGAATTAGCTCGAAATAATATCTCTAGTATAATTTTTGATTATACAGATGGATTTAAAAAATCAAAACTTGAACCTGAATTCAAGGTTTATTTGGGTGAGAAAGTAGAACAATTTCATATTCAACTAAATAAATTTCCAATTAATCCATTTAAGAAAAATCAAAAAGAAATAGATGAAGATTTATTTAAAGAGGAAGAGGATACAGATGTTGCTGAAAGAATAAAGGATGTGTTTGCAGCTGTTTATGATACAGGGCCTCAACAAGCAAACTCGATTTACAGAGCAACAATGAAGGGATTAGAGAAGTACGGAAATCAAATGAATTTAAGATACCTAAAGAAAGAATTAGAACTAGATGGGTCCTCCTATTCAAAAACAGTATTATCCAGAATAGAACCCCTTATCGATCGAAATCCATTTGATTCTTCCTCAGAATACAACTGGGATAAACATAGAGAAAAGAAGGGTATTGTATTTGTGGTTCAATTATCCGGATTTACCAGAGAAATGCAGTTAATTGTCACTGAATTTATTTTGTGGGATTTATGGAATTATAACTTATCTCATGGTGATAAGAGTAAACCTTTTCCTGTAATATTAGATGAGGCGCAAAATTTAGATCATAGTGAAAATTCACCAAGTGCCAAAATCTTGACAGAAGGAAGAAAATTTGGGTGGTCTGGTTGGTTTGCTACTCAATTTATGCAAGGTCAACTTCATAAAGATGAAATTCAGAGGTTACAAAACGCTAGCCAAAAAATTTACTTTTCTCCTCCAGAAACTGAGATAAATGACATTGCTTCATTTCTTAGTACAGATACACAAAAGAAAAAAGAGTGGGCAAAGAGATTAGCGAATCTTCCAAAAGGCCAATGCATTGTTGCAGGGCCAGTACTGAGACCAGATGGTAATCTTGAAAGGAATACACCAATGGTGATTAATGTTACTCCGTTAAGGGAAAGGATATGAAATAGTGAAATTCCCATTAAATTTTCATCAATCATTTGCACCAGAAAAAGAAGCGATTGCACAAATTGTGCAATTCGCTTCTAACAATTTTAATGATTTTTATACAAAAGAAGAGATATCTCAATTAACATCAATACCTACCGGAAAACGATCTGGAAAAGTAGTGCCACATATAAATTATGCTAATGCAATGGGGTTAATTTGTGTTAAGAAGGATGGAGCAACATTCAAAATATCACTTACACCACTTGGACAAGTAGTAAGTGAGGAAGACCCATATTTTATTGAAGAATTAACAAACTATTTGTGTCATTGTAATTTATCTAGTATTACATCAAAAGCAGAAATGTGGTCTTATATTTATAACGTAGTAATAAAGACATATGGTCTTGTACTCACAAATAATAGCTTGAAGTCGACTTTGAATAAATACTTTGATGGAAAAGATGTAAATATCACTCCTTTTCGGACATGTTATATAGAAGACAGATGTTTTGGTGATCTTAAATTATTGGAAATATTGGAGGAGAAATACATATTTAAATCCCATAAAGTTAATAAATCTTATAAATTTTTATATGGTTATTTATTACTTAGTAATTGGGAACAATTATTACCTAATCAAAGTGAGATAACACATAATAATCTTATTAATGAAATAGGTTTTGGAAATCCGTTTTTATGGGATGAAGCAAGTATAAATGAAACTTTAGAAATACTGCGAGAAGAAAGAGTTATTGTAATAAACCGACAATTGTCACCGGTAACTTATATAAAACGAATATCATCTAAATCTTTGTTATCAAAAATTTATAGTCTTCTAATTTAGGAGTGATTAATAATGAAACAACAGTTAAAAGATTTAATTCGTTTTAAAAAGGAATTATATTTTAACGGTGCTGTACAGGTTGATTGGTATTATAATCACGAAAAGCAAGAAGAGGTATCAAAGAGTTTTGTCTTTCATGGTCCTGAATATTTTGGAGTAAATGAAGATGATATTACTTTTAAAAGTCATAGATTAGTTGACACAGCGACATTTACAAATATACTTGCAAATAAATTATATGGAGAGAGCTCAGACTCAAATTTTTTTATGACAATCGCCCCTTATGGGACAGGTAAATCCCATTTAGCAGTAACTTTAGCAAGTTTATTTAGTCGTGATGATTCTTTACAGAAATCAATAATAAATAATATTAGAAAAGTAGATTCTGATTTAGCTGCTGAATTAAATGGATACTCATTAAAACCTAATATTGTTCTTGTACTTAATGGTATGAAAGATTTTAACCTTAATTATGAAATTCTAAATGCCACTCAAAAAGTATTAAAGCTCCATAATGTTAATGATAATTTTTTAAAAACCTTAACAAAATCTTATGATATTGCAAGAAATTTTGTTAATAACACATTTGAGAATTATGAAGAATTATATTATAAATATGCAAATGAAATATTAAAAGAAATAAAGTACGATGATTTAAAAGCTTATTTAGTTGGAAATATTATCCAGGATGCTGATGCGTTTGAAGTTATTAATACAGTATATTTTCAAATTAACGGAATATACATCCGTTGGGATGAAGGGGTATCTGCAGGTGATGTTTTAACCAAGATAGCAGATACAGTGTGTGGAGATAGAGGGAAATTCAACAAAGTAATAGTACTATTTGATGAATTTGGAAGATATATAGAATATGCCTCGTCTTACCCAACAAGAGCTGGTGATTCTGCTTTGCAACAAATTTATGAGGCTGTGCAAGATAGCGGAGATAAAATCATTTTTGTTGGTTTTATACAATCAGATTTGAAATCATACTTGTCTCGTGTAGATAGAACTGCTAATATCAATCGTTATATTGGTAGATATGAGGCAAGTGAAAAAATACATCTTTCTTCAAACTTAGAAACTATTTTTGCTAATTTAATAGAAAGAACAGACCCAATAAAGTTTAAAAATTTAATTGCAGATAAATTTGAAAAGCAAACTAATAACTGGGTTAAATTTCATCAAGATTTTGTATCGTGGCAACCACAATCAATTACGTCTAGTGTTTGGGGAAAATATTTACATTTTAAAAAAGTGGTTCTAGAAGGTATTTTTCCGCTACATCCACTCACTTCTTGGATGCTATCAAATTTATCTTCTTGGTTACAGCAAAGATCATCTTTAACTTTTTTAGATAGACAAATAGAGCAATTTGGATATATGGAAATTAATGAATTCGGTGATCTACCACTTATTCCTGCTACTACTATAATTCGATCAGAATTTTTTAAAGAATTATTGGTAGCAGAACAAGAAGGGCGAAAACAGAGTGAATATTGTATATTATATAATCAAATTCTAACTAAATATGGTGATAAGTTCGATGAAAGACATAAAGAAGTATTAGCAGCAAACTTAATCGTTAGAATTGGGAGATTTAAAACAAAATCTATTGAAGATACAAAACAAGCACTAAAATATTCAACAAATTTAAGTCATATTGAAATTGAAAAGGCAATTAACGAACTCGAGCATGAATATGGAGTTATTAGTTATGATGAGATTGCAAATGTGTTTGATTTTATTGCAGATGCAACTGGAATAAATGATTTTAAGAGGTTAGTTAATAATAAACGTAGAAAATTAGATATTAATATCAGTCTTGTATTAGATAGTATTTCTAATGAAATTCTTCCTTTAGATACAATAGAAACTTCATTTGGTAGGAAAAATCAAATTAGTACAAGTGAATGGCAATTTGAACAACAAATTGTTCATATAAATGATATTAATAAATCATATCTGTTAAACATGATAAATGATTTCGAGTACTCAACAGCTCCAGAAAAAGCTAAAGGGAGATTAGTTTGGATATATATTCCATCTCTTTTTGAGTCTGAAAAATTATCATCTGTTACTAAATTACTAGATAGATTTAATATTGAAAATATGCCAATTGCTTTTTTTGCATTAGATGATCAAGAAAACAAATTTTCTGACGCATTAACTGATTTTCAATTATCAAATCTTTTTACAGAACAAGAAAAAATTAAGTATAGTAAGTTTATTCCTGACTTTAAGTATAAGACAGAAGTAAACGTTAAAGATCGATTTAATGAACTTGTTGCAAATCGGATTATTATTACAAAATCGGGATTAGAAAAGACAAATAAAAGGCCTAAACTGTATTTTGATGCTTTGTTTGATGAATTATATCCTGATGTTATTCCATTTCCATTTACGGAATTCTCAAATAAATCTTTAGGAAAAGCAAAAAAGAATTTATCAAGAATTGGTAAATTAATATTATCTGGTGCAGCATTTCAATTGATTCATTCTGAAACAACCGAAATAAAAAATAGAATTGAAACAGTGCTTTTTGAAGGCAGAATGGGCTCATGGGGGATACTTAATAATGATTACCAATTTGTATCACCAACAAATCTAAAGGTTAGAAAAATATTTGAAGATATAGATGACCTAATTAATGCTAATGAAACTATGACTATTGACAAGGTTTTCGAAAAGTATCAGAAACCTCCATATGGAATAAATGATTTTGCGTTGGCATTATTGTTAGCTACTTACCTCATCCAAAGAAAAATAGAAATTAGAGTGGATATTAACGGGCAAAGGCTGCGTTTGGAGGAATGGGGTAATAAAGTATTCTTGGATAAAAAAGTGGATTTTACTGCGTTATTTGAGACAACTTTAACAAAGGTAGATCCTGATAAGTTGGCTGGACGATATCTTAATTTATATAACAGAGTTGAACGTAATAACGACATTGATAAGTGTCCAGGATTAGCTAGAGAGTTTGAGCAATTAAAACTAGAAGAAGATATTCCAGAGGAACTAGAAGATAAAATCATGAATCTTGAGCTAATTTTAAGAGAAGGAAAAAAATTATTTGAAAGTAACAGACTTATTTTTGGTGAGCTAAGATTAAAATTATCAAATGGTAGTAGAGATTTAGACTTTAAAAAGATTTTTGAGGTATTAGATACTTGTAGTAATATTGAGGGTGCAGTACAAGATTCCAATAGATATGTGTACAACTCATCACATATTGAAGAAGCTAATATTATGACAGAGAAATGCCATAGCTTAATAAATAAAGAATTCGATGGATGGTTGAATAAACTACGATGTCAAAGTTATGCACAAGTTTCTGGCTTTGAAAAATGGGTCAATCATTTAATTGATTCATTTACAAAATATGATTATAAACACGAAGCACGTAAACTTAGATCTAAACTCCAAGATATTCTCGACAATTTAAACATTATTAAACAATTAGAAAATATTAATGAAACTGTAGAAAACTATCTAAAACACAACAAACCAAATAATTCGTCAGGATATGATGAATTAGTTAATATGAAGCATGCTGGTCAAGATATTCTTGAACTTTTAAAGAATGATAAAGTAGAAAAAAAGCATATGGTTGAATTTATTGAGAAAGTTGAAACAAGAGTAAACTTCATTGAAAATTTTATAGATAATCTTGCTAA
Source organism: Bacillus sp. DNRA2 (assembly GCF_012843265.1). GTDB lineage: Bacteria > Bacillota > Bacilli > Bacillales > Cytobacillaceae > Bacillus_BU. The sequence goes on along the minus strand of NZ_JABAIT010000027.1, from coordinate 20,091 downwards.
GGAAATATCAAGTATATATGACTCTATGTTTGAATTAAGAAGTGTAGATGATTGTGATAATTTTCTTACTAACGCAAAAAATCTTTTAGGAAAATCTATTAATGAGGTAGATCGTGAAGGTATTGAAGTAGCCGCAAATCACTTACAAAACTTCTTAAATGAAATAAACAGTTTGAATAAATATAAGGAGAATAGAAATGATCTTTATATTGAAATTGACAATTTAACAGAAAAATGGTCAGATTTTGAATCTGATATTGATTTTTTACCTATTATAGAATTCTTGAAGGAAGATTATATAAAAAAAATTAATTTACTCGAAGATAAATGGGTAACAAGGTATCTTAATATTCATTCAAATATAAAATCTTGGGATGCAACTGACTGTTCTACTTGGTTAGAACAAACAAAAGTTGTCCCAACCTTCTTAAATGAAAATTCTTTGAAAGAGTTAAAAGCTTTTAACGAAATAGTGATACAAAGGCTTAATGAATTATCTGTTGACGCTGTAATCAGTTTGTTTGATAACCTTACAGAGGAACAGAAGTTCTTCTGCATAGAAGAATTGAATCGTAGGTTTTATAGTAAGAGTAATTAAATTACTAGCATCTAGGTTATTCCTAGATGCTTTATATTTCATCACCAAAACGAACTAGTGTTCGAAAATATGAGAATATTACTTACCTTTAAAGTTTGATTAGTGTATAATGATTACTGGAGATGGTTTACCAGAAGTTGTGAAAGGAAGTTTATTTATGGCTTACGCAAGACATCAAAGTTTTTATTTAAGGGATAAATGGATTAGTAAGGGTTTAAAGGCGATTATTAATTCAACAAGATTTTTTTATGAGGATGATAGTCCCGAAGAGATCGGTTTAGGGAAAAATATGGTTCAATCATTACGCTTTTGGATGGTTGCAACAGAAGTAATTTATGAAGAAAAGTCTAACAAACAAACTGAACATTTATTAACGGATTTAGGTAAACTAATATACCATAAAGATCGGTTGTTACAAAAAAATGACACGGTATCATTATTGCATTATAACTTAGTGAGAAACAAAAATGATTTAGCAACTGTTTTTGATTGGTACTTTAATGATTTTAAGGAGACCATTACACAGCGGGATAGCTTATTAAGAGCTTTTACTAATTGGGTATACAGTAATGATAAATCAGTTTCTCAAAAATCTTTGAAAAGAGATATAGATTGTTTAGTTCAGCTTTACACTAAGAGATCTGAAGAAAATGATCCCGAAGACTTTATTTTTAGTCCATTTACTAAATTAAACCTTTTAAAAGAAGAGCCCTCTGAAGAGGGAGTTGAGAATGTTCTTAAAGTTACCCCTGATATTAATGACATTGGTATAGTTACATTATATTATATACTCTTAAAATATGGAGAGGAACATGAGGTTAGTCTTATAAGCCTCGAGGAAATTCTAAATGAAAGATATTTGTGGGGAAAAATATTTAATCTTTCTAGAAACAAAGCAATAGAGATTCTTAATAATTTAACAAATCATAATAAATTCCCATTAGAATATGTTAGAACTAATAATTTGGATAATGTTCGATTACCAAAAATTTCTGCATTAGAGTATTTATGTTATGAGTACGGATTTTCATTAGATAGGGTGACAGTCTAAAATGGCTTTAAAAACTAGTGTAAATATAAAATTTGATGTAGGAAATGATGAGTTTATTAGAAGTTATATTCCTAGTCCTTCACATACTGAAGCGCTAAAGGGTATATTAAACGGTTTTGAAAATAATGCCAATAGATCACATATTGTTATAGGACCATATGGAACAGGAAAGTCATTATTAGCAACTGTAGTGAGTAGTATCGTTTCTGAATCAACTCCTTCTATTGAAATACAGAAACTTATCAATAAATTTCAACATTTCGATGATTATATCGCAGGACAAATTGAAAGTGTATATAAATTAAATCGCAAATATATACCTGTATTGTTAACAGGAAATGAAGGCAGATTTAGAGATTCAATACTTTCTAGTATTATTAAGACACTAAAAAAGACAATTGATATCGATATAATTCTTCCAGGAATTAGTGAGAAGATTATTGATTCAATAAACAAATGGAAAGAAAATTACCCGCATACCTATGATATCTTTGTAAAAGCGTTAGATAGTAAGGGGAAAGACATTGAAAATTGGCTATTAGAAATTAAAAATCAAAATGAAGGGGAAATAGTCTTTTTTTCTAAACTTTATCCCTCTTTAACTTCGGGAGCATCCTTTGAAATTGGTTATAATGACGATATTATAACTCAAATGGAATTCTTATCAAAGAAACTTGAAGAGCAAAATGTAGGGGTATTTATCATTTATGATGAATTTGGTCGATTTTTACAGGGATTAGAACCTTCAAAACTAAATGAAGCGATGCAGGATATTCAGGATTTTGCAGAGATTGTTAGCCGCAGTAATACATTACAGTTATTGTTGATAACTCATAAAAGTTTACGCCAATATTTTAAAGGAAGTAGTGAAGTTTCAAAGGAATTTCAAAGAATAGAGAAGAGATTTACCCAATATCATATTTCAAGTGATCAAATTACCTTCTTAAAAATTGCTGAAGTAATATTAACTGAAAATATTATTAATAAACCCTCAATCAACAAAGAACAATTTAATATTACTTTGGATAAGATGAAGAATTTCACTCTTTTCCCAAGTCTTAATCCAATAGATAGAGAAGAGAAAATTATAAAAGCTATGTATCCAATGCATCCTGTTTCTCTATTTTTATTACCAAATCTATCAGGAGTTTTTGGGCAGAATGAGAGAACGTTATTTACATTTCTTGAAAGTGAAGAAACCGGTGGGCTTAAAAATCATATGTATAAATCCAATGATTATTATAAGCCATATCAGTTATTTGATTATTTTTTCCCTGATTTAAATGATTTAGATGTTGATTATGAGATTAGAGAACATTTATTAATGTACAAAAAGGCATTAGCAAGAGTTCCAGATGATATTAAATATAGACAACTAGGGATTAATACATTGAAATTTATTACCCTATGGAATATTTGTGGTTTACAGAATGAACAGAAAATCTCAAATGATTTTTTAAGTTTTGCTATGGAAAAAGATCAGTCTGAACTTTTACCTTTAACAAAAAAATTGTCAGAGCATAAAGTAATCAGATTTAATAGAGTTAATAACTACTGGGAAGTTAATACTGGAAGTGCTATTAATCTTCAAGAAAGAATCGAAAAAAGAAAAAATAAAATTGATTTAAAGCATAATGATATACTTTCAATATTAAATCAAAATTTAAAAAGTAAGTATTTCTTCCCTGAAGAATATAATGACGTAAAAGAAATGACGAGATTTGCAAAAGTTGAATTAATTTTAGGTAACGAGTTATCACGGTTGAATGTTGAAGTAATTAACAAATCAGATGTTACCATCATATATATTCTCCCAAGAGAAAATAGCGAAATAAATGAAATTAAAGATACAATAAATTCTCTTAGTTTGAAAAAAAACGTTATATTTGCCATACATTCAGTTCCATTAAGTACAATTATGGATGACTTATTAGAGAGCTTTATTATCCTTGACTTATTAAACGACAAATCTTTGCTAGCTGAGGATAAAGGGATCAAAGAAGAATTAATTTTAATGTCTAAAGAGGTTAGTCATGTTGTTTCAGAGTATTTATCAGTTATCACAGAATTTGATGGAAAAACAATTTGGATTACAAATAAAACAGAAACTAGAGTAGAAAACAAAATTTCATTGTCAAATTTGTTATCCAAGATTTGTTTTGAGATATATACTCATACTCCTGTAATACTTAATGATTCCTTTAATAGAATAAATATTACATCTGCACAAAGGAAAGCTGCAATATCAGTAGTTAATAGCATCATAACTTCACCTAGGGAAGAGTATTTTGGTATTGAAGGGAATGGTCCTGATTATGCAATTTTTGCTTCCATTTTTAAAAGAAATGGTAACTTGTATAAAAACGTAAATACTTTTGATTATAAAAATATCGAGGACCAATCTTATAAGTTAATTAGAGATAAACTAATAAAATTATTAGATTCTAACCCCAAGGGTTCATTCGCAGATATATTAAATATTTTTACTAATACTCCGTTTGGTATTAGAAAACCAATAATTCCTATTTTATTGGTTTCAATGCTTAGGGACAGATGGAATGAGTTTATGTTATACAGAAATGAAATGTATATTTCTGGTTTAAATGGGGACATATTATTTGAGATATTATACGAAGAAGGACCAGAGAATTATCACTATGTTTACGAAAAATTTGATGAAGAATATATTGAATTTTTCAGTTATATTGAGGAAGTCTTTAAGGATCATATCGAAGAAAGACTTGATGGAAAATCAAGATTGATAAAAACATGTGGTACTTTATTAAAATGGTTAAGATCTCTACCACGTTTAACCCAATTAACTGATGAAACAGAAACTGATTTTAAGGTATTAAGGGATTTAATAAGAAAAACAGAAGTTAAACCGCAAGAAAGTATTGCAGATATTTATCATGAATTTTTTAAAAACAATAATAGAGATAAATTATTTTTGTTAAAAATATATGCTGAGAGATACCTTGATATTTTCAAAGATAACCTGTTAACAAATATTTTTGATATTTGTGAAGTAGAGACATTTGATTCTCTCAAGGTTTGGGCAACAACTAGGCACGAATATTTTAAAAAAAATAATAAGTTAATTAAAGTATTATTAGGATTATATAATGTTAATTGGCTTAACAAATTTATTGAAAATTATATTGGTGTTGAATTAAGAGACTGGTCAGATACAACTAATAATCTATTTTTTAATCAACTTTCCAATGATTATCATGATGCTATAAATTTTATAGAGAACATAGAAGAAGGTAGTATCAAAGACCAATTTATCACCGTTGATTTTTCAGGTAAAAAGAAAATAATATCTAAAGTTAAGTTATCTCCAAAAGCAGAAACAATTTATAAAAATGTAAACAGAATGATTCAAAATGGTGGGAAAAGTATCCCTAAAAAGGAAATTGAATACATGATTTACAAATTGTTTGAAAAACATGTTGAATAATAGAAGGTGAATTGATTGTCTGAAAATAATCGTAAACCTGTTCATATAGCAATGTTCTCTGGTGGTGCAGGTAGCGCATATGTTGCTTATCAAATGGTTCAAACCCATGGTAAAGAAAATTGTAAACTTTTTTTCACTAATACGATGTGGGAAGACGACGATAATTATAGATTTATGGAAAACATTGCAGAGTATATTGGTATAGAGATTACCGAAGTTATAGACGGTAGAACTCCGGAGGATGTTTTCTTTGAGCAAAAATTTCTAGGGAATTCGAGATTAGCAAAATGTTCTGAAGAGTTAAAAGTTAGACAAACCTTAATTTATATGGAAGAACTTAGAGATATAGAAAATTTAGAGCCAATTCTTTATTTTGGTATAGCACCACATGAAAAACAACGTAGAAGTAATCAAGAACTTACGCACGATGAAAGTATATTAATAACCCCTGAAAGCAGAGACGAGAATATTAGGAAAGCAGCTGGAATTAGATCTTTCTATGAACATTTCCCGCTAGAGCCAATTGAATCTCGTTTTCCATTAATTGAGACGCATCGAAAAGATATTGATGCTAAGGGAATAATTGAAAACGAATGGGGAATTAAATTACCTCGTATGTATACTATTGCAATTGAAAAGGATGAAAAAGAAAATAATCCACATGCCAAATTATTAGTTGAAAATGAAATTTATGGTTTTTCTCATGCTAATTGCGGGGGTAGATGTGTAAGGGGTGGTTTGCAACATTATGCTACACTTTACGCACTATGGCCAGACCAGTATAAAGCACAAGAGGAAATGGAAGAACGCTTTAATAAACATTTCAACAAAGAAAAATTTGTTACTATATTAAAAAGAAATGGCACTAGCTATAGTTTAAAACAATTTAGAGAAGATATGGAACGTGAAGGAATTGAAAATTATCTATTTGCAAAAGATGAGACTATTCCTTGTGTTTGTTCTTTTTCTTGATATCAGCAACGAACCCTCTTTTGAGGGTTCGTTTTTTTAAGGAAAAAATTTCCGTTTAAGTTGGAAGAAAGTTTTATTAAGAATATTTGTATGAATAATCTATGATAAGTATTTTCTAAATTAGGGATATTGCATATAATAAAAGGGAACGTTAGTTCTGATTTATGAGGAGGATGATGTTTTAAATGAAACATGTAGTTATGTATTCAGGCGGAATTGGAAGTTACATGGCTGCTAAGAGAGTTGCACAAAAGGAAAACATTCGAGATATAATACTATTGTTTTCAGATACGTTAACAGAAGATGAAGATTTGTATAGATTTATTGATCAAACTATAAAGGAGATTGGGGCAACTTTTGTTCGACTTTGTGAGGGTAGAGATGTTTGGCAAGTTTTTAAAGATGTGAAATACTTAGGGAATTCAAGGATTGCACCTTGTACTAGGGTGTTAAAACAAGAGATAGCTAGACAATGGATTATTAGCAATTTTCAACCTGAAGAGGTAAAATTATATGTGGGAATAGACTGGATGGAAATTCATAGGCTTGAAAAAATAAAAAAAAATTGGCTTCCTTATAAAATCAAAGCCCCTTTATGTGAATCTCCATACTATTCGAAGCTTGAAATGTTTGATGAGTTAAATAGAGATGGAATCACTGTCCCTCGCTTATATAAGTTCGGTTTCTCTCATAATAATTGTGGAGGATTTTGTGTAAAAGCAGGACAAGCACATTTTAAAAAATTGTATGATACAATGCCAGAACGTTTTTTATATCATGAAGAAATGGAACAAGAAATGATTAAATTTTTAGGGAAGGAGGTTTCAATACTAAGAAGACAAAAGAACAATAGATCCTATGGATTAACTTTAAGAAAGTTAAGAGAGGAAATTGAAGAAGAAAGTAAAGAAATTGACCTTTTTGATTTTGGAGGATGTGGTTGTTTCATTGAGGAGTCTAAAATTACTTATAAAATCTCATAATGATAATGAAAAGGCTTATAGCTTAGAAATCATTTCGAAAAGTGAAGAGATAGTAATTTTTTTTTAGAAAAACATAAGAGAATTACAAGGTGTGATTAGAGTCACAAGAAATTACCACTTATGCCATGTATTGTACCATCAGTTTCTATGGAATTTACCACTTCCTATCAACTCAGTTACAAATAGAGAAACTTTTGAGATGTTGAATTGAAAAAGCCTAATCCTTTTTTTAAACGTGGAATTAGGCTTTTGTAAGCTTTCAGTAATCACTCCAGAAATAGGACTACCAGCTTTTATTGCACAGTATATTTATTGCTGTCAGTCGTGGTTATACAAAATAAGAATCAGAAACCATTTTTAACTTCCCCTAAAATTTCATAACATGTCGATCATAATCTCCGTCAAACTACGGACACTTTATATCATTAGTATTTGGTTATTATAAGGTAGAAAAACAAATGGTGTTCTCTATTAATCATTTTTGATACTCCCCCAAACTATAGATTTACTCCTCCTTTCCCCAGAAAGATTGCTGTGGTAAATGTTTTGTAATTATTTGGTAAACCTCAAGTCGTTTAGTGGTAAAAACAATGGCAGTAGTGGTACATTTAAATGACTGTAATCATTTAAAGTGAAATTCAAATATTTGATTGATGACTCAGATTAGTTTTAAAATGAAATAAAATATATTAAAATATAAATGTAACTATTACAATTTTAAAGAATTGATTATTGCGTATAAAATAGCTTCTTACACTCGGCTTTGAGGTATCAGTTACTGGACTGTAAACCATTAAATATAAATTGTACTATAAAGAAGTGCATCTAATCCACGCGGAGCTACTTGCCAATGATTTTTTATGTCCATCTTTACATTAGGTTAAACGGAATAGTCGTTGTCCCTTCTTAGAATTGGTTGTCCGTGTTATCACGCTGGAGTAGGCATTAATTATTATAGTTCTGTGATTGTTCTTTAAAACGGATTAAAGTAAAGCCAATGGTGGAGGAAATTGCCTTTAGGCTAATATATGGTAGAACAATGATTGTGGATTTCCGTTCCGCATTTATTGGCTCAAACATTTGCATTCAATGGTTCAAACTCCACATCATGGCTCAAACAGCCTTCATAATTAAACAATTTCTTGTTATCTTGTAATGGATATACTCTTAGTTTGCATATATTATGATTTTTAGAAGATTATAAAAAAACCACTTCGCATAAAAAATAGCCTATTCTTATAAAAATTTTATAAAGAAGGTAGAGAAAGATGTTTGAATGTAATATGTGTGGTGGAGATGGAAAAACCTTATTAGAACAATTAAATGAGCAAATTATTAGGGAACAGGATTTAAGAATTGCGATGCTTACAATCCTAAAAGAAATCACATTAGATTTCCAATTGATTGACGAAGATGATTTATTTGAAGTTCTACTAGAGAAAAATATTACCCTAAATTTAATACTATCATCAATTGAAAATTCGATTAGAAAAAGAAATCTTTGTCTTAACCATGTTGAATTAGAGATATATGAGCAGTATGTAAATGAAGTTCGTGAACTATTAAATATCTACAATATTATGAAAATGAATAAGGCCCATGAAATATTCCATTAGACATTGCTGACTAAATATATTGACAAGAAATGTACCACATTGTTAATGGCGTTATATAATGTCCCGAAATTGACGTTACTAATTGTCCGTAAACTGACGGATTCATTGTCCCGAATAAAAGGGAAGCAATCCTGTGCTTCCCCTAGAATTTTACATATCAACCAAATACGTTTCATTTTTCTTAAGGTAAAATCTAACTTCATTTCGACCGGTTATGATGTACCAGTCTCTGCCCAGTTCCAATCGGCAGGAAAGTGTCTTCCCATTTCCTAGATGAAGGTCAAACCATTCACCGCAACGCATTTTATAACCTGTATTATCTCCCCAAAACACAATCCAACAATCCAATTTAGCATTGTAGTTCATTTCTTTCCAGCGGCTTTTCATGAAAGTTCTCCCTGGATAACCTGTTTAATCATATGGTCATCAATGATTTTTCGTCCATTTTGTGATCCATATAAAAGGCTATGTGTACAAAGTTTATTAATGAGCCTTGCGGCACCACCAGAGAATTGATGGATTTCATCAATCGCACCATCAGAAAAGATAGGTTGATCAACTCCGGCATAACGAAGATGCCTAGATACATATTCCTCAACTTGATGAGAACGATCGAGATGTCCTAACTGGAATTGGATATCGATTCTTTGACGTATAGCTGCGTATGATTGCAGGCGAAGCCGATCCCACAGTTCACTTTGACCGACGAGAATAAGCGCCATCGGGCTTTGCGAATCCATTTTGAAATTTAATAAGAAACGAACTTCTTCAAGCATTTCCCGGTCCAGTAGGTGAGCTTCATCCACTACCACAACTGGTTGGAGTCCTCGTATACCTTTCATCAATTCAATCTCTCGATGAAGCTGCCGTTTTGCATCCCCACGATAAAACTTTGCTTCAGACCCTAGTTGTTCCAACAGCCCTTTATAAAAATGGCGCGGCGTTATTTTAGAATCGGACAGATAAAGTACATGGAATTCTCCTTTTTCCAATCCGTTGACAAACTTACGGATTGTCGTCGTTTTTCCTGTACCACTATCTCCACTTAGGACCGCAAAAAGCTGTCTATCGGCTGCATATTTTAGCCTTCCAAGGATTTCTTGATTATTTCGCTGTTGGGGCAACACTGTTTCGTGTTTGAGCAACACCCATTCGGGAAAAAACATCACCAGATATTTTTGTCAGGTTTCGCACAATAGCACCAGTAATCCACGCAAAAGCTGAATATTGCCATTAAAAAGAGCCGCTTATGCCAAATTTTTGAGCCATCAATGACAAGTTTGGGGGACAGTAGTGACAATACATAGCCACTATTTTGTAATAGTAGCTATGCATTTAGTTTAATATTTTAATCCATGTCTCTCTCTCATTGAGATTTCTCCGTCAATTAATATTGTGTAGGAGTCGTGGATAATTCGATCTAAAATTGCATCAGCTAGTGTGTCCTCCCCATTCTTTTCATACCATCCTTGTGTATCAAATTGAGAACAGAATATAGGTGACGTGCTTCTACTATCTCTAGTAAGTCTCTAGCTTCACTTTCTGTTAATGAAGTAAGCAGCCATTCGTCCAGGATGAGTAAATTTACCTTCCGGTAAGACTTCATTACTTTTTGGTAAATGCCTTCTCCCCCCTCGCAAGAGCTAATTAGTCAAATAAATCTGGTAGACGAACATATTTTACCGTAGAAAACTGTCTACAAGCAGCTACTCCAAAAGCACATGCTAAATAAGATTTGCCGTTTCCAGATGCCCCTTTAATGATTATATTGTGTTTTTCTTGTATGTAATGTCCTGAAGCTAATCGTAGAATCTGAGTTTTATCTAACTTTCGGTCGGGATGATACTCGATATCTTCAATACAAGCATTATTGTAACGAAAATCAGCATTTTTGATTAAACGCTCCAATTTATTATTTTTTCTTCTAGCCCATTCAGCATCAACTAATAGACTAAATCGGTCTTCAAAGGATAGTTCAGTAAATTTTTTATTCTTCAATTGTTCATTATGGTGGTCGGCCATCTCGTTCAAGCGCATATCATGTAATTTGGATAATGTACTTTCATTTGTCATTTTTCTTTCCTCCCATAATATTCTGCACCTCTAGTGAATCCATGAGAATTTCTCTTTTGTTGATTCAACCGATTATAGAAAAAGGTGCATTATGGCAAAGCAGTCTAAATAAAAATCTCAATTTAAGTTATTAACAAGTCTCTTCAAATGTAATTTTCTATTCATCTTCCGTTCACATACAGCCTTTAAACTAAGTATGTAATAAAGATTGGAGGAATGAAGATGAACGTCGCTTGGAAAGAAATGAAGAAAAATAAAGCAAGATTTATGATTTTAGGTTCTATTGTTTTTCTAGTTAGTTTATTAACGTTTATCATATCGGGTTTGGCCAATGGATTATCACAGGACAGTGCCAGTTTAATAAAAGATTTGCCGGATGGACAAATTTATATGACGAAGGAAGCCAAACAAACTTTTAGTATGTCTAGAATTGACCATGTGCTCCAAAATGATATATTAATCAAACAAAAGGATGCCGCAGCATTTTCCATTCAAATGGGGTTTTTGAATGAGCATGATGGGACGCAGCTAGGTGTTGCTTTTGTAACAGCAACCGAATCCAAGTGGTTTAAAAATGTAGAAAAAGGGGAAATTGTGCTTGACAGTTCACTAGAAGAAGAAGGTATCAAAATTGGAGATACTTTAACCAATAATCAACATAAAGGTAAGTTTGTTGTAAAAGGTTTTGTGAAAAACAAAAAATACAGCCATGCATCTGTAGCTTATATTAGTATGGAGGATTATAAAGAAATTTTTCGGACTGATGAAATGCAGTTGATTTTTATACCTAAAGGAGGTACAGTAGCAACCTTCTCCGGTATGGAAACATTCTCAAATAATCAATTCCTTCAAACCATTTCGACTTATAAGGCAGAACAGATGTCCCTTAACATGATTATATGGTTTTTAGTGGTCATCAGTGGAATGTTGTTTGCCATCTTTTTTTACATGATGAATGTCCAAAAAATTGGCTTATATGGCATTCTTAAAGCAATTGGTGTCAAAACAAGTTCGCTGTTTAAAATAATGTGGATACAAATGGTGTTTATCACCTTCATTGCTCTTAGTCTTTCCATATCCCTTAGTCAAATTTTTAATATGGTTGCACCTAAAGGAATGCCTTTTCATTTAACCACTGAAACAACCGTTCAAATGTCGATCATCTTTATAATAATTGGATTTATTGGCGCAACGCTTTCTGGCTTACAAATAAAATCAGTTCAACCATTACATGCTATTCAACAAGGAGAGGTTTAAAATGATATTTCAAATAGATAATGTGAAAAAAACTTTTAAAAATGGAGAAGTGACAGAAGAAATCCTTAAAGGAGTGAACCTTTTTCTTCGAGAGGGGGAGGTAACTGCTTTAGTGGGGGCATCGGGCTCCGGTAAAAGCACACTTCTAACCATAGCAGCAGGACTTCAGCCTGCATCAGATGGACAAATTATGTTCGAAGGGGAAAACTTGACTACGATGAATGCGGAACAAGTTCGGAAAATCAGGGCCAGTAAATTTGGTTTCGTCTTTCAATTTGCCCACCTTGTGCCATTTCTTACAGTGGAAGAGCAATTGTTACTTATGTTGGATGTATCTGAATCCAAGTTAAAAAAACGGGAACAGACAAAAGAAATCGACAACATTTTAAAATTAGTTGAAATGGACCATCGGAAAATTGCCTATCCTTCTTCATTGTCCGGCGGGGAAAAGCAGCGGGTTGCTATTGCTCGAGCGCTTATCCATAAACCGAAAATTCTTTTTGCAGATGAACCGACTGCAAGTTTGGATTCGAAAAGGTCAAAAGATGTGATGGCATTAATCCGTCAGTTAACAAAGACACTAAAAATTGCCACATTAATCGTGACACATGATGAAGAAATGCTTTCATTTGCTAACCACATCATTAAAATGAATGATGGACAAATCTTGCAAAAAGTATAGGAGAAACATGCTATGACCAAAATTTTAATTGTGGATGACGATATAAATATATTAAAACTTGTCGATATTCACTTATCACAACAAGGCTACCATGTATTCCAGGCAAAGGATGGGATGGAAGCGTTAGAATTACTCAAAAAAACGAGATGCGATTTAGCCGTATTGGATGTGATGATGCCATTTATGGACGGCTATTCTCTAACGAAAGAGATTCGAACCCAGTATGATATTCCGGTGATCCTTCTAACTGCTAAAAGTGAAATTGAGGATAAGGAGCAAGGTTTTCAAGCCGGAACGGATGATTATCTGGTTAAGCCATTTGAACCTAAAGAATTAACTTTTCGGATTAAAGCATTGTTGCGGAGATATGAACACCAGCTGGATGATTCCATACTACAAATTGGCTCTACCGTGATAAACAAAAAAAGCTATGAAGTTCAGGTAGGGAAGCGTACCTTACTCTTACCGTTAAAAGAATTCGAACTCTTAACTTATCTAATTTCTAATCCTAAATCAGTGTTTTCCAGAGAACACCTGATTGAACAAATATGGGGCTTGGACTATGAAGGAGATGAGAGAACGGTAGATGTTCATATAAAAAGATTAAGGGAACGTTTTTCTAAACTAACGGATGATTTTCAAATAAAAACAGTACGTGGGGTTGGATATTTATTGGAGGTCCAACGTAAATGAAAACTCTTTATGTGAAATTTGTTGTCATAACAATTGGAATGATGTTTATTAGCTTTATCTTAGCTTTTGCTATTTCAAATACCTATTATCAACAGAAACTAAAACCCTATAATGATAATAAAAACACAAAAGTCGCATTAGATATTGCTGCTTTTGCTGAAAGTCACCCAAATATAAGCTTGACAGAGTATTTGGACAGCATTACTAAAGTTGGCTATCAAGTGTGTCTGGTAGATAACCACGGAAACAGAACTTTTTTGGGCGAACCTTTCAGGAACAAAAGTCTTTCTGGTTCAATTCAACAGGATGTATTAAATGGGAAAATTTTTCATGGCATGCTTCATTTTCCTAAGCGGACATTTGTTACAGGCTTTTTTGCTAATGAATTAGATAATACCATTGGCGTTCCATTAAAATATAAAGGAAAATCTTTTGCACTTTTTATCAGGCCAGACATCAAATTCCTCATTAACGAGATGCATATTTTATTTGGATGGATTCTTGGAATTGCGATTACTTTAACCATCATTATGGTTGTTATTAATACAAAATATTTAGTAAAACCGATTACTAACCTGACAAAAGCGACAAAATCGCTGGCAGAGGGTGATTTTAATGTCAAACTTGAAGTGACCCGCCATGATGAGTTAGGGGATCTTTCCCACAGTTTCTTGCGAATGGCGAGAAAATTGGAACAAATGGATGAAATGAGAAAGGAATTTATTTCGAATATTTCACATGATATACAATCACCGCTGTCTAATATAAAAGGATATACAAACCTATTAGAGACTGATTCAATAAACAAAGAAGAAAGACTCCAATATGTGTCCATCATTAACGGTGAGATCAGAAGGCTTTCCACCTTAACAAAGCAATTGCTGCTTCTGGCCTCTTTAGACAGAAATGAGGAACTTATGAAGAAAAAACATATAACCTCGGACAGCAATTGAAGGAATTAGTGCGAAATTATCAATGGTCAATAAGTGAAAAGGAAATTATGCTTAGCTACTTTTTGCCGGATATAGAGATTTTCGGCGATTCATCCTTGTTGAATACGGTTTGGGATAACCTTCTATCCAATGCCATTAAATACAATAAACCGAATGAAAGCATAGAAATATCTATTGATGAAAAAGAAGAGAAAGTCATCGTAATTTTTGAAGATACGGGAATAGGGATGAATGATACGGAAATAGATAGAATATTTGATCGCTTTTATCGTGCTGACAAGGCACGTACACGAATAGTCGAGGGCACCGGCCTTGGTTTATCAATTGCCAAAACGATTATTGACTTGCACGGCGGTCGTATCCATGTAAGAAGTAAAGAAAATGAAGGGACTACTTTTAGTGTGGAATTGCCAATTAGATAAAATTACTCAAATTACAATTTTTATAAATTGTTATATTTGTGTAAAAAAAAAGAGTCAATAAATTCCTATTGTAAACATTGTTATCAGCGAAGAAAACAATGTGGAGGAATTAATTATGACCCAATAATAGTTTAACTAAAATATTGATGATTTATATGATTCTGTTATTACCTCTGATATAGTATTTTTTATCAAGACTTTAAAGCTTTAAATTCGTCAATCGTTTCAGGGGTATGTTTACCTTCTTTTCCTTTGAAAAAGTCAAGATTAATGGTGACATCCATACAACCAAGGTACTGTCCATTTTCATCACGTACTGCCATAAATTTTTGGTAAATTTGGCCAGTTTCTTCTCCGGAGCGTTTTGGAAACCAAAATTCCCACTCGTCGCGTGCTCCTGAACGGAAATCATTCAACAACTTTTCAACGTGATGAGCCAATTTTGGGTGAAGTTCAAGCACATGTCGACCAATTGCTTCTTTACGACGACCATGAACTCGGTTTGGATTATTTGAATACCAGCGGAAAATATCATTAGCATCGCAAAAGCCCATTTCAAATGGTAAAAGATTGATAATTGAATCCAAAGTGCTCGCTTTAATTGGACCAGTTTCAAAATTAATGATCGCCTCAGGACTAATTAATTCTGACAATTTACTTTCAGACATTCATAACACTCCTTTATGCAGTCTCTCTTTATGAAAAGAATATAATAGTAGTGTGAAAAGACCTCTACTTTTAGGTGTTTATTATCTAATCTCATTAATAATGTTAGCATTAATAATGATAGTGAATTGTGATTTATCTCACAAAAAGGTGTTTTTTGATCATGAACTGCAAATAATTATAAAAAGTTGGGGAAAGAGGTTATTCGCTCGATAATTAGTTGGAAAAATTCCGCTTAATTTGAAAGTTATGATACTGAAAGAGAGGGCGTGGAGAAAAAATGAGCTATGAAATTATAACATTACAAAATAATATGCATGTGGTTTTCATTTCTATTAAGCTTTGTTCATGAATTAATATTAAAAGGACTGTTAAAAGTCAAATGACCTTTAACAGTCCTTTTCGATTTTCATAGTTTTACTATGTTGCTCTTTACTGAATAATTTCGATTTGTTTTACTAGCATGGACGGAATGCTAATCTCGCCACCCATTGTGGATTGATATGTAATCAAACCTTGAGATACACCTTTAACAGTGACAGTATCATTATCCAAAACTCTAGAACTGGTAATTTCACTATCATACGCTACAAATAGAATTGTATCGTAATTATCATCAACCGCAATTCGTAATTGAGTTTCTCCGTCACCTTCAATAACTTGAACTACAGTGCCAGTAAACTTAGCCTTTTTTCCTTCGAAATCATCTGGGGTCCTTGCTAATTGATCATATGTAATGCCAGTTTCATACCCAATTCTTTCTTCTTCCTCTTTTGCAGCTTTTTCAGCAGCAGCTTTCTCTGCTGCAACTCTATCAGCCTCAGCTTTCTCTGCTGCGGCCTTTTCTTCAGCGGCTTTTTTTGCGGCTTTCTCTTCGGCAGCTTTTTGTTCAGCAGCAGCTTTTTCCTCTGCTGTTAATTCTTTTTCTTTTTCAGCTTCCTTTTTTACCTTTTCTGAACTAGTTGCAGGACTTTTGGCAGTTGGTGTTTCAGTGCTTTCTATTGTAATTCCAAATAAAATAAAGGTGGCAATTAGCCCGATACCATAATATTTCAAAACGTTCATTCTATTTCTTTTTTCTGGTTTACCCCATTTTACCACAAGCTGAGGTTTGATAATTCCAATAATCAAGGCTATAAAACAGACAAAAGATAAAATAAAAAATATAACATCCATCTTGCTCATTCCTCCCTAATTTTGTTTAAATTTGGAAAAACTAGCATGTCATTATTATATTTACATAGTTTTGTAATTTTTTCAAATCATACTAGTAAGACTTGTTTGAATATTTCGGGAGCGATCAGACATATTCAGCTTTCACTTGAGGTACTCGATAAATTCCTCGCCAAACTATGTTACAATTATTAACGAAAATGGAAAGGTGGTGACAACAAACCTTGAATCCAGATGACAATCTTATTCTTGTAAAACATGTAGATAAAACAGAAGAAATCGATTCATGTCAATATGAAAATCGAAATTGGCAAATACGATATAAAAATAATAGTAAAGTTTATTTTTATAATTTCCAAAACGTAAAATGGCATAAGAGCGGCAAGGTTTTAAATCATGAAACCTACATCATTTATGAAAATAATTTACCCATAACGGGAGTAGTGAAAATCCTTGATTTTGGAGAGTTTGTAAAAGTTACCTTTAAAACCGGATATAAAAAAGTGTATGAGAGGTCCAGCTTAGTAATTGAAGAAACCTGTTTAAAGAATGGCAATGCAAAAAATACCTTTGATTATTTGAAGACTTTAGCGAATATTGTCAGTACGAGATTAGATGATGATATCAGCTTTTTGGGAAAGCAATATAATAAACTTGTAACCGTTAGTACCAGTAGTGTTTTATCAGCATATTTAGAAGGGAAACCTTTAAATAAACAAAACACGAAAACACCTCCAATTTTCCCATTTGGATTTAATATAAGCCAAAAATCTGCCACAGAAAAAGCCTTAACTGAACAGATTAGTGTAATTGAAGGTCCTCCAGGGACGGGGAAGACGCAAACAATCTTGAATATCATTGCGAATGCTATTTATAATGACAAAACAGTTGCGGTAGTATCAAATAATAATTCAGCCACAGCTAATGTACTTGAAAAGCTCCAAAAATATGGTGTGGACTTCATTGCAGCCTATTTAGGTAATAATGAAAATAAGGAAAAATTTTTTGCTGAACAGTCTGGAATATTTCCCGAAATGAAAGAGTGGACGTTACTTGGGGATGAGTTTCAAAATGCTAAGTCTGAACTAGTTGTCTCTCAGATAAAACTTAATGAAATGTTAGGTTATCAGAATAAAAGGGCTATTTTAAAACAAGAACTTTCTGATCTTAAAGTAGAATATGACTATTTTAAACAATATTTTTATGAATCAAATTTCCAGAGTTTAAACTTTCGCGCTTTTTCAAGGTACAGCTCAGAGAAGCTTTTAAAAATACTTCTAGAATACGAACAAAATTTGATCAAAGGACAGATTACTTTTAAAGATAAAGTTTACAATCTCCTTATCCATGGAATATTCAATTTTAAAATTTATAAATATCCACCTGAAGTGGTTGTTGCTTTTCTACAAAAGACATACTATGAGAGAAAAATCCACGAGATTAATAAGCAAATTGAAACATTGTCGACTAAACTAGAAAATTATAATTTTGAACAAGAAATGAAGCAATACAGTCAACGCTCGATGGCTTTATTAAAGGCAAAATTGGCTTCAAAATATAAATGTGCTGAAAACAGAACAGTTTTTACAGTTGACGCCCTCTGGAACAATTTTTCAAAATTTATCAAAGAATACCCTGTTATCTTAAGTACCACTCATTCATTGCAAAATAGTGCTGAAAAAAATTACTTGTTCGATTTCGTTATCATAGATGAAGCATCACAGGTGGATATTGTAACTGGAGCATTGGCTTTATCATGTGCAAAAAATGCCGTTATTGTGGGGGATATGAAGCAGCTTCCAAATGTTGTTACTAAAGAAACAGCTCAAATTGCAAGAAATCTTTTTGAATCAACAAATTTGTATTCAGCATTTAATTATGCTGATCACAGTATATTGTCTTCTTTGTTAAGCGTATACAAAAACATACCAAAAACACTTTTGAAAGAGCATTATCGTTGTCATCCTAAGATTATTGGATTTTGCAATCAAAAATTTTATCATAATGAACTCATTGTTTTAACAACTGAATGTGAAACAGATCAGCCTCTGTTATTATATAAAACTGCAAAAGGGAATCATGCAAGGGGGAAAATGAATCAACGTCAGATTGATGTTGTTTTCCAAGAAATTATTCCTGAGCAAAATATTGATGTAAGAAGACAATCAGTAGGTATTATTACTCCCTATCGACTACAATCAAATGAACTTCAAAAGACAATAGGAGAAATGACTATTGAAGCGGATACTGTACATAAATATCAGGGCCGAGAAAGGGAAATTATTATTCTAACCACTGTGTCTAATGAAATCGGCGTTAATGATTTCGCCGATAATCCTAATCTGATAAATGTAGCCGTTTCCCGAGCAGTGGATAAGCTAATTGTTGTTGTTTCAGAGGGAAGTGAGGAGTGGAAGGGAACGAATGTGGGTGATTTGGTTCGATATATTCAATATCATAATTTTGAAGTAATTGAGAGCCAAATCTATTCTGTATTTGACCTGCTTTACAAAAGCTATTCCAATAAATTATTAGAAACTTTAAAGAGTTCTAAAAGGGTATCTGAATTCAAATCCGAAAATCTAATGAATGCTGTAATCGAAAAGGTTTTAAATATGCCCGAGTTTCATAGCTTAGACTGGGTACTCCATCAGCCGTTAAGAATGCTGATTAAAGACCCATCAAAACTTAACGGGGATGAACGAAAGTATGCGATGAATATTTTAACCCATACAGATTTTGTTATTTTCAACAAATTGGATAAAATGCCAGTGTTGGTTGTTGAAGTAGATGGACATGCCTTCCATGCCAACAATCCAATCCAATTATCAAGAGATCAAATGAAAGATGATATTTTACGCAAATATAATATTCCAATCATTAGGATGAAAACAACTGAGAGTCGAGAGGAAGATCGGCTAAGACAGAAACTTCTTGAGTTATTACATTTGGATACTTGCAAGGAAGAAATGGGTTCGGAAGTAGTAACTGCTAGATTATAAGGAGTTTGTAAGGAAATCAAATACGGTGATATTTTGGCAAAACTACACAGAAATGGGATCCTCCAGCCAGGGTTCCATTTTTCGTTGAATGTAAAAGGGCTGATGAAACAAAGTCATCAGCTCCATTAGTGCGTAAAGGGCTAGCGAAGAAAGAAGTCGTACATTATTCCGACTCTTTATCCTTTTCGGCAAGAAGACTCCATCTGATTTGTGTTACGGGCGAAGCCCAACAATTCAGGTGGAGATGAATTGCCGTCAGCCGATAGGCTGAAATCTTATGTTTGGTTTGCATAATTACCCCACTGTTTCAAGAACGAATGTTCGCATATTATTTGTGCTAGTGATATAATTAGTCTTAGATGGGAAGTGTATTGACAAAGTTAGATAATAATAATCATTCAGTGTTCTTACTCTACTATCACTTGGTTTTCGTCATTAAGTATCGCAGAAAAGTAGTAAACGATGAGATTTCAGATTATCTGAAAGA
>NZ_JABAIT010000026.1 GCF_012843265.1 Bacillus sp. DNRA2 | reverse complement strand
CCTTTTTGTAATGGAACAATGCGCCAGGCGAGAAAAGACCCAAGTGAATAACCTTCACTTGGGTCGTGGGTATTAAGTCGCGTTAGCGATTTTGTTCTTGCAATAATATTAGCTGATATTTTATTGCATATTTATACAAAAGAATAATGATAATCCGCGTTTTTAACATATAACATAGTGTTAATGCAGTTAAGAAGAATTTGTGTCAATAATGTAACAATTGGATATTTTTTTCATTTGTACGATATAATTTTTCTGAAATCATTGTTTTTTCAATAATATAAAGAGGGGGGAACGAAGATGAGAGAGAAGACGATTTATGAATCAGCTTTAGAACAAGGTTTTTCCAGACGTGACTTTTTGAAAATGTGTACTGCTTTAACAGCTGCGATTGGCTTGGATTTTTCCCAGAATGATAAAGTCGTCAAGGCTATGGAGACAAAATCTCGTGTTCCTGTCATTTGGTTGCAATTTCAAGATTGTACAGGTTGTTCAGAATCATTTATCAGAAGTGCCCATCCAAAGGTTGAAAGCGTTTTATTTAATATGATTTCACTCGAGTATTCTGAGGTGTTATCTGCAGCAAGTGGTCATCAGGTAGATGAAGCAATGGAACAAGTATTAAAGGATTATGATGGTAAATATATTTTGGCATGTGAAGGCAGCATACCAGATGATGATGCTTATTTAAGTGTTGCTGGAAACGCTGCGAAGGAAACCTTTAAGAAGGTTGCAGGAGGAGCAGCAGCTATCATTTCTTATGGAAGTTGTGCGTCATGGGGCGGAATAGCTGCTGCTAAGCCGAATCCAACGGGCGCTAAACCAATCACTGCATTCGTATCAGGTAAACCCGTTATATTAGTTCCTGGTTGTCCTCCAATTGCTGAGGTTATGACCGGAGTAATTGCTCATTTTATTACGTTTGGTTCACTTCCGGAAACAGACCATTTAGGTCGTCCGAAAGCATTTTATAGACATAGAATTCATGATAAGTGTAATCGCCGAGCATACTTTGATGCTGGGTTATTCGTCGAGTCCTTCGACGACGAAGGTGCAAAGCAAGGATATTGTCTTTATAAAGTAGGTTGTAAAGGGCCAACTACATATAATTCATGCGCAGAAATGCGTTGGAATGGTGGTGTGAGTTATCCAATACAATCCGGAAATCCGTGTATTGGTTGTTCGGAGGAAGGTTTTTGGGATAATGGTCCATTCTTTGTTCGCCGTGCAAAAATTCCAGGAACTCAAACAACAATCAACCCAGATCAAATAGGTGCAACGGCAGTCGGACTTACCGCAGCCGGAGTTCTTGCCCATGCAGGTCTTACAGTGATGAAAAAGAAACATGATGAAAAGCGGGGGGAAGATGAATGAGCGAGCGAATAGTTGTTGATCCGATAACAAGAATTGAAGGGCATTTACGGATTGAAGCGGATATTGATGATGCAGGGGTAATAAAAAATGCTTATAGTTCGGGGACTGCTGTTCGCGGCTTAGAGCTCATTGTTCGTGACCGAGATCCACGGGATGTATGGGCTTTTGTGCAACGGATATGTGGTGTATGTACGACAGTACATGCCTTAGCTTCGATTCGATCAGTTGAGGATGCCTTGAAAATAGAAATACCTCGTAATGCGCACTTAATACGTGAAATAATGAATGAAACGTTATTCTTGCATGACCACGTTGTCCATTTTTATCATCTCCATGCTTTGGACTGGGTTGATGTGGTCAGCGCGTTAAGTGCAAATCCAGATGAGACTTCAAAACTGGCGCAGTCAATCTCAACTTGGCCAAAATCTTCACCTGGTTATTTTAAAGATGTTCAAAATAAGGTGAAGAAAATTGTCGAAAGTGGTCAATTGGGGATTTTTGCAAAAGGTTATTGGGGACATGCAGCCTATAAATTGCCTGCAGAGGTTAATTTACTAGCAGTAGCTCATTATCTCGAAGCGTTAGAATGGCAAAAGGAAATAGTTCAAATCCATACGATTTTTGGTGGAAAAAATCCACATCCTCACTATGTAGTTGGTGGTATGGCAACACCGCTTGATATCAATAGTGATAACGGAATTCATGCCGAAAGATTAATGCGGGTTTCTCAGTTAATCGATGAAGCAAAAGAGTTTGTTAATCAGGTATATATTCCTGATCTGCTCGCAATTGGTTCATTCTATAAGGACTGGACCCATGGCGGGGGATTAAATAACTATTTATGCTATGGAGATTTCTCAACTGGTAGCATAAATGATCCTAAGCTATACCGCATGCCGCGCGGAATTATTTTAAATGGAAATGTGAATGAAGTATTGGAAGTTGATCTCAAAAATCCAGAACATGTTCAGGAATTTATCGATCATTCTTGGTACACCTATGATGGTAAAGAAGGTGGCGTTGGTAAGCATCCATGGGATGGTGAAACAACACTTAAATATACTGGTCCGAAAGCACCGTTTAAAGAGTTAAATACAGATGAAAAATATAGCTGGTTAAAAGCACCTCGTTGGAAGGGAAATCCAATGGAAACTGGTCCGCTTGCACGGATGATGGTTGGATATGCTTCTGGCAAAGAAGAAATTGTGAATATCGTTGATAGTACACTTGCCAAACTTGGATTGCCAATCACTGCTCTGCAATCAGCACTTGGACGTACGGTTGCTCGTGGTTTAGAAGCTGTTCTCATTGCTGATTGGATGAGAAACGATATGGATGAATTATTTAAGAATGTGAAAAATGGTAACCAAATCACCTTTGATCGATCAAAATGGGAGCCAGAAAGCTGGCCTAAAAAAGCACAAGGTGTAGGCTGGATGGAGGCACCTCGGGGAGCACTCGGTCATTGGATTCAAATTGAAGATGGTAAGACAAAGAATTATCAAGCAGTTGTACCAACAACTTGGAATGCTTCACCTAAGGATAATAAAGGGAAAATTGGTGCATATGAAGCGGCGCTTAAAGGTACTCCATTATTAGACAAGGAAAAGCCATTAGAGATATTAAGAATTATTCACTCCTTTGACCCTTGCCTAGCCTGTGCTGTTCATTTAACCGATTTGGAAAATCAACAATCCACGGAAATTCGAATCGGATAGGAGGAGTGCGTTATGCCTAATCCAAAAATTATCCACCGAAAAAAGGGTTCGATACCGCTTCTACCTGGTGAGAACAGCGAAACCAGTTTCAGACGAAATCGTCCTCCGATTACTAAACCGATTGGCAATGACGTTGTCAAGGTTTATGTTTGGGAGTTGCCGGTTCGGATTTGGCACTGGGTGAATGCAATCGCAATTCTTTTCTTAATGGTGACGGGTATTTATATCGGTAAACCGTTCGCAGCTGCAACCATCCCTGAGGAAGCATACTATTCTAATTTAATGGGTTGGATGCGATATACACATTTCTTTGCTGCGTTTGTATTTACGATTAACTCTATTTTTCGGTTTTACTGGATCTTTGCAGGTAACAAATATTCATCACAAAACATATTCCGACTCATTTATTGGAAGGAAATGTTTGAAACTGTAAAATTTTACTTATTTATGAAACATAAAAAACCGCATTACGTTGGTCATAATCCTTTGGCGATAATGAGCTATATCGTTTTCATTGGGATTGGCTCAATTGGGATTATCTTAACTGGCTTTTATCTTTACTTTGAACCTCAGCATGGATCGTTTTTCGCGACTCTTTTTGCATGGGTGCCGAGTGTTTTTGGCGACAGCTTTTCCATTCGCTCTTGGCACCATCTAATCGCTTGGGCGTTTATGGTATTTTCAGTGATTCATATTTACCTAGCTTGGCGTGACGATTACCTTGAAAGAAACGGAACACTTTCTTCAATTGGTACAGGATATAAAGTGGAGCCAAAGAAGGCGATTGGAGGAAAAGATGAACAATAGCAGCTCAGATAAAAAAATCACGATATTAGGAATAGGCAATAGCATTTTTTCTGATGAAGGGGTTGGCGTCCATATTCTTCCCTTATTAGAGGAACTGTATAAAGATGATCAGTCAATCGAAATAATCGAAGGTTCGACAGATGGGATGAAACTGTTGGGTCCGGTCGAGGATACTGATTATTTACTTGTCATTGATGCGATAAATGCCGGCAAATCAGGCGGCGAGATTATTACCTTAAAAGGTGAGGAGATCCCTGCTTATTTCGGTATAAAAATGTCAATCCATCAACTAGGTTTCCAGGAAGTATTGTTTGCTGCAAAGCTGCGTGAGAGATATCCAAAACACATTGCAATGGTCGGTATGCAACCAACTTGTTTGGAACTTGGTGTTCAATTATCCCCTGAAAATCAAGCTAAATTAACTAATCTTGCAGAAGCTGTTCAACACCAAATACAAGTTTGGAGAGAAGCAATGTGAACAGACAGGATTTTTTTAAGGAAATGAGGAAGGGGTTATTCAGCACCATTAGAACGGTATCTGAACCGTTTGTGGATGAGGAAATTGAGAAGCTGGAAAAGACCGCTGACTCTATGCTTGGGATTCGCTGGATGTTTGTGTGTCAAATGGATACAGAGTTTTCCAAGGTAAATGAATATTTTATCAATGGAAAACCAATTTATATTATTCATGCAAATGGGAACATGAGGGCATTGAGCGGTATTTGCCCCTCGTGTTCCAATCTTCTTAATCTATCAAACCTATTATTAACTTGTAAATGTTTTAATTGTTCGAAAGATTATAATTTTCAAACAGAATCTGGGAATTTAGCCTTCGAGGAGTTACCAATATTACTAAAAAGTGGTGGATATTATATTGGGCTAAAACGATAGGGCTGTGACAACATGAATAAGGAATGATTCTCATGCATGAAATGTCATTAATGGGTGATGTATTAAATATTATTCAAGATGATGCAGAGTCAAAGGGAATGAAGAAGCTCCAAAAAGTAGAATTAATAGTTGGTGAAGTTAGCAATGTCTTGCCCGATGCCTTAGTCATGGCTTTTGAAATATTTAAAGAGCAAAATCCTCATTTTATCGACTCGTCTGCCACATTAGAAATTCATAATGAGGCAGCGAGGGCAGAATGTGTTTTGTGTGGTCATGTGTATCAGCCGGACCACCGAATTGCTCAATGCCCAATATGCCTTTTGCCATCTGGAAAAATTACTTCAGGTGAAACGTTCCAAGTCTTATCATACGAGGGGAGATAACAAGCTATGAAAGTAACGTTAAGAACAGATGTATTAACTAACAATAACAAGGCAGCGGAATTTAACAGGGAACTGTTTGTTGATACAAATACGTTTGTCATTAATATGATGAGTTCACCTGGAGCGGGAAAAACAACGTTGCTAGAAGAAACAGTGAGGGCCTTATCTGGTCGTTATCGAATTGCTGTTATCGAAGGGGACTTGGCTACTGAAAGGGATGCTGATCGGATCCGGGCAATGGGTGCGAAAGCTGTACAAATTAATACACATGGCGGATGTCATCTAGATGCGCGTATGGTAGCGGCGGCTTTAGCAGAATTAGATTTGGATGAAATTGATATATTATTTATTGAAAATGTAGGCAATTTAGTTTGTCCATCCGGCTATGATTTAGGTCAGCATAAGAAAATTGCCGTATTAAGTGTTCCGGAAGGGAATGATAAAATTCCCAAATATCCAACAATGTTTATGCGAACCGAGTTAGTGCTCGTTAATAAGATCGATTTGCTGCCATACTTAAATTTTGATGTTGAACAAGCAAAAATCGATCTAGAAGGGATTAATCCCGAATCTACACTGATTCCTATTTCAGCCACAACAAAGGAAGGTTTTGATAATTGGCTTACTTGGATTGAAGGTGTGATGGGATATGATTGCAGCCAAAAGAATATCGGTTAGAGGCCGAGTTCAGGGAGTGGGCTTTCGCCCGTTTGTATTCGGACTAGCAGACCGGTACAAGCTTTTTGGTTCCGTTCAGAACAACATGGATGGTGTGAAGATACACCTTGAAGGGGAAGAAAAAAAGCTTCACTCCTTCCTTCATGATTTAGAACACAAAGCTCCTCGACTTTCAAAGATTGACAAAATTATTGTAGCTGAAGCCGAGATTGTGGGCTTCACTACTTTTTCTATCATAAAAAGTGAGCGTAGTGGCGCATCGATGTTGGTTATTCCGATAGACTCAGCCGTTTGTGATGACTGCCTAACGGAAATGCGTAACCCGCGAGATTTTCGCTATCGTTATCCTTTTATTAACTGTACTCAATGTGGTCCGAGGTATACAATTATTCGTGAGCTTCCGTATGACCGTCCATACACGACGATGGGATCATTTAAAATGTGTCCAGATTGTCAAGCGGAGTATGAAAATCCACTTAATCGGAGGCATCATGCTCAACCAATTGCCTGTCCAAAATGTGGACCGGATATTTTTCTATACGATGCAAATGGAGTTGCCCTTGAAGTAAGTGACTCCTTGCGCGAAACAATTCGACTACTTGAACTAGGCAAAATTATTGCAATTAAAGGAATTGGTGGGTATCACCTTGCCTGTGATGCACGTAACGAGGAAGCTGTACAGCTGCTCAGATTACGAAAAAATCGTAAAGTAAGGCCGCTTGCCGTTATGGCTGCTTCGCTTAATGAAGTGAAAAACTTTGCTGAACTGAGTTGTCAAGAAACAGACATCTTATTAAGTCCTGAAAGCCCAATTGTTATTGTTAAGAAAAATCAAACCTATGATTTGGCAGATGGAATTGCACCAGGTATGAATACTATTGGAGTGATGCTTCCATACGCGCCGCTGCACCATCTTTTGTTCGATGAGTCAGAAGTGAAGTGTCTTGTGATGACAAGCGCCAATCCTTCTGGTTTACCGATGATATATAATGAGGAAACAGTTTTTCACTATTTACAGGGGATTGCGGATTTTTATTTAATCCATAATCGGGAAATTTTACACCCTGTAGATGATTCGGTTGTTCAACTAAATAACAAAAATCAGGATTTTTTACGTCGTTCACGAGGCTACGTCCCCGATCCCTTACCAATTAACAAGAATGTAACGGGTATCGTCGCATTTGGTGGGCAACAAAAGACGACCTTTTCAATTGGAAGAAACGAACAAATTTTTATAGGTCCACATATTGGCGATTTGGAAAATATCGAAACAATCAATCATTATAAGCACGAATTAAACCATATATTAAAATGGGTTGATATTCCCAAGACTACAGCAGTTATTGATACTCATCCAGGATATTTATCGAGGGAAATTGCTAGGGATTACAAGTTTAATGAAGTAATTGAAGTACAGCATCATCATGCTCATATGGCAGCATGTATGGCTGAAAATGAACTGGAAGAAGAATGTTATGGAATTATCCTAGATGGAACAGGATATGGGATTGACGGCCATATTTGGGGGTTTGAAATCCTCTATGGAGATTACAAGAGCTTTGAACGTCAGGGGCACTTAAGGTATACACCGCTTCCTGGTGGTGAAAAGGCGATAAAAGAACCATGGCGGAACGCTAGTGCGATGCTTATTTCATTGCTCGGTGATAATGGCATTACGTATGCAAAGCAACTGTTCCCTGAGAAACTGTCAGATCTAACTGTTATTCAAACCATGCTGCAGAAAAATATTAATACGATACAGGCGGGAACTTGCGGCAGATTATTTGATGCTGTAAGTGCAATGGCTGGGCTTTGCCATGTTTCCACCTATGATGGGGAAGCAGCCATAAAGCTTAGTGAAAGTACAGAGTTCACAGCTGAGGTCAGTCCCTATTCATTTGAAATTAATCGAGCTAACAGTCTGTTCGATTTTGATTTTAGCAAAATGCTCCAGGAAATTGCCGAGGACGTCATTGTTGGAACTGCAATTGAAGAAATTAGTACTAGATTTCATGAAACAATTGTCAGAGCTATCGTTTCGGTAATGCTCGAACTTAAACGGAAATTTCCGACACGCCCAAATAGGGTTGTCATGTCAGGTGGCAGTTTTCATAATCGGTATTTACGAGAGAAGCTGTCAAAAGAGCTGCTCACAAATGATTTTACAGTATACAATCATCAAAAGGTCCCTTGCAATGATGGGGGATTATCATACGGACAGCTTTTAGTTGCGTCAGCGATAAGGGAGGGAGCAGCATGTGTGTAGGGGTACCAGCTAAAGTAATTGAAAAGCACGAATACTCAGCGGTTGTCGATGTAATGGGAACACAAACGACCGTAGGTATCATTTTTGTCCCTGAAGTGGAAATTGGAGATTATGTGATTGTCCATGCGGGTCAAGCGATGTCAATCGTGGATGAGGAATATGCAAAAATAAGTGTTGAAGAGTGGAGGAAACTAACTGATGCTCGAAATACTTAAACAGTCCTCTAACCCAGAAATTTGTAAAGCATTATTGGAATCGGTAAAAGAGAAAGCACAGACATTTCAAAGTATTTATGGACGCAAACCTGCCTATATGGAGGTTTGTGGTTCACATACTATGGCTCTGGCGAAATCAGGGGTAAAGCAAGCGTTATTAGATGATGTTAAGCTCATTTCTGGTCCAGGTTGTCCAGTTTGTGTTACAGATCAGCAATCAATTGATGCGATGATTGCGCTCAGTGAAGGTGATGATCGGATTATTTGCACTTTTGGGGATATGGTTCGAGTTCCTGGTTCGTCGAAAAACCTTCTACATGCTAAAACAGCTGGTAAGGATATAAGGGTATTATATTCTCCGGTTGATGCAATCCGCATTGCCGAGGAAAACCCCGACAAACAAGTTGTATTCCTAGGGATTGGTTTTGAAACCACCATTCCGATTTTATCTTTACTCGTTGGAGAGGCAGATAAACTTCAGTTGAAGAATTTCTCATTATGGATGACGACAAAGTTAGTAGAACCAATTCTAAGAACATTATTGGATGCTGGCGATGTTCGTTTGGATGGTTTTTTACTTCCAGGTCATGTGTCGATTGTATTAGGTGAAGATTCATATCAATTTTTAGTCAACGAGTACGGTGTATCTGGAGTGATTTCTGGATTCGAACCAGCAGAGCTTTTAAGTGGCATAGATAAATTGATAGATTTGTCCTTGAAAAAAGAGGCAAAAATTATTAACGATCATAAATCGATTGTTACAAAAACTGGTAACCAAGTAGCGAAAACCTGGATGGAGACCTATTTCACGGTTTGTGATGAAGCATGGCGTGGAATTGGTGTAATATCAAATAGTGGTTTGGATTTAAAGCCTGAATTCGACCAGTATAATGCTAAAAAGCGGTTCTCCATAACCTTAGAAGCACCAAAGAAAACAAAATGTCGCTGTGGCGAAGTCATTAGGGGAATTATTTCACCAAACGAATGCTCTTTGTTTGGAAAAGCTTGTCGACCAATGAATCCAATTGGTCCATGCATGGTTTCTGCCGAAGGAAGCTGCTCAGCCTATTACCATTACATGAGGGAGAGTTTCTAATGGAAAAGATTATCAGCTTAGCACATGGTGATGGTGGAGAATTAAGCCATCAATTAATCCAGGAGCTATTTGTTGGAGCATTTGGGAATCGGAACGAATCGATGTTCGACGCAACCCTTTTACAGCTTCCTACAGCCGAAATTGCCGTGACTACTGATTCATTTGTAATTAAACCTATATTCTTTCCCGGTGGGTCTATTGGCAAATTAGCTGTGGCTGGAACGGTGAATGATCTGGCTGTTAGTGGGGCGAAGCCATTATACTTAACCTGTGGTTTTGTCATAGAGGAAGGGTTTTCTTTATCGGATTTAAAAACAATTGTTATGGATATGGCAAAGGAAGCGAAACATGCTGGTGTATCAATTATTGCTGGAGACACTAAGGTTGTAGAACGGGGCAGTGCTGATGGTGTGTTCATTAATACAACCGGTATTGGGATTATTGAAAAGCGACTTAACCCTGAATTATTTTTTCATGAGGGTGATCAAATTATCATTACAGGTACAATCGGAGACCACGGTATGGCGGTGTTAACAGCTCGCGAAGACCTGGGAATTCAAGTTCCAATTGATAGTGATTGTGCTTCATTAAACCAAATGTTAGCCAGTGTCACAGAGCATTGTGACGATGTTCGAATCATGAGGGATCCGACCAGGGGTGGGCTTGCAACAACGCTCGTGGAAATCGCAGAGGATTTCTCGCTTACATTAGTCATTGAGGAAGCAAAATTGCCTGTGAAGAATGAAGTAAATGGAGCATGTGATCTGCTGGGCTTTGATCCGCTTTATTTAGCTAATGAGGGTAAGGCGATCATCTTCATCTCTGAACTTGAGTCGAAACGGGCTTTGGAAATAGTAAAAAGCTTCCCAATCGGTCAAGATGCTCAAATCATTGGTCGGGTGGCTGGTGTTAGTAAAGGACAATTGCTATTAGAAACACCGATTGGTTCTAAAAGAATGCTTACTAGACTAACAGGCAAAATGCTACCGCGAATTTGTTAGTTTTTAAAATATATTAAAAAGGCTGACGAAATGGTCAGCCTTTATCTATTGACAGGTTTTGCATTAATGATGTATCGTTGTGGTGCATTCCCAACATATCGGAACGGATAGCAAGTTGTAACGGTTAATACTTCATTAGGTGCGGTTGGCTTAATGACGGTCA
The DNA here is from genome assembly GCF_012843265.1 of Bacillus sp. DNRA2. Classification (GTDB taxonomy): domain Bacteria; phylum Bacillota; class Bacilli; order Bacillales; family Cytobacillaceae; genus Bacillus_BU. The sequence goes on along the minus strand of NZ_JABAIT010000026.1, from coordinate 39,967 downwards.
AATCATCAGCGTCAACGACCTTCGTACCTTCAATTTTATATGAAAATTCACCATACGGAACCTTAACAATTAGTTCATCACCAATCTCTAGTTCACCCATTCTTCGAAATACTGTATCACGGTGACCTGATAATACAATTTGGTCATTCCCCATTGGCCATGCAGTTCCTTTATAATGACCGACACCTTTTTCTAAATCATCTGCATCAGTACCTTCCACAATCGGTAGTTCTGCATCTATTCTCGGAATGGATAGAATCCCGACAACATCACCCATAAAGGGAGAAAAATCTTCAATATCGACTTTTGGTTTTTTGAGAATTTCGTGTGCTTTTTCAAGGCTATTGGTTTGTACAGTTTTCGTTTTAAAAATTTGAAAAGCGCTATAACCTATGATTATTAAACCTACAATAATTAATAAGATAGATAATTTTCGAACCATGATACCCCCCCATCTCTCAACTATTACTTTATTATATTTCCAGTTGGTGAACAACTATAGATAAATAGAAAATGATTTGGAAGATGAGTTTATCATTTTGCGATGTTGGAAATTTGTCGAATCTGTACGAAAAGTTATTAGAATTGGTTTCATTGTCAAAAATGTACCTGTATAATATTAATTAAGTGTAAAAAGTTAGGAAGTGAAAAATTGAGTAAGATTCGCATTGTAACCGATTCCACTGTGGATTTAACGGATGAGGAATTAAGTCAATATGACATTGAAGTGGTACCATTATCCATTCATATTAACGGGGAGACTTATATAGATCGCGTTGATATTTCTCCGATTGAATTTATTAAAAAGATGAAAGAAGCACCTGAACTTCCGAAAAGCTCACAACCAGCTGTGGGAACCTTTGTTGAAGTGTATGATCGCCTTCATGATGAGGGGTATGAAGTGATCTCCATCCATATGACAGGTGGAATGAGTGGTACTGTTCAGTCTGCAGGCAGTGCTGCGAAAATGACGAATGCCACAGTAACCGTAATTGATTCGAAGTATATATCTGCTGCATTGGCATTTCAGGTAATTGAAGCGGCAAAGCTGGCTAAGGCAGGTAAATCTCGAGAAGAAATTGTTGCGGAAGTTGATAAAGTACGTGAACAAACAACTTTATTCGTTGTCGTAGATACATTGGAGAATTTGATAAAAGGTGGAAGAATCGGAAAGGGCAAAGGGATGATCGGTTCGCTCCTAAATATCAAACCTATCGCTTCACTCGATGGTGGTGTCTATACCCCAGTGGCTAAAGTAAGAAGTCATTCGCAAGTTGTAAAATATTTGGCAAAGCAATTTGTGGAACAGTCAACTGGAAAGAAAATCTTAGGGGTTTCAATCGTTCATGTTGAAGGGCTTGATCTCGCAAACAAATTAAAAGCAGCTATCATCGAACAGACCGGCTTTTCTGAAATTGATATACGCTATACTACTCCAGTGATAGGGACACATACGGGTGTTGGAGCAATCGGATTTATGTATTATCTTGAATAACTGACTTAAAAAAAGGAAAAGGTCGGAATATCCACATCTTTTCCTTTTTTCTTTGCAAAAGGTTTGCTAGAATAAAATTCAGATATATTTGAATAAAGTGGGTGAGCGCAATGTTTAAAAAAGCTAGTGCATTTGCAATCGTTATCATTTTGTCTATTATTCTTTCAGCATGTGGTCAAAACGAAATTGAAAACGCAAAGAATTGGCCTGTAAAAGATTTCACTTATACAGACCAAGATGGTAAGTCATTCGGCTTATCTGATTTGAAAGGCAAGGTTTGGGTTTCTGACTTCGTCTTTACTTCTTGTGCTGATGTATGTTTACCAATGACCGCAAATATGGCGAAGTTGCAAAAAATGCTGAAAGATGAAGGTATCAAGGATGTAGAACTTGTATCTTTTAGTGTTGATCCAACTGTCGATACCCCTGATCGATTAAAGCTGTTCGCAGATAATTTCGATGTAGATTATAGTAGTTGGCATTTTCTAACAGGCTATACGCAAGAAGAAATTGAACAGAAGGCATTAAAGGATTTTAAAGCTGTTGTGAAAAAACCAGAAAATGAAGATCAAGTCATTCACGGGATTGATTTTTATTTAATGGATCAAAAAGGAAATATCGTGAAATATTACGACGGTCTTGAGGAAATTCCGTACAAAGAAATTATCAAGGATATTAAAACTCTACAAAAATAAACCTTCTTCGGAAGGTTTTTTCTATATTAAATATAGAAAGAATATAAAAGTAGTCATGACGAAACAGGAGAATGCTTGAAGATGAAGAATAAATGGAAGTTTTTATTTTTAGCACTACTTTCTTTAAATTTGTTATTTATGTGCATATTAATATTTTACTTAACCGCACCGGCTGTTGATAAGCCCTTGAAAAATAAAGCTCCGGATACAGATGCTGTATCGTTTAAAGTACAGAGCAATAAAGGCGATTTGGACACTGTTGTCAATCATTATTTACAAAAAGAAAACGAAGGGGTAATTGACTATCAAATTCATCTAGATGAATTTGTAAATTTGTATGGAACGTTTCCTATCCTTAATCAAAATATTGAAATGAAGTTGTCATTTGCACCAAAGGCGTTAGAAAATGGCGATTTGGTTTTAAAGGAAGAAGAAATATCGCTAGGCAGATTCCATTTACCTTCAGCGACGGTATTACAGGTTGTTGATGATATGTATCAGTTTCCGGATTGGGTAACGATCCAGCCTAATAAAAATCAAGTGTATGTAGACTTGCAGCAGTTGAAACTAAAAAGTGGCATCCAAATAAAAGCCAATCAATTTGATTTAAAGAAGGATCAGATTTCATTTACGTTATTAGTTCCAATTGAATCAAAAAATCCTTAGGGATAAGGTGACTGAACCACACCAAATCGATTTTTCGAAAAAAGCGATAAGGTGTGGTTCAGTCCTTGCTCAATTTGTTTCTATGATAAGAGTCTTAAACCTTTCGGATAAAAGTTTTTAATGATACCTTTCGTTTCTTTCCCCCAACCAAGTGGATAACCGTTAAGCAATATTAACACCCAGCCGGAATCTCCAGTTGATTGAAGCGTTTCCCCCTTTAAATACCGCTTCCAATCGTCCGTTTCAAGGGATATGGAATGTATATGCTTTACCTCACTGCGCTTTAGAGATAACGCCAAAGAATGATTTGGCTCAAAGCGATTTTTTTTAAACTCTCCAAGGTGCAAGCCTGCCCGAATGACTTTTAATCCGGAAAAATCAAAACAGTTCTCTGGTAATGAAAACAACTGCTGCTTAAAGCTAAAATAGGGTCCAGTTGGTACATGATAAAGTGTATCATGAGCAAATTTGTAGAAATCACGAAGCTCATTTTTACTAGGCCCCTTGCCAAGCGGTTTTTGCTTAGAAGGTGGATTTGAGCCATGCTTAATTAGCTTGGCTACAAAATGACCTTCGCCAAACAGATGATGTGGCCAGAGACGTTTTGTCTTAGTGAGCTCTACATTGCCTGTTTTACTCCAAGCGGGATTCCCATCAACAATCCCTGGCTTTTCCTCAATTGGTAATAGCTCCATATCAGGAAAGTTGTTGAGGAAATCTTCAATTGTTTGTTCATTTTCCTCCGGCGAAAATGTACAGGTGGAATAAACAAGAATTCCTCCCTCTTTTAACATACTGTAAGCAGATTTCAATATATGGCGCTGTTGCTTGGCACAGTGGTCGACATGAGCTTCGCTCCAAAACGCAATCGCATCCTCATCCTTGCGAAACATCCCTTCTCCGGAACAAGGTGCATCAACGAGGATTTTATTGAAATATCCTTCGAACCGCTCCGCCAGTTTTTCAGGTGCTTCGTTCAACACGATCGCGTTTTTTATTCCCATTCGCTCCACGTTTTCTGATAGCGCTTTGGCTCGCTTTGGATTGATCTCATTAGCGACAAGAATTCCTTCATTTTCCATGTAACCGGCGAGTTGAGTCGTTTTCCCCCCCGGTGCAGCGCACAAATCAAGGACAGTATCAGTGCTTTCAGGCTTTAGTACATCTGCGACAAACATGGCACTTGGCTCTTGCATGTAGTAAAGCCCCGCCGCATGATAAGGGTGCTTTCCAGGTTGATCATGTTCAGGATCATAGTAATAGCCAGTTTCCACAAATGGAATTCGTTTCACGTCAAATGGTGATAGTGCTTCCCATTCCGAAAGGGAAAGCTTAAGGGGATTCACTCTTAGTCCACTTGCTTTAGTTTGTTTATATGTATCGAAAAATGGATTAGCTTCTTCTTTTAGTAAATGGGTCATTCTTTTTATAAATGGTTCTGGTAAATTCACTTATTGAGCTCCTTTCAGCTAATTTGCCTACAAACGATTATTTGCTTTTTTCAAAAATGAGTCAAGTCTAAAATTTGCAGAGCCTCCAGATAAATGAAAACGACCGGACAACCGGTCGCCTAGCCTCTGATTATAAAGGTCTCAAAGGAATGTTCGTTATGTTGAGAATTTGTGGCAACAATTGAATAAACCTCGTTAGGATTAAATTGTAATTGATGCAGTGGTAATATTACTTGTTTTGTACCGGCATTTCTAATTTCTAAGTCTACAGTCATTGGCGTGATTCCCAGGTATGGTGTGGCTTCCTTAAATGAAACTTTTGGGAAAACTACATCACCTTTTACAACGGCAACATCGATCGCTTGGGTGCGAGGAGAAAGGTGGATAAAACGGAACTTACTTTCACCTTCTGGGACATGGAGATGGTCCTCAAAAGAGAGCAAACGAAGCTTATTCTCACTGCCAATCATCGGCAGAGTATATATTTTTCCGGGTTCCACAGTAATACGCTTATTTAAAATACTAGTCACTTGATTTTCAGCAGGATAAATGTCTAGATGGTATTTACCACTTGGTAATGATAAATAATGACTCACTTCTTTGTAGGGGAGGTTCCGAAACACGCGAATTGCATTAATATATACATCAATATTTCCGGTGTCACTAGAACCATGTAAAACACGAATAATTCCGGTTCCAAGACTCGCTTGTTCAGGTAGTCTATTGTCCTCTTGGATCGTCTGAAATGCTCTGGAAAGTGCGTGGAGATGCTTTTTATAATAGTGGATGTATAAATTGGGGTCTAAGTATTTATAATAATTAGCCATCACATCATATGAAGCAGCTTTCTCAAAATAATCCTGCCCATTTCGCTTTTGTGACATACGCGTCGCTCCTATCTATAAAACTTCTTCGATAACATATGCATCTTGGGCTTTGAAGGTGTGTGCGGGCATTTATTTTTCATTATGTCAAAAAGACGTTAAAATAGTGGGTATAGTAAAAATGATAAAGGAGGTGTGGTTAATGGACCGGCAGTTACAAAAAGCGACCTTTGCTGGAGGTTGCTTCTGGTGTATGGTCAAGCCATTTGACGAACAACCGGGTATCGTTCAAGTTGTTTCCGGCTATACAGGAGGCACGGTTGAAAATCCCACTTATAAACAAGTTTGCTCTGAAACAACCGGACACTATGAAGCAGTTGAAATTACATTTGATCCTGAAGTTTTCCGATACGGGACATTATTGGAGTTATTTTGGCAGCAAATTGATCCGACCGACCCGGGAGGTCAATTTTATGATCGAGGGACCTCGTATCAAACGGTGATTTTTTATCATAACGAAGAACAGAAGCGGTTGGCGGAAATCTCTAAACAGGCACTTGCCGAAAGTGGGCGGTTCTCTAAACCTATCGTTACGAAAATCCTTCCGGCAAAACCATTTTATCCTGCCGAGGAATATCATCAGGATTATTATAAGAAAAACAAGCCTCATTATGAACGCTATCGTGTAGGTTCAGGTAGGGATGCATACTTTCGCAAGCATTGGAGGGAGAAGTTTGAATAAGAAAAACATCGATGAATTAAAGGAGAAATTGACGACAGTCCAGTTCGAAGTCACACAGAATAATGCGACAGAGCCACCTTTTAGAAACGAATATTGGAACGAAACAAGAGAAGGTATTTATATTGATATTGTTTCTGGAAAGCCATTATTCAGTTCAAAGGATAAATTTGATGCTGGTTGCGGCTGGCCAAGCTTTACTAAGCCACTAGAAGGAGAAGAAATCATCGAGAAACAGGATCATAGCCATTTTATGATCCGAACTGAAGTAAGAAGCAAAAGTGCTGATTCCCATTTAGGACATGTCTTTAATGATGGACCTGCTCCAACAGGTTTGCGCTATTGCATCAATTCAGCTGCACTCCGCTTTATTCCAAAAGAAGGACTTGTTGAAGCTGGCTATGGTGAATGGTTGCATCTTTTTGAGAATGAATAATAAAAAAGCCGCAGTTACATGCGGCTTTTCTTATTTATTCGTCATTCCGCCAGACAAGATAAATTTCATCGCATCCTCAGGCTTTACATCTATGATTTCAACCTGTTCTTTCGGTATTAAAAAGGTGAACCCTGCCACTTGAAACGTTTGTGGCACATAGACAGCGATGTAATTTCCCAGAGGTTGATAAAATTTGTCGAGTTCTTCCGCTGTGATAAATCCCATACTCTTCATTTCCGTACCAGGAATGGTCACAAGGGCAACTTTGGAAAATGATTTCTTTTCACCTAAAAATGAATGGATGGTATCCTTAATGACGGAATAAACAGTTTTCACAAACGGGATCTTATCTAAGATGGAGTCGATGACACGTATCACCTTGCCAGTAATGAACTTTGTCGACATCCAACCCAGTAAGGTTATGAGAACAATCGTGACTAACAAGCCAATACCAGGAATATAATCATCCTTTAAATAGGGTCTTAGCAGGTTTCCGAGAATACTATCAAGAAACATAAATGTTTTGTAAATTACATAAACTACTAAAATAATAGGAACAATCGTTAAGATTCCGTTTATAAAATTTTTGACAAGATTTTTCACGTAATGATATCCTCCACATCTAAAAAAATTCCTCACTCTAGTGTATCAAATCTCATCAATATCTTGTAATTTTGTTTGCCAAATTGCAGTCAGTTTTCAAGGAGTAAGAGTGATGAAAAAATGTTGGGCAAAAATACATACGAGACAAGTACCTATTACATACCTTATCAATGTACATTAAAAAACGAGGAGTGATGAGGTATGCATTATGGCTATGGCGGTTGTGGTGTTGCAGCACCAGCCTATCCATCTTGTGGATATGGTTATGGATATGGGCATGGTAATTGTTTTGCGTTAATCGTTGTTTTGTTTATTTTGTTGATTATTATTGGAGCGAGCTGCTACTACGTAAAGTAAACAATAAATGAGACTTGCGGAGGGGATTACGCCGTAAGTCTTAGTTTTTGCGAATGTTTTAATTGTTTTTATCGAAAAATGTTCGTGTTTTGTTTGACTGAACCCGGTGATTCTGTTATATTTACGAATGGGATTGTGAAATATCCGAAGATCACTTACGTCTGGGGGAAGTTCTTGATGAGATCGAATTATGATGTGATTGTGGTTGGGGCAGGCCCAGCTGGAATTTTTACATGCTATGAATTAACTTTGAAAATGCCTAATGCTAAAGTATTGCTCGTGGATAAAGGCCACGATATTTATAAACGAAACTGTCCAATTTTACAAAAGAAAATTGAAAAATGTCCCCCTGCAGCTGGGCGAAAGGACTTTGCTGGCTGCCTACCAGCCTGTTCAATTACAAACGGTTTTGGTGGAGCGGGAGCGTATTCCGATGGGAAATTTAATATCACCAGCGAATTTGGCGGCTGGATGACGGATTACCTACCTGAATCAACCGTGCTGGATTTGATTAAATATGTCGATAATATTAATTTGTCACATGGAGCAACGGAAAGTATCACTGACCCATTAACCGATAAAGTAAAAGAAATCGAACGACGTGGTTATGCCGTAGGTTTGAAGTTGCTTCGTGCCCAAGTACGCCATTTGGGTACGGAACAAAATTTACAAATTATGGCAAGTATTTTTGAATATTTAAACGATAAAATTGACATGGCATTTAAAACTGAAGTTGCAGATTTACTCACTGAGAAAACAAGTGATGGCGTTAAAGTAACAGGGATTCATTTGAAAAATGGACAATCCATATATGCTGATAAAGTCGTGATTACTCCTGGCCGCGACGGGTCAACGTGGTTAGCTGAGATTCTTAAATCGCGTCGATTGGGTATGATCAATAATCAAGTTGATATTGGTGTTCGTGTTGAAACCTCAAATATTGTCATGCAAGAAATAAACGAGCATTTATATGAAGGAAAGTTTGTTTTTAATACATCGGTTGGCACAAGAGTCAGGACTTTCTGCAGTAATCCATCTGGACATGTTGTGGTCGAAAACCACTCGGGAACAATGCTCGCGAATGGACATGCCTACCGTGATCCGAAATTAGGTAGTGCCAATACCAATTTCGCCTTACTTGTATCACATACGTTTTCTGAGCCGTTCGATAAACCAAACGAGTACGCTCATGAAATCTCCCGGCTAGCCAATGAAGTGTCCAATGGAGGGCTTATTGTGCAAAAATACGGGGATATTTTAAAGGGTAGACGTTCAACCGTAAAGCGTATTAAAGAAAGCTTTATCGAACCAACCTTAAAGGAAGCGGTACCAGGTGATTTAGGACTTGTTCTACCTTATAACACCATGAAGAGTTTAATTGAAATGACCGAAGCGTTAAATCATGTCACTCCTGGCTTAGCCTCAGAACATACGTTATTTTATGGAGTTGAAGCAAAATTCTATTCGGCACGACCAAAATTAAACGACCGCTTTGAAACGGAAATTAATGGTTTGTATGTTGGAGGCGATGGTGCTGGAATCACTCGTGGTTTGGCTCAAGCAAGTGCGTGTGGAGTCTGGATTGCTAGGGATATTATCGAAAAGGTCCAAACGAAGTCATTTGAGACAATCGCACAACAAGCATAAGATAAATAAATCCTAACCTAGAGGGGAATCCCTCTAGGTTTTTCTTCAATGATTTGCAGGGTATATGTTTAGCAATTTAGCAACTAAAATATGATAAAATAATGTATTAGCTATTACTGGAGGGGATTTTATGTTAGCTCATAGGCTCAAGCCTGGTGACGAAATAAGGGTGATTGCACCGTCAACAAGCATGCTAATGATAAAGGAAAAACAAATCGAGATTGCAATTGAACGTCTCAAATCATTAGGATTTACAATTACATACGGGAAAAATGTTTACGCTCACGATGCGTTGTTTAGCTCGACGATTGAAGAAAGAATTGAAGATATCCATGATGCGTTTCTCGATGAAAATGTGAAGGGAATTCTTGCTGCTGTGGGTGGCTATAACAGCAATCAATTATTACAATACATAGATTATCAGCTCATTAAAGCCAATCCTAAAATATTTTGTGGATATGGGGATATTTCGGCATTGAGCTTGGCGATATATCAAAAAACAGGATTAGTTACATATGCGGGTCCTGACCTATCCAGTTTTGGGGTAAAAGAAGGCCTTGATTATACGATGCAATCATTTTTGGATGCCACAACCAATGATTCTCCATACGAAATGGCTCCATCAAGCTATTGGAGCGAGGATCCATGGCATCTGGAGCAGGATAGCAGAACCTATCATGAGCAAGATCATTATTTTGTGATTCATGATGGCAAGGCTGAGGGTCGTATCGTTGGCGGAAGTTTATCGGCATTGAATTTGTTAAAGGGGACAGAATTCATGCCGTCATTAAAGGATGCTATTCTGTTTATCGAGGATGATCATGAAACACATCCGCACCGGTTCGATCGTGAGCTTCAGGCACTATTACAAAGCGCTTCGGCATCTGAAATTAAAGCGTTATTAATTGGCAGATTTCAAACAGATGCAAATATGACGATAGGTGCCCTACAGCACATTATTCAAACAAAAGCAGAGCTCAAGACCATTCCTGTTATCGCTAATGTTAACTTTGGACACGTTCAACCATTTGCAACACTCCCCATAGGTGTAACCGCAACCATCTATGCCAAAGGAACCGAGACAGAAATATTGATTGAGCAAAATGAATATTAATCTTTTTAAGGAAACAGACAGCGATTACCGTGTCTGTTTTTTTCATTTTAAAATTAATCAGTTCATACACTTTTAATAGACCTATTTTTAAAATACGAATTTTCTTCCGCCAAAGAAACGGAGTGAGACAATGGAGCAATCATACTTAATTAAACCTGTTTTGGACGCAAACTATCCTATGATTGATTATGGAAAGGGGGTATATCTATACGACCAAGCTGGAAAAAAATACTTGGATGCATCTTCCGGGGCAGTAACTTCCAATATTGGTCATGGTGTGCCGGAAATTATCGAGGCGATGAAAGCACAGGCTCAAAAGGTCTCCTTTGTTTATCGATCGCAATTTACTAGTGAGCCTGCTGAAGCACTTGCTCAAAAAATAGCCCAATTAGTGGGAGGAAATTTAAACTGGAGTTTCTTTGTTAATAGTGGTTCCGAAGCGACAGAAACAGCAATGAAAATAGCGATTCAATATTGGCAAGAGCAGGGCAAAGCAACAAAAACGAAAATTTTGTCGCGCTGGGTTAGCTACCATGGTATTACGATGGGAGCATTGTCAATGTCAGGGCATCCTTTGCGAAGAAATAGATTTATTCCTCATCTTGACGACTGTCCAACCATAAATCCTCCCTACTGTTACCGGTGCCCTTATCAACTACGCTCACCTGAATGCGGTCATCAATGTGCCCATGAATTGGAAAATGCAATCAAACGGATTGGCAAGGAACATATCGCTGCATTTATTGCTGAGCCAATCATAGGTGCAGCAGGTGGAGCGATCACTCCACCGAACGGCTATTATCAAGTGATTAAAGATATATGTGAACGCAATGAAATATTATTTATCGCTGACGAGGTAATGACTGGCTTTGGTCGAACAGGTAAGGTCCTCGCCTGTGAGCATTGGGAAGTTGAGCCGGATATTGTTGCTTTAGGGAAAGGAATGGGAGCCGGTTATGCAACGATTGCAGCCACATTAGTCAGCGATAAAGTAATCGCCCCTATTCTGTCAGGATCGAAGCTTATCATGAGCGGGCACACCTTAAGTGCAAACCCGCAAGCATGTGCAGTTTCTTTAGCTGTGCTTGAGTATTTGGATACAAAACAAATCATTTCAGCTGTCGAGCCAAAGGGGACGTATTTACGAAATAAATTAATGAAGCTTATGAATCAATTTACGTTTATCGGTGATATCAGAGGAAAGGGTTTAATGCTTGGAATGGAAGTGGTTGAAAATAAATTTACGAAACAACCATTCTCGCGGAAAGTTCAGGCGATAAAGATGCTGATTGACTTGGCCCAGACTAACGGCCTACTCATTTACCCAGCTAATGCCGGGCTTGATGGAGTGAACGGTGATGCCGTTATTATTGCTCCACCCTTAACCATTACAAAACGAGAAATTGATGAACTTATACGGCTCTTAACCTTAACCCTATCACAGTTTGAACAGAGGTTGTCATCTCTTAACAACCTCAAAGGAGAAAGCTAAATGGACAATTTCTTCGGAAAAGTGATTTCGCTCGAGGCTGCTTTGGATTATTTTTTTGATGGGATGACGTTAATGTTTGGTGGCTTTGGTGGGGTTGGCTCACCACCATCGCTAATTGATGGAATTCTGGATAAAGAGATAAAAAATCTCACATTAATTGGAAATGACACGGGTTTTCCTGATATTGGAATCGGGAAATTGGTCAGTAATGGCCTTGTCAAAAAGGTGATTGCTTCACACATTGGCTCCAATCCTATTGCTGGGCAATTAATGACTGCAGGAAAACTTGAGGTGGAATTTTCACCGCAAGGAATACTGGCAGAAAGAATTCGTGCTGGTGGAGTAGGCATTGGTGGAATTTTAAGTGATATCGGCTTGAACAACAAAATCGTGACAACAAATAAGTCGGTACTAGAACTCAATGGTCAGCCATTCATTGTTGAGCCTGCTCTAACTGCCGATGTTTCGATCATTTATGCCAAAAAAGCAGATCCATTTGGCAACCTTGTTTACGATAAAAGCGCGCGTAATACCAATCCGCTCGTCGCCATGGCCGGAAAGATTACCGTTGCTGAAGTCGAAGAATTTGTCCCACTTGGCAGTTTAGATCCTGAAGAAATCGTGACCCCAGGGATCTTTGTTTCAAAAATGGTGCAAACAAAAGGGGTGAATTGGAAGTGGGCATGGGAGAGAAAAGTCGAGAATTAATGGCAAAAAGGGTAGCAATGGAAATCTCCTCTGGTATGGTCATTAATCTAGGAATAGGTATTCCGTCTTTAGTGCCGAATTATTTGCAAACGGAGCATGTCATGTTTCAGGCGGAGAACGGAATTCTTGGCATGGGGCCAAGACCCAACAGTGGTGAAGAAGACGAAAATCTTTGTAATGCAGGTGGATTCCCTGTGACAATCATGAATGGAGCATCATACTGCGATAGTGCAACCGCTTTTGCGATGATTCGGTCAGGGAAAATTGATATGACCATTCTAGGTGCATTACAGGTAAGCCGTAAAGGGGACTTGGCGAATTGGATTGTTCCGGGTAAAAAAGTGCCTGGAATGGGAGGCGCAATGGAGCTAGCGCAAAAGGCTAAACGGGTGATTGTTTTAATGAGTCACACTGATAAAGCAGGTAAACCAAAGATAGTTGAGAGTTGTCAATTACCGCTAACTGCAACAAAATGTGTGGATATGATTATTACTGAAATGGCTGTTTTTCATATTCAAAACGAAATCTTGCAATTAAGCGAATTGTTTGCCCCGTATACGGTTGAAGATGTAGTGAAAAAAACTGGTTGCTTATTTTCTATAGAAAACAAAATTAAAATTCATTCTGTTTAAGTGGGAGTGATAGGGTGGAACCATTTGAAGGCAAGATAAGAGAATGGATCAAAGCCAACAAAGGCAAGGGGACATCGCTTCTTCGCAAACTTGTTCAAGAAGGAAGTGTCAGAGGCCATGAGAGTAGTGCTCAAGCGGTTGTGATCGAAAAATGCCGTGAGCTCGGTTTGAGTCTAGATATATGGGAAATAGGCGGGGAAATGTTGCAAAAACACCCAAAATTTTGCTGTGACAGAACCAACTTTGTCGGTAATCCGAATGTGGTCGGTATATTACCTGGATCGGGGGGTGGTAAGTCATTAATACTCAATAGCCATATTGATGTTGTCCCCGAAGGTGATATTGAAAAATGGGAGGAGGATCCTTTTAGTGGTGTAATAAAAACTGGAAAGCTGTTTGGCAGGGGTTCAACTGATATGAAAGGTGGAACCGCTGCTCTTTTACTTGCTCTCGAAGCAATTCGTGCCAATCAAATTAAACTAAAGGGCGATGTGATTTTCGAAAGTGTGATTGAAGAAGAAAGTGGAGGAGCGGGAACACTTGCTTGTTTGTTACGTGGTTATACAGCTGATGCGGCTATTATCCCTGAACCAACCAATCTGAAGTTTTTCCCGAAGCAGCAGGGGTCGATGTGGTTTCGCATTACTGTTCATGGCAAGTCAGCTCATGGAGGCACGAGATATGAAGGAATCAGTGCAATCGAAAAGGCATATTTAGTCATTAGACAAATTCAAAGTTTAGAAAAAACAAGAAATAAACGAATCAACGATCCACTCTATGAAAAAATCAGCATCCCAATCCCAATTAACATCGGTAAAATCAACAGTGGTACATGGCCCTCTTCCGTACCAGACTTGGCTATCATAGAAGGAAGAATGGGTGTTGCTCCAAATGAAGCAATGGAAAATGCCGAAACGGAAATGACTACAGCATTAGATAATCTTAAATTAATCGACCCTTGGTTTAAAGAACATCCCGTTATCATCGAGTGGTTTGGTGGTAGATGGTTACCTGGAACACTTGAGATCAATCATTCATTTATTAGGACCGCAGCAAGCTCTTATCAAACTGTAACGGAGCAGAAGCCAGTAATCGAAGCTTCACCATGGGGCACGGATGGCGGAATTCTCTCGCAAGTTGGCAATATTCCCGTTCTCGTGTTTGGACCTGGTGTGACCGAGGTGGCACATGATGCAAACGAGTTTATCTATTTGAAAGATGTCTACCTCGCAGCCGAAATCATTGCCGTTGCGATGATAAGATGGTGTGAGGTCGCGAAATGATTTTTTCGATATAATATAAGAAGCACTTTATTAATGAATGAAATGAATTGAGGGGAACATCGTGATAGAACAAGCACAGACACAAACTATTTCTGGCGATGCTTATGTTTTAGAAGTATTTATCGATCCATTCAACAAACGAGTCCGCATCGATGATTATCGGGGCAATTTGGAAAAGGTAATCCAAGCTGCAGAACTGGAATGTGATAAGGTTTCTGCTGAAAAATTAATTTGTAAGGTTAGACAAGAGCATTTTACCGTTTTTCTTGAACATGGCTTTACTTGTGAAGCAAAATTAGATGGATACTTCCTCGGCTCTGATATGTATTTTTTCTGCAAATATTTTCAAACAGAGCGCATGGAAAACGATCAATGTCTTTTTGAAGATCAAATTATCAAAAATGTTTATTTACTTGAGCGCCAAAGTAAAGCAACCATTCCACCATTGACAGTTAAGCTGAGGAAGGCTGTAAAAAGTGATGTCAAACAATTGGCGAAACTGTACCGGGAAGTGTTTGAGGTGTATCCGACACCGCTTCATGATCCAGCTTACATTGAGAAAACCTTTCAGGATGGAACCATTTATTTTGTTATCGAACAAGATGGGGAAATTATCAGTGCGGCATCCGCAGAAGTAAATTCAGCCTATAAAAATGCTGAATTAACAGATTGTGCTACATTATTGAATCACAGAAAGCACGGTTACGTTAAACTTTTGCTAAAAAGGTTGGAGGAAGAGTTAACAGCAAACAATATTTATTGTGCGTATTCATTATCAAGAGCACAATCTTTTGGAATGAATGCGGCTTTTTATCAACTAGGCTACAATTATCGGGGCCGCTTGTTAAATAATTGTTATATTTATGATCAAATTGAAAATATGAATCTCTGGGTAAAAGATTTATCTAAATAATTGAAGGGGATATGCCGAGTTTTTGGCATGAAAGGTGACAGATTTTCAGCACCATTTCATATATTGAAAATGGGATGGTGAAAATAAATGCTCTTATATAATCAACTAACAAAAGAAGTGTTATCTTCAATCTTAAAAAGTATTGATGAGGCAATTCATGTGGTGAATATCGAGGGGGTTACTGTTTTTTATAATGAGGTAGCCGCAAAGCATGATGGCTTAACAATGGATGAAGTACTTGGCAAACCAATCCTTACAGTATTCCCCTCTTTAACAGAAAGAACCAGTACCCTCCTGAAAGTGTTATCAACAAAACAACCCATTCTGAATCAACCCCAGTCTTATTTGAATATACATGGGAAGATCATTGAGACGTTAAATACAACGTTGCCGATATTTGACCGTGAAAAAATTGTTGGTGCGGTGGAAATCGGCAAGGATTACTCCCGTATCAAACAGTTATACGAAAGATTACTAGATTTAGAAACAGCGAAGCGGCAAATGCGATCTCGAAAAAAACATAATCATTATACATTTGAAGATATTAAAACGATTAATCCATCATTTCAGCAATTGAAGCTAGTTGCACAGAAATTGGCTCGGTCAGATTCACCGATGATTGTTTTTGGCGAAAGCGGGACTGGAAAGGAGCTGTTTGTGCAAGGGGTTCATCACGCATCTCCGCGCCGAGAAGCACCATTCATTGCGCAAAATTGTGCGGCAATCCCGGCTAACTTACTAGAGAGCATCCTCTTCGGCACAATAAAGGGGAGCTATACAGGTGCAGTTGACCGTCCTGGGTTATTTGAAGTAGCCAACGGCGGCACGCTGTTTTTAGATGAGCTTCATGCTATGCCCATCGATCTTCAAGCAAAACTCCTCCGCGTTTTAGAGGATGGAATCGTAAGACGAGTGGGTGGTGTCAAAAATATCACCGTCGATGTTCGGGTAATGGTCGCAATGAATCTGCACCCGTTAAAAGCAGTCGAACAAGAAAAGCTCCGACACGATTTATTTTATCGGCTTAATGTTCTTTCTTTTGAATTAACGCCGTTGCGCGAACGAAGGGACGATATTCTTTTCCTCACGCAGCATTTTATTGATTTTTATAACGAGAAGTTAAGAAAACAAATCAGGGGTCTTGATTCGAACACTGAAAAATTGTTCTTAACGTATCAATGGCCGGGTAATGTCCGGGAGCTAAAGCATTGTCTCGAATATATGATGAATGTGGCTGATCAGGACATCTTAACCGCGGCGGAATTACCAATCTTTTTGAAAAATCAAAAGCCATTACCAGCTTTGTCCCAGGATAGATTGGCATTAAAGGATCATATCGAGCAACTTGAAAGGGAGCTAATTGCCCAAGCGCTATCTTGCACAAATGGCAATATTAATCAAGCTGCAGGTTTATTGGAAATTCCAAGACAAACGCTTCAATATAAGCTCAAAAAATATCGTGCCGAGTAATCGGCACTCTTTTATGTTTTATATCGATGAAATGTTGATTTTCGCTTGTTCCATTCCGTTTTCACCTTTGGCATGGTTTTTGCATGTAATAGGGTGGGAGGAATGTATATGAAATCTTTTTTATATAAACCAACAAGGCACTGGAAGGATATTGAATTGTGGAAGAATGTCAGCGACGAACAATGGAATGATTGGCTTTGGCAGCTTACCAATACGATTAGAACATTAGATGATTTAAAAAAGGTCATCAACTTAACCAAAGATGAAGAGGAAGGTGTTCGCATCTCGACAAAAACAATTCCCTTAAACATTACCCCCTATTATGCGTCACTAATGAACCCAGATGACCCACGCTGTCCAATCCGCATGCAATCTGTTCCTGTTTCAAAAGAAATCCATAAAACAAAATATGATTTGGAAGATCCGCTTCATGAAGATGAAGATTCTCCAGTCCCGGGATTAACTCACCGTTATCCTGATCGCGTCTTGTTTCTTGTTACAAACCAATGCTCGATGTATTGCCGTTATTGTACAAGACGAAGATTTTCTGGACAAATCGGGATGGGTGTTCCAAAGAAGCAAATTGATGCAGCAATTGCTTATATTGCAAAGACGCCAGCAGTCCGAGATGTACTGCTCTCAGGCGGGGATGGTTTATTAATCAATGACAATATTTTAGAGTATATTTTAAAGAAACTTCGGGAAATTGATCACGTGGAAATTATCCGGATTGGCACTAGAGCACCTGTTGTTTTTCCACAGCGAATCACTGAAAATTTGTGCAATATTTTAAAGAAATACCATCCAATCTGGCTCAATACTCATTTTAATACGTCGATTGAAATTACGGAGGATTCGAAACGAGCTTGTGAAATGCTTGCTAATGCCGGAGTTCCAGTTGGAAATCAATCTGTCATCTTGGCGGGAATCAACGATAGTGTACCAATCATGAAGAAGCTCATGCATGACCTCGTAAAAATCCGAGTTAGACCCTATTATATTTATCAGTGCGACCTCTCTGAAGGAATTGGCCATTTTCGGGCACCGATATCAAAGGGGCTAGAAATTATCGAAGGCTTAAGAGGGCATACTTCGGGCTATGCAGTCCCAACTTTTGTCTGCGACGCTCCTGGTGGGGGCGGGAAAATTTCGTTGCAGCCGAATTATTTGATTTCTCAAAGTACGGAAAAAGTGGTGCTACGGAATTTTGAAGGCGTGATAACCTCTTACCCAGAACCTCAGAATTATAAACCAGGTACAGCAGAAGATTATTTTAAAGGCGTGTATCCGGATTATGAAAAGTACCAGTCCAATGTTGGAATATCTGCGGTCATGAATGATAAAAAATTTAATCTTGTCCCCGAAGATTTACAGCGGTTGGATAGAAGGCAAAAGTATCAGCAAGACCCCACCCATTCTTCGCTAAAGGATAAACGTGAAAAACGGGATGAGTTAAAAGAAAAGAAATTTATAGCCCAGCAAAAATCCAGCACAATTGATGATCCAAAAAATAATCCATCGGTTCAGGAATAGGTGATTTGTGATGGAGATTAAATGTGAATGGTGTGGCGAAAACGCCGGTAACGGTGAGAACACGGTATATTGGGAACTACCTGATGGGTCAAAGGCAATTGAAATTTCGATGACCCCAGCGGTTATCTGCCAGGTATGTGGCATGGTGTATCAGCCGGATAACATTATTAAAGAAATTGAAGATCAATTGTTTTTAGTTGATACGAAAAAAATTGATAGTTCAATAACCTTTCAGGGACTTATGGAATTACCAAGATTATTGAAGAGAAATTATTTTGATTTTTCTTCTTAATGATTCTTTCAAACTTTTAAATGGCACTCATATAGGGGTGTCATTTTTTCGTATTTATTAAATTTTTTCATATTAAACAAACGGGCCAGACTGTGGAGTAATCTCAGCATTTGGAAAATGTAAAAGAACTTAGAATACCGAAATTTTTATTCAGAATACGACCTAGGTCGTATATCAATTTAGTTCTTAGCCTGATGTAATATTCTATCCCAAACTTTATAATGATTAATGAATAAAGGTTTCTTGAATATTATTATATAAAAAGGAGTAAATCTAAAATGGAAAATAAGGGACTCAAAATATTGATTCATGCTAGTACTTGGTTTGCACCTATAATAGTTCCCATTATCACATATTTTATTTTCTCAGATCGAGAACTTAAAAGCTTATCGTTACAAGCTTTGATATTTCATTTTGTTATTGGTATTTTAATTTCAGTGTCTGCCTTTTTTTCTTGGATATTAATTGGAATTCCATTCCTCATTATTTTTGGAGTAATTGCAATAATAACTCCGATCGTTGGCATTGTTAAAGCAATTAATGAACGTCCTTTTCGATATCCTATTATTGGATCATGGTTTGATTAAATCTAAAGGAATCTAATTGTTTTTTCGCATTTTTCAAACAAAAACAATGGGAAATCAAAAAACAAAAGGCTAAACAAAAGCATAAAGGACGATAGTTATTCAAGATACGAGCGCTTATCCAATGCAAGGATAAACGCTCATTTTACGTTTTGGGGCAAGATTGTGAAGTGAACTGGTTTAAAAAAATTGAAGCATAAAAAGTACATATCATTCTAAAAGTTGAGCAGTTGCAGCGGAAATAAAACAAAGAATAAAAGTATTACTAAGAACAGTTTGTATAATGGCGTGGCAACAAAATACCTTGACCATTATTAGAGTTGCTTTAAATTTTTAGAAGCTCTTAACCATAGACTTGATAATATTTCCATTAGTAATAATGTTGATAGAAAGTTGTTTATTGACCATATATGAAACTTATCAGTCGTTAATAACGTATCAATGGTAAGAAATAGTGGAGAATTTGAAAATAGTAAATGGAAGGATGGGAAAGTAGTGGCAGTGGCAGAATTAATTGGTGGTTTGCTTGAAGGGATTTTAATGTCATTTCCATCTAAGAAAAATAGAACAATTAATAACAAGTTTAGGTTGCTACGCAAAGAGTCGTGGTACAAGGAGAAGTATAGTGCATTGATACAGATGAATCATTCAGTGAGGGGCTTTGTGGAACAAACGGAAATTGAGAACATCTTAAAAGACCCAGAAGCGACTAAAAAGTTTCAAATCGAATTTGAGAAGGTATTAAAGAAAGAAGATTTGTAAAAATATTTCTGAAAGAAGAATTGCATGATAATTACATTTTTAAGTATTCAATTATCGGGCGCTTAACCGTAGCAGTTAAGCGCTCATTTTCATTTTTGGGCCATATTCTTAAATAAAGCCTTTAAAGAAAATCAGTAAAGATAAGAGAATTGTAGCGTAGAAGGGGCATCATCTAATTTAAGTACACTGACATATAAAGACTTCGGAAGGGCAAGAAATATTAGTGGGAAAAATTGTCCCACTAATATTCTGGTAAGAAAATAGGAGGAATTTATGTTAGTCAATTTTATGGATATGAGAGAACCGGTTATCTTTTATCGACAAGATTTTGCAGACGTATCACCCATCCTTTCATTGGTGAAGGCAAGAGCAGCAGTCAGCTTTTTTCTTGATCCAGAAGGAGAAGAGTGGGTGATTGGACGTTTCCACCGATGTGAATACATCATTGAAATCAATGGCATTGCTGTAAGGGAAAGTTTGAATGTTAGTATTGACTGCGAAGAAAATAATGTGAACTATTTTAAGCGGAAAGCTATATAACATTGTAATTGACATCACCCTTGCAAATGGGAAATCAACACTTATGGTTATATACCGGGATAGCTACGGCTATCCTTTTTTCGTTATTAAGCTAAAGGGTCCGTCGATCCAAAAAGAATTGTTGAAGTTATTGAACTATTGGAGCAGGTTAATCAATAAAGGAATATTTAATGGTGATGTCGAAAAGATATTTTTATCTACTACACTTTATAAGGGAGCTCTAATGATGTCAGTACCTACTAAAAACGATTTTATTGATGCCATTAAACAGTTAAAAACCGAGTCTAGAACATTGGGATTAAAGTATATAGAGATATTATCTGCTGACTTACATAGAAAGTTAGGGTACTACCCTGGTCCGAACCATAGGATGGCCTCTTGTTGTGACGCAATGTATGATTCAATGGATGTTCATAATGGTGATTTGGTAGTTATGAAACCACCTAAAGGTCGGGGAGCCAAACTAAAGATAAGATACTACCTTTAATTGAATTAGGAGCGTGAGTACAATGCCAATTAAAATGAAGCAATGTGCTGAATGTAAAACTTTATGCAGTAATTCAGCATCAAAATGTCAGGTATGTGGCAGTAGAAATTTAATAAAAGGTTCTTATACATCAAAAAAAGAAGCTCAAAAAAAGCTACAAGAAGAGGAAGTTCAAAAATACAGTCAAAGGGAAATTATCCTTTGTTCACTTTGCTGTTCTCCAATACCTATTAGAAGTGGAAAAGGTTATTGTATGTATTGCGATGAAGAATTTTACACCACGAATTAACTTATTAATATAATATAGAAACTTTTTTAAACTAATAAATCATTTTCTACTAAAATCGTGAGTTGAGTAAATCGTAATTAATGGTTCCTTTTTGATGAGTTTGTGAAACAATACACTTAAACTATAGGGCGCGATTATCAAAAATGATCGCGCTCTTTTTATGCTTAGGTAATTTAGAATGTAACTTCTATAAAGAGAAATGGTTCATTAGAATAGCTGCCATATTGATTCGGCATTTCTTATGAAATAACGAAGAAAGGCAGAATAATTCAAAAAGACTACATAATAAAATGAAATTTAAAAATATTAACATGTTAAAATTTAGGAAACACAAAAAGAATTGAAAATATCCATAAAGCTTATGAGATGGGTTTAGGAATAAAAGTTTAGGGTTTTAAATTGTCCTAGGGTATTTTCAGATACCACAGTTAAAAATCTTCATATCCTATATGAAAGAAAGGTATATTTTGTTTTTCTTATATGCAATTTTATTTTTTATTTTCGGATTTTTATTATTCGGAAAGATTTATGCTGTCTTTCTTATTATTAATTATATTGTAGCTCTGTATTTTCGCTTTTTTTATTAATAACAGAAATTGTTGTTCTTCAATTATCGATGGCTTTCTTGAAAAGCTAGGCTTGCTACTGTAGCCAACAATTTGTCGCTTCAACAAACTGGTAGGTTTTTATAAGACGGATTATAGCTTTGAGTATTGTAGTTAATAGTTATATGTTATCGTTGGAGTTGATTTGATATGTTTGACTTTTTATTTGATTTATTGGGAACATTTTTCTATGGAGGAAGAACGGGTCTAAATACAAAAAAAATTGACAAAAACATTGAACTTTTAATACTACAAGGATGGTTTAATAGGATTTATGAAGATGAAAAGTACCGCAAATTGTTTTTGACAAATAAAAAAGTAAGAGCTTATTTGCAAAGTAACTTTCGAGTGAAAAAAATTATTCGAAATGAGAAGGATCAAAAAACATTATTGGATTTTCTTGATAAACAATTAAATAGGTAATTAAGTTACTTATTCCGCAAGCGGGCGCATTTCCACTGCATGGATCTGTGTTTTTTTATATATAAGGGCGCGAAACTTACGCAAATGGACTGCTTTTTGAGCAGTCCATCTTTCTTAACCTTTAACCGGTTATTGAGCAGTTTAGTTTGACAAAAATATACGAAAATGTTTAAAAAATAATGATAAAGGTAATAAGAATTGAAGTTATACTAAACAAGAAAGACATGTTCAAAAGTATGGAAAGTAGTTTAGGAGAGATAATTATGAAACGTTTATATATGTTTTCGCTTTATTTTTCGGTCTTTTTTATTGGAAACTTAATAGTAAACGCACTTTTTAAACATAATTTAAACATCCAAACAGCATTTTCGGTTGCGTTAGGTGGTTCTTTAGGGATTACGGGGTTTAGTTTCTTGACAAAAACAAAATTAATAAAAGATGATTTAAAAGGTGTAGCAAAATTAATGTATGAGGATGTTTCAGGAGATAACTGGGACAAAGAGAACCTTACTAAACTAAATTTAGATTTTACTATTGAAAGCATTCGATATATCGATTTGTATGTAGAAAGATTAATGAATACTGGTATGGGAACTGAACTTTTGAATAAGCATTTTGATAATTTAACTATTCGAATAGGTGCATACATTGGTGAAATTATTAAAAGAAATATTAAGCAAGATTTTTACTGGTATGAGTTTGATTCTGTTTACAATTATTCTCCAAAATTTGAAAAGAAAGATAGAAGGATTAAACATTATAGTCTTCTTTATTCTAAAAAGGGCGATATAGTTATTTTACCTTTGTTCGAGGTATCGCGGTTTTTAGAGAGAAAATCAGTATACCCAAGTCTCCAATTTTATGTAGAAGAAATGATTACTTTAAATTCAAAAAAAAATTAAAGTCAAAAAGATATTCAATTATCGGGCGCTTTAGTTTAATAAAAAATTATTATTTTACCATTTGAACAGTCTGGTTTCCAAAACCATGCTGTTTTTTATTTGGGTTAAAAAAGTCAACAGAGTTGTTTTATACAAGCTTTTTGAAGTATTGTTCATACTTACAATAAAAAACGCAGTCCCTACCTTCGTTTGCGATAGTCCTGGTGGTGGAGGAAAGATTGCGTTACAGCCGAATTATTTGATTTCACAAAGTGCGGAAAAAGTGGTGTTGAGGAATTTTGAAGGTGTAATAACATCCTACCCAGAACCGCAGAATTATAAACCAGGTACAGCGGAAGATTATTTTAAAGGTGTGTATCCGGATTATGAGAAGTATCGATCCAATGTTGGCATCTCTGCTGTCATGAATGATAAAAAATTTAATTTGGTTCCGGAAGCCCTACAGCGCTTAGATAGAAGGCAAAAGTACCAAATGGATCCGAATCATTCTTCCCTAAAAGATAAACGTCAAAAACGGGACGAATTAAAGGAAAAGAAATTTAAATCACAACAAAAATCAAGCACAATGGATGCTCAAAAAAATGATTCAACGGTTCAGGAGTAGGTGATTCGTGATGGAGATGAAATGTGAATGGTGTGGCGGAAACGCCAGCAGTGGTGAGAACACGGTATATTGGGAGCTGCCTGATGGGTCAAAGGCAATAGAAATTACAATGACACCAGCGATTATCTGCCAGGAATGTGGCATGGTGTATCAGCCGGAAAGTATCATTAAAGAAATTGAAGATCAATTGTTTTTAGTTGATACGAAAAAAATTGATAGTTCGATAACCTTTAAGGAACTTATGGAATTACCAAGATTGTTGAAGAAAAATTACTTTGATTTTTCTTCGTAGGTTGCACTTCTTAATGGCACCCCCAAAATGGGTGCTATTTATTTTTGAAGTAAATCACCCATAAGTAAAATAAGTATATTTTCTTATTTAGTAGACACCGCAATTCGACATATAATAGACAATATGGAAATAATTTCATGTGAGGAGGGAGATAAGAATGAGTTTTACAGAGGTGTTGGCACAACTTTCCTCATACATAAACCATCAATCTGCTAATCTAGAAGACCAAATTAACAGGCTAGAACAAGCAAAACAGGAAATTAGAAGGGAAAAAAACAATGCTGTGGCAGAGTGGAATACCAATCTAACCCCAAATCTTCAAGATTATTGGGAAGGTAATCGTGCAAAGTCATTCGATGAATCCCGTTCTCGTGCACATAGTGAAATGCAAAATATTTTTCATTCTGAGTACGATCGATATATTGAAAAGATAGATTCAAAGCTGACTATTTTGGAAATGGAAAAATCAGGATTAACCTTTGCCAAAGGCTTAACCTGCGAAGCAGAATGTCTTTTGAAAAGAGGAGAAGAGGCAACAGAAGACTTGCAGCGTAAAATCAAGCAAATCAGGAGGCAATAGTCCTAATGAATACGATTCAGTTAAAACATGATGAAGTCATGAAACGATTAACAAAGGTCAAAGAAGCTTTAGCTGCTTTGGCCCTTCCCAATCCTAACCAACAAGTACTTGGCAATAATAAGCTTGATTTACGGACCAGTGGACTTCGAGGGAGACTGCTATTTCGTCTGACATTGTCTCATACATAGAAATTGTCTCAAAAAATATTGAAGATACCCGTTCAAATGTAGATTCTATAAAACAACAAGACGAAGCAATTGCAAACAGTACACCAAAATAAAGAAGGAATTAGAAGAATGTCATATTTGAAAATCTATGAAGCAAGCACTTTGCTTTCGTCTATAAATGAACGGATTAAGGACTACCAAAACTTACAGAAACAATTGGAAGATTTAAAGGGAGCTTTTCAAGAAATTGTCCAGCTATCTGATTTTAAAGGGAAGGCAGCTGAGGCAATCAAAGGTTTTTATCGTGCTCAAATGGATGTTGTCCATGCCTGGGAAGATTTTATTGATCAACACCTTTCATTTTTAAAAAGTGTAGAAGGTGCCGTCTCAGAACGTAATTTATCCGGAAATACACTGGTTCATGTACCATTTTTAGAAGAAACTTTAATGAAAGCAGCGAAAAAATCTACCGAGATAGTTTCCGAGAAGAAAAGTGAACTAAATAGGATTTTCTGTAACATTGATGATATTATTTCTTTAGATGTATTCTCTAGTACCGAATTTGACCATCAAATTTACCTAGTTGAGAAAGAGCGAAAGGATACACTTGAGAAGGTTCATGAACTGGATTATGATCTAGTCAATCGATACAAAATGTCCCAACCAGCCGAGACCTACGCGAAATTACTTTTTCAACAATTATTACAGTCATCAACGAAAAACGGTGCCATATTACCGATTCATTTTGATAAGAAAGCCTATCACAACAGCGAAATTTATCGGGCGAAAAAGCCTCGGTCAATTAGTAAAGAAGAGTTTGAAAACATTCATCAAAAATTGGCCTACAAAGTTCAAATCATCGATGAGTATGAGGAATATGGTGGAGATTTTTTTGTTTTTGACAACGGGCAGATTGTCAGGAAATATACAGCTAGGATTCATGGGAAGTTCGTTACCCTATATGAAATTGTTGAGAAAATCCCCAAAAAAGATCGAACTGGCAATGTGAAAGAGTTAGGTTCTTCATTTGAGGGAACTCCATTTGAACCACTAGAATACGTGATCAATCCCAAATCGTTAGCATCAAATTGGAAAAACCAGAACTATCCAATGCATGGGCACAAAGCGGTTATGGTGAAAATTTTCTACATATTAAGAAATCTGCGGAAGTAAGTAGCCCTGAAGTGAACAAAGGTGTGGATGATGTAAGAGATGTTTCTAAGAGTTCGCATGAAATTGATAAGGTATTAACAAAAAATGGAGCATTTAGGGATGCAAAGAGAAGGGCGGGAATACCTAACTCTACTCAGCACAAGAAACCTGTCGATGTTTATGATGGAACAACTGAAAATAGGAGAGTATATGAATTTGATGTAGATGGCAAGAAAAAATATATCATAGAGCACAGAGAGGATAAATTCGGGAGAGGTCCTCACTTTCATGGCGCTGACGATTTGAAGGGAAGCCCATTGGGAAAAGGAAGATATAATCAGTATCCTGGACATTCCCCTGAAGATTCCGTTGGTTATAAAAAGTAGGGGCGACCATGAGAAAGGTGATTAATTTGAGTGACGAAAGAAAAACAAAAATGGAGCTGTTAAAAAGAAAAAATAGAAGGCGGAATTTGGTAAAAGAAATAAACTTCATGAATCTTTCAGATGAACCATTTTTAGATATTGAAGATAACGATTTATTTTGTAAGAATGTGTTTTCGATGCTTAACACACGGGAAAATAAAATTCAATTGCAAGGAGATACTTATAAAGAACATATTCAAAAATCAATACATTTTTTAAATGAGACTATTAATAATATTGAAGTAATCCCAAAACAAGGAAGATTATTGTTTTTTAGAGAAAATGAAATAGAAGCAGTATTGGTTAATCTTAATGAAGTATTTAGTCACTTAAATGAAATTATTGAGTTAACAAAGTTTTCAGTTGGATATGGAGATTTTATCCTAGTTGCAGAAGATTTTAATTTTGGTTTGTGTATCGAACGAACGGAATATTTTTATGAGTTAAGTGTTTGGGGACTATCTTAATGAAAAATATGAGAACCTTGGATTGGCAAAATGCCTTTCAAGGTTTTTTACTCTTAATTTACACAAAAAATCAAATATTTGAGTGAGACAATAAGAAAATGATTTGTTTGAGGATCGAGAGCTCATGATGGTAGTACCATCATGAATGAGAGCAAAATTCATCATGGTATAAAATACTTAAGTGATATTTTACTTGGAATCGGTGAGGGTGCATGGAAAGCAGTTGTTGATATTTTTAAAGGTCTAATCGATCTTGCCATTTCTTTAGTCACTGACTCGGTAAACTTTTTCAAAGGAATTATGAATGTAGTAACTCATCCGATTGACACTGCTAAGTATGTGTAACGGAATTGAAACGGCGTGGAAACGTGATGTGGTAAATGGAAATGCCCGCAGTCGAAGTGGTTTTTTCACCTATGCAGCTGTTTCAATTTTTGGATTAAAGGGATTCGATAAAGTCGGCAAGCTAGGTAAACTAGGCAGGGTTTCCAAGACCAAGCCCACTCTTCCAAATAATGTCCTAAACACAGAGAAACTGAAGGGTTTCATCTATAATAAAGTAAAAACTAATTTCAGCAATCAAAAAGCAAAGATTGTTCAATTTTTTAAAAACAAACCCGTCCAAATCACCTTAAATCAAGCTGTTCGAGCCGTTCAAAACACAAAGACTTTGAGCACTATAAAAAATGTAGTAAATCCAAACAAACTCAAGTACGTCTTTGAAAATACATATCGTGATGTCATCAAAAGTCCACTTACAAAAACAAAGGCAGCGATTGATCAGTCTATCAAAAGCAGTATTAAGAAAATAGGTGAAGTTAAGGTTCCAACAAGTTTCAAGAGAAATCAACTTTCGATTTCAGGTGTATTCAATTTTATAAATGTTTCTACAGAAAGTGCCTCGCTTAAAGACGTAGTTCAGAAGTTTAATGTGAAACAAGAAAGTAGAAATATTAATATAAATATAAATGGAACTAAGCATACGAGTAAGAATTCAGAAATTTTGAAGTTTACGGAAGAACAATTATCTTCTAAACCACCATATTCTAGGGATCCCGAGAAATGGCTGAAAAAAGGTGGGAAAATTGAAATAAGTGAGGAAGGAATATGGACTTATATTGATTGGGAGATACCTCCAAATCGGGTTTCTTACCCGGGAAGTTTTCCTGATTTTAAATCTGCAGGATTGGTAAGACAAGAAGTCCAATTAGGTAAATTTGATAGATATGATATTGACTTTGCTACAGCAGATGAATTAGCTCCAAACGGACCAAAGTTAGATGAAAATACATGGCATCATCATCAAGATTTAAAAACAATGCAAGAGGTTAATAAAGAGATACACAGAAGATTTCGACATATGGGTGGAATGTCATTAACTAAGAAGCTAAAAGATAACAAGGAGTGATATGTATGAATTTAGATGCTTTTGGCAAAGCATCAGAGGAATTACTCATAGAATTAGAAGAATTTATAGGGTTTCCTCTTCCCGATGATTATAAAAAGTTTTTGAGTGAATATAATGGAGGAACTTCGAAAGTTAGATATAGTAAATTTTTTGTTAATGAATTGAATCAGGAAATCCCCTTGGATGTCTTGTACGGTATAGGTGTAAATAGTACTTTTGATTTAAGTGTGTGTTTTGAAGAGTTTGAAGAAGATTTATTACCAAATAGCCTAATTATAGGAGATGATCCTGGAGCAGGATTAATTGTACTTGTTACAGATGTTGAAAACTATGGTGTCTATTATTGGGATCATTCTTTTTATTTCCCACAATCAAGTGAAGAAGAAAATACATATAAAATCGCTGATAGTTTTAAGGATTTTATAAATGGATTGAAGAATCCATAAAAAATTAGGAAGGGTTGTTGATACAAAGTCTATTGGAAATAATTTTCCAAAATCACAAGGTCACTAGGTTACGACTTGAAATATATGCAGTCTAAAAAATATACTGTAAATTCCCTTTATAAAAAAAGACAAATAAACATTATGTATTGTTGAAACTGCAAATCAAGCTAATTATGTTGATTTGCAGTTTTTTGATATTAAAAAAGTACTTACAATAAAAAACGCAGTCCCTACCTTCGTTTGCGATGCTCCTGGTGGTGGCGGGAAAATTTCGTTACAGCCGAATTATTTGATTTCACAAAGTGCGGAAAAAGTGGTGTTGAGGAATTTTGAAGGTGTAATAACATCCTACCCAGAACCCCAGAATTATAAACCAGGTACAGCGGAAGATTATTTCAAAGGTGTGTATTCGGATTATGAAAAATATAAATCTAATGTTGGAATATCCGCTGTCATGAATGACAGTAAATTCAACCTCATCCCGGAAGACCTTCAGCGCCTAGATAGAAGGCAGAAGTACCAACAAGACCCCACCCATTCTTCGCTAAAGGATAAGCGTGAAAAGCGAGATGAATTAAAGGAAAAGAAATTTAAAGCCCAGCAAAAATCCAGCACAATTGATGCTCAAAAAAATGATTCAACGGTTCAGGAGTAGGTGATTCGTGATGGAGATGAAATGTGAATGGTGTGGCGGAAACGCCAGCAGTGGTGAGAACACGGTCTATTGGGAGTTGCCAGACGGCTCAAGAGCGATTGAAATTACGATGACACCAGCGATTATCTGCCAGGAATGTGGCATGGTGTATCAGACCGACATCACGATTAAAGAAATAGAAGATCAATTGTTTTTGGTTGATAATAAAAAAATTGATAGTTCGATAACCTTTAAGGAACTTATGGAATTACCAAGATTGTTGAAGAGAAATTATTTTGATTTTTCTTCATAGGCTGCACTTCTTAATGGCACCCCAAAGTGGGTGCTATTTATTTTTGAAGTAGAATACGTGGTCAATCCTAAATCGTTAGCGATTAAGGGTGGAAAAAAACTATTTGGCAAAGGCTTGAATGACATTGGAGAACGCCTGACTATCAAATTGGAAAAACCAGAACTATCCAATGCATGGGCACAAAGCGGTTATGGTGAAAATTTTCTACATATTAAGAAATCTGCGGACGTAAGTAGTCCTGTAGTGAATAAAGTTGTGGATGATGTAAGAGATGTTACTAAGGATATAGATAAAGATAATATATTTTCTAATGGTTCGTTTAATCATGTGTTTCATGGGGAAATAAACAAAAAAAGTAAAGCTGTAGGTTATCATCATGACAGTATGATGGGTGGTAAAATAGTAGAGGTAACTGATCCTCCTAATAAATATGGGTATATCGTGCAATAGTAGAAATTGAAGGGAAAAATAAAAAAGTTCCTTCTACATTTTTTCCAAGTAATTGGAATAGGGTGCAAGTTACAGATGCGATAAAACAGGCTTACAGTAATAGAAAAGTGATAAAAGATAATTTATATGAAGGCATTTTACCTAATGGTATGAAAATTCAAATGAGGTTAGACATTGAAGGAAAAATTAAAACGGCTTACCCAATATATTAAGGAAGTGTACAAATATGAAATATCAAATCACGTTTAAGGAAACCGAAAGAGGTATTGAGGTGGAGGTTCCACATGCTATTTCCTCAGTAGCAATACTTCTAATGGGCGATGTTCAAAGCAACAGTCAACCATGGTTAAAATTAATTAACAAGGTTTTAAGAGGTGATTCAAATTATGAGGAATGTACAGGTAATAATTGTACATTGGAGATTAATCAAGATATAACAAAAATACTTGATAACTACAGTGAGGAAGAAGATGAATGTGTAATAGAAACAAATGAACTAGAGAAGATAATAGAAATGTGGGCAGAAAAGATAAAGAGTACAGTACCCGGACCAATAGGTAGAGTTTAGATGAGATTAGGAAATGCTTGACTTAAGGTAACGAGTTTTTTCTCAATTGGTATGGAAATTATTTATTGAGTATGCGGAATCTAACGGTAAAAATTAATGGGAGCGAGCATCATGAAGAAAATGTTTCTACTCTTTGCAATTTTATTAATGTTTGACACAGATAACTTGGTAAATGCTAAATCACCAGAGCCAAAGGAAATTAAACCTTATGCAGATGACTGGTATGTTACACCAGAAGATATTATTCGAGATATTATATTTCCAGCTATTGATAAAAGGGTAATAAAAGAATACGGAGGAAAAGAGGCTTCCGGTTTTGGTTGGCAGCAACAGAGGATAATAAAAATTGTTTATAACAACAATCATTCATATGATATTACCATAAAAATTAACATTCCTGACAATAACGATGATCCGTTTGAATACGTAGAGGACTTGGTTAAAGTAAGAGTTTCCCCATCCTGTGATAGCCCTAAAATTGGATGTAGTCATGGCTTTAAGGTAGAAGTATTAGACTATAAACATCTAAATAATTAATTAACGATATACTGATGTTTTTATTTGGTATCAACTTATTTAGTACCGACTTTGTTCAATATTTTTCACGAAGTTCTTTTTATCCTTTTTTGGGGATTTGGTGATGTAAGGCCAAATGATGACTGCAAATAATTATTAATTCAATGTTATAATATTGTAAGTAAATAACAAGGCGGTGTTTAAAATGAGTGTTAACCGTGAAGAACTAAAACGACTAATTGACAATATTCACGAAGAAGACGCAGCTGAAGTTTATGACTTTATTGGCTACTTAAATATGAAACGAGAAAGAGAAGCCATTGATCAAATGAATTTAGAACTTTTTTCTGAGGATGCAGAAATCATTCGTCAAGTACAAAACAGCCGTAAGGACCGTATTAATGGACGTATTTATGATCAAGAGCAGGGACTAAAGTATCTCCAGAACAAAATCAAGGAGTTTGAAAGTGAACAAAACTTATAGTGTCTATTGGTCGCAAACTGCTATTGATGAGTTAAGTAATATACTTGCTTATCCTCCAGCAGTAAAGGAACGGATATATCTGGATACATTTAGACGATTATCATATATGCCTACGTTGACTGCAAAACAAATTTCCAGTGGTACTTTAAAAGGTTATTGGGTTAGACTTGGTCTCTATAAAATGATTCTGGTATTTGAGGTTGATGAAGAAGAATCAATTGTTTGGATTGATGGTATCAAACATAAACGAGAAAATGTTTATTGGAAAAGGAATAAATAAGTAGTTTAAAAACCTCCAAGGAAATGGGGGTTTCTTTTACAATATGGAGTTTTATAGGAGATTTAAGACTTTTTTGATTGATTTTTGTTTATATTCAGCAATAGGGCGCTTTCCTGTAGAAAGGAATGGCGCTTTTAACCTTTTTAGGGCCATTTAATAGAATAAGGTTATGAGTTAAGCTATGTTATAAATATAAAAGCTGTGCAAGGCGGTAGAAATTATGAATCAGGATGTTCAGGTGTACTGGAATGAATATTGGAGGGATCAGAATCAAGATCAACCTAAGTCTGTTGGTGCATGGCAATTTGGGGCAGATCCTGATTACATTGCTAAATTGGTGATAGATGGTATTAAAACTGCAACATGTTCCGGATATATATTTTATGAATTGGAGAATGAACCCCTCCCAACAACAGAGGATTACAGTATTATTTTAAACAGCGACGACAAACCTTTAGCAATCATTAAGACGGTGGAGGTTACCCTAACCCCAATGAACGAAGTTACTGAAGAGTTTGCTGTTGCAGAAGGTGAAGGAGATAGTACTTATCAATATTGGTGGGAAGCCCATGAAAAATTCTTCAGAAACGAGTTAAATGCAATCGGACGTGAATTTTCGGAAGATATGCTCCTTGTATGTGAGCGCTTTGAAGTGATTGATGTGAAAAATGGCTAAATTGTTAGGGGGGAATATGAGATGAAAATTATCCAGCAAGAATTTAATGTTAACGGAATGACCTATATCATTAGATCTGCAATAAATAAAGATGCAAAGGATTTGTCGAAAATCAGATTACAGATTGATGGAGAAACTGAAAATCTCGACAGGGAAAAAGGGGAGGGATTCATAGATGCACAAGGTTTTGAACAATTAATCAAAACAGATACAGATAATAAGGAGAACCTTTTTTTAGTTGCTGTGGTTCATGACAGGATTGTCGGATTTTCAAGATGTGAAGGAAATCTATTAAAACGATTTGCCCATAAAGTAGAATTTGGAGTCTGTGTCTTAAAAGATTATTGGGGCTACGGCATTGGCAAAAATCTTTTAAAAGAGTCCATTGCTTGGATTGACTCAAACGGAATTAAAAAAATAACTTTAAATGTTATGGAAACAAATGAAAAAGCGATAAACCTATATAAAAAATTTGGTTTTAAAACTGAAGGCATTCTAAAAAATGATAAAGTCCTTTCCGATGGTAATTATTACAACACAGTTGTTATGGGAAGAATAAATGAATGATGATTGTTCGAACTAAATAATAGTAGCGCTTATTCAATAAAATGGGCGCGAAAACTCAACAACTTGGGCTATTTTTTTGAGCAGTCCATTTTTCTTGGTCTTTAATCAGTTACAGGTGCAGATTTGATTTGTTAAAGAAGGAATAAGAGGAATTATGACGAAATAATAGTACATAAACATAATTAGATTAGGAAGGTCTACAATCTATGGAGAGGAAAATAAAAAGTTGAGGTAAAAGGAATTTTAGAATCGTGCTTGTAATTTCTCCCTTACTGCTTTTAACAGTTAGGGTATCAACTGCTCCTTATAGTGGAAAATTTGAAAAGCGGATTCTACAAAAGTATGATATTAAATGTAACAAATATAATCACTGGTGTGTAATAGACAACATCGAAATTCAATCTAGGTCAGGAAGGTATTTTTCATTTATCATAATTTGAAAATCCTAAGATTATAGAGGTATGTTTTATGAACCAGGATTTTAATAAGAAAAAAATTCAAATTAAATATAGAAAGACAATACAGGATAAAAATAAAGGAGTAAAATATAACAAAGAAATTATTGTTGTTGCATTCCTCCTAATCATTATTTTATTCACTTGTTTTTTATTTGATTATAATCCCTTTTCTAATAATCTTGTAAAGATTACAAAAGTTGAAATTAAACCAGAATAGAAAAGACTACTTAATTCAACAGTGGTAAGGTTTTATATTATTAAGCAAATGGCGTAAGTTGGTTCAGTAGTGCATTTAAAATTAGAAAAAACGCTTGGAATAAATCCAAGCGTTTTTCTGTGTTTTTTTACTCATTATTTTTATTATACTAACAATAAATGCCCTCTTTTATTCCAGATAAGTTAAATAAATTCTTTAAATAAAGAATAAACGAGTTAAGTGTTTTCTGGAGGTTGTTTAACTAACGGGGATTTATTCAATTAAATGATGGCAATGATGCTCAGCAATCGGGCGCTTTCCTGCAAAATGAAGTGATTGCGCCTTTTTTTAATATAGGCCATATAATTGAAAAATATTATTTTGGAAAATCTAGGATATTTATATTGACTAAGTGAGTTTGAGGAAAAGTAAACTTAAACTAGCTGGAATTTAATTTTAAGTGAAATGATACATAATCTACATTTTGATTGTTTGTTACCACAATTTCCTGTTTAGTAAATCTCCCTCGAAAAATTTCCTTTTCATCCACATAGGAGAACCCCTACTATTAGGCAGAGGATCATCCGTTTATCGTTTCCTCATAGTTCTCTTTTAGGCGCTTTATATCTTCTTTGGGTGGTAAACCAAACATGCGCGAATATTCACGACTGAATTGTGATGGACTCTCATAGCCAACCTGGAAAGCTACATCAGCAGCATCAGTTGATTCCAATAACAACAGGCTTCGGGCTTCTTGAAGTCTAAGTTGTTTTTGAAATTGAATTGGGCTCATCGCGGTAACCTCTTTAAAGTGCCGATGAAGTGAAGAAACACTCATATTTGCTTTTTCCGCAAGTTCCTTAATCTTAAAAGACTTTTCATAGTTATTCATAATATGTTCAATCACGTCACTGATTTGATTAGTGGAACTTCCTTCTATCGCTATCTGTTTTAGCACTTTTCCATGTTCTCCTTGTAGAACCCTATAGATGATTTCTTTCCTAATTATAGGAGCAAGTACGTGGATATCCTTCGGATTATCTAGGAGTCTAACTAACCTGGTTACTGCGTCCAGCAAAGATGGTTCTATTTTGCTGACGTACATACCTCGTTTAGCAATTTCCTTTTTATCAACTCCCTTTTGGAATTCGCGTAACACCTCTAATATTTCACTCGGTGTAAATTCAAGTTTTAAAGCCAAATAAGGAATTTCAGAAGAAGCATTAGTGACTATTCCAGTAATGGGCAAGTTAACGGATGCAACAAGGTAATCAGCAGGACCGTACCTGAAGACCTCCTGTGACAGCAGTACCTCCTTCATCCCTTGAACAATAATGCATAAGGAGGGTTTGTAAACTCCATAATTTGGTCCAGTATTATTCGAGTACCGGGAGAAAAATAAAGATGAAATATCAGTAGCAAAAGAGCCATCCCGTCCTGTGTGACCCTCTATGAACTTTGCGAGCTCGACTCTCTGTCTATACAATTGTTCAAACATAGAATCCTCCTTTGTTTTCTTCATCAGTGATGGTCCCATTATATGACTAATTTACTTTCTACGTAAATGGCTGTGAGAGGATTATGCAATCATTTGACACGATTGTGATACCGGTCGTGATTTCAATTCTTGCATAATAAGGATGTTCAAGTTGTTAAACACCTTTATTTTCTAATAACAATCTTCGGCAGTAGAAAAAAGCTGTAATTGAACAAATAAACGCCTTAGCTGTTTAGTAATGAAAATAAGAAACTTTAATAGATGACCATTTTAAGTATCTTGTATCTGCTAATACTAAAAGTTAAATCAGATATTCGAAAGAGAGGGAAACGTAATGGAATACGTGAAACTTGGAAATACTGGCTTGGATGTATCCCGGCTTTGCCTTGGATGCATGGGTTTTGGTGAGAAGGAACGTTGGGTTCATCCTTGGGTAATTGATGAAGAGAGCAGTCGTTCTGTCATCAAAAAAGCCCTTGATTTAGGCATCAATTTTTTTGATACAGCAAATGTCTATTCAGATGGAACAAGCGAGGAATTTGTGGGACGTGCTCTTAAGGATTTCGCATACCGAGATGAGATTGTCCTTGCCACAAAGGTTTATTTTCCGCTGGGTAAAGATTTAAACAGCAAAGGTCCGAACAGCAAGGGACTCTCCCGAAAGCATATTATGAGCCAAATTGATAAGAGCCTTAAACGCATGGGGACAGATTATGTAGATCTTTATATCGTCCACCGTTGGGATTATAACACGCCCATCGAAGAGACAATGGAAACATTACATGATGTTGTGAAAGCTGGTAAAGCAAGATATATTGGTGCTTCTGCAATGTATGCATGGCAGTTCCTAAAAGCATTGAATGTGGCGGAGAAAAATGGGTGGACCCGTTTTGTATCGATGCAGAACCATCTCAACCTCATATACCGTGAAGAGGAGCGGGAGATGTTACCACTTTGTAAGGAGGAAAAAATTGGGGTGACACCATATAGCCCACTTGCTTCAGGTAGATTGACGCGTGATTGGTCAGAAACTACACTTCGTTCCGAAACCGACCAAACGCAGAAATCAAAGTACGATGCAACTGCAAGCGCTGATCGATTGATTGCAGAGCGGGTTGCAGAATTGGCTGAAAAACACGGTGTCCTTCGTTCACAAATCGCTGTTGCTTGGTTGTTACAGAAAGAACCGGTAACATCACCTATTATCGGGGCAACGAAAATATCCCACCTTGAAGATGCAGTGGGTGCGTTGTCCGTCACATTAACACATGAAGAAATTGCGTACTTAGAAGAACCGTACGTACCACATCCAGTAGTAGGCGCACTATAGATTGATGAAAATTTTTCAGGAGCAGGGTATATACTCTGCTCTGTTCTTTGAAAAAATTTGGAGGGTTTTATATGCAAAAAGTAGTTTTAAACAATGGTGTTGAGATGCCTATCATCGGGTTTGGTGTTTATCAAATTCAAGATACAAATGTGTGCGAACAATCAGTTTACGACGCTATTAAGGCAGGTTATCGTTTGATTGATACTGCTGCCTCTTATCTAAACGAAGAAGGAGTTGGAAGAGCCCTCAAACGCAGTAATGTACCAAGAGAAGAATTATTTATAACCACAAAACTTTGGGTTCAGGATACAGGTTATGAGAACACAAAGAAGGCATTCGAAAAATCACTTAAAAGATTGCAATTGGATTATTTGGATTTATACCTTATTCATCAGCCGTTTGGTGATATTTTTGGTTCTTGGCGTGCAATGGAGGAGCTGTATCATGAAGGCAAGGTTAGGGCAATCGGAGTGAGTAACTTTAGAGATGACCGTTTACTCGATTTAACGCTACGCAATGAGGTCATCCCGGCCGTAAATCAGGTTGAAACACATCCTTTCTGCCAGCAAATCGAAAGTGCAAAATTGATGAAGGAATACAATGTTCAAATCGAATCGTGGGCACCTTTTGCTGAAGGGAGAAATGAACTCTTCCATAATGAAGTTTTAGTATCAATAGCTGAAAAATATCGTAAATCCGTTGCACAGGTGGTTTTACGTTGGTTGATACAAAGAGGGGTTGTTGTGATTCCAAAATCCGTTCATAAGGAAAGAATCATTGAAAACTTCAATATCTTCGATTTTGAATTAAACCAAGAGGAAATGGTGAAGATTACTGTGTTAGATACAGGAAAGAGTTTGTTCTTTTCACATAACGACCCTGAAATCGTGAAATGGATGGCTACCCGTAAACTTGATATTTAATCTTTCTTTTTAGCTTGCCTCAATTTGATTCAGTATGTTAGGGAGATTTTTTCATTACAAACAGTGAAGGAAGGGTGGGTTAAATTTGAGTAATATTTTAATTCTTGGCGCTAACGGGTCAATTGCTCGTGTAGCTATCGATTTATTCCTAAAAGAAACTGATGCTCAGTGACTCTTTATCTACGTAACTCACACTGCCAGGAAAGCTTGGACTTGACTTTCTCCTTTTGCGACATCCAGACCAATGACTGGATCCATACTTTATCACATCTCCTTTTACTATATTTGCCGGCAGCCCATGACTATCTTGTAATTTCATAGTTTCGCTTGTTATTTGTGGTCAAAGCCCCAACCAGCCTCAAACATGTTTCTACAAGTAGGGGGTGGACAGTATAACGGACGGGATCGAAGGATTGATTTTTGAAGCTTTTTCATGTTGTTCAATACTCATCAATCGGGCGCTATCCTGTAGGGATCAGCGCTTATTTTCAATATGGATGATTTAACAAAACAAC
Organism: Bacillus sp. DNRA2; assembly: GCF_012843265.1. Classification (GTDB taxonomy): domain Bacteria; phylum Bacillota; class Bacilli; order Bacillales; family Cytobacillaceae; genus Bacillus_BU. Next base: position 2,076 of record NZ_JABAIT010000026.1, on the reverse strand, counting down.
ACCTGCTAATGAGAAATGGATCCTTATATAAAGGTTTAGGGGGATTGAGATATGGCTATCTGGTATATGCTTTTTGTTAATATTTCCATTTGCTACTGTAGTATCAGCAACGGATGATTAAGGAAAAAGGACGACTGCTTGTGAAGTGTGCTACTTTATGTAGTGAAAGCTAAAATACTTCCAGCTTTCTCTTGAAATATTAGTTGGTATTTATTACCATGATAATGCGGAGGTATGTAAAATGAAAAAAGTACTTGTAACTGGTTTTGCTTCTGTGGTCATTGCGACTGCTTGGTTTGGAATCGGTGGAAAGAATAGCGAAGCACTTGAATCTAACAACGTTAAGAACAATGAAGAGGTTGTTTTCACAGCACTAGATGAAAATCTTAAAGACAATGGAACGATTTCAGATGGAATCCATAATACTTCTATGATCCTAAATTCTTCTCTTGAACACGTTTCAAGTTTTTCGGAAATAAAAGGAATTGAAAATATCGAAAAATATATGAACGGAGTTATTGAACTTGCTGAGGAACGAAATGCTGCACAATTAATTAAAGATAGATTAAACCAGCCTAATCAGCTAATTCAGCAAGCTATTTCGGAGCAAGACATTAACAAGCTTCATGAGGCTAACAAGATCTTGTTAGATCTTGATCTGGAGTTTAATGAAGGAGTATCACACTAAAATTTAAAGTAGTAAATTTCACAATAGGGCGCGCTTGAAGAAGAAAAAATAGAGCCTCCATATTAAGAAGGCTCTAAATTTGTTTTAACCTATTTTTGAAAAGAAGGACATTTACAATAATAAAAAAAAGTATTGTTGCAAAGATAAATACTTCATTATTTCCGTCCTTACCTAGAAGATAAAAGCAGGTGAAGGGAACAATAAGTGAAATCAGTAATGAAATTTTAGGATTTCTTTTTACATTTAAAATTGCCCATAGAATGGTACTAATAGCTATTAATAAAATAATCCAACCCAAAATATCACCTCAAAAAAATTTAATCTACCAACAATTCAATTTTACCATAAAATAACAGTAGTTTTTGTATTAAAAGATATTTGTAAAATATTGAAGAGTTTTACTGTCAAATTACCAAATTCAATATTCCACAAAAGGGCGCAAATCTTAATCAAGAGATGCGTCTACTTTTGTTAAAGACAGTTTTGTTTATGAAGGATTTTTTTGAATAAATGTTGAATAAACCTTCATAAAGAGGTGATATGAATGGATTCGATTTTTTTCTCTTACCCATCGTGTAATATTTTCATAAATGATCGGAATCTAGTTTCTATTATAAAAGACAGAGCTCCAAATTTTAGACCGGAACTTTTTGATACTTTGCCTCCGGATGTCATGTTTCTTCCTTCTCGCCATTTATTAGATAAACCAGACGGGAATTGCTCGGAGGATGGGAAGGTTGCCATCTATATATGTACTTGTGGATATTTAGAATGTCACGGAATTCAAATCGATATTTTCTTAGAATATGACAGGGTTATATGGAAAGGTTTTGTGGATTATAGATCAGGAGAACATACTCCAATTGATGATGGTCTTACTTTTGTATTTGACCGAAAACAATATGAGGCAGCGTTAGAACCTGCCCTTCACTACAGTAAAAAGAAACACAGTTAGTTGAATCCATAATGGACGCTTAATAAATGCATTTAATACTATTTTTCAGTTCTTTTGTTTTTTTTTATTCAGTAAACGGGCGCATTTCTCAAACAAGAGATGCGCTTCTTTTGTTTAGGGCCAATTAGTGGAATAAAGGGTTCAAGGGTTATAATTAAGCGATGCAGCTTTATGGAAAACCTAGCATGTTAGTTTGAGGGAGAGGTAAACAATGAAAAACAGAGAGGAAGCTATTGATTATTGTTTGAGTATGGGTAATACATATGAAGATTATCCGTTTCGAGATAAGAACTGGACATTAATGCGACATACAGAAAATAAGAAAGTGTTCGCGTGATTACAGCCAAGAGATTTTACCATCCTTGCCATGTTTTTTACCACTGTTTGCCAGGGGATTTACCAGGCAGCGCCAAACATGTTTACCAATGTATAA
>NZ_JABAIT010000025.1 GCF_012843265.1 Bacillus sp. DNRA2 | reverse complement strand
GCTCGACTTGCATGTATTAGGCACGCCGCCAGCGTTCGTCCTGAGCCAGGATCAAACTCTCCAAGAAAGTTGATTTAGCTCATAAAAGTTACGTTGGCTAGTGTTTTTGACCGAAGTCAATCACACTATAATTTGTTTATTGTTGACGTTTGTTTGTTTAGTTTTCAAAGAGCAATTTTTATCGCTTTGTCGAAAGCGACTTTTTAATATTAACAGATTGTTAATATTGCGTCAACCACTTTTTTAATTTGTTTTTTTAAAATGTTTCTATGTTGTGGCAACAGATAATAATATACCACCATTACAAAATCAGCGCAAGACGTTTTCGTCACTTTTTTTTCAAAATGCTAATAGACAGAATATTTAGACTGATTTTTACCACAAAAAGTCTTTATTTTATTTAAAAAAGCAGGCCAAATTCTTTGGCCTGCTCATCATTTATTAGCGATGACGCATCAATGGGAATAATAATACATCACGAATAGATGGTGAATTGGTTAATAACATCACAAGACGGTCAATACCAATTCCTAAACCTCCAGTTGGAGGCATGCCATATTCTAAAGCTTCCACGAAATCATCATCCATTAGATGTGCTTCATCATTTCCTTGTTCACGTTCTTTTAATTGCGCTTCAAATCTTTCTCTTTGATCAATAGGATCATTTAGTTCTGTAAATGCATTGGCATGTTCACGTGCGACGATAAATAATTCGAAACGATCTGTAAAGCGTGGATCTTCATCATTCTTTTTAGCAAGTGGAGAAATTTCTACTGGGTGCCCATAAACGAATGTTGGCTGAATTAATGTTTCTTCGACCTTTTGTTCGAAAAATTCGTTTACAATATGCCCATATGTCATATGTTCAGTAATTTCCACACCGTGCTCTTTAGCAAGCTGACGAGCTTCTTCTGTGCTCATTTCTTTCCAGAAGTCGGCTCCTGTTACTTCCTTAATCGCCTCAACCATATGGACTCGCTTCCACTCCGGCTTTAGCTCAACCTGGTATTCGCCGTATTGGACAGTTGTTGTACCAAGTACTTCTTGTGCAACGTGGGCAATAACGTTTTCTGTCAAGCTCATGATATCACGGTAATCCGCATACGCCTCATATAATTCAATCATCGTAAATTCTGGATTATGACGAGTTGATACACCTTCATTACGGAATACGCGGCCGATTTCATAAACCTTCTCTAGCCCACCCACAATCAAACGTTTTAGATGAAGTTCAATCGCAATACGCATGTATAAAGGCATGTCCAACGCATTATGATGTGTAATAAACGGACGAGCGGAGGCACCACCTGCAATTGCATGCATCATTGGTGTTTCAACCTCTAAATATCCATTGCTGTCTAAATATCGACGCATGGATTGAATGATAAGAGATCTTGTGATAAATGTGCTTTTGCTCTCTGGACTCATGATTAAATCCAAGTAACGTTGACGATAACGTTGTTCGATATCCTTTAAACCGTGGAATTTATCTGGTAACGGACGTAACGCTTTTGTTAATAAAGTAAACTCTTGAACTTTAACAGATAGTTCCCCAACCTTAGTTTTAAATAGAGTACCGGCAACACCAACGATATCTCCTAAATCAGCACTACCAAATAATTGATACTGTTCTTCGCCGACAGCATCGCTACGAACGTACAATTGTATTTGACCTGTTAAGTCTTGAATATGAGCAAATCCGGCTTTTCCTTTGCCTCGCTTAGTCATAATCCGCCCAGCTATTGATACAGAAACATTTTGTTGCTCAAGTTCTTCTTTTTCTAACTCACCGTAAAGGTTTACTAGTTCTTGAGAGTTGTTGGAACGTTCAAATCGTTTACCGAATGGATCAATACCTATTTCACGTAAATGATTCATTTTTTCGCGTCGAACCCTCAATTGGTCATTTAATTCTTCCTGGCTCATTTGTTTGATCACTCCATTTATAAAACTTTTTATGTCAGCCATTGGCGTTGAGCACTTACACTTTTTTTGCATACTTTATTATTTTACACAATCTTGACAGTTCAGACATCATAAAAGTATTTTAAATACAAATAAACTGCCAGTTTGACACTGGCAGTTTATTGTTTTAACAAAGGTATTATAGAAAAACTTGTTGACAAAGTCAAACTTATCCAACTTGTGAAGTCTGATATTCTTTGATACCGTCTACTAATCCATATAACAGATTAACTAATTCTGCTCTTGTATTACACTCATTTATACCGTTACGAACGATAGCGTTTCCTTTGATGCCCTTTAAGTACCACGCTGCATGTTTTCTCATTTCACGTACACCGATGTTTTCATTTTTCAAAGCAATTAGTCGATCTAAATGGAGTACACAGACATCAATTTTCTCTCGAGGGGTTGGCTCACCTATAAGTTCACCTGTTTCTAAGTATTTCACGGTGCGATAAATCATCCATGGGTTTCCTAGAGCAGCTCGACCAATCATGACTCCATCACAACCAGTCTCTTCTATCATCCGCTTTGCATCCTGAGGAGTATTGACATCCCCATTACCAATGATCGGAATATTGACTGCTTCTTTTACTTGGCGAATGATATCCCAATCCGCTTTACCTTCATACATTTGATAGCGTGTCCGACCATGTAAAGCAACGGCTTGACCGCCAGCTCTTTCAACAGCCAGCGCATTCTCAACTGCATAAATATGGTCCGGATCCCAACCCATTCGCATTTTTACGGTAACAGGTTTATCAACAGCGTCTACCACTGCAGCCACCATTTCGTAAATCTTATTAGAATCAAGAAGCCATTTTGCACCAGCATCTACTTTTGTAATTTTCGGAACTGGGCACCCCATATTAATATCAATGATATCCGCATTAGAATGCTTATCAACAAACTGAGCTGCTTCTACAAGTGTCTTCTTCTCACCACCAAAGATCTGGAGGCTAAGCGGTTTCTCTTGCTCATCTATATATAGCATATTCATGGTTTTTTCATTTTTATAGACGATACCCTTGTCACTAACCATTTCTGCACAAACTAAACCTGCACCGAATTCCTTTACTGTTAAACGGAATGCTGCATTACAGACTCCAGCCATCGGCGCGAGGACAACTGGATTCTTTAGTTCGATATTACCGATTTTCAACAAACAAGTTACCCCTTTCATCTAAGGTGCCTCTATCTATGCTCCAATGTTATTCTAGTTCATCCGGTGGCGTTAGTTCTTTGACGTCAATTTGCAGTATTGCCGCAACCTCCTCAAGAAATTCTTGAGTTGGAATCCGATTGCCTCGCTCGATTTCCCCTAAAATCGAAACAGACACACCGACTTTTTTCGCAAAATTCTCTTGGGTAAACCCTTTTAGCTTTCGAAAAGCGCGAATACGTCTTCCCCATTTATCCGCTTCCATATCCGTACTCCTTCTTTATCAGGTAGTTTCTCCACCCATAATTTCAAAGGTTTCTCTATCTTCGGTACGTGAATGTGATGGTTGATTTCTAAGAGAGGTATTAACACAAATGCTCTTTGATGCATCCGAGGATGAGGAACTATTAACTCTTCTGTTTCAATATTTTCTTGATTATACATTAGAATGTCAAGGTCTAATGTTCTTGGCCCCCATTTAATTTCCCTGATTCTGCCAAGGTCGTTTTCAATTTTTAAAGATAACTTTAGCAGTTCTATTGGGGAAAGTCCAGTTTCTACTTGTATCACCATATTTAGAAATGGGTCTTGGTCGACATAGCCAACTGGTTCCGTTTCATAAATTGATGAAATATTTACCACACTTATGTCTTTTTCGTTGGCTAGCGCCCTAATCGCCTGTTTCAAGTTTTCAAAACGATCACCAAGATTTGAGCCGAGCGCTAAATAAGCTGTATTCCTTCCCACTATGATCTGCTCCTTTTTATTTCAACGGCTACATGCTGGTAATGACCAGGGATAGGTGGGTCAGGTTTAATAACTTTTACTGTACATTCTTCTATTGCTGAATAAGCCGTTAGAATGTTAGTGGATATTGTTTCAGCTACCGCTTCAATTAATTTGAAGGGTGTTCCCTCAACAACTTCTTTACAAATGGAAAATAACTCAGCATAGTTGATTGAATCATCAAGATTATCTGTTTTACCTGCTTGCTTTAAATCGCAAGACACGATTAAATCAACGATAAAACGTTGACCAAGTGCTGTTTCCTCAGGAAATACACCGTGATAACCGTAAAACTCCATTTGTTTTAGTTCAATTTTGTCCACTATACTCCCCCTTTGACATTAAAGCATCCATCATTTTTGCTGCTCTTACGATTTCCTTAACATCATGAACTCTAACGATTTGGCACCCTTTTTGGATTCCATAACAAACCGTCGCCGTCGTCCCTTCTAATCGTTCACTTGGTGGCAGGTTTAAAACATTACCAATCATCGACTTTCTTGAAGTCCCCAATAACACAGGAAAGCCAAGCGCTACGATTTTATCCAAGTTTCGCATTGTTTCCAAGTTTTGTTCAAGATCTCTGGCAAAGCCAATACCTGGATCAAGAATGATGTTTTCGTCCTTCACTCCTGCTTGTCTGACCTTAATAATACTTTCATAGAGGTCGACTAAGACATCACGCATGAAATCATGATAATTACGCTCGGGTCGGTTATGCATCAAAATGATTGGCACCTGCAGATCTGCAGCCACTTTAGCCATGTCTGGGTCCGCTTTTGCTCCCCATATGTCATTAATAATATGCGCTCCGGCCATGACTGCTTGACGGGCTACCTCCGCTTTATAGGTATCAATTGAAATCGGAACTTGAACCTTTTCAACAAGCGCCTGAATCACAGGGATTACCCTGTCTAATTCCGCTTGAACAGAAATTTGCTCATAGCCAGGACGGGTTGATTCCCCGCCAACATCAATGATATCAGCTCCTTGCTCAACCATTTCGATTGCATGTTGAACAGCACGATCGATTTGATTAAAATGGCCTCCATCAGAGAAAGAATCCGGAGTCACATTTAAAATCCCCATAATTAACGTCTTATCACGATAATCAAGTGTATAAGGTCCACACTTGATGATGCTTTTTAGGTCTTTTTTCATTCAACAAACCTCCTGAAAGTTAACCACTGTTCCTGACAGGGGACAAATTCCTTCATAACCTTCTCTTATTTTACATGAAATTACAATATTTTTCATTGTAGCAAGAAAATGAAGTCATGTCTCATTTCATTTCCTTTATCTCCAATATACTGCATAAAAAAAAGGCATCGGCCGAAGCCTTTGCCTTTTTAGCAACATATTAATCTTCAAATTGATAAAGTGGTGTACTAAAGTAACGCTCACCGTTATCAGGAATAATCGCTAATACTTTTTTACCTTTTCCAAGCTCTTTGGCAAGTTTAAGCGCTGAATAAATTGCTGCTCCGCCAGAAACTCCTGCCAGGATTCCTTCTTTGCTCGCTGTATTTCGTGCTGCTTCATATGCTTGTTCAGTTGATACTTGAATAATTTCATCGTAAACGTCTGTATTTAACACTTTTGGTACGAAGCCTGCTCCAATACCTTGGATCTTATGCGGACCAGGTTTTCCACCTGATAATACTGGTGAATCAGAAGGCTCTACCGCATAAACTTTAACACCAGGGATTTCTTCACGAAGAACTTGACCTACACCAGTAATCGTTCCACCAGTTCCAATACCTGCGATAAATGCATCTAATTGTCCGCCAACTTGCTCAACAATCTCTTTAGCTGTTGTATTTTTGTGAACTTCTGGGTTAGCAAAGTTATTGAATTGCTGTGGAACGAAGTATCCGTTTTCCTTAGCTAATTCTTCTGCTTTACGGATTGCACCGCCCATACCTTCAGGTCCAGGAGTTAATACTAACTCCGCACCGTATGCACGAAGTAAATTGCGGCGCTCTAAGCTCATGGTTTCTGGCATTACTAAAATAGCTCGATAACCTTTAGCAGAAGCAATCATCGCTAAGCCAATTCCTGTATTCCCACTAGTTGGCTCAATAATTGTATCGCCTGGTTTTAATACTCCTTCGGCCTCTGCTGCTTCAATCATCGATAAAGCAATTCGGTCTTTTACACTACTTCCAGGGTTAAAATATTCTAATTTTAAGTAAACATCTGCGCTGTTTTCGTCAACTACACGATTTAATTTCACGATTGGTGTTTGCCCAACTAAATCTGCTACTGAATTTGCTACACGTACCATATTCTCTCCACCTCTTAATCCGAGTATTTTCATAGGTTTAATTAAATCCTACCAACTTACTCAGTATTTGTCAATCATTTTTGCGGGAAAAATTAAAAAATTTCTGCAGTAATCACCTTTTAAAATAAAACAGGGTAATAAAAAGGGTATTTGTTATGCAAACAGATACCCTTTTCTCGACTTTATTAATTTTCCTTATTCCCGTAAAACCATTCAACTTTCGCTTCGTTCCAGAAAACATCAGCATTCAATTTAGCTCCCATTTGCTCGAGCGCAAGCTGACGCCTGATTTGGTTTTTAACCTCGCTATATGAGTACTTCTTTTCAGAAATTTTTTCTTTTAAAAGAAAAATAGTATAACCTTCATCGGTTTTGTGTGGACCAGTCCATTTCCCCGGACTTAGTTTCTTGATTTTCATCAGGACTTCTGGCGTAACTCGTTCTTCCTCTTCACTGACAAAGCCAATATTACCACCTTGACTGGCAGATAATGAATCAATCGATTTTTCCATCGCTAACACTTCGAAGCTAGAACCTTGCTCTAATTCCTCGATAGTTTGCTCAGCTTCTTTTTTTGTATGAACAATGATTTGCGCTAATTGAAAGGAATTTGGAATATAAAACTGTTTTTGATTGTCATCATAATAGTTCTTAAGCTCTTTATTGGAGATTGCCACGTCCTTTGTGAGAATTTCCTCAAGCAGCAAGTTTAACTTTATTTGTTCCTTAAGCTTTTCTTCATTTTCTTCAAGGTTTTCCACATAGGAAGAGGTTTTCACAAATAATAATTCGCGCTCTACTTCCTTGTCAGTCACTGTGATTTTGTATTTTTTCGCTATTTGCTTAATAACCTTTTGATCAACTAAATCCTTGAGTACGCTCTCGCCATGCCTTGCTTCCATTTCATTTAGCCATTCCTGACGGCTAATCTTCTCGTTTCCAATCGAAGCGACTGATTCCCCTTGGTCATCTGACCGTAATTGAAAATAAGCAATGGTCGCAATATTGAAGACAACTAGACAGGCAATAACAATAAGATAGTGCTGTTTTTTCACAGACCTTCCTCCACTGCTTCTCCGTTATTGAGCTTCTCTATGTAACTCAGATAGTTCTTCTTTTGTGAACAAATAAAATTCATTACAAAAATGACAATGCACTTCGGCCTGGCCATCTTCTTCAATCATATCCTCAATTTCCTTTTTACCTAATCCAATAATGGCTGTGGCAAAACGTTCTTTTGTACAATTGCAGGCAAATTTAACCGGGAGAGTTTCCAAGAACTGAACATTACCCTTTCCTAACACTTCCTCAAGCAGCTCCTCTGGCGAGAGTCCCCTTTCAATCAAGGTCGAGACCGGTGGCATTTGTTTGAGACTTGCTTCAATCTTCGAGATCGTTTGATCATCTGTATCAGGCATAAGCTGAATAATAAAACCACCTGCAGCTAAAATCGAATTATCTGGATTCACTAGGACTCCTACGCCTACGGATGAAGGCACTTGTTCAGAGGAGGCAAAATAGTAAGTAAAATCCTCACCTAATTCGCCGGAAATAAGTGGTACTTGACCAGAGAAAAAGTCACGTAACCCAAGGTCCTTAACCACCGTGAGCATACCGTCTCTACCAACTGCTTTTCCTACATTCAATTTACCTTGATCATTATTTTCAAAGTGAATATGCGGATTTGTTACATATCCACGTACTTCTCCCTTTGTATTGCTATCAACTAAAATCGGACCGATGGGCCCGCCACCTTCGATTTTAATCGTAAGCTTGGCATCATCCTTCAACATCGCGCCCATCAACGCTCCAGCAGACAAGGTTCGACCTAATGCCGCCGAAGCAATTGGCCACGTGTTGTGCCTCTTTTGTGCTTCCGATACGGTTTCAGTCGATCTAACCGCATACGCTCTAACCTTACCATCAAAGGCTAGTGCCTTAACTAAATAATCGTTCATGGATTTGCTCCTTCCTTGATGACCTGATTATTTCTTTATGTTTTCCATATTTCGTTTATAAATTAATTTAAGTCCCTTTAAAGTTAGATACGGGTCAACCACATCAATCACTTTCGATTCTTCAGCGATTAATGTTGCTAGACCACCGGTAGCAATAACCTTTGGTGTTTCAGGACTTTGCGCTTTCATTCTTTGCACGATACCTTCCACTTGGCCGACATATCCATATAAAATACCTGCTTGCATCGCCGAAACGGTATTTTTACCAATGATATGGTCAGGACGGACGATTTCAATACGCGGTAGCTTTGCTGCTCTAGAATATAAGGCTTCTGTCGATATTCCGATCCCAGGTGCAATTGCCCCGCCCATATATTGATGATGTTCATTTACATAACAATAGGTAGTGGCCGTGCCAAAATCAACAATAATAAGTGGGCTCCCGTATTCATGAATCGCTGCAACTGCATTTACAATTCGATCTGCTCCCACCTCACGAGGGTTTTCATATTTAATATTGAGTCCTGTTTTGATACCAGGTCCGACCACAAGCGGCTTAACGTGGAAATATTTGTTACACATTCTTTCTAGCGCAAACATGATGGGAGGAACAACCGATGAAATAATGATTCCATTAATTTCTGAAAAAGATAAATTAGCATGGTCAAATAATTGCTTTACGATCATCCCAAATTCATCTTCTGTTCTATTTCGATTCGTTTCAATTCTCCAATGGTGTTTAAGTTCATCATTGTCATAAACACCTAAAACGATATTTGTATTACCAACGTCAAAAACAAAAATCACCGTACTCACCACTTTTCAATATTTTATCTCTAATGTGCATCATAACATAATTGGGATTAATCGTGAAAAAAAGGCGCTCGCTTGGAGCGCCTTTCTATGTGTTAATCAATTTTATTGTTAGAATCGTCGTCCTTGTTTTGTATTTCATCCTGCTTGGCAGAAATATTAACAATTACATCATCTAAGGTTGTCGTTGTCGTATCATTGGATGCACTAACCTTGCGATCAGGCAGAGCGCCATGATCTTTAAGGCTCTTAATTTGTTCTGCATCTAATGTTTCAACCTCTAACAAGGTATTGGCAATTAAATTCAAGAGCTCTCGATTTTCTGTTAAAATTTTTCTAGCATTTTCATAACAATCTTTAACGAAACGCTGCATTTCCAAATCAATTTCATATGCAATTGCATCTGAATAGTTTTGCTCGTTGTTAATGTCTCTACCTAAGAATACTTGACCTTGGGCTTGGCCAAATTGCATTGGTCCGAGCTTGTCACTCATTCCGTACTCTGTGATCATCTTGCGAGCGATACCTGTGGCACGCTGGAAGTCATTGTGAGCACCGGTACTTACTTCACCAAATACAATTTCTTCAGCAACGCGTCCACCGAGTAAACCAGTAATTTTATCTAACAATTCAGGCTTGGTCATGAAATAACGATCTTCTCTTGGCAACATAACTGCATAGCCGCCAGCTTGACCACGAGGGACGATTGTAACTTTATGAACCATATCAGCTTGGTCAAGAATAAGACCAATTACAGTATGACCCGCTTCGTGGAAAGCAACAATATTACGTTCTTTTTTAGAAATCACGCGGCTCTTTTTCGCTGGTCCAGCAATAACACGGTCAGTAGCTTCATCGATATCAAGCATATCAACCTTTTTCTTGTTGCGTCTTGCCGCAATTAAGGCAGCTTCATTTAACAAGTTTTCTAAGTCCGCACCAGAGAATCCAGGTGTTCTTGTAGCAATAGCCCGAAGGTTTACTGCTTCATCAAGCGGCTTATTACGAGCATGTACTTTTAGAACTGCTTCACGTCCATTTACATCAGGACGATCAACTGTAATTTGGCGATCAAATCGACCAGGTCTTAATAATGCCGGGTCTAAAATATCTGGGCGGTTTGTCGCTGCAATGATAATAATTCCTTCATTAGCACCGAAACCATCCATTTCAACAAGTAATTGGTTTAGCGTTTGTTCACGTTCATCATGGCCTCCGCCTAAACCGGCACCACGCTGGCGACCAACCGCATCAATTTCGTCAATAAAAATAATACACGGGGAGTTTTTCTTCGCATTTTCAAATAAGTCACGAACACGCGATGCCCCTACCCCTACAAACATCTCAACAAAGTCGGAACCACTAATAGAGAAGAATGGCACGCCAGCTTCACCAGCAACCGCTCTTGCTAATAATGTTTTACCAGTTCCAGGAGGTCCTACTAATAAAACCCCTTTAGGAATCCGGGCACCTAACTCTGCAAATTTGCGAGGGTCTTTAAGAAATTCAACCACTTCTACTAGCTCTTGCTTTTCTTCATCCGCTCCAGCTACATCTTTAAAGCGAACCTTTTTCTTCTCATCATTGTAAAGCTTGGCTTTACTTTTACCAAAGTTCATAACGCGGCTACCGCCACCTTGAGCTTGGTTTAACAAGAAGAAGAAGAGGATAAAGATAATGATAAATGGAATAATCGATGTGAAAAATGTTACCCAACCACTTGTTTCCTTTGCTGGTAACACTTCAACCTCAGCTTTTGCTGCGGCCTTTTTGATTTGGGACAACGATTCCTCACTGTTCCAAACATAAGTTAAGAAGTATTTTCCTTCTTCGTAATTTTTCAACTGTCCGCGGACTTGATAAACACCGCGTTCAGGCTGTAATGTAAGTGTAGTAACCTGGCCTTCTTCCAAGTATTGAATAAACTTATCGTACGTAATATTTTCGGTAGGCTCATTATTACCATTGAAAAAGCTAACTACGCCAATGATGACTAAAAATATCAATAAATAAAAGATGGTATTACGGAAGATCCGATTCATCCCTTACCTCCTCCCTACTGAGCAAACTATATTAAATAGTATCATAAAAAATTGCGGCATTACAAGGAATTAACCTTGTCAGGATTGCGATTCGCAAGCCGATATAGCATCCCACCTGCTTCTTATTTTTCTCTTAGTTGTTATTTGTATATACCTCAGGTTTCAAAACCCCAATATATGGAAGGTTCCGATACTTTTCGGCATAATCAAGACCGTATCCAACTACAAACGCATCTGGAACAACAAACCCTACATAATCAGCTTGTAAATCTGCTTTTCGACCTGTTGGTTTATCCAGCAATGTAACAATTTTAATTGATTTCGCTTTTCGATAACGGAATAGCTCTACAAGATAGCTTAATGTCAAACCACTATCGATAATATCCTCAATAATCAAGATGTTGCGGCCTTCAACAGATGTATCGAGATCCTTTAAAATTTTGACTTCTCCTGAAGAAACAGTTGAATTCCCATAGCTGGAGACATCCATAAAATCCATTTCTAAATAGGTGTCAATTCGCTTTAACAAATCGCCCATAAATGGCATTGCGCCCTTTAAAACCCCAATTGCCAAAGGAAATTTATCTTGATATTCCTCTGTCAATTCTTGAGCAAGATCCTTAATTTTAGCTTGGATCTCCTCTTCAGTAATTAATATCTTTTCAATATCTCTTTTCATTACTAGTTGCCCCCTAGAAGAATCATTGCATTTATATATTAATTGTATAGTGCCGTTTTCAGGTGTTCCCTCAGCGTCAAATTGGGATTTTTTCAGACCAGGCAACCACAGAATATGATCATTACTATCTGCGACAATCGGCCATTGGTTCCGCAAATGGATCGGGACTTTTTGATCAATAAAGATATCTTTTATCTTTTTTGTTCCAGACATACCTTTTATGCTCATTTTATCTCCATTTTTCCGGGTACGAATCACAAGTGGCAAGTTAATTTGCTGTGGATTCAATGTAATGGAAAAACAATCTTGTGTGTGAGGCTCAGCCTGATTAAATTCGATGGCTAATGATTGTCCATTCGGCAACTCAATCGTATTAGACTCCAGAATTTCATAGTGGTAGGTGTCTGCACACTCCTCAGCAAATTGGAAACTACAATTGTTGTATGAGCGTATTACCTTCAAATCATCTGGAAGATCAAGCTGTCCCGATGGATGGATATTCTTAATTAAGTTGAATATTTGATCAGTATGTATAGATTGAAGCTGGTCAAGCCTGTCAAGATAAAGATATTTTAATATTAGTTGAATCCCTCTCCGTTGTAAAGGCATTGGCATTGTTGAAAACATTTTTATGTCAAGAGAAATTTTTCCCGGTTCTGTTCTCATTACTGTATTCATTTTTTGAACCGTTAATTCCTGTAGAAATTCCTCATCACTTTGAAGTTCTTCGCTAAACCGCTGAAAATGATTATGCACTTGTGGATTTTCTTTTTTTAAAAACGGAAGCACATATTTTCGAAATCGATTACGGCTATAAATATCTTTTTGGTTGCTCGGGTCTCTCCTCGGTACAAGTTTACTCCGCTTGCAATATTCTTCTATCTCATCCCGAGTAACACTTAAAAATGGTCTGATAATTTGCCCATTGTAAAAAGGGCGTGCAAATAAAATCCCTGCTCTTGCCATACTTGAACTGCCACGAGTAAGTCTCATCAATATTGTTTCAATTTGATCATCACCATGATGACCGAGGGCTAAATAATGATATTGATAAGCCTCCATAACTTGATGATAAAATTGATATCGCGATTCTCTTGAAGCAACTTGGGCATTCTTATTCGTCTTTGCAATTACAGCCGGAACATCGATATGCGTAATTTCGCAAGGAATTCCAAGCTCATCGCAATATTTTTTAACAAAAGTTGCCTCAAGATATGACTCTTGGCCACGAAACATATGGTCTACATGCGCTGCGACGATAGATAAATTCCACAATTTTCGTCGTGACCATAAATAATGAAGTAGCGCTAAAGAATCCGGTCCACCAGAAACCCCTATCACCACCCCTTTATTGAATAAGTCAATTCCTTGATGCTTGAGAAAGAGGTCCACCTTATTTTCTAGCATGATAATCTTCCTTATTAATATTGTTAATAAAAGCTTATCATTTTTACTATGTTAGTTTCAAAATATAAAGCCTCATTTTACTAGTTTTTTGCTTTTCGCTCATCGTTTATCATACGAATGACATTCATAATAGTTTCAATATTTTACGGTAAAAGTTGTCCAAAAATATAAATCGTATATAAAGTAACGATAATCGCCGCAATAACCAATGTTTCGATGGTGTTGCTTTTCTTTTTTCGTTTCGTGTGTTGGGCCCTACTTTTTGTGCTGTTTGTTTTTCGTGTTGCACTTGGTGCTTGCTGTGTTTGACGTGGAACATGCTTCAAAGTATTAAGCATGTCGGTCCGCATCTGTCCAGCCGAATTGTAATTCCCTTGTAACGCATTAAGCAGTACTCCATCCAACTTCCTTAGTTCACTTTTTTGACGAATCATTTCTTTTAGTTGAAGGATGCCCCCACTTGTCTTCTTAAAGCGTTTTGGATAGATTGTATTAATCATAATCATGGCGACAGCAAATAAATCATAGCTTGGCTCAGCTTTTCTACTCCCAAGCCCCCAATAACCACGGTCGAAAAACTCGGTATATTCTTTAATCGCTCGCCCTTTAATCGTCGTTCCACCAACATCGATACATCGAATTTGCGGAGGAGGTCCTGAGACAATTAAATTCTCAGGCTTTAAATCTCCAAATACCCATCCATTTTGGTGGAGTTGATCCAAATCGGATAACAATTGTAAAATTAACACATTGGTCCATTCCTGGCCCTTTTTTTGAATATAAGACAAAAGGTCTGGCCCTTCGATATACTCCATTACATAAAAGGATATCTTACCAGTTCGTCTTACCCAATCATCTACATCAAGCAAAGAAGGCCCAAGGGTTGAACCCTGGACCTTAGCAAAGGATTTTAGCACATTTACCTCAGAGGTAATCGACATACTATTATCACTCATTTTTATTGCCACCTGCTTCTGATTGGCAGCTCGAGCCAAGTAAACAATGCCGTTCGCACCGTTACCTAGCTCTTTTACAATGGTATAACGGTTCTGGTGCCATTTCCCTTCGATGATTGTTCCAGGATTGACCTTACACTGACTCTTCAAAGAATGATTCATCATCACGAGATAACAAACTCCTTAGTGATCGTTTTTTCTGGAAGTAAGATAATGCCTCCCGAATCGCAGGTCCAGTTGGAGTAATCCCTCCTGTAATCAACTTAGAAAAAGCCTTTGTTAAATCACTCAAATTTGGAGTCCAATCTAACAGCTTTTCGACATCATTCTTTTTCCCGGGAAATACGAATACCGCAAAACGATTACCACCAGACCGAGCATTTAAGCTTAATGACAAGTCTAGTAATGCCTCTTTAACAGTAGGAAGTTTTTGTTTCATACTCGCACTCATATCAACAAGAATCAGCACCTCTAATTGGGCTGTCTCACCAAGTTCATCAACAACCTCCATCACTTCGCCCCGCTTTTCTGGAGGAAGATCTTCAACCGTTTTAGAACCACCAAGAATATGCTGTAACTCCTTATTAACTAAACCCTGTAGAGTTTGGGTCATCGCTTTTCTTGTTACCATTTGCACCGTTTGAGAAAGTTGAGTTGCATAAACAATCTGACTGACACCTTTACCCGCCATGGCGATATCTTCAATTTCCTGCATGCCTCTTTCATCAATTATATCTTGATCCATAACCCCAATAACATTAATGGTAATCCCCTGCTCATAAGCAAGTGCAGCCATCGCTACTGGGTCTTCACCTTGATTTGAGCAGCCATCAGTTATCAATAAAATCTGCCTTAATGTACCTGTCTTCACTTACTTCCCCTCCTGCACATGATTGCTATCAGCATCGCCACAATAAAAAATTTTTATACATATATTGATGGCTTGAAGGGAATAGTAAGCTTTATGCATTTTTCTTTTGTTTCATCACGGGGATTGACGCCCATTTTGGTGTATTATGCTTGATTTTCGACACCAAAATAGTCATATCATCATCAATCGAACCACCTCTTGAGCGAATCACTTCTTCAATAATCAAATCTGCTATTTGTTGTGGATCATCAGTTTGTAGTTCTTGTAACTTTCGTTTCATCCATAAATCATAGTTTTCAACATGCTTCGGACCTTCAAAGACACCATCGCTCATCATGATCAGTAGATCTCCAGCCTTTAATTGCTCGCCAACCACATCCACATCAAAATCTTGAAATATTCCCATTGGTAAATTGCTTGCCTGGATTTTCATGACCTTTTTCCCACGTTTAATAAAACTAGGTGTCGAACCAATTTTTAAAAATTTGGCTGAAGCATTTTGCAAATCAATCATTGCTAAATCGAGCGTTGAAAAAATCTCATCATTAGTTCTCAACGACAATACCGAGTTGACCGATTTTATCGCCACCTTTTCTTCGATTCCTGATTGCAGGATTTTTTGCAATAAGCTTATAGTTTCCATGCTTTCAAAATGGGCTCTCTCGCCATTGCCCATACCATCACTAATCGCAATCGCATATTTGCCTAGGCCCAGTTCAATGGTTGAATAGCTATCCCCAGAAACAAAGCCGCCATCCTTCGCTGCATGAGAAACTCCAGTTTCAACAACAAAAGCTTTCGCCGAGCCGAAGGTAACATGACATAATCCATTCGGATAAGTCGAGCATTCTTCTGCATTCACAACTATTGTCTCACCGAGAATATCTGACAGCATCGGCGCAATCAGCTTTTCACATTCCCCATGACCATTGCAATATGGAATGGTCATATCAATATCGACATTTCCTTTGATTAAACTATAAATTTCGACTTGTTCAACCTGGATTCCGAATTCCTGAATCGCCTCTAATATTTGCTCCTCTTGCTTATGATGATTCTCGCGTTCCCGTTGAATTTCATTTGCAAAATTTTCCATAACCTCTGAAACCCCTAAAAGCTGTTCGGCAACTAATCTACGACTTTCCTGAACTTGCTTCTTTAGTTTTTGATTCGCCTGAAAATAGGTTAGCTCTTGACCGATCATATCAACTACTTTATTTGCTCGAGTGCAGTGTTTTTCCCATTCACGCATCGTTTTTCCAGAAAGAACCCCATCATGATGATCCATCTCTCGCATCATATCACTCATAGATTCATAGGTTGTCTCAAAGTTCCTCGTCCAACAGTAATCCTTTTTAAAACAAGTTTGGCACGTTTTTTCTGTCACATTACTTAGGAAAAAATCCAATTCGCGTTCAGAATCGTCATATCGGTCGTTTTCTTCATGGGCAGTAAAGCTCTTAGACAGCGCTTGGAACACACTCGAAAATTGCGCCACCTTTGAAGCTGTCACATCACGCATTTTCCGCATATATTGCTGCTGTTCTGCTGCATATTCCGCTGTCCCTGGAATATGCCTGGCTAATCTTGTTGTAATTCCTCTTGGCGTGATTAAAAATAAAAAAATGGCAGCCAAGGTTTCATAGATTGTCTTTGATAGCTCTCCGCCTCCTTCCCCATACATTCCAACTAAAACAGTTGCGATTAATAAACCGATTGCGACTCCAATCTTTTTACCTTCCTTAAGAAGTCCCCCTAATAATCCGGAAAATGCCAGTAGACTCATTTGGAAAAAACTTGAGACATTCGCAAGGCTTAAAATTAAACCAGTGACGACTCCAACGGTGGACCCAACAGTGGCCCCGGCAACAAACGCGAATATTAATACTAAATATCTAGCAACAATGTGCTCAATTGATAGATTGTAGACTGACCAACCAATTGTTCCCGTCATGATCGAGGCTAGCATAATAATCATACAAACGATTTCTTCTGTTTTTAATAGCTGCTTTCGTTTGTTGATCGATATGAGCGGAATACTTTGTTGGAAAATCAATGTCAATATCGAGCCTAAGCCTGCTTCAACGCCAGCCATAACTCCATCATAAATCGATAATTGCTGTTCGAGAAATAAAACCTGGAGGAGGTTGCCCACTAGTAAAGTAATAAATACGATTACAGGAACGACTTTTAAATCATTGTTATTCCATCGATGAGTCATTCGGTAAATTAGCAGGAATACACTGGAACAAGCAAATGACAATACTGCATCAGCAATGGATATCGTCGCAGCACCAGCAATAACCCCAATTAATGCAAGCGGTGCTCGTTCTCGTTTCATCAAATAAACAGCCGCAAAAAATGGTAGGCTGAATGGAGTTAGTTTTGATAAGATAAGAGCTCGTCCTAGTAAAAACCCAATAAATAAAAGAATATAGCCCTTTTTAATAAAAAAGCCGTCTAGTTTTAGAAACAGTTTATTTAATCCATTAGTGAATTCCAGTTTCGGACTATTAAAATTTACTTCACCAATTGGCTTAGTAAAATTCTGCTCTGTCTTAGCCATTAACCACACTCCCTTGCTTTCATGATTATGATGCTTATTATAATAAGAAAGATTTCAGAATATTGTCACAATCACAAAGGGTATTCCATTTTTTTCTCGACTTTTTTCACTGTCTTTTTAACATTAAAAGCATTTCCCGACAGATTCACCGAAAAAGTTATTGACACTATTATCATTCGACTGTAATATAATTTTTGTGCTTAATTTTTGGCGGTGTAGCTCAGCTGGCTAGAGCGTACGGTTCATACCCGTAAGGTCGGGGGTTCGATCCCCTCCGCCGCTATAACGAAAAGCGGAAGGCGCTTAGCTTTCGGCGACAAGCATAAGGCAAGCAGGCCGAAAGGTTGAACTTTACCTTTTGGACTGATTGACTTATGACCTCGAGCCGATGGCGCCTGCAGCTAGACATTGAAAAGCGGAGTTCGCTTGCTCAGCCCCGACTGGCATAAGACGAATCACGCAGGAGGCGTTAGCCTCTGGAGTGATTTGGCTTATGACCCGAGGGGCTAGCGAACGGAGCTGGACATCGAAAAGCGGAAACGGCTTGCCTACCAAACCCAACAATTTTATTACGGCCCCTTGGTCAAGCGGTTAAGACACCGCCCTTTCACGGCGGTAACACGGGTTCGAATCCCGTAGGGGTCATACTAAAACGCATGGATTATTTAAATCCATGCGTTTTTTTCGGACATTGAGTTCGTTATTTTCATAAATAATGCTCCTTTAGAAAGATTTCCGGACAATAAGGCCTCTATTCGCCTAAGTATCAAGCTAATGACATCCTTCAAGCTTAATTAAGGAATTGTATGTCCGTTAAACAACTAAAATCACCAATTTTCATTCAAATAAGGGAATATATGTCCTCTCAATTCCATACCAACAAGATGAAAAGGAAAATAAGGTCTTCAACAAAAAATCACTGCAAAAAAGACAAGCCTCAATCGACCTGTCTTAAAATACTCAAAATATATAATAATATATCATAGCTATTTAGCATTAAAATAAGCAACAAGTTATTAGCTTCTTTTGGCGCCTCTACCACCGCGTTTAGACTCCGTATGACGCTTCAGTGACGATAAGCGATCTTCACTATCCTTTAAAAAGCGAGCCATTTTGGATTCGAAATTTTCGACTTTGTTATTGCGGTGATCATTTGTCCGATTATGGCGAGGACGCTGAGAGTGAGAGTGCGAATTCGAATGTGATTGCGGCTTCGATTCAACCCTGTCTTTAGCCTTTTTAATGGATAATCCAATCTTTCCATCTTTTTCAACATTCATAACTTTAACTTCGACAACGTCTCCAACTTTCAAATGGTCATTGATGTCCTTCACATAATTATCCGCGACCTCACTGATGTGAACAAGGCCAGTTGAACCCTCTGGTAGCTCCACAAACGCTCCGAATTTCGTAATGCCCGTTACCTTTCCTTGTAACTTGCTGCCTACTTCGATTGACATATAAAAAATTTTCCTCCTTAAAATTGTAAAAAATCATATTACTCCATATTATACAAAAACGAAAAAAAGCGTGTCAATTTACCAACTATTTAACCTCTTTCTGCTTCTTTTCCTCAGGTATATTGAAGATAATTTCATTATTATCTGATAAGAAATAATCTCGTCGTGCAAGTTTAGCGATATAGTCCTTATCATTAAGTTTAATGATTTCCTCTTTTAAGGCGTTTTGCTCATCCTTTAATTCTGAAAGGTTGTGTTGCAATTTTTCCTTTTCTTCCTGCTTTTTATCAATCGTTGAGGCTTGCGAAATGAGTGTTGAGATCATTAAATATCCTGTTGCAATGACCATTAAAGCGAAGAAAAACAAGCGTCGGATTAATTTTTTTCGCTTTCTTGCAACGCGGACCTCCGCGATTTCATGTTGATGTGTTAATTCGGTTTGAATTTTGGCAACGTTCTTTTTGATGGCACTCAATCTCGCAGACCTCCTTTATTTATTTTTTATGGTGAGTTTTATTTTTAATAAAGGCCATTACCTTACTAAAATATTTCTTGATTTTTCCCAGAAATCCTGCCATTACATTATATAACTTCTCGACGTTTTTTTTAATCCCTTTCGGCAAAAGTTTCCAAAAAATAAACAATATCCATTTGATTGGTTTTAACAATAACAGCAAGGTCCAGGCTAAAATTTTAGCGAGCGTTTTTCCTAATGAAAATAGTCCTTTCCCGATAAATATAATGGTCGATAAACTAAACATCAGTAGCGCCAAAATTGGTTTGTAGACTAAACCCGTAAATAGTTTTACAAGGAATTGCCAAATTGCTACAACCCAGGAAATTGCGATTTCCAACATGTGTAGATAAATTCGCTTTAACAGGCTTTGATAAGCAGCGAAGCCGCACAATAAGGCAATGAAGATGTAAAATCGCATTTCTCCCTCATTTACGAGGAATAATACATAGAAAATCAACAGACCCTGTAGCATCCAAAATAAAACGTCATTCATAAATACAATCCAGCTTTTTCGGGAAGCTCGCTTCAAAAAGCGGTTATACGTATCAAATGCTGCTCCAAAAAAGGAGCCCATGCCAACCATAGTCAGCATGGTAATAAACTGCGTGGACAGGGTCATCGGAACAACTTGCTAAAGAAGCCTTTAGCTTTCTCCCCGTGCTGATCATCTAGATAGAGTAACTCATACACCTTCCCTTTAATAGCGACAATTCCTTTATCAACATCAAGGTTTTTCATTTGCAAATTTTGCCCTTTTATCGCTAGAAAGCCCATAACAGTTTCTAACAGGAACTCCTCATTATCAAAGCTTTCTACCTGCTTTACACCGGTAATTTCCAGCAAACGTCTTCCTCGCATGATTACATCATGGTCCTGTACAGATGATTTCGTTGTATTTTGATCATAATATTGGTTCAACATTGATCCCTCACAGTCATAGTGCTGGTTTTTGTACAAGTTTATGAACTTGCGGGGACAATTAGAACACACTCATAACCACTCTAATTTGCTTACGCCTCTGTTACGCGTTCTTCACTTATAATTGTATACATTTCAGCCGCTTCGTCCTTACGGGAGGTTTCTTGAATTCGCTCAATTTTTACCGTCACAATTCTGGTCCCAAATTTAACCTTTAATACATCGCCAACTTTTACTGTTGAGCTGGATTTAGCTTGTTTTCCATTAATATCGATGCGGCCTTGATCAGATATTTCCTTCGCAACTGTCCGCCGTTTAATCAGGCGTGAAACCTTTAGAAATTTATCTAAACGCATAAAATCTCCTCCTTTACATTGCAATTTATAAGCCTTGTTCCTTCGCTTCATCCCAATATTTATCTAATTCTGCTAACGTATGGTCAGCAAATCCCCGTCCACTTTCCTTAACCCGCTTTTCAACGAATCGGAACCGATCAGTAAACTTTTGGTTTGTTGCTAACAACGCCTCTTCTGGGTGAATTTTGTAAAATCTTGCTAAATTAATCATAGCAAACAATAAGTCGCCAAACTCTTTTAAGGCATTTTCAGTCGGCTTCACGCCGCTGACTTCTGCCTTAAATTCCTGTAATTCTTCGATCACCTTTTCCCAGACCGGTTCAACCTCTTGCCAATCAAAGCCCACCTTTGCTGCGCTCTTTTGCAGTTCATAGGCTCTTAGCATTGACGGTTGTGACAGACTAATATGGTCTAAACGCGAAATTTCATCCTCGTTTGATTTTTCGCGTGATTTAATTTCATTCCAATTAGTCAAAACATCTTCAACGCCATTTACTTCTACTGATCCAAATACGTGTGGGTGGCGGCGAATCATTTTTGCGGTAATGGATTCGATTACATCTTGAATCGAAAAATAACCGTCATCTTCACCAATTTGTGCATGTAACATAACCTGAAGCAGGACATCTCCTAATTCTTCAATCATATGGTCAAGATCATCATGCTCGATTGCTTCGATTAACTCATACGACTCTTCGATTAAGTATTTTTTAAGACTGCTGTGGGTTTGCTCTTTATCCCAAGGACAACCATTTGGACCACGGAGGTCTGCAATAACCTGTCTCAGCTTATCAAATTCCTTATAAAGGATATTTTCTTCGCGAACAGGAGGTACATAAACAGATGTTAAATTATTTACTTTCACGACACGATCTAATTCAAACAAGGCAATTGCTTCGATTTTTTCATCACTGCTTCCGGCTGCACTAACGACAAAGATTTGATAATCGTCAGGTAAGCGTTCCATTAAGGTTAATTTCACATTGGAGGCAACATATGTATCATATACTTGGCCAATAATAACATGTTGCTGTAAATTGAAGCTTTCCCTCGTAAGTGTTGTTGCATCTAATAATTGAAACCCATCAATCGGATCAATTTTTAAAGCCTGAAACATTGCATCAATAAAGCTCTGTCCCCCAGCAAACTCGATTTCAATCTCGCGAGCCGGTCCTTTTTCCAATAAAAGCTGAACGGTTTGCTCGGCGACCATGGGATGTCCTGGGACAGCATAGGTAATCGCCTGGTGCTCTGCCTTTTCAAGCAATATTTCACTAATTTCTTCGTACACATGCTCGAACTGATCATATTTCTCATATATATAATCAAAAGAATTAAACTGAACACCTTCCTGTTCAAGCTCAGCAACAACAGGATGTTCCTTTGTCCGCAAGTAGACAAGCCCAGCTTTAAGAACTTTTTTGTATACACCTAATGGTAATTGGTCCAGATCGCCTGCTCCCAAACCAAGTATCGTAATTTTTTTAGTCAACTAAATCATCTCCCGCTCTTATTCGGCAATAACAACGTTAACTTGTCTCCAAATGGCAGCAATGACAGCTCCGTCTCTTTAAATAGTCCACTTCGAAAAACAATGAATAAATAGAGACTACCGCCAATTACCACTCCAGTAATTGCCTGAATTGTTGCTAACACTCGACTTCCCGTAAAAAGAAAGTCTGTTAAACGCACATAGGCTAGCAAACTACTTCCCATGATAATTGTTGCCAAGACGATGGATTGACGAAAGCCTTTAGGCAACAAGCGCGCTTGTACAGTCTTCTTTAATTTTAAGCTTAAAAAAACGAAAATAAACATCATCGAAACAACCGATGAAATCGCTGCCCCAACCGTACCGTACTTAAGCACTAATGGAATGTTCGCAACGACTTTAAGGGCAAAACCTAATAAAATAATAACTGCAGGATATATCGATGCCCCTAATCCTTGAAGAATGCTTGACATCGTAATAATAACTGATGAGAAAAAAATCACTAAAGCGATAATCGCTAACACATTCGTCCCGTTGGAATTTTCAAATAACATGATATTGGTTGGCCTCATAATGGCTATCAAACCAATCGCCCCAGCAGCCCCAACCATCAAGCTAATTTTTAATGCTGTTTGAATCTTTTCTAATAACACTTGTTTATCACGTTTCACTTTTTCGCTGGAAATGAGTGGAACTAATGATAAAGACATCGAAGTCGCCAGAACTGTTCCTAATTGAATGAGCGGTTGGCCGCGATCATAAATCCCCTTCAGCTGCTTCGCCTCTAATGCATCAATTCCTGACGAAACAAGTAATGTGTATAAATTAATAGAATCTGCTAATTGAATAAAGATTAATAGCATTCCGGAAATACACACTGCAAATCCTTGAAGAGCAAGTGTTTTACTTATGTCGATTGCTTCATTTAACCTAATTGTTCTAATCAACCGCACGATTGATAAATGCCTTGTTTTTTTTCTTTTTTTAAAATAAACCAAAAGTAACACTACCGCAAGGATTCCTCCAGTAATGGAACCTAACGTAGCTCCGCTTCCAACAATATAAAGTGAATAACCTTCATTGATGAATAAAGCAGATAGACCTATGATTGTTGCCACCCGCATTAGTTGCTCGCCTACCTGTGATACAGCAGTTGGGAGCATATCTCCTTCACCCTGAAAATAACCACGCAACACGGCAGTAAACGGGAGAATTAAAAAAATAATCGAGATGACTCGAAATAAAATCGCTAGATGAGCATCATTCATGGTCACAGCCAACCAACCTGCACCTAAATACATCGAAATAAAACTTACCAAGCCTAGACCAAATAAAAAAAAGAAGGAAATCAATAATAATCGTTTTGCATCATTTCCTTTTTTTTCAGCATAAATTTTTGAAATAATGACAGGGAAACCATTTGTTGTCATCACAAGTGCCAAGCCATAGAAAGGATAGACTTGTTGATAAATATAAAATCCGACATCTCCGACCATATTTTGAAACGGAATTCGGTAAACTGCACTTAAAATTTTCGTTAAAATAGCCCCAATTGTTAAGATAAATACACCTTTTAAGACTGTTTTTTGCTCATGTATAGGGCTCACAAGCCCAGCCACCTTCCAGAATTAATTTCCATTTATTTTCCCAACGTATTATAGCATAATAAGAGCTTTGCGTTCAGTTATAAAAACAATAATAGCCTAAGCAAACAATGAAAAAAGGCAGCATAAGCTACCTTTTTATCAAAAACACTATGACTATATTGCAAAATTCCGATGTAAAAAATAGTCTACGTTTACGATTCCATTTGGCGGGCTAAAAAACTTGAAGCTGTTTCTACTGCTTTTTGTTCAACTTCACCCAAAGACCCATCCTTTGCTATAATGATCACAGCTCCAATTGGGTCACCATTAGCGATGATTGGACCAATTGTATACGCTGAAATCGTTTCATCGTTGCCATCAACTAGTGAAACATTTTCCTGTTGGTTCATTAAAACAGAATTACGCTCTTCCATAGTTTTTTCGATTAGGTCACTAATATTCTTGTTTAAGTAATCCTTTTTCGAACCACCTGCAACAGCAATATATGTATCTCTGTCGCATATTAACACGGGGTTGCCAAGGCTGTCATATAATGCCTCTGCATACTCTTTAGCAAAGTCACTCAACTCACTGATTGGTGAGTATTTCTTTAAAATGACCTCCCCATCGCGATCCACAAAAATCTCGAGCGGGTCACCTTCGCGGATTCTTAGCGTTCTACGAATTTCCTTTGGAATAACCACACGACCTAAATCATCGATTCGACGAACAATACCAGTTGCTTTCATCTAATGTTGCCTCACTTTCATCTGATGATTTGTTGTTTGGCAATGATTCATGGTGGTTCATTTGGTAAATCATCACCATGTTAGATATATTATCTTTCATCTGGAAAGTTCTATGCACAATCAATGATTTTTTCTCATAAATGATAATTATCCCAAAATTGTAAAATAGTTACATAATAATCAAAGCTATTCTAAGTCAAGTGATACCCCTTAAGTTATCGTTATGACACAATATTCTTTTCTGATTCTGACTTAGTTTCATATATCGCTTGAATAAGCTCCAAGGCAACTTCCATCCATTTTTGCGGCGCAATTCCTTTTATATGAAGCACAAGTTTAAATTTAGTACCGTCCTGTCCCATTCCAATCATACGTCCGTATTTATTACTAATTTGGACAACTTGTCTCATATCGATATTTTGACTTCCTTTTTCTGAAAAGAGAATCGTCACTTCTTGTTTTACTTGTTTAATAAGCTCAACTTTTGCAATTTGAGAAAATACCTTCATTTCAGCTATTTGGAATAAATACGCAACTTCATCAGGATATTCACCGAAACGGTCAATCATTTCCTCCTGCAACTCTTCCAATTCCTCAATGGCTGTTAATGAACGGAAGCGTTTGTACATTTCAATTTTTTGGTGGCCATCACCAATGTATGTGTCTGGAATATAAGCATCGACTTCGACATCTATTTCTAAACCAGAGGTTTCAGCCAAATCTATATCGCCTTTTCTTGCCTCAATCGCTTCCTTGAGCATTTGTGAATAAAGATCAAAACCAACTGAGTCAATAAAGCCATGTTGTTCAGCACCAAGCAAATTACCCGCACCACGGATGGATAAATCACGCATGGCGATTTTAAAACCTGAACCGAGTTCAGTAAATTCCTTAATCGCCTGTAATCTCTTTTCAGCTACCTCAGTTAACACCTTATCCTTACGATAAGTAAAATAAGCATATGCCACACGGTTTGAACGACCGACACGACCACGGAGCTGATAAAGCTGGGACAGTCCCATACGATCAGCATCAAAGACAATTAAAGTATTTACATTTGGAATATCCACGCCTGTTTCAATAATGGTGGTACTTACTAATACGTCAAATTCGCCTTCCAAAAAGCCAAGCATGACTGATTCAAGCTCATTTTCAGACATTTGCCCATGGGCATAAGTAACACGAGCATCTGGAACTAACATTGAGATCTCTTCGGCTTTTCTCTCAATATCCTCAACCCGATTATATAAGAAATAAACCTGTCCATCCCGTGCTAGTTCCCTTTCAATTGCTTCTCTAGCTAGTCCGCCGTTATATTCCATTACATAGGTTTGCACTGGAAAGCGGTTTTCCGGTGGTGTTTCGATTACCGACAAGTCGCGAACACCGAGCATGGACATATGAAGTGTTCTTGGAATTGGTGTTGCAGTTAAGGTTAACACATCGACATTAGTCTTTAGCTGTTTAATTTTTTCCTTATGTGTCACCCCAAAACGCTGCTCTTCATCAATGATTAACAGCCCTAAATCTCGATAAGTTATATCCTTAGATAGTAAACGGTGGGTACCTACAACAATATCGACTGTACCAGCCTTTAGTCCCTTCATCGTTTCCTGCTGTTCCTTCCTTGTGCGGAAACGGCTTAACAAACCGATATTAATCGGATTATCACCAAATCTTTCACGTAAAGTTTCATAGTGCTGCTGTGCTAGGATGGTTGTCGGGACTAAAAATGCCACTTGCTTTCCATCTGCAATTGCTTTAAACGCAGCACGAATCGCAACTTCAGTTTTACCGTAACCAACATCACCACATAATAGGCGATCCATTGGACGTTCCCGTTCCATATCTTTTTTAATTTCATTAATTGAACGAATTTGATCTTCTGTCTCTTGATAAGGAAAAGCTATTTCAAATTCACGCTGCATATCTCCATCTGGTGAGAAAGCGTGACCTTTTGCAGCTTCTCGTTCAGCGTAAAGCTTGATTAAATCATCAGCGATATTTTGGACGGAGGATTCTACCTTTTTCTTTACTCGCTTCCAATCCGTCCCGCCTAATTTATAGACTTTGGGCTCTTTCCCTTCAGATCCCACATATTTCTGTACTAAATCGATTTGCTCAACTGGGACATATAACTTATCACTACCTTGGTAGCGAATATGAAGATAATCCTTATGGACACCGTTTATGACTAGTGTTTCAATGCCAAGGTATTTACCAATACCGTGATTGACATGAACAACATAATCACCGACACGAAGCTCAGAATAACTCTTGATTCGCTCGGCGTTAGAAAGCTTTTGTCGCCTAGTAGATTTCTTGGCAGTTCGTTTATTAAATAATTCCTCTTCCGTAATCACTGCAAGCTTTTGAATCGGCAGCTCGAACCCGGAAAGTAAATTGCCTTCAGCAATCTGGATTTTCCCAATAAGTAAATCCTGACCTTTTCGATTAACAGCTGTTTCAATTCCATAGTCTTCTAGGACACGCTGCAGTTTTTCAACCCGCTCTTGGTTCGGGCCAATAAAAAGGACAGTGTATTTCCCCTTTGCCCACCGTTCGATCTCAGCTTTTAACACGTTCATCTGTCCGTGGAAATTCTGCATTGGTTTACATGATACGTTAATGATGTTCTGCGGATTCGTATTAGGAACATGGCGCAGGAACAATGATAAATAAGCAATTTTCTGCGGAGCTTTATGAAGCAATGGAATGAGCTGGTGCGAAATCTTCACGTCATGGGGAATTTTTCCTTCGCCTAATAAGCCTGTATACCATTCTGCTTCTTCTTTTTCCAAGGAATCATTCATTTCTTGAACTCTGCTAATTTCATCAACAAAAATGAGTCCATCATTCGGTAAATAATCTAGTAAACTATTGTCCTTTTCATAGGCATAGGATAAATATTTAAAAACTTGTTCAGGCTTTTGCCCCATTTGCAGTTGCTCAAGTTCATAGCCAATATTTTGAGTCAGTAATGTTTTAACAGCTTCCTGCTTCACTGATTTTAATGTTTTCGCAAGACCCGTCTCGATATGGCTAATCAACTTATCAAAATGTTCAGGTTCAAAAATAAATTCTGCTGCTGGAGTGATGGTAATTTCCTTAAGCTTCAGCTTTGAGCGTTGGTCATCCAACGAGAAAGTCCGTATTGAATCAATCTCCGTATCAAACAGCTCAATTCTGAGCGGATCTATTTCGGTTAGCGGATAAATGTCAATGATTCCTCCGCGAACACTAAATTCCCCCGGAGCTGAAACCATCTCGGCACGAATATAACCCATTCTCACTAATTTGTTTAATAATTCGTCGAGATTAATATCATCGCCAATTTTAAGGGACACCTGACATTGTGTCCATATAGCCTTAGGGGGAACAATTTTTCTAAGACCAGCAACTGGGATGATGATGATCCCACTTTCCCCACTAATCAAATGATTCAGCGTTTCAATACGCTGTGCCTTAAGTTCAGGGCTAGCAATACTAATTTCTGTAGCAATTAATTCATTTGCTGGATATAAATAAACGTCCTTCTCCCCAATAAGATTGATCATATCATCGTATATCTTTTGGGCCTGTAAAAGATTATGAGTTACGATTAATTGTGGTTTTTTTGTTTTCTCATAGACGGAAGCAAGGAAAATTGTCCGTGCCGACCCTGATAGGCCAGCAATTAATTGTTCCTTAAGTCCTCCATTGAAACCAGCAATGATTGATTGAAGATCGTCTAGTCTTGTAATGACACTTTTAAGCCCTTCCATCCGAAACCCTCCTCTCATCCAAAAGCGTAAGCGGCTTGCTTAGCCCCGACAAGCACAAGACGAGCCGGCCTGAAGGTCGTTCTTTGACCTTCTGGACGGATTGGCTTGTGACCTCGAGGGGCTAGCCGCTGGAGCTAGCCGATGCAAAAGCGTAAGCGGCTTGCTTTCCATATATATAACAGAAAAACGCTTTGGATTGCCTTCCAAAGCAGTTAATGTATTAAGAAATCATATTGATGATATTCAGGATTTCTTGTCAAATGTTCCTGACAATCCTCACAAATCGCAGCTATATGGATATCACCTTGTTGATCATATGAAACCATTTCCTGTCGTTCCTCAGCTGATAACTTGTTCAACCCCAGCTGTTCGCTATGTATTGACATTTGATCAATGGTACCGATCTTTGTCCCACAATGTCTGCAATGATAATGAATAGCCAAGTGACTTCCTCCTCAAAACTCCGTAGATAATGATATTATTTACGATTTGGAGGAATCTTATTCGTAAGTCTATTGTATGTTATTTTACTTGCAAACATGTAATTTTTAAGCATTGAATTGATTCATTACTTGTAAAAAAGGTTGATTTAGCCATTCCTTAGCTGCTGCTGCGCTTTTATTAATGACTTCGATCATTAATTCCTCTTCTTCTTTTGAAAATCGACCTAATACATAGTCAGTTACCTTCATCCCGTTTTTTGGACGGTCAATACCTACGCGAATCCGGTTAAAATTATCTGTGCCTAAATGGGCAATTGTTGATTTAATCCCATTGTGACCACCAGGGCTCCCCTTTTGGCGGAGTCGAATTTTTCCGACCGGTAAATCTAAATCATCATAAATGACAACAAGTTCATCTGGTTCAATCTGATAATAGTCCATCACAGCACGAATCGACTCTCCAGACAAGTTCATATATGTTAGCGGCTTTAATAAAAACACTTTTTCCCCACTAATATTTCCCATTCCATAAAGACCTTTATGTTTAGCCTGATCTAATTGGATATCAAGATCATGAGCAAGCTTATCAATCACTTTAAAACCAATATTATGTCGGGTATGTTCATACTGTTTTCCTGGGTTGCCAAGACCGACGATTAGCTTCATGGTTCCACCCCCTCATATTTGACTATTTCCATGATACTATAAAAGACGTAACCTGGAACTAGGTTACGTCTAAAAATATTATTGATTTGGACTCGTTTCTCTACCTTCAAGATTATCAGGAAGGCCGCCTTCTTGCTGCTCACCTGTACTAATTTCCTTTTCCTGCTTCGGCGGAAGAATTGTTACTAAAACTTCCTCCGGATCATGATTAATCGTAAACTGGTTAGCTGTATAAATATCCGCAACAGTCAAATGTTCTCCTACCTGTAAATCCGATATATTAATATGGATTGTTTGTGGAATTTGATCTGGTGTTGCCGTGATAGATACCTCGTGAAGTGTTTGCTGTAATACGCCGCCATCCTTCACTCCTGCTGCCTCACCATCTAATTGAATCCGAACGTCCACTTGCAGGACAGTAGACATATCTACTGTTAGAAAATCAGCATGAATGATATCTTGCCTGATTGGGTCCTTCTGGTAATCAGACAAAACCACGTCGCAGCTTTTTCCTTCAACTTGCAGAGATATGACTCCATTTCGACCATTATCGCGAATAGTCTTCATTAAATCGCCGACATTGACTGAAACGGTTTGATTCCCTGTGTTTCCACCATAAATAATTGCGGGAATATCACCACTGTCCCGTAAGTTTTTTAAGATGGAACGTTGTGATCCACTACGCTCTTTTGCTTCTAAAACAATACTCATCACGTTCACCTTCCTCAGTTAATTTCGGTGGGTTCTCTATAAAAGTGCCCTAAATGAGGAAGGAATAAACATCTTTTCTTTAATGACTATTCAAATAACACACTGACAGATTGTTCTTCGTGGACACGAATAATCGCATCCCCAAGCAATGAAGCAACAGAAAGATTAACGATTTTATCGATCAATTTTTCTTCTGGAATTGCAATAGAGTTCGTGATAACTAGCTCTTTAATATTAGAATTTTCAATACGACTCATTGCCGGACCTGACAATACAGGATGTGTACAGCAAGCATACACTTCTGCAGCACCGTTTTCAGCAAGCGCATTAGCTGCAAGTGTTATAGTACCAGCAGTATCAATAATGTCATCAATTAAAATGGCCACTTTACCTTCAATATTACCGACAATATTCATAACTTCAGCCACATTTGGTTTTGGTCGACGTTTATCGATAATCGCAATTGGAGCTTTAAGGCGTTCAGCCATTTTGCGGGCACGAGTAACCCCACCATGGTCAGGCGATACAATGACAATATCTTTATCATAATGTTTATTTTTAAAGTATTCTGCAAGGATTGGTACACCCATTAAGTGATCGATTGGAATATCGAAGAAACCTTGAATTTGTGGTGCGTGTAAATCTAATGTAATGACACGAGTGGCACCGGCAGTTTCAAGTAGGTTTGCCACCAATTTTGCTGTAATCGGCTCACGAGCACGAGCTTTACGATCTTGACGAGCATAGCCATAATAAGGCATAACAAGATTAATTGTTTTAGCAGAGGCACGCTTTAATGCATCAATCAAAATAAGTAATTCCATTAAATGTTCATTAACTGGTGAACTTGTAGATTGAATAATAAATACATCACAACCACGAATACTCTCTTCAATGTTGATTTGAATTTCACCATCACTGAAACGTTTAACTGAGCATTTACCTAGTTCAACGCCAATAACTTTTGCAATTTCCTCGGCAAGCTCTTTGTTTGAATTCAAGCTAAATACCTTTAAATTTGGATCTAAATATTGATTAGACATGTAAAGCCCCTCCAGCTTATTTCTTTGAATTTAATTTTTGAACGTAATTTTCTTTATTTACTTGTCGTGCGCGTGCAATTGACAGGGCATCCTCAGGAACGTTATTCGTAATGGTTGAACCTGCTGCCACATAGGAGCCTTTACCAATTGTGACCGGTGCCACTAAATTGGAATTACAGCCAACAAAGACATGATCTTCGATTTTCGTTAAAAATTTATTTTTTCCATCATAGTTGACGGTTATGGAACCACAGCCTATATTTACATCCTTACCAACTTCTGCATCACCAATGTAGCTGAGATGAGAAGCTTTACTGCCTTGGCCAAATACAGCTTTTTTTATTTCAACAAAATTACCAATTTTGACATCATCGTGAATATCTGACGAAGGTCGAATGTGTGCAAACGGCCCAATATTTACATGTGCACCGATTGAACTATCATGTGCCACGGATTGGCGGATTGTTGTAAAATCACCAATTTGGCAATCTTTTATTTCACTATTAGGTCCAATGATACACTCAGAACCAATGATAGTTTTTCCTGAAAGGACTGTACCAGGATAAATAGTGGTATCCTGACCTATTTCGACATCAGCACCAATGTAAGTAGTTAAAGGATCAATTAACGTAACCCCATTACGCATATGAACTTCATTGATTCTAGATTTCATGATTCGTTCTGCTTCACTAAGAGCAACCCGATCATTTACCCCTAATGTTTCTTCGAAATTGCCCGTTTGGTAAGCCGTTACAATTTCCCCTTGTTTTTTCAGGATTTCGATTACATCAGGCAAATAATATTCACCTTGGACATTATCGTTTGATACTTGTTCGAGTGCGGCAAACAGTGCTTGATTATCGAAGCAATATGTACCTGTGTTGATTTCTTTAATACTGCGCTCTTGTTCAGATGCATCCTTATGTTCGACGATTTTTTCAACATAACCGTTAGCGTTACGAACAATGCGGCCGTATCCTGTTGGGTTATCAGTTTTTGCTGTTAAAACTGTCACCTTTGCCTTCATTTCTTCGTGTTGTTTGAAAAGCGCCTCCATCGTTTCAGCCTGAATAAGTGGAGTATCACCACAAACGACGATCGTTACACCTTGTTTTCCTGCCAAAATTTCTTTTGCTTGAATTACCGCATGTGCCGTACCTAACTGACTTTCCTGCAATGCATATTGGCTTTTATCACCAAGTTGAGCTTTTACCTTTTCCGCTCCATGACCAATAATTGTGACCACTTCATCTATGTTAAGCTTTGAAACTTGATCAACAACATGCTGAACCATTGGTTTGCCACATACAGGGTGCAACACTTTATAAAGCTTTGATTTCATTCGTGTCCCCTGACCTGCAGCCAAAATTATTGCATACCGTGTAGACATGTATGGCCCTCCAATTTACCTTTTTATCCATTAAGAATATATCTTAAATAGCCGCTTATTTCAAGGGAACTTCACAAAGTGCAAATAATTGTTATGTTAGGGGGAAAATTGGGAATTTTTTTTGAGAGGGATATTTTGCGGTTACAACCGAGGGTATGACTTATTAAAGGCTGTGTTAAACTGGTCTGTTGATTTCCGTTACAGGCGCTTCGCGCACCTTAGGGGCGGGCGGTGAGCCTCCTCGGCGCCATAGCGCCTGTGGGGTCTCACCTGTCCCGCTGCTCCCGCAGGAGTCTTCGCGCCTTCCACTCCAATCAACTTTGCCAAAACACAACATTCTGCTTTAACACATCCATATTAAAAAAGAGCCATACTTTTGATAGTAGGCTCTCGATGTTCAACAAATTTTTTTAGGATGCTCCAGCTTCTTCAAATTCAACTTCTAATTCACCTAATCGATGGTATTCCGCCAATACGGCTTCTTGAATTTTGCCTCGAGTCCCCGAATTAATTGGATGGGCAATATCACGAAACTCTCCATCTGGTGTCCGTTTGCTCGGCATCGCTACAAATAATCCATTATTTCCGTCAATTACACGGATATCATGAACTACGAATTCATTGTCTAATGTAATTGAAGCGATTGCTCTCATGCGGCCATCTGTGTTAACTCGGCGTAATCTTACGTCTGTCACTTCCATCATGTTCACCACCTTTATAATTTTCGAAATGAAAACCACCTAAATTATTCAACAAGTATTTCCATTTTTCCTCCTTTACAAATATCTTTTTTCAAAAAATTGGCTCAAATTGTGAACAAAAAATGAATCGATTTTCGAAATATGTGATATTCAGCACAGCACTTAAATGATTTTTGTGATAAGACCCTAAATACAAATAAAAAAGCTCGTTATTAGCTAACGAGCGCAATTACTTCTATTTCCACCAGTACATCTTTTGGTAAGCGTGCGACTTCCACACAAGAACGAGCTGGTTTATGTACCGAAAAATATTCTCCGTATATTTCATTCATTGCTGCGAAATCGTTCATATCCTTTATAAAAACAGTTGTTTTAACAACTTTTTCAAGCGACGATCCAGCTTCAGTAAGCACTGCTTGTAAATTTTTAAACACTTGGTGTGTTTGAACTTGGACATCACCTTCAACCAATACCCCTTCAGCTGTTAACGGAATTTGCCCCGAACTGTAAAACATATTATTGACTAAGATTCCTTGTGAATATGGACCAATTGCCGCTGGTGCAGCATTCGTTTGGACTACCTTCATTTTTAAAACCCCCAAGATATTTTAATGTTTATGTAAATAGCTAGTTGTTGTTTTTCCTAAGCCAAATTACCGGTTAGGTTGAAAAAATTTCCTTCGCTCACATTAATCGTTTTAGCCCTTTCATCGACATCCGATAATCTGACTAAAGATATATATTCATCGACCAATCGTTCCTCAATATCTTCCGATTCAACTAACACCGCAATTCCAGCCAATTGTGCTTTAAATTCCTCAAGAAGGCTTTTCATTCCATTAACTGTTCCGCCTGCTTTCATAAAATCATCAACAATTAGCACTTTTGAACCTTCTGCTAAGCTTCGTTTTGACAGAACCATTGTTTGAATACGTTTGGATGAACCAGATACATAATTAATACTAACAGTAGAACCTTCTGTTACCTTGCTATCTCTTCGAACAATAACAACCGGTACATTTATTTGTGAAGCAATCGCATAGGCGAGTGGTATCCCCTTTGTAGCGACCGTCATGACCGCATCGATATCAGCAAATGCATATGCAGATGCAAATAACCGCCCTGCTTTACGAATAATGGAAGGGTTCCCGATTATATCTGTCATATATAAATATCCGCCTGGAAGAAGCCGCTCTGGACTGGCCATGAGCTCACATAATTCGTTGACAAATGGTCTTGCCTCAGCTTCACTGACCTTCACATAATACTTTACCCCACCTGCCGCTCCTGGGACCGTTTGTAGAGTACCAATTCCTCTTTGTTCAAAGGTATCCTTGATTATCGCCAAATCTTCACTAATCGATGATTTAGCAGATTTATAGCGTTCAGCAAAAAAAGTAAGCGACACTAATTCGCGGGGATGTTCAATTAAAAAATGAGCCATGTCAAGTAAACGTTCACTCCGTCGGAATTTCATAAAAGGGACCTCCAAAAACCGAATGTTTAACGATAATATATCATTAATATCCGTATTCAATCAAGCTTATGACGGTCGCCTAAAATCCTGACAGCAAAAACTTGATCACAAAAACCTCGTAAGCCATTATAGATTCGATGCATTCGTGAATCATGCTGAACAAGGCAAAATACCGTTGGACCACTGCCACTCATCAACACGGCATCTGCCCCAAAACGGCGCATTTGCTCCTTAATTTGCGCTACCTCTGGATGGAGATTTAGTGTCACATCCTCAAGGACATTTCCTAGCGTTTGACACACTTTCTGATAATTACTTGTTTGTATCGCATTAATCATAGTCGCAGTATTTGGATGAGTGATTTTGTTTAAGTCCAAACGGCGATATACATCAGCGGTAGATACCCCGATAAACGGCTTGGCTAAAATCACCCAGCATGTTGGTGGAACAGGAAGCTCAGAGATGATTTCACCACGCCCCTTGGCCAGTGCGGTCCCTCCATAAACACAAAAAGACACATCTGACCCAATTTCAGCACCAAGGACTGCTAGTTCATCAAGAGATAAACCAAGCTTCCAGAGCTTATTTAAACCCCTTAGCGCTGCTGCAGCATCACTGCTGCCACCTGCAAGACCAGCAGCCACTGGTATCGTTTTTTCAATAGCAATTCTGACTCCTTGTTTTACATGAAAACGGTCCTTTAACAGCTTTGCAGCCTGATAAGCTAAATTCCGCTGATCATCCGGAACAAAGCGGTTATGGGATACAATATGTATTTCATCTTTATCTAATAAAGAAAGCTCAAGGCGATCAGCTAGATCAATCGTTGTCATAATCATTTCAACCTCATGATAACCATCAGGGCGTTTATATAAAACATCTAATGACAAATTGATTTTCGCCGGTGCTTTCACTAACAGCTTCAACATCTCCACCTACTTTACAAAATTCGACGATATCTTCATATTTTGTCCTATTTTACCATAAATCAGACTTGTAAGAACGGAACTTCCTTACATTATTCTGAATTATAAACATTATTTTCCTAAGATAAGGCTTTTTCTATTTTATCAAAGGCTACGTTAAACACGAATGTTGATTTCCGCTCCAGGTGCTTCGCTTTCCGCGGGGCGGGCGGTGAGCCTCCTCGGCGCTAAAGCGCCTGCGGGGTCTCACCTGTCCCGCTGCTCCCGCAGGAGTCTTCGCACCTTCCGCTCCAATCAACTTGGTAAAAAAATTTAATAAAACTTGAACAAAAAAAAGAAGTCAAGGTTAATCCCTGACTTCTTTTGCCGCGTGATTTATATTGATTGTGTCGTGAAGCAAAAAAGAGAAATTTATTGTTTGTTTGAAAGTTGTGCCTGGGCCAACTCGATCGCTCTCTTTACCATATTCCCGGCATCACGCGATCTAATGCCGCCCCAGCCTTCCTTTTGAACAACGTCATAAAAACCAAGCTCTTTGGCCAGTTCTTCTTTAAATCGTTCAGACATAATCCCTCTTCTTCTTCTGCTCAAATCCAACAACCTCCTCATTCACGCACGCCTTCATAGTTTGTGAATTTATCTAAAAGTTATTAGAAAACAAAATAAAAAGCAGTAAACAAGAGTCCACTGCAATTTAAAACAAGTATTAACTTAATGCTACAGTACCAGTTGGATCTTCATAGAAGGTAATCTGAACCGTCTCTGTTAAAATGTCTGCGTAGCTGTATGATACCCGTTCAAACGCATTTTCTTCCTGATCCAATTCAATCACAAATACAGAAGGATATGTTTCTGCTAAAACACCGGAACGTTCAATCGTCTTCCTCCGTCCCCCATTCGCCTTTAGCATCAGACGTTTCCCTAGATTTGAGTCGAGAGCCTTCTTAATATCCGCTAATGTTTTTGGCATTCGGTCCACCTCACTATGAAAAGTATAACACTTTTAGCTAAAAAAGTCAAACAAAATATAAAATTATAACAGTCAAATAAATTGATTGTCAATGTTTTTCATTCCACTTTTTTTGCTAATTTTCTACATTTTTATATTGACCGAAATCTCCATAAATTATGTATGTATATTTCCTTGATATAACACTATATATTAGATGATTGGAAATTAATAAAGATTATACTTAGCAGAAAACTTTTCTTATAAACCTTTTAACCCTTCTTTACTTCAGGCAAAAATAAGCCGAATTTTGTAGACGGCTTATTTTCTCCTTTCATCCTCAAGTGGGAGCTTATAGGGCATACCTGTTCGAAGAACACCTTTCGTTTCTATTCCACCTAACCCTTTTTCACCAGTTAACGTATTTCTTAGTACATCCCATACATTTATTCTTTCCATAAAAGGGGTAAAGCTAATTTTCGCTACAATATATACCGGATCAAGCGCATGGATATTTACCCGAGATGGAGAACTTGCGAAGTTAGCCCCCGCTTTTATTAATGATTCAAAATGGGACTGGCAGGCACCTGCAAAAATGACTAACTGATCCAGATGGGGAACTTTCTTTCGAGCTTCTATAACTGTTTGCATGAAATGTATGGAATGTCGATAGGCATTAATATCTGCCATCTTCCCTTTCGACTTTGAATACGAATCATGACCAGTAATCACTAATATATCTGGTCGATAAATATCCAGAAGCTGGCCCACCTTAAGAGGCATTTCCTTTTCATTACAATGCACTCCATAAACCGGGACCCCTACCTTCTCATAGACAAGCATACATTTTTTTAAATAAGCAGGATCACCATCAATATGCAAAACCTTGCCTGGAACTTGAAAAATATTAATATCCTTACTAAAGCCATCCGTTGCCGCAAATTCTTGTTTTTCTTTTATCAAACTAACATCCTGACGAAATAGTTCATATGATTGCTGTTCTAGCGACCGGAATTCCTGCGATTTTTTGCGCAGCTCCGCTGGATTGATTTTGATAAGATCTTCATATGGCGCATCGGCGATTAACCGAAAATCTTCCCCATAAAGGACAGCGTTTTTTTTCCCTGAAACTTGCCTTAGGTCAATCACGCGGAAGAGGATGTCACAATGGTATGACTTTCTACCGACTATATCCATCATTTTTATCGTCACAGTCATCCACTCCAAATGGCCATGTCTGGCCTTCCTAAACTAAATATTACTAGTATAGGCTATGCAACCACCGCTTTGGTTGTGATTATTGCATAAA
The DNA here is from genome assembly GCF_012843265.1 of Bacillus sp. DNRA2. GTDB lineage: Bacteria > Bacillota > Bacilli > Bacillales > Cytobacillaceae > Bacillus_BU. The sequence goes on along the minus strand of NZ_JABAIT010000025.1, from coordinate 14,197 downwards.
ATAAAAAGGATCGCCCCCCTGTAAGAGACAATCCTTAAGCGATAATTAGTATATCGATATAATAATATTATTATGCAAGATTAAGCTTCATTTTTAAAAAAGGGTAATAATGCATCACTAAGGCGTGCATATTCCTGAATCGATAACGTTTCGCCACGTCTCCCAGGGTCAATTTGCGAACTTTCTAACGCAATTAGAATGGAATCCTTTTTCTCTTTTCCAAATGGCAATTGATTCGTTAAATTATTTAATATTGTTTTGCGCCTCTGAGCAAAACTTGCCTTAATGACTTGGAAAAAGAAAGCTTCATCTACCATTTCCACCGCTGGCTTTTCACGTAGCGTTAATCTAATGATGGCTGAATCGACATTGGGCTGTGGAATAAACACAGTCTTTGGCACGGTCATGACTACTTCGGCTGTCGTGTAGTATTGTATCGCAATGGAAAGCGAGCCATAATCCTTCGTTCCTGGATTTGCTGTGATTCTCTCAGCAACCTCTTTTTGAAGCATGACGACAATTCCACGAATCGGAAGCTTCTCCTCCAACAACTTCATAATGATTGGCGTTGTGACATAGTAAGGTAAGTTGGCAACGACCATTACATCTCGAATACCCGCAAACTTCTCCTCCATTACCGCTTTCACATCTGCCTTTAGTACGTCCTGATGAATGATCTCAACATTATCATAAGGGGATAGTGTATCTTTAAGAATCGGTAATAAGCGTTGGTCGATTTCAAACGCGACTACTTTTTTACTGCGGCGTGCCAAATGCTCTGTTAACGCACCAATACCCGGTCCAATTTCAATTGCTCCAGTTTCTTCCGTAATATCGGCATGGTCGACAATCCGCTTTAATATATTAGGGTCGATTAAAAAATTCTGCCCTAGGCTCTTTTTAAAGGAAAATCCATATTTTTCAAGAATCGCTCTTGTACGTAATGGTGTTGCAATATCCTTATCCATTTTGCTCCTCCTGTCGTATGACCGCCATCGCCGCACTAAACTCGGCAGCACTTATTTGAAACATCATTAATCGCTTATGTAACTGTTTGCCGTTTGTATAACCAATTTTAAGCAGCTTGCCCAATTGCTCTCTCCGTTCCTTTGCCCCTGATCCACCTATTAGCCCTGCATCTACTAAATCATCTTGAGTAATGATTTCTTTAATACCGTCATGCATTTCATGAGCTTGACTAAGTGCTTGGATAATCACCTCAATTGAGGCGTGTTCAACACCGAGACCTTTACCGTTTCGAGCAATTGCCTCTGCTTTATTGATAAAAGCGTGCTTAACACCTGGTACGTGCTGGGTAATGGTGTGGCGAATCTTCTCACCAGGAAAATCTGGATCAGTTAAGACAATCACACCTCGCGTCATTTGAGCTAATTTAATTTTTTCAATTGTTTCTTCATTAATTGCTGAACCATTTGTTTCGATTGTATCCGCATCAACGGCACGTCTTATCGCAGTGGTATCATCCTTGCCCTCAACCACTATGACCTCTTTAATTTTCATCTAAAAGCCTTCCTCCATCTAAATCATCCTCCTACTATATTAAAGAAAAATTGCCAAAATGCAAAATGCAGAGGAAATTTTTCCTCTGCAAATCGCTAGATTATAAAATTCGTATTTTGACTTTTCTAACGCCCCAACGATAGGCCTCCGCTTTTGAAGGGATAAATATATCAATTTTGTATCCTTTAATCGCAGATCCGGTGTCAGCAGCTACGGCATAGCCATAGCCCTCAACATACACTTTTGTCCCTAATGGGATAATGCTTGGGTCAACGGCAATGACCTTTACATTCGGATTTGCTCTTAAATTGATCCCTGTTGCGGTAGTACCTGAACAGCCGTTGCACGAGGCTGTATAGGCAGTTGAATTCACGATAAATTCTTGACCACTAGCTTGGCCACGGGAAATTTGTTGCGCAAGTGACATTGTGCCAACAGCTACAACCTTGTCTATTTTATCCTTGAGCTTTATTTCACTTAAAATATTTCTAACAACTTCCTTACCATTTTCAAAAACTACTTCGTATGTTCGTTTAGTTATACCCTGTTGACCTTCTTGAACAACTTGTTCAGTTCCTTGTGAGAGGTTATTATCTTGTTTCGTGATTACCGCGAAATCAACTGGTTCTTCCACCACATCGGTGACTTTTTCTACCCTAATCACGTTAATCACTCCATCATTTGTGAGTGATTGTTCCGGCTTAGGCTCAACTCGGTCTAGTTCATTCAGTTTAACTCCCTGTTGTACTAAAAAGTCAGCGACCGTAGTCGAAGTTGACCATACCTTCTGCTCTTTACCACCATCATTTAGTGTAATCGAAAGAGCCGATTTTACTTTTACCTTTAAGTTGTTTCTTAGTTTAGTCTTGGGCCTGGGAAGTACCTCGTCATGATCATTTAAAGCGATTTTTTGCTCCTTCAATAATTGTGCAACTGTTGTGGCTGTCGTCCAAACCGTTTTCTTCTCGCCGTTCTTGACAAGTACGACCTGTTTTGCCGGTTTATAAACAACCTTTAGATTGTTTTTAACCTTAGTGTTCCCTTTGGGAAACACATAATCTTCTGAGTGAAGTGAGATTTTTAAATCATTAAAAATTCCCTCAACGGTGTTCGCATGAGTCCTAATGATTTTTTCTTGACCGTCGATTGTTAATGCTACAGTTTTCTTACTCGTTTCATAAAAAATTCCGAAAGCAGCTGCAACAAAAACTATAAAACTAGCAATTAATACGGTCCATCTCCTCTTCCTCGAAAGATCGGAAAACAGGTTTTTCATGTTTTTGAGTACGATGAAAAACGCCTCCTTTTCTCGAGTGAATTATATAGACTATTCTGCCGACTGTCAACTAAACACTTCCCCTGACGTAAACTTATTATGCAAAAAGTCAAGTGACAATGTAAAGAAATTTATATCGACATGTTTATCCTATGAACCCACGGAGGCGTGTAGAACAGGTAAGAATTATTAAAAATTAGGACAGGCTTCACCGTCATCCGACAGTATTCACCATCATTTTATGTCGAATATTTTTTTGGCATTTTCCGTTGTTATCCTACAAATATCCTCAAAACTTTCTCCTTTTATGTCAGCGATTTGCTCAGCAACTAATTTTACATAGCTCGGTTCATTGCGCTTTCCCCGATATGGATGTGGTGTAAGATAAGGGCAATCTGTTTCAATTAATAGTCGATCCAACGGAACCACTTCAGCAACCTTTTTTGGCTGTTTGGCATTTTTAAATGTAACCGGTCCACCTAGTGAAATATAAAAATTCATTTTTATGCATTCCATTGCAATTTCAGGGCTACCGCTAAAGCAATGCATAATACCCCCAACTTCACTGGCGTTCTCTTCCTTCAGAATTTCAATAATATCTGCAGTAGCATCTCGATTATGAATGATAATCGGTAGCTTCACCTTACGGGCTAATTGAATTTGTCTTCTAAAGACTTCATGTTGTACCTCTTTAGGTGATTTATCCCAGTAATAGTCAAGACCCATTTCTCCGAGCGCAACCACCTTTGGATGAGCAGCTAGTTCTTCAATCCAAGCTAAATCCTCATCTGTCATATCAATTGCATCAACGGGATGCCAGCCAACACTGGCATAAAGGAAATCATAGGCTTCAACCAGCTCGATTGCTTTTGTAATGGTAGGACGATCAAATCCGACGACTATCATTGACGTGACACCTTCAGCTAGGGCGCGATCGATGACCTCTTGTACATCGTCTTTATATTGTTCTGCGTTTAAATGGACATGTGTATCAAATAGCATGATTCATTACTCCCTTTATCCTGTGAATTCATCATTAGTTTAACTTTTTCATACTCAAAAACAAAATATTACGTCGAAAATTGTTACACGTGGAACATTGAAAAGCGGAAGCGGCTCGTTCAGGGGTGACAGGCATAAGATAAGCCGGCATGAAGGTCGTTCTTTGACCTTCTTGACGGATTGGCTTATGACCCCGAGCCCCTTGCCGCTGGAGCTAGCCAAATCGAAAAGCGGAAGGCGCCCGTTTATCGGCGACAAGCATAAGACGAGCCGGCCGAAAGGTTGCCTTTTGACCTTTTGGACGGATTGGCTTATGACCTCGAGCCGATGGCGCCTGTAGCTAGCCAACAACATATAAAAAGCCTTTAATCTGCTAATAACAGATTAGAGGCTTTTTCATGAATTATTTTACTTTAGAGCCATTTGGTAAGGTTTGGTCTACGGTTGCTAAAGATAGTTGACCATCATGACTTCCGGCTAAAATCATTCCTTGCGATAGTTCTCCGCGTAACTTCACTGGTTTAAGGTTCGTTACACATATGACCTTACGACCAACTAATTCTTCAGGCTTATAATATTGGGCAATTCCTGAGACAACCTGACGTTTTTCATAACCTAAATCCAACTGCAGCTTTAAAAGCTTATTAGCTTTCGGAACCGCTACACACTCAATAACCTCAGCGACTCTTAATTCAACCTTCATGAAGTCATCTATTGTTATTTCATCAATCTCAGGCTTTTCAGGTGCAGCAACTTTCGGCTCTTCTGCTTTCGCAGGTGGTGCCATTTGCTCTTTAATGTAATTTACCTCTTCTTCTACATCAAGGCGAGGGAAAATTGGCTCTCCTTTTGTTACCTTTGTTCCAGCTGGAATTTTGCCAAATTCCAAAAGGCTATCCCAGCTTGTTAGCTCAACACCTTCAATGCCTAACTGGGCAAAAATCTTAGCTGGTGCTTGAGTTAAGAACGGTTTTAACAGAATGGCTACTCTTCGTAATGATTCCGCAAGATGCGCCATAACATTCGCCAATGCAGGCTTTGTTGTCTCCTCTTTTGCCAATACCCATGGCTGAGTCTCGTCAATATATTTATTTGTACGGCTAACAACCTGCCAAATAGTAGATAATGCAACCGAAAACTCCATTCGTTCCATTGCATCCTCGTACTTGTTTACAACTTCTTGATTCATATGAAGTAATTGCTGATCAAACTCACTGTTCGAACCGCTATATTGTGGAATTTCACCATCAAAGTATTTATTAATCATCGCAACTGTTCTGTTTAATAAATTTCCAAGATCATTGGCTAAATCAAAATTGATGCGATCAACAAAACCTTCTGGTGTAAATACACCGTCAGCACCAAATGGAACTTCACGCAATAAATAATAACGTAAAGAGTCTAATCCATAACGCTCAATTAACGTAACAGGATCAACAACGTTCCCTTTAGATTTTGACATTTTGCCATCTTTCATTAACAACCAACCATGTGCAAAAACCTTTTTTGGCAGCGGTAAATCAAGGGCCATAAGCATGATTGGCCAATAAATTGTATGGAACCTAACAATCTCCTTCCCAACTAAATGGACATTAGCAGGCCAATAGTGTTGATATTTTTTATCATTGTCTGTTCCATAGCCTAATGCAGTGATATAATTCGACAAAGCATCAATCCACACATAAATGACATGCTTTGGATTCCCTGGTACCTTAATACCCCAATCAAAAGTCGTCCTAGATACTGCCAAATCCTCTAAACCCGGTTTAATGAAGTTATTAATCATTTCATTTTTACGGCTTTCAGGTTGGATAAAATCAGGATTTTCTTCATAATAGGCAAGTAAGCGATCAGCGTACTTACTTACTCTAAAGAAGTATGACTCTTCCTTCACTTTCTTTACAGGACGTCCACAATCTGGACAGTTTCCTTCAACTAATTGGATTTCAGTATAGTATGATTCACACGGGGTACAGTACCAACCTTCATATTCACCTAAATATATATCGCCTTGCTCCAGAAGCTGGGCAAAGATCTTTTGAACAACCTCTTTATGACGCTCCTCAGTTGTTCGGATAAAATCATCATAGGAAATGTCCAACTTTTTCCAAAGTTCTTGAATTCCCGCTACAATTTCGTCAACATAGGCTTGCGGTGTAACACCCTTCTCCTCAGCCTTTTCTTGAATTTTTTGACCATGTTCATCCGTTCCAGTTAAATACATTACATCAAAGCCGCGCATCCGCTTATAGCGTGCCATTGCATCACCTGCAACCGTAGTATACGCATGTCCTATATGAAGATTTCCACTTGGATAGTAGATTGGAGTCGACAGATAAAAAGTGCTTTGTTTTTCCTCCATTAATATTCCTCCCATTAGAACCTCAATAAACATCATCGAGGTATAATTCTTGTAAAAAAGCTTTATAAATAGAATGATTTCCTATGTAAGCATTACCTCTTATATCATCAAAATATACCTAAAAATACAAAATTGTGCAACAAAACCTTGCTCCATCAATTCATGTTTTCATAAAACGAAGAATTATGTTGATTTATGTCGTTTTTTGTCGAATATTAACAGAGTAAGAGATATTTAAAAATAATGATAATGATTTTTGTTCTCTATTAATATGCTATAATTAATAAACCATAATTACCATACACGTTGATAACTCAGGGTTCTTTAAAGATAGGTAAAAATTACTATTGTGACAAAAATAAAAATAATTGACGTTTATGGTAATGGCTGGTATTATTAAATCAGAAAAGAAAATGTCGAATAATGACGAATAAAAACCATAATAGAGAGAAACACATAGTATTGAGAGGAGATTAATGTAATGAAATCTACAGGAATTGTACGTAAAGTTGATGAATTAGGTCGTGTTGTAATCCCAATCGAATTAAGAAGAACACTTGGAATCGCAGAAAAAGATGCTCTAGAGATTTATGTTGATGACGAAAGAATTATATTAAAAAAATATAAACCAAACATGACTTGCCAAGTTACTGGTGAAGTATCTGATGAGAATGTAACACTAGCAGATGGCAAATTAATTTTAAGCCGTGAAGGTGCAGAGCAATTATTGGAAGAAATCAAAACGGCATTCGATTTAAAAAAATAATGTAATACAAAAGGCTGACTTATTGTCAGCCTTTTGTTTCGCCTTCGACATGATATATCTGATATACCTCTCGTTTATTCAATTCTCGATCTTTTGCCACCTGTTTAATTGCATCCTTTGAAAGCATTGATTTTTCATTTATGTAAAAATTTACATGTTCAACAACCGATAAATTTAGCCACCAGCTTTCTACGTTATCGGCTTTAGCCTGCTCTTCACTTAGCCCCTCGATAACAAGGCAAAACTCACCCCTTATTTCATCCTTATTCGACCAAGCAATCGCTTCTTCTATTGTCCCACGAATGAACTCCTCAAACTTTTTCGTTAATTCCCGACATAAGACAATTTCACGATTTCCTAAGACTTCAAGCAATAATTGTAAGGTTTCCTTTAAACGATGAGGAGACTCATATAAAAGCGTGGTAGCTGTCTGCTTAGCTATTTTTTCAAGTTCCTTACGTTTTTCTTTTTTCTGTCGGTTTAAAAAACCATAAAAATAAAATGGTTGGGTACATAAACCAGATGCAATTAATGCTGTTAACGCAGCGTTAGCACCTGGAAGTGGCACAACCCTCAGTTGCTCTGCGACAGCTGCTTGAACCAATTCGTATCCTGGATCCGAAATTGTTGGCATCCCCGCATCACTCACCAACGCCACAACCTCACCTGCACGCAATCTGCTTAACAGTTTCTCACCACTGGTTCGCTGGTTATGCTCATGGTAGCTGACAATCTGCGTATCAATCTCAAAATGATTCAGCAGCTTAATTGTGTTTCTTGTATCCTCAGCGGCAATGATATCAGCTTCTTTTAAAATCCTGATTGCCCGAAAACTAATATCCTCTAAATTCCCAATTGGCGTTGGCACCAAATACAGAATACCACCATCTGCCCCCGTCTCAAAGCTCTTTTGCTGCCACATATCCTTCACCTGCTTCTTTTAATAAATACTGTTCCTTCTTCTTTCGTGGCCAACTTTTAAACTCATATTCAGCCTTCAATGCATCGCTCTTATTAGAAAAGGCTTTCTTGTACAAAAGCTCGACTGGACCTCGCCCTCTAGTATACTTTGCACCCTTTCCTTGATTATGCAACTCGATTCGTCGTTTGAGATTATTCGTATAACCGCCATAAAAACTGCCATCACGACATTTAAGTACATAAAAATAATGATTATTTTCCATATAAAATCTCATTAACTTCAGACGTATACTCATTGTTCTCATTGTACACAAACAAGGGTGGTAAAATCTTCAAATCAGGCTGTCCATCCTTGATTGCTTCAATGAGAAGAGTATTAGCATCTTTCCCAGGCTTAGGGTGAACGAACTGTATCCGTTTTGGCTCCAAACGATATTGCCTCATAAGGGTAATAATATCTAATAACCGACCGGGACGATGAACAAATGCCACCTTACCTCCCTGCCTGACAAGCTGGCTCGATACACGAACAACATCCTCTAGCGTACATAATATTTCATGACGAGCAATTGCGAGATGTTCATTTTCATTAATTTCATCTTTATTTGGTGTGGAAAAATAGGGCGGATTACACGTCACTACATCATATTTCCCGTGACCAAGTTGCTTTGGCATTTCCTTAATATCACCATGTATCATCTGTATCTGTAAATCAAGACCATTGTATTCAATACTACGCTTAGCCATATCATAAAGACGCGATTGTATTTCAACTCCAGTTATTGTCGCCTTCGACCTGGTGCTCAATAATAATGGGATAATTCCATTTCCACTACATAAATCAACAATCTTTCCCTTTTGGATTGGGACATAAACAAACTTCGCTAACAAGACGGCATCCAAAGAAAATGCAAAAACAGAGGGGCTTTGAATGATCCTCATCTCTTCCGCTAATAAATAATCCAAGCGCTCATCATCTTTTAACATAACCATCTTTTTGTCCTCCCAAAATCAATCAAAGAAAATTGAAGCTTCATCAAAAAATCTATTCGAAAAAACAGCCTTCCTAATCCAGGAAGGCCACACTTATTTCTTATTTAAAAAGGAAAGGCAGAATAAACAATCCCCTTCTTTTCGAGGGCTTCCAAAATGGATATTACAAATATGGAAGCCTTCTTGATAAAGACGGGCAAGATTATCATAACCTTCACCAATATCAAAACTTGCTCGGTTAGTTGCAGTTGCCTGTGCTTTGTCCTTTTTTATCGGCTTTTTCAAGTGCACATCGTGATTCTCTGCAAATTCAAACCGCTTCCTCAACAAGTCATTTTCGAGCTTTAACGAATTATTCTCCTCGAGTATTTCCGCAAGATGCTGCTTTAACTCGCCAAGCTGTTTATATAATTGACCAATTTGTTCTTCCATATTAATCACTGAATCAAAGATTTCTTTTTTATCCACCTAGTCCACCTCATTAATCTGTGGATTGTATCGAAACGGCGCCTTCTTTCAAAATCTCATCAAGCGTATATTCGAGTACACGTCCTTGATCGCTATATTCTACTTGAAGCACCCGTTCTAAAATATTTAAACCAACGACCTTCCCAATTCCATGAGGCGTTTCAATCTTTTCCCCTAAATCAGGCAACTGTTCTTTCGCACTTTCATACTCATCATTTTCATATTTTAGGCAGCACATAAGTCGGCCGCATAAGCCTGAAATTTTTGTCGGATTCAATGATAGATTCTGATCTTTCGCCATTTTAATCGAAACAGGATCAAAATCCCCAAGGAATGTGGAACAGCACAGCATTCTTCCACACGGACCAATTCCACCTAACATCTTCGCCTCATCGCGAACACCAATTTGACGAAGCTCAATTCTCGTCCGGAAAATCGCCGCCAAATCCTTCACCAACTCGCGAAAATCAACTCGTCCATCAGCGGTAAAATAGAAAATAACTTTATTACGGTCATACGTATATTCCACATCAACTAGCTTCATATCTAGCTGATGTTCATTCACTTTGCTACAGCAAACCTCATAAGCTTCTTTGGCGGCTTGCTTATTTTCCTCAACAATCAGTTTGTCCTTTTGGTCAGCTAAACGTAATACTTTTTTTAGCGGCAAGACTACATCCTGTTCATCAACCTGCTTACGACCTGTTACGACTTTCCCATATTCAACACCACGAACAGTCTCAACAATGACAAATTGATCCTTTTCTATTGGAAGATCCCCGGGATCAAAGTAATATATTTTACCCGCTTTTTTAAAGCGCACTCCTACTACATCATACAAATGAAGATCCCTCCTGCAATTTTAGCACAAGCTGCTCCATTAACAGCTGTTGATTCATATTTGCCTGCAACTTCCGCTTTGCTTCTAATATAGCTGACATCTGTTCAGCTAGGCCTCGTCCTGATGATTGTAATGCATACTGCTTTAACCGATCTATTTCTGCTTGAAAAACAACCTGCTGTTCGTTCCCAAGCTGAATATATAATAAATCTTTATAGATAAGAAGTAATAGATCAAGACCACGATCTAGTTGTTCTTTTTCTTTAAAGTGCTCAAACCATTGATCTTGAAGAGTTACAAGTGCTTCAAGAGGACTTTTTTTCAGCACTTCATATAATTTTACCACTATTTTTTGCGCTTGTGCAAACCAATCATCTTTACCTAGCTCCAACGCCTCATCAATATTATTAGTTAACTGCGCCAACAGTGGCGCAATTCTAGGATCTATTCCTTCGGCAATGAATTTTTCTATTAAATGTTTTGGAGAAAGTGGCGTAAAGGTCAATATTTGGCACCTTGAAAGTATAGTAGGTAGAATTTTTTGGACCTGTTCTGTAATTAAAATGGCGTATGTCTCTTGATGTGGCTCCTCCAAAAATTTTAATAAACTATTTGCTGCATTAACTGTAATCTTATCGGCGTGAAGAATCATGTATATTTTTTGCTTCGATTCAACGCCTGTTTTAGAAAATTCCTCTTGTAGCGCAATAATTTGTTGCTTTTTAATCGATAGACCATCTGGCTCAATAATATGAAAATCGGGATGATTGCCTGTATCAATTCTCTTACAATTGACACATTTTCCACAAGGAACATACTCATCCTCAAGCTCTAGACAAAACAGGCTTTTTGCTAGAAGCAAACCAACTTCCTTTTTTCCGGTGCCTCTTAAACCTTCAAATAAATAAGCATGAGCGACCCGTCCTCTGATTAAACTATGCTTTAACATTTTTAATACGGTTGGCTGGATGATTTCAAGTTGATCCCAAGTTTTTGACAAATCCATCACTCACTTACATTAATTAGTTAGATGATTACTGTAGTATTTCAATAATTTTAGTTAATGCATCATCAAAAACGCTTTCTACTGGTTTTGAAGCATCAATCGTGTGGATCCTTTCAGCAAACCTTCTGGTTAACTCATGATATCCCTCACGAACCTTACGATGAAAATCTATTGTTTCTAAATCCAATCGATTAACCTCACGCCCCTGATGCTGGTTAATCCGCTGTAATCCAAGTTCTGGGTCAATATCAAAATATAAAGTTAATCTAGGCATCATATCTTCAATGGCGAACTTATTAATACTATAGACTTCATCAATACCTAATCCGCGGGCGTAACCTTGATAAGCTAATGAGCTATCTATAAAACGATCGCAAAGGACCACTTTTCCTTGGTCAAGGGCAGGCTTAACTCGTTCTATTAAATGCTGACGGCGAGCGGCAGCATACAATAATGCTTCTGTACGTGGGTCCATCGCGGTATTTTCTTTTGCCAATATCACACTACGTATTTGTTCGGCTATATCAATACCACCTGGTTCTCTTGTTTGAACTATTTCTTTTCCCTGTTGCGTTAGGTGTGCAGCGATCATCTGAATGATTGTTGTTTTTCCCGCGCCTTCAGGACCTTCAATTGAAATAAATACACCTTTATCTATCATTATGTAACCTCCAGTAGTTGTACAACACTAAAAAACCATTATATAGCCTTTCTTTAACAATTCTCCACCTTGGAATCTAGTTCCTTTATTTATATGCCAGAGAATTTGGGCCATATCGCCTTCTGTTATCATTTCCCCAGGAAATAATAGCGGTACCCCCGGTGGATAAGGAATAATCATTTCGGCACATATTTTCCCAATTGCTTGATCAAAACAGATTTGTGTACATTCCCTTTTATCCATTTCTGCGAAAGATAATTCTAGTAATGAAATCTCTTTTTTATAAAAAGCTGGATACTCCTCAGTAACATTTACCACTTGCTGTTCTTGCTCAGCTAATAACCGGTTTAACATGTTAAGAACCTCAGCAAATGGAAATTCCATTCCATCTTTTAGCAAGGGAACTATTAGTAATAAATTTATCGGGTCAGCAAGCTCTGCAAACATCCCAGCCTGCTCAAATATCTCCTGTAACGCAAAGCCGCTCAATCCAACTGTAGATTGAATGGTAATTTTTAATAAATCACCAGCATCATTTTCATATGTTAATACCCTTATTCCAGGTAGCTGTCCTAATCCCTCTCGAAATCGCTGGATTTGTTCGTTTAAATATTGTCGATCACGTAGTGTTAAAGTACCAAGATAGCTACGCGCTAGATCCAAAGAAGCCATTAACGGATATGACGGACTGCTCGACTGCAAGATATGTAAATACTTCTCCACTTTCTTTTGCGAAATTAGCTGACTATTATAATGTAAAAACGAGCTCATTGTCAGCGCCGGTAATGTTTTATGGGCAGATTGAACCACCATATCCGCACCCAACGAAACAGCTGAAGCCGGAAACGGCTCACCGGCAATAAAATGGGCACCATGGGCCTCATCCACTAAAATAGGAATATTATTTCGATGTGCCAATTCAATCATATCACCAAGATTATAGACCATCCCATAATAATTAGGATACGTTACAATCAATGCCTTTGCATCTGGATACAGTTCCAAAGCAAGCCGAATTGAAGCAACAGTTGGTCCAGCAGCAACATGCCAATTTTCATTAAATTCCGGACTGATAAATACTGGCTTGGCACCACTTAATTGAAGTCCATTTAATATCGACTTATGGCAATTTCGTTGTACCAAAACGATATCACCTTCATTAACAGCTGCCAAAATCATTACCAAATTTCCGACAGTTGATCCATTCACCAAGAAGTAACTTCTTTCCACTTGATAAAGACTAGCTAATAATTGCTTTGCTTCCAGTATCACACCCTCTGGCGAATGTAAATCGTCTAAACCGCTTAATTCGGTAACATCAAGTTTTAATAGGTTGCTATATGTAGATACTCCCTTTTCGTGAAAAATCGCCCCATTTTTATGTCCAGGGACATGGAAGGAGATTGGGTTACTATGATTATGACTAATTAGTTTATCATATAAAGGTGTCTTCGACTGCAAATTCATCATTATCACCATCATTATTTCATGTACTATAATTTCTATTTTTTCCCGTTCATACTAAGAAACAAGTCTTTTATATTTTATCAAATACTCATCCATTTTGGACTAAACTCCTTATATATTCAAAAAAATTAGTGCCCCTAATGAGCACTTTTATTTAAAATATTTATTTATATTGGCTTATGAATATATTTCAGGCGAAGTTGCCTTCTTTAATTGTTGAATAAAAAATTTATATTTGGGATCATCCGTTTCTGTCCTAATTAAATCAGTTTCGCAATCTGTACAAATATACGATGTGTATAGATGGATCCCCTTCATCTTATTTTCCTGGCAAATTACACACTTCTTTCCTACTTGCTGCGAACTCATTATTCCCACCTCCATATTTCTATTCTTGACGTGCCGTTCGATTTGTATACAATTTTTCGAATATTCATTTCGGAGATGACCGCATTATATTTTATGTCTTTATAATCGTTTGGGTGTATGTCTAAGCGGAGGTTTTTTATAAATAATGACTTGACTGGGGCAGACATTGGTTCTTGTAAGTTGATATCGGAAGTGAACAGACCAGAGGAGTTTGTAGCGGTGCGTTGCGGACATATAATCCCTAATTTGAATCAAATATCGTGATTTCTCTTTAATTCGGACATAAGGTGCCTTATTGTAGCCAAACGATGGCCATTTACTTAGATTTTTTGCAAATAAGGTTATCCGTGTCCGAAACTATTGTAAATGCCTCATTTTTTTAAAAATAACGAACTACATGTCCGAAACAAAAATGCACAAAACAAAAAAACAGCCTTATCAGCTGTTTTTCGTTTGCCCGGCAGCGTCCTACTCTCACAGGGGGAGAGCCCCCAACTACCATCGGCGCTGAGAAGCTTAACTTCCGTGTTCGGTATGGGAACGG
>NZ_JABAIT010000024.1 GCF_012843265.1 Bacillus sp. DNRA2 | reverse complement strand
TCACACTATTTCTTCTCTTACTCATAGTGGACTCCTCCTCTTAACTAAATTGTACTCCTACTAAATTTAGGTGTCCAAATCAGTTAAGGGGCTAAAATGATTTTTGGTGTTTATCCGACGTTTTGTGGTGTTTATCCGACGTTTTTAAGCTTTTATCCGCTTTTCGACAATAATCGACACACAATCACGCGCCCTTACACCCCCTCCCTCGCCCTTCTCCAAACAGAAAAAATCCCGATCCACCACTTAGGACCGGGATTCGAACACTATTAATCTCTAAAACATTAACTCGCCTTTCCACTCAAGCATTCCGCCGACCATATTGCGAACCTTAACGCCATGGTCATGCAGGAACCAACCAACCGACTCGCTGCGACGGCTTGAGCGGCACACAAGAATATACTCTTTGTCGTCCTCGAAATAATCGAGATTCATCGCGACATCGCCCATCTTAATGTGCTTTGCACCAGGAATCATTCCTTGGGCAACTTCTTCATCCTCACGCACATCAACGATTTCTAATTTTTCGCCGGCTTCTAGCTTTTGTTGTAGCTCTTCAGGTGTAATAAGATTTAATCCTTCCATCCCAATCGTCCTTTCTTCAATCAAGCGGGAGACCTCACCATACAAACAAGGTCGCCCACCTCGACATTTCACAGCCCAAGGCTGTTACCCCTTAAAATTTAATTTGCAACAATGTTCACGAGCTTGCCAGGTACGGCAATCACCTTGCGAACAGTTTTTCCGTCGATTTGTTCTTTTACCTTGTCATCGTCCATTGCGATTTGCTCAAGCGCCTCGCGAGATGCATCAGACGGAACAAATAGTTTTGTTTTTACTTTACCATTGATTTGGACAACGATTTCTACTTCGTCATCAACTAGCTTCGCTTCATCATATGCAGGCCATGCTTCATATGAAAGGGTACCTTCGTGACCAAGCTTTTCCCATAGCTCCTCAGAAACGTGTGGAGCAATTGGTGCAAGCATTTTCACAAAGCCTTCAGCAAAATGCTTCGGTAAAACGGTCACTTTGTAGGCTTCATTAATGAATACCATCATTTGTGAAATCGCGGTATTGAAACGAAGTCCTTCATAATCCTCAGTTACCTTCTTAACAGTTTGATGGTAAACCTTTTCTAATGTTGCATCATCGCTGTCGCCTATTTTAGAACTTAAGTCCCCGTTATCTTCAACGAATAAGCGCCAAATTCGATCTAGAAAACGACGTGAGCCGTCTAAACCATTTGTTGACCAAGATATTGACGCATCAAGTGGTCCCATGAACATTTCGTATAAACGCAATGTATCAGCACCATGGCTTGTTACGATATCATCTGGATTGACGACGTTGCCTTTTGATTTACTCATTTTTTCATTATTTTCACCGAGAATCATTCCTTGGTTGAATAACTTTTGGAATGGTTCCTTCGTTGGAACGACACCGATATCATATAAGAATTTGTGCCAGAAACGAGCATACAATAAATGAAGAACGGCATGCTCTGCCCCACCGATATAAATATCAACTGGCAACCATTCATTTAATTTTTCCGCAGCTGCTAATGCATCTTGGTTATTTGGGTCGATGTAGCGCAAGTAATACCAGCAGCTTCCAGCCCACTGCGGCATGGTGTTCGTTTCGCGACGACCTTTTTTGCCAGTTTCTGGGTCAACCACATTAACCCATCCATCGATAATGGCAAGTGGTGATTCTCCTGTACCAGAAGGCTTGATTTCGGTTGTTTTTGGTAAAACTAACGGAAGTTCTTCCTCCGCAACAGCAGACATCGTACCATCTTCCCAGTGAATAATTGGAATTGGTTCACCCCAATAACGCTGACGGCTGAATAACCAGTCACGTAAGCGGTAAGTTACCTTTTTCGTACCAATTTCTTTTTCCTCTAACCAGGCAATCATTGCGGTAATTCCGTCAACTTTGTTCATTCCATCCAAAAAGCCGGAATTAACGTGCGGACCATCAGCTGTGAACGCTTCTTTCGTTACATCACCACCAGCCAATACTTCAACAATTGGCAGTTCAAATACTTTTGCAAATTCATAGTCGCGCTCATCGTGTGCCGGAACGGCCATAATCGCACCGCTACCATAGCTCATTAACACATAATCAGCAATCCAGATTGGCATTTTCGCATCATTCACCGGGTTAACCGCATAAGCACCAGTAAACACGCCTGTTTTTTCTTTTGCTAAGTCAGTACGTTCCAAGTCGCTCTTGCTCTTAATTTTATCCAAATAAGCCTCAACGGCTTCACGTTGCTCAACTGTTGTGATTTCACTTACTAACGGATGCTCTGGAGCAAGGACGCAGTAAGTTGCCCCAAATAACGTATCCGGGCGAGTCGTAAACACAGTAAAGTTTTTCTCATGACCAGCAATACCAAAAGTTACTTCCGCACCTTCAGAACGACCGATCCAGTTGCGTTGCATTTCTTTAATGCTCTCTGGCCAATCTACTTCTTCAAGATCTTCTAAAAGGCGGTCGGCATAGGCAGTAATACGAAGCATCCATTGCTTCATTGGACGACGTTCAACTGGGTGACCACCGCGCTCACTCTTACCGTCAATGACCTCTTCATTTGCTAAAACGGTTCCTAGTGCTGGGCACCAGTTTACGGCAACCTCATCAATATAAGCTAAGCCACGCTTATATAATTGTAAGAAAATCCATTGTGTCCATTTATAATAGTTAGGGTCAGTCGTATTCACTTCACGATCCCAGTCATAGGAAAATCCTAGCGCCTTGATTTGGCGACGGAAATTATCAATATTTTGCTTAGTGAATTCTGCTGGGTCGTTACCTGTATCGAGCGCATATTGTTCAGCTGGTAAACCGAACGCATCCCAGCCCATTGGATGTAAGACGTTATAGCCTTGCATCCGCTTTAGTCTTGATAGGATGTCAGTGGCTGTATAGCCTTCTGGATGTCCAACGTGCAAGCCTGCTCCTGATGGATAAGGGAACATGTCTAGCGCGTAAAATTTGCGTTTGCCTTTTTCTTCACTTGTTCGGAACGTTTTGTTGTTTTCCCAATACGTTTGCCATTTTTTTTCAATCTCCTGATGATTGAAGCTCATCGGTCTTTCCTCCTAATTTCTATATGTATAGTTTTTTTATTTTTCTTACTGTATAAAATTACAAAAAAACCCCTCATCCCAAAACAGGGACGAGAGGTCTGATTATATCTCCCGCGGTACCACCCACATTAGTGTATACACACTCACTTCATACATCCTTAACGCGGAAAACGGCAGGCACTACTAGTCTTTCACACCTGCGACTCAAAGGCGAGTTCATGGAGGGCCTGGTTGACTTGCACCGAACGTCAACTCTCTAAAACAGGCTTACTGACATTACTACTCCTTGTCCATGTCGATTATCAAACTATAACGCTATTGTATAAAATTTCCCCTTTACATGCAAGTCACATCAAGCAAGCACTTTAAAAGGTACTACTTATAGTATGCTGGGCGTCACAATCGGTGCAGCTAACTTTCTTTATTTTTTCAAAATAACATCCTTATTACGATGCTTTCATTGAGATATTATTCTTGTTAGTTATTTTTCGATCAAAGCTGAAAGTGGTAATGAGCGATAGTAAAAATAACCCGATCATCACGATAAATAGTGTCTGCATATTGTAAAAATCAACGAGCATTCCGCCGATGATTGGTCCAAGCATTCTACCACCTGTTGCGGCGCTATTAGCGATTCCTTGATAAAATCCTTCCTTACCAACTGGTGCCAATTTATCGGCAATCGTCGGGACAGCAGGCCAAACGAGCATTTCACCAATTGTCATGATGACCATGCCGATAGCAAACCCGGCAAAGCTCTGAGCAAGTGAGGCTACTAAAAAGGCCACGGCAAAAATGATCGTGCCGATGACAATTTGCGACTTAACTGTTTTCGCAAAGCTTATCACCAGTCTGTTCAAAAATGGCTGCCCTAATACGATTAACGCGCCATTTATCGTCCAGAGATAGCTATATTCTCGTAAACTGATTCCTAATTCTTGGGTGTACGGTGCAACGGTTGCCTGCCATTGACTGTAGCCAATCCAACAAAGCATGTAACCTATGCATAGAATGAATAACGCAGTGAGCTGAGCGTTAACTTTGCGAACCTTAGAAGCGGTCTGTTCCTTTGCCACATTGACCGCCTCAGGACGATTGATGCCTTTATAGCCAAAGAATGCAATGATTAGAAAAATAGCATACAAAATGGCGTTGGCTATGAAAATCCACTGAAATGAAATCGCAGCGACGATTCCACCTAAGCTTGAGCCAATCGCTACCCCTAAATTCGAGGCCACATAGATGGCGTTAAAGGCGCGGCGACCACCTTCCTTCCAAACCGTTCCGGCCATCGCATACATTGACGGAAACACAATTCCCGTTCCTAGACCAATAATCGTTAAAAAAATGACATAAGCTGGCCAACCATTCCAGCATGACAATCCAATCAGGGCGAGCAAGGTTATCACAATTCCTAATAAGATTGATCGATATCCTCCGAATTTGTCAAACAGGCGGCCACCTAACAAATTGCCAATTACGCTAGCACCTGAATTAAGCATCAAAACAACTCCGGCAATCGTCAGCGATTTTCCTAAATGTTCATGAATGTAAATTGAATTCAACGGCCATAGAAATGAAGCGCCGGTCACATTGACCGCCATTCCAATGACCAATAGCCAAACTGCGCGAGGCATAGCAAATTTCTCCTTCATATGAAAAGCGCAAGCACAAAATATGCTTACGCTCGACCATTATATTTTTATATTAAAATAATATTATTCCTTTTCCAGCAGCTTGGCAATACATTTTCCCACCGTCATAATCTTCAGTTTACAAGTGATTTTCCCCATTGACATTGTGATAATAATTCGTCACAATTTAGACAAAGAAAACACCAGGTAACTGCCATTACCCAGTGTTTCTAATTTTATTATTTTTTTGGTGCAGCAGGTGCTGCTGGAGGCTGTTGAGCTGGGAAGTAAAGATTAATCGCATGATCTTTCTTCTTCATATTGTCTGTCTCACCGAAGACAGCCTCTTTTGCCTTTTCAATTTCTCCATCTAATTCCGCAAGGCTTACACCTTTTTTCACTAACTCTTCAGTTGCAATCTTAATTGCTTTATTTGACTCAGTAATAGATGTTTTTAATGAATCCATAGATCCTTGAGGATTGTGGAATCCTGCAGAGTTTTCAGCTGCAATGATATCCCAGAACCATTGACCTTTACGAACATGATTTTGAGCTTCTTTGATTTTGTCTGCGCTAACGCCAGAAATAATCATTTTGTTTACATAGTAATGTGCTTCTGTTGAAACATCTTGTGCTTCATGTAAAGCAGATACGTTTGTTTCTTGAATTTCTTCCACTGTTTTTCTTAATTCTTCTAGGTCGCGGTTAGTATGGCATGTTCCGCAAGAAGTATCCATCGTCTTAAGTGGTGAAGTCCAGTAGTGTGAGCTAATTTTCTTTTTGCCGTCAACACGCTCATATGGCATATGACAATCTGCGCAAGTTACACCAGCTTTACCATGTGGACCTGACATGTGTGTTTCAAACTCAGGATGCTGTGATTTTAATGTTGGTGTACCAGAAACGTTATGAATCCAGTCTTTTTCAAAGCCTTCTGCTTTTGCGGTAGTTTCATAGTATTCATACATATCTTCAGGTTTGAAACCGTCATCCCATGGATACGTTACTTCACTTGTTTTCGCGTCGAAGTAGTACTCTACGTGGCATTGACCACATACATAGTTACGCATGTCGTTCTTTGTAGCTTTTGACAAGTCATAACCTGCTGCATCCATTGCTTTAACAAAGCTTGGACGAGTAACACGTAAATCCATTGTTTCAGGGTCATGACAGTCTGAACATCCGATTGGTGAGTGACCCATGCTCTCAGCTTTAGGCCAAATTTCACTATTAAAGTTAGCTCCCCAATAGCTCTCGCCCATTTCTTCGATCATGTGTGGAACAGCTGTAGATTTACATGTTAAACATGAACCTACTGATTTATCAGTAATACGAGCGATTGCACGAATATCTTCGTTGGCATAAATGTGGCCACGCTCTTCATTATATTCAGTCGCAAATCCATATCCATTAAATAGGATTGGTAATAATGGTTCTTTATCCTCTTCAAACTTGCTTCGTTTTTCAGACCCACCGTATTTTGTATCTTCCATTTTTTCATTCTTTTTGTAGCTGTCGTATTGAAGCGGGAATAAATCCTTAAATGCTTCATTGCTAATTTCATCTTTTGATAAGCCCGTCTTCAACTCTTTGGCATTTTTTGTCTGTTCAGCGTCAGAGCAGCCGGCAATTAGCATCACAATAGCGACTAAGGCTAAATAAATCCAATGATGTTTCCTAGCCATTGTCCACAGAACCTCCCTTATTTTCTAATAACTCTCCCGATTTTGGTGCTTTGTAGAAATCTTCTGTTTTAAAGCCTTTTCCATGCGGTACAGATTGGTGACATTTTGTACAGCTTTCCTTTGCATCATGAGAAACATTATCTAAAGTGCTACTATGGCAGCTTACACAGTTGTGATTGATTGCTTCCTGTGAGCTTTTTGTTGGATGCAATACTTCAGGAATGTCTTTTTCACCTAATGAATTAAAATAGACATGTCCTAAACCTGATTTCGCTTTGAATGTATATTTGCTTACTAACGAATCGTGTGGTAAATGACAATCACCACATGCTAGTTCAGCATGAGTAGAATCAACGAAAGAATCGTGTACGTTGTTCATAATATGACAACTCTGACAAAAATCCGGAGAATCCGTATACGCAAGTGTTTTCACCGTTACCACCGACGCGATGATCCCAACAAACAAACCAATTACAAGCAGTAAGCGTTTATCTATTGCCAGCAACTTTTTCAACATGTTTTTCACCTCCCCAGCAAATTAAAAATATCTATTAAAACACTAAACGTGCTCTAACCACAGTTATTGAAGCTTCTTAATCAACTCGATTAATTTCTTTTTCGTTGTCGGTCCTGAGAACCGCTCAACTATGATTCCTTTTTCATCAATAATGATTGTTTCCGGTTGTCCTACAACATTGTAGCTTTTCGCCGCTTCTTCTTTTGTGTCAAGCAGATATGTTAGCTTCGAACCATTTCCGTCGATGTATTTATTTACGCGATTACTTGTTTCACCTTTTGCTAAGATGAGTAGCTTTGCATCTTGATATTCGTTTCCAAATGCCTCTAATTCTGGCGCTTCCTCAAGACACGGAGCGCACCAGGTTGTAAAGTAGTTTAGAACTACCATTTCTCCTTTAAAATCAGAAAGTTTAACTTTCTTGCCAGAAGTATCCTTTAAGGTGAAGTTCGGAGCCTTGTCACCAATTTCGGCATTAGTTGCTTTGCCATTCAAACCATTTAATAGAAGGCCAATGAACAGGCTAGCGACAAGTACTACCGTCAGTTGTATGATTTTTTTCTTCATTTATAAGACCACCTTTTAGGTGTAATAAAGTAAATCGAGATTAACCTTGTCCAAATGCTTTTTGTATTCAGTAAGCTTTGTTTCATATTTCGAATCGGTTAGCTCACCAGCAAGTTTTTGCTGTTCAAGCTCGGCGATTTTTCGTTCAATAACTTGCTTTCTAGTCATTAAATGCTGAAATTGTTCTTCTTCCTGATCCTTTATAGGTTCATCTGTTGGCTTCATTCTTTTTAGAAAAAATAATGCTATTCCTATTAAGGCTAAAATAATCAAGACCCAATGCGGATTCAGCGACTGTAAGCCTGGGGTTTGAAACCAGAATCTAACCAACCATTCTGGATGAAAGGGAGGTAACTGAGTCATCCGGCATTCCTGCCTTTCTTATTACGAATTTCCTGTAACTCGAGTAAAATATCTTCATCAATATAGGGTGCCGCATCGGTTTCAATGCGGATTTGCTGCTCTTCCATCTTTAAATACTCAGCAGCCATCATTTGATAGCGCTGTTTCAAATGTAAGAAGTCTGCCTCAGTTATTTTTTTCATTAAAAAATCCATTTCCAATTCATTTACCGCGGCATAGATTAATTCGATTGAGATTTCCTGCTCATGTCCTGCTAATGCTTGGCTGACAGCTCCCTCCCGTTTGAAAAAGGGGGCTGCCATGAAGTAGAAACAAATCATCGTAACCATTGAACCGACGAGCAAATATACGTAATCTGTCATGACGTCCCTCCTAGCGACTGTCGGCTTAGAATTAATACGAATGAGGTCAAATGTTAAAAGAACTTGCGTCGTTCTTCATCCATCGTTCGCTCAAAAATTTCGCGATCGGTATCGCTTTGCCATACTAAATCTTCTTCTTCTCGTTTTGCTGTTTTAAGAGTGAGTTTTCGTACCCAAACTGTCACGACTGTAATCCCGACAATAAGTGCGCCTATTGGCATAACCCAGGCTAATATTCCTGTAAAGTCACTGCCAGGTGTTCTTAGGGCTGCTTGACCATATTCATCTACATATGATTGAATAATTTCTTCTTCTGATTGACCCTTATTTAACATGTCGATTACTTCATCGTAGTAAACCTTTTTAACACTGCATGTTGACAGCTCATGATCGGCATGCCCTTGCATATCCAATTGATCAATCACTTGGTGAAATTCCTTAGAATTTACGGTAAAACCTGCCTGCGAAAGCGTTGGAATCGTTAGGACCAACCATAAAGTTGCAATCACGATTTTTTTCTTCAAGTGTGTCACGCTCCTTCCGCTTGCTTGATTGGTTTCAGGTTTAAGCGATGAAGGGTTGTTTTTCCTCCGATTAAGGCAACTGCAATTCCAAACACCATGATGATTCCGCCAATCCAAATCCAGCTTACAAATGGATTTACTTTTACTAAAAAGGTAGCTTTATCACGATCTTCCCAGGAACTTAATACTAGATACAGATCCTCTTTCCAATTTGTCTTAATTTCAACTTCAGTAGTAGGCTCGTCCCAATTTGCGTAAAAAATCTTCTCTGGTTTAATTTTCCCTAAAGATTTGCCTTGATATTGTAACGATAAATCAGCGTGTACAATATCATTTCCCCCATCGGAATTCTCGGAAAGACCGTTAAAAGTAAGCACATACTCACCGATTGTGAAGCTTTCTCCCTTTTTCACTGTTTTCATCACCTGATCAGAATAAGCATGGGATGAAATGACGCCGACGGCTAAGATTGCAATTCCAATATGGACTAAATACCCACCATAGCGACGCTGATTCCTTAGGGTCAACCGGAAAGTTGCCGTGAAAAGTCCTTCCTTTGTTGCTTTTCTTCGTGCCCGAACTCCACGATGGAATTCTTGAATGTGGGTACAAATCATAAACACACAAGCTGACAAACCGACAATCGCAAACACTCCATGAAACCCGTAGATGAAAAGTCCGATTGCAAATATAAGTGTAACCATTATCGGACCAAGCATATTTCTGAAAAATCGATTCAATGCTGCTTTTTGCCATGCTATCAGTGGACAAACCGCCATTAGAATGATTAACCCTAGAAGAATCGGCGCCATTACCTTATTAAAATAAGGTGCGCCAACATTAACCTTTGTACCCGTTAATGCCTCAGAAATTAGCGGGTACATCGTTCCCCATAACACGGCAAAGGCTGCAACGATTAAGATGAGATTATTGATTAAAAAGCTGCTTTCTTTTGAAAAATAGGACTGGAACGGGCTACTTTCCTTTTTAATTAGCTGATAACGGCTCATGACGATGTATAGAGAGAAAAGCGTCATAAACGATAAGAAGATAATAAAATAGGTGCCAAGGTCCGTATCGCTGAAAGCATGAACACTTGTTAAAATCCCGCTGCGTACCAAGAAAGTTCCAAATAGAGTGAGCAAATATGATATGACAATTAAGCTAATGTTCCATGTACGGAGCATGTTTTTCCTTTCCTGAATCATCACTGAATGCAGGAAGGCTGATGCGGTTAGCCACGGTAAGAATGATGCATTCTCAACTGGGTCCCAAGCCCAATAGCCACCCCAGCCAAGCTCTAAATAGGCCCACCAACCACCGATAATATTTCCTAAGGTTAAAAATAACCATGCAGTTAAAGTCCAGCGTCTCGTTAGTTTGATCCACTCAGCATCCATTCGCTTCATGATTAATGCAGCAATACCGTATGCAAATGGTACGGCAAGGCCGACATAGCCTAAATAAAGAGTTACCGGATGAAGAACCATTCCTGGATTTTGCAGCATCGGGTTTAAACCTTTGCCATCGGGTGAAATTTTATCAGACATATCAAACGGATTGACGCTAAAGATCAGAACGATAAAGAAGAAAAACAAGTTCAGTAACAAAATACTTGAAACATAAGGGATCATGTCGTTTTTCTTCTTTGTTAAGACAACCATTCCGGTATATACCGAAAGCAAGAAGGCCCATAGTAACAAAGATCCTGCATTACCTGCCCAAAAGGCTGATAGCTTATAAACCATTGGGAGCTCGAGATTAGTATAGGCTGCAACATATTTATATTGAAATTGGCTTGACCCAAGCATATAAAGGAGCAGAAATGCTGCGATACTTGCGACAAACGTTACCGATAAGATCCCAGCTTTTGCACTATCCATCCATTTTGGACTCTGCTTTTTTATCCCAATAATGTTGGCGATTAAAGCATATAAGGAAATAATCATTCCTAAATACAACGTAAGATTTCCTAATATATACATATTTGGCACCTGCCTGTCGTGTTAGAGTAAATGTCCTTTGTGAAATCTGGTTGACTGGACAGAACCAAAAGCATCAATTTTTATACTGCGTTATAAGTCTCAGGCTATTTGGCCAGCTTTTGCAGCAGCTCTTGATATTCTTCTTCTGTAATGCTACCTTCTAGAAGCATCCCTCTGAGACGCTTTTTCTTTTGTTCAAGGTCAGCTTGTCCTTTATCAACACGGTTTGGCTGCTTACTTTTCACAGTCTTCTGATTGTTTTTCTTTTTTAGGAAAAAGATTATTACAGCAGCTATAACGATACACACTCCAACAATCGCACCGATAATGACGCCAAGCGGCAGTGTTTCATTGTCCTTTTCAACACCTTTTGGTGTCATTTTGTTTCCCATTTCATTCATGATGTCCATGGTAGTTTTCGTTTCATTACGCTCGTATTTCAACTTATATTCCTTTACCTCACCCGGCTTCATTCCTTGGTACTGGTAAATAAACATGTTCATGCCATAACCGTTTTCCTGATGTGATTCTGCCGCAGGACTCAGGCTAAAGCTTTCGGTCTTTAATGGCTCTAGAAACAAGACTCGAACCAAGCCAATATCGGCGAAACTTTCAAATTTGTAGGTTAATGAGTGATCTTTTTTATCGACTTTAATATCATTTGTGTAATACTCAATGACGAATTTATAAAGCTCTCCAGGTTGAATCTCTTCTGAAGTTGTCCAAGAAATCGTGCCTTTACTTTTATCAATTTCATATTCGATTTCATTCGTATTGGTCTGTTCGCGGTTATAATCTGCTACATAACCGACTTTGAAATTTTTTGATTTCAAAGGAATCGGAATTTCTATTTGGCCTTTTTGCGCCTTGTCACTGTTATTAATTAATGTGCCGTGTAAGCCAACTAATAATGGCGCTTTGTCCTTTGCTTTATCTTCTGGATGGAAGGAATATTCCGGCATTACTTGAATCGCAAGCTCTTCCATCTTTAAAACTGGTTCATTTGTATCGGCAAAAGCAAAATTGGGGAGAAGAAGTATTAAACATGCTATGATACTCAAGGCTATCGTTTGTTTTCGCATTATTGTCTTCCTTTCATAACAGACATTGGTACTTATTTATGAAGATCATCAAGTTAGCTTGTTTTTGGTTTAAAAGTGTAACCATTCGCTGGTACTACCTTATTTAACGATTTTTCCGTCCTTCAATCTGTGACCTACTTCACACATTAATTCCACATTCGTTACCACTTTGTGAACACGTATTTACACTGTTTTCACAGTGTTTTCTATCGAAAGTATGGATTAAACATAATTGTTGATTTCCGCTGCAGGCACTTCGCTTTCCGCGGGGCTAGTTGGGAGCCTCCTCGGCGCATTTGCGCCTGTGGGGTCTCCCATACCAGCTACTCCCGCAGGAGTCTTCGTGCCTTCCGCTCCAATCAACTTGCGAAAATCAACACTAAACATTAACTCTGTCTATCAAAAGCAAAAAACAGCCCCATTTTAAAAGAGGCTGTCTTGATGATGATTGTCTATCTTGACTGCTTAGGTTCTGGATGGAATTTGGATTTGACGGGTTGACCGCCGGAGTTTTCGTATTTGCGTTTTGATTCCTTGACCGGGTCGTAGTCTGTGCCAAGTTCAAGGTCTTGATTATTTAAGCCATTGCGATTTTTTTGTTCGGGATTGTTTTGTTTAGAGCGTTTTTTCATATGTTTTCTCACTCCCCAAAATGATCGAGTAATGTCATTGAATTTTGCATCTGTTGAATTTGCAAACGCATCCGGTGTAGCTGTTCACGTTGCGAGCCATTGGCGCTTCGGGCTAGGTCTGCCAATTCATTATACGTCCCCTCAAGTTGTTGCATTGCATCTGTATAGGAATCATTTTGGTAGTGGTTTTGCTTACTGGCAATACTAAACTGGTCTTGGGCGTTTTTTATGACTTCTTCACATTTATGAATAAAATCATCCATTGATTGACGAGTCGCCATTATATTTCCTCCTTTATAAATCATCAACGAAGCAAAAGCTTCTTTAT
Organism: Bacillus sp. DNRA2; assembly: GCF_012843265.1. Lineage (GTDB taxonomy): Bacteria > Bacillota > Bacilli > Bacillales > Cytobacillaceae > Bacillus_BU. The sequence continues at coordinate 46,714 of NZ_JABAIT010000024.1, read as the reverse complement.
ATATTTTGTTCACAAATCCTGTTCCTAACACGAAGGCAAGCCTTCAATTCCTTCCAATTGAAACAACCAGCTTGGATTCATATGGTCCTCATGATACAATTTCCTTTATTGAATGTATTCGCAAAGAAGTTGATTTCCGCTCCAGGCACTTCGCTTTCCGTGGGCGGTAGCGGGGAGCCTCCTCGGCGCTTAGCGCCTGCGGGGTCTCCCCTGCCCCGTACTCCCACAGGAGTCTTCGTGCCTTCCGCTCCAATCAACTAGCGAAAAATTAACACCTTCGCATTTATACATTTATCTACACAAAGGAGGAATCTGAATGATTCAGACTAACCCCTTTCCATATGCGCAAGACGCAAAACGTTACCATACATGGAATTATCACTTACGGCAAACTTTTGGACATAAAGTATTTAAGATTGCTTTAGACGGTGGCTTTGATTGTCCAAACCGTGACGGTACGGTAGCATTTGGGGGCTGCACTTTCTGCAGCGCTGCAGGTTCCGGGGATTTTGCCGGAAATCGGGCTGAGGACCTCGATGTTCAATTTGCAAAAATCAAAGAAAAAATGCATGAGAAATGGAAAGACGGAAAATATATGGCTTATTTCCAAGCCTTCACGAACACACATGCACCTGTTGAGGTTTTAAAGGAAAAGTTCGAAAAAGTATTGCAGCAAGATGGTGTTGTCGGACTATCGATTGCGACTAGACCTGATTGCTTACCTGATGATGTCGTTGAATACTTGGCTGATTTGAATAAACGAACATATTTATGGGTGGAGCTCGGACTACAAACTGTCCATGAACGAACGGCACTCTTAGTCAACAGAGCACATGATTTCCCAAGTTATGCGGAAGGTGTAAACAAGCTCCGTCAACATGGAATCCGAGTTTGCAGTCACATCATTAATGGACTTCCGCTTGAAACCCCGGAAATGATGATGGAAACGGCTCAAGCAGTAGCCAAGCTTGATGTTCAAGGTATCAAAATTCATCTTCTCCACCTTTTAAAAGGCACACCGATGGTTAAACAGTATGAAAAAGGAATGCTGGAATTTCTATCATTTGATGATTATGTAAGTTTAGTATGTGATCAATTAGAGATTTTACCCCCAGAAATGATTATCCATCGCATTACTGGAGACGGACCGATTGACTTAATGATTGGGCCGATGTGGAGTGTAAATAAATGGGAAGTGTTAAATGCGATTGATGCGGAGCTGTTGCGCCGTAACAGTTGGCAGGGGAAACACTACCGAGGTTAGATTAAAGGGAGTTAGGTGAAATGAAGCTAGAACGAATATTACCTTTTGCCCGTCAATTATTAGTACAGGCAGTTGGTGCTGGTGACATTGCCGTGGATGGAACACTAGGCAATGGCCATGACACGAAATTTTTAGCGGAGCTGGTTGGCGAAACCGGAATGGTGTTTGGCTTTGATATACAGGAAGAAGCTATTGCAGCGACAACGACACGATTGCAAGAAAGCGGCTTAAAGGAGCGGGCCACTCTGTACCATCAAGGTCATGAACATATCCTGTATTGTATTCCACCACACTACCATGGCCAAATTCGTGGAGCCATTTTTAATTTAGGCTACTTGCCTGGTGGGGATAAATCGATTGTAACGACAGCGACTACAACGATTGCTGCTGTAGAACAGTTGTTAGACTTGATGGCACCAGAGGGCATCATCGTCCTCGTCATCTATCATGGGCATGAAGAAGGCGCGCGAGAACGGGATGAATTGCTTCAGTACGTAAAACACCTCGATCAACAAAGAGCGCATGTTTTGCAATACCAATTTATTAACCAAGTGAACAATCCGCCGTTTATTATTGCGATTGAAAAAAGATAGTGAAAAGACAAAAGGGCTTATGACATCGGGAAACACCTCCGAGCATAAGCCTTTTTACATAAACGACCTTAATATAGCTACTGGCTTCCACTTTTCAACTCTTCGAAAAATCAATCCATTTACATAGAAGAAATAACTAACAGATCCCCCAGCCCTGATGATTTCCTTTGCCAATTTTTGAACACCTTTTTGCTTTTTGACCTTCTCATCAGATAAATACATACCCAGTAAGCCTCGATTTATCAGCTGATGAAAGCGCTGATGCGGGAGCTTTACAGTATGGCGATCTGCTTCTTTAAGGAAATGCTTTAAGCGATTGAACAAACTTTGATTATTTTCATAATAAAAACAAAAATTTAAATCGCCTTCCTTGCGATCTTCTTCTTGGTCAATAAAATAATCGAGTAAAATATGCAAACCCTGAATATAAGGGAAATAGCCATTGCGAATCTGTTCTGCATGCGAAACTTCAAAATCCTCACGAAGTGCATATGAAATTAAACAAAAAATCCCAAGCGTCGAACCTGTACAAGCGGAAAATTCATACCACTCCATTGTAGGTAATTGCTTCTGATAGAGCGTAAACCAATTTTTAAGTCGTGGAATCCGCTCGGTAACCTCAACATGCTTATGAATTTGCAAATCGCAGTAATAATCACATAATTCCATTAAGTATTGCTTAATATCATCGTAACACGCTAGCTCACGTAATACACTCTGACAAACTCCGACCAATTCCGTTAAGTAGCCACCATCATTCTGATCTGTACGATAGCGATAATAATTTTTCAGCTCAGGATTTAACGAGAGTGCATCCTTCATTGATTCATGTAATGCAGCAAAATCAATTGGATCAAGTGATGTACTCCGGTCGCAAAGATTATCCAAATAATCACTTATCGTCTGGTAAGCGACGATAAATCGGGTCGCTTTAGCACGATGGCCTGACGCCAATAGTGATAAAATCGCTCCACCTTGACAATGAAAGGTCTTTGCCTCAATACTTGCTAAAGCCTGCTTACGTAGCTCCGGATTTGGAATTTCGTCAGCTCTTCTCCTCCAATAGTTCAATTCCTGCTGAACCATCGGAAAGACTCTCCAGTACACTTTTGACATTAAGCTAATTGGCTGTGTTGGAATTTTCAACGCCCTCATCAAGGTCCTCCTTTACGATATAGCCAATTGCCTTTAACTGACTATTAACAAAATCCTTTGCATACTCAAATATATCCTCACGTTCAGGCTCATTAAAGATTTCATGATAGCATTTATTCCATTCCTTAAACCGCTTTTCAGAAAGCGGTGCCTGATTAAACCAGTCACGTACGCTCGCTTTATTGACGATTTTATCATCGCCTCCTTGCATAACAAGCATTGGTACATCTGGCAATTTGCTGATATTCATAAACACAAGCTTCATCGCTTGCGTGAGTTCACGGTACCAACGGACAGAAACCTTGGTGACGTATAAAGAATCATTTAAATCAGCATCACGAACATCTTGATTTCTCGTCGCGAGTTCAACTGTAATTCCGGAATTCATCCTTAATTCTGGATAAATAACATTCATAGCAATTCCCATGGCATTTAACCATTTTGGAGGATATTTGGCTAAACCAAAACATGGTGAGGATAGTATCACTCCAGCAAGTTTCACGTTTTCCTCCTGGAGCATCCGAACAGCAATTAAACCGCCCATACTATGACCGAGTAAGAAAACAGGCAATTCAAATTGATAGGCAGCTTGAATCCAATCCTTTACTTCAGTAATATAATCGTCAAACGAATTAATATGACCTCTTCGCGATCGAGTTGTCATCCCTTGACCAGGCAAGTCTCCCATAATGACATGAAATCCGGCGGAGCGCCACATTTGAATGAGCCAGCCATATCGGCGATGATGCTCCATTGCGCCATGAATCATGACAATGACTGCTTTTGCTTCTCCCTCTGCTTCCCATTTCCACATAGTATTATTTCCTCCGATTAGCAAAAAATTACCTATTCAAGCGATGTCAACCGACATTTTTTGAATATTCAAGAAAAAACCTTTGACAAACTGCCTACCACTTTGGCTAAATTTAATTTAAACAGTCGAAAAAGGAGAGAAATTTATGATTTATCCATTTAAGGGCGTCTTCCCTAAAATAGCTGATTCTGCTTTCATCGCAGATTATGTAACGATTACTGGTGATGTTGAAATTGGTGAAGAATCCAGTGTTTGGTACAATTCTGTCATTCGCGGTGATGTTGCACCAACGATTATTGGCAACAAGGTTAATATCCAAGACAATTCTGTTCTACACCAAAGTCCGAACAACCCTCTTATTTTAGAGGACGAGGTGACGGTTGGACACCAAGTCATCCTTCATAGCTGTGTTATTCGCAAAAAAGCACTCATCGGGATGGGGTCCATCGTTCTCGACGGGGCAGAAATTGGCGAAGGAGCCTTCATTGGTGCCGGAAGTCTTGTTCCTCAAGGTAAAAAAATCCCACCAAACACACTCGCCTTCGGAAGACCTGCGAAAGTCATTCGTGAACTTAATTCCGATGATATTGCCGATATGGAAAGAATCTCACGTGAATATGCTGAAAAAGCACAGTACTATAAATCAGTACAAAAATAAGAAAAGCGGAAGCGCCTTGCTCAGGGGCGACAGGCACAGGGCAAGCCCTGTAGGAAATCCTGATTTCCGGAAGGGATCGACTTGTGACCCCGAGCCCCTAGGCGCTGGAGCTAGACACCATTCTCATTTCTATTTTAGTGTGTATAGTTTCTCCAGTAGAAAATCGTGATATTCTCGTTTTAATTTTACTTATAATTATAGCTTTTGTTACTTGACTATACCAAGTTATTTATAAGAAAAGCGTAAGGCGCCCGCTTATCGGCGACAAGCACAAGGCGAGCCGGCCGGAAGGTTGCCTTTTACCTTCTGGACGGATTGACTTGTGACCTCGAGCCGACGGTGCCTGGAGCTAGACACTAAAATTTGTTCAAAACTTATACTTTCTTAAACAGTGAAAAAAGGGCTGACTCATGCGGAATTTGTTTTCCATCCGCAATAGTCAGCCCCTTTTTTATTAGTTATCTTTGCAATGCAGTTTGCTTTATTAAATCTTGCTCAAAATTGTACTTTTTTTCAATATAAACATCATGCCAAACCATAAACATTAACACCGTCCAGATTTTACGGCTATTATCAGCTTTATCCTGGCAATGTTCATCTAATAAATTCAATACATATTGTTTATTAATTAAATGATCAGTATTGCTTTCTTGAATCGTCTTTTTCGCCCAATCATTCATTTCATTTTTTAACCAATGGCGAATTGGCACCGGGAAACCAAGCTTTTTACGAGTTAACACGTGGTCTGGCACAACGCCCTCCACTGCTTTCCGTAAAATATACTTCGTAGTTCCGTTCGCCGTTTTTAAGCTAGTCGGAATTTTTGAAGCCACATCAAACACGGCTTTATCAAGGAACGGCACGCGTAGCTCTAACGAATGAGCCATCGTCATTTTATCCGCTTTTAATAAAATATCACCGCGCATCCATGTATGGATATCGATAAATTGCATTCGGTCAACTGGATCATAGCCTCTGCTTTCCGCATATAACGGCTTAGTAATATCACGATAATCGATTTCGCCATTGAAACCACGGAACAACTCACGCTTTTCTTCCTCAGTAAACATCTTCGCATTCCCAATGTAGCGCTCTTCCATTGGTGTTACACCACGTTCAATAAAGCTTTTACCCTTCATCCCCTCCGGCATCATCTGGGCGATTCCCTTTAACAGTGTTTTGCCGATAGCAGGGATTTTATTAAATACTTCAAGATCTTGTGGCTCACGATAAATATTATAGCCGCCAAACAGCTCATCTGCCCCCTCACCGGACAGGACAACTGTTACATGCTTACGCGCCTCACGTGCTACAAAATATAACGGTACGCAGGCCGGATCTGCCAGCGGATCATCTGTATGCCACATAATTTTCGGAAGCTCATTGATATATTCCTCTGGAGAAATGATATAGCTAATGTTTTCAACGCCAAGCTTTTCGGCTGTTTCCTTTGCCACATCAATTTCACTGAAACCATTTTGCTCAAAGCCGACTGAGAAAGTCTTAATCGCCGGATGAAATTCCTTAGCAATTGACGCAATAATGGATGAATCAATACCACCTGATAAGAACGAACCGACCGGCACGTCACTGCGCATATGAATTTTAACCGAATCATACATGACGTCACGGATTTCTTTAATAAAGTCATCCTCGGACTTATGAACTGGCTTAAATGAAGCGCGCCAGTACTGAGAAATTTTCATCGGTTCACCGATTTTTTTCGTAAAGTAATGACCAGGTTCTAGCTTATAAATGCCTTCGGTCATTGTGTATGGTTCCGGAACAAACTGATAAGTTAAATATTGCTGAATGCTTTCTTGATTTAATGTTTCTTTTTCAAGTGCCAACAGAATGCTTTTCTTTTCTGATGCAAAATAAGTCTGTTCTTTTGTTTCATAATAAAAGAACGGCTTAATTCCAAATGGGTCACGAGCCCCATAAAGTGTTTGCTCCTGTTTGTCCCAAATGACAAACGCAAACATCCCGCGAAGTCGCTCAACGGCCTTTTCCTTTAAATGGCTATATAAGGCGATAATGACTTCTGTGTCAGAGTGTGTAGCAAATTCTAAGCCTGCATTAATCAACTCTTCACGAAGCTCGACATAGTTGTAAACTTCTCCGTTAAAAATAATCCAGTAGCGTTCATTTTCATAAGTAAGCGGCTGATGACCGCATTCGATATCAATAATGCTTAAACGGCGAAAACCGAATTGGATATGCTCGTCATAAAAATAACCGTCATCGTCGGGACCGCGGTGCGTGATGATGTTATTCATGTTTTGAAAAAGCTGCTTTTGGTCATCCCGATAGTCTTGTGTTTTTTCGTGTACACAACCAATAAAACCACACATTATGTACGTTCACCTTCTCCGTTCTATTCGCATCCCCAGTTGTGTTGTTAGGTGATTTCCGCTACGGGCACTTCGCTCCAATCACCTAACAACAATTAGGGACTTCATTATAATTAGTTATGAACCATTAAATCCTGAATTCATACAGTATATCTTACCATAATCGAAGGAAATAAAAAACAGGAGTTACAGCCTAGTGTAACTCCCATTTGGATTTAATTATTGATTTGCTTGTTCTTTTAGCGTTTCTGCTTTATCAGTACGTTCCCATGGTAATTCAATATCCGTGCGGCCGAAATGACCGTATGCAGCAGTTTGCTTGTAAATCGGGCGACGAAGATCAAGCATTTTGATGATACCTGCTGGACGAAGATCAAAGTTTTTGCGAACAAGCTCAACTAAAACATCCTCACCAACAACACCTGTTCCAAATGTGTCAACGGAAATCGATACTGGCTGCGCTACACCAATCGCATATGCCAACTGAACTTCAACCTTCTCAGCTAGTCCAGCAGCAACGATGTTTTTCGCCACATAACGAGCAGCATAAGCAGCAGAGCGGTCAACTTTTGTTGGATCTTTACCGGAGAACGCGCCACCGCCGTGACGTGCATAGCCTCCGTAAGTATCCACGATAATTTTACGACCAGTTAAGCCGGCATCCCCTTGTGGTCCGCCAATAACGAATCTACCTGTAGGGTTAATAAAGTATTTTGTATTATCATCAATTAGTTCCTGAGGAACAACTGGATTAATTACATGTTCTTTTATGTTACGTTGGATTTGCTCCAACGTAATTTCTGGATGATGCTGAGTTGAAATAACAATTGTATCAATGCGAACTGGCTTGTCATTTTCATCGTACTCAACCGTTACTTGTGTTTTTCCGTCCGGACGAAGATACGGAAGAATATCCTCTTTTCGAACCTCTGTTAAACGACGGGCCAATTTGTGAGCTAATGAAATTGGTAAAGGCATAAGCTCTTTCGTTTCATTGCAAGCAAACCCAAACATAAGTCCTTGGTCACCGGCACCAATTGCTTCAATTTCATCATCAGTCATCAGACCTTCTCTTGCCTCAAGCGCTTGATTCACACCCATTGCAATATCAGCTGACTGCTCATCAATTGAAGTTAATACCGCACACGTTTCTGAATCAAAGCCGTACTTCGCCCGAGTATATCCAATACCTTTAATAGTTTGACGGACAAGCTTAGGAATGTCTACATAAGTAGAAGTTGTAATCTCACCTGCAACTAGAACTAAACCAGTCGTAACTGAAGTCTCTGCTGCAACACGTGCATTGGCATCCTTTGCTAAAATAGCGTCTAAAATCGCATCAGAAATTTGGTCGCAAATCTTATCGGGATGACCTTCTGTTACCGATTCAGAAGTAAACAAACGACGTTTTGTTGACATCTGATTTCCTCCTTATATATAGAAATAAAGCGAGGTTAGCTTAGAATTATGTATCGTTTCCTATATTAACCTCTTGATTGATACGGTACTCATTCCCTAAGTAGTATGAAATAAACATGGAGTTTTTATCCTAAACAGGAATAAAAACAACCCTCGCTCTTCCAAAAAGGTACAAATAAAAAACCTTTCCTGCAAAATGAGGAAAGGTTCGAGAATCCATTTGCGCCTTTCACTCTTATCGTTCAAGGAATGACCTTGCGTCAGGTTAGCACCTTTGCTAAGAAAAAATCTCATAAGTTAAGACTATTTCATCATAGCAGGTTGCTGGGTTTCATAGGGCCTGTCCCTCCACCAGCTCGGGATAAGAGAGTATCCGTTCAAGGTAGAATCATACCGAACGAGTCAAATGATGTCAATAACGTTTTTCAATTGTTCACCAATTAGTAAATAACTAGCAACAATTAAGTGATTTCTGCCTGTATCAATTTACATCATAATTAGTTCCAGCTTATCAAAATTAGAATATCATTATTAACAGATTAATTTAACTTTCAACCTTAATTAAGCGCTTAAACATATTTAATTTAATTTTAATTTATAAAAATATTCATAATAGTATAGATTAATCACTCGAATGTGTTATACTAATTACAACACTTAAAAATATTTGATAAAGGATGGTATTTATCAGATGAATTCTGTAAGTATTTCCAATGAACTTAATGAATTATTAAAAGGTAGCAACATCCGCAACCAACTTTCTGTACCACAATTAGTCGAAAAAGTATTAGAGCGCAAAGAAGGAATTCTTTCCTCAACTGGAGCAGTTCGCGCTACAACTGGAAAATATACCGGTCGTTCTCCTAAAGACAAGTATATCGTTGAAGAAGCAGCATCAAAGGAAAAAATCGATTGGGGTTCAGTAAACCAACCAATCTCAGCAGAAGCATTTTCAAATCTTTACAATAAGGTCATCAACTATTTGCAACAACAAAACGAAGTATTTGTGTTCCGCGGCTTTGCAGGCGCAGACAAAAAACATCGTTTACCAATCCAAGTTATCAATGAATATGCTTGGCACAACCTATTTTCACAACAATTATTCATTCGTCCTCAAGAAGGCGAGCTTGCAGATCACGAAAATCCATTCTCTGTTATTTGTGCACCAAACTTCAAAGCTGACCCAGCTGTTGACGGCACTAAATCAGAAACATTCATCATCATTTCGTTCGAGCGCAGAACAGTACTAATCGGCGGAACTGAGTATGCCGGAGAAATCAAAAAATCTATTTTCTCTGTCATGAACTACATGCTTCCTGAAGCTGAAATTATGCCAATGCACTGCTCTTCAAACGTTGGTGCAGAAGGTGATGTAGCTTTATTCTTCGGTCTATCCGGAACAGGTAAAACTACACTATCTGCTGATCCAAATCGCAAATTGATCGGTGATGACGAGCACGGCTGGTCAGCAAACGGTGTATTCAACATCGAAGGCGGCTGCTATGCGAAATGTGCTGATTTAACTCGTGAAAAAGAACCACAAATTTTCGATGCCATCCGTTTCGGTGCTGTGCTTGAAAACGTCATCCTTGATGAAGAAACTCGCATTGCCGATTACTGTGATACATCTTTAACTGAAAATACTCGTGCTGCTTATCAATTACAAGCAATCTCTAACATTGTGGACCCAAGCGTTGCTGGTCATCCAAACACAATTATCTTCTTAACTGCTGATGCATTTGGAGTATTACCTCCAATCTCTAAGTTAACGAAGGAACAAGCAATGTACCATTTCTTAAGTGGTTACACTTCTAAGCTTGCTGGTACAGAACGTGGCGTAACTAGCCCTGAAGCAACTTTCTCAACATGCTTCGGTTCACCATTCCTTCCACTTCCTGCAACTCGTTATGCGGAAATGTTAGGACAAAAAATCGATGAGCACCATGCCAATGTATTCTTAGTGAACACTGGCTGGACTGGCGGAGAGTATGGAGTAGGTTCACGTATGAAGCTTTCTTATACTCGTTCAATGGTTCAAGCTGCATTAAACGGTGAATTAAACCACATCGAAACAGAAAAAGATGAAATCTTTGGCTTAGATATTCCTTCACATGTACCAGGTGTACCTGATGAAGTACTTCAACCAAGCAAAACTTGGGCTGACAAAGCTGCCTATGTTGCAAAAGCAACTGAATTGGCTAGCAAGTTCCATGAGAACTTCAAAAAGTTCGGAGATGTTTCTGAAGATATCAGCGTAAAAGGTGCACCGCTTGCACGCTAAGCTGCTAAGTTCTCTTAATCTTTAAACTTTGCATGACCATGGGGATGGAATGCAATTTTATGGGGAAATTGTACGGAAATAAAGGGGATCAATACAAAAGGCTGCTTGGGTTTTAAACCCAGAGCAGCCTTTTTTTAATTCGTTGTAATTTTATGTGAGGCACATAGTTCAATTCCCAAACCGTCAAACCAGTCAGTACAGTTTCCATAGAAGTTATTGAAGTACAGCATTAAGGTTCGGCAATAGGTGTGATAAGTATGTGTAAAAAGTTTTTTTAACAAAAAATATTGTGGTAAATTTCAAAAAACAATCTCCTATAAAGAGGCCACTAAACAAATCCGTAATGCGATAGAATAACTAATATCAATATTATTAACCCCATAATTATTAGAATTATCTTTACAATAAAATAAGGAGAATTTACTAAAATTGTATAAAATATTTCTCCTATAATAGTTCCATTTCCTCCACCTTTAAAATTTTTCTTTTTCTCATGATAACTTCTATTATAAAATATTCCGGATAAAAGAATTGTAAAACCAATTATCCCTGATAATACCTCACCCAACATAAAATAATCCTCCGATTAAAAAATTTTCCCAATAAACCTCTGAAGGCCACTTAACCCACTCTTTTTATAAATCCCCCAAGCTCTACTCACAATGCCAGTCCCTTTTAGTGCTCCACCCTTAGTAAAATTCAAAGCAACATTTGTTAAAGTTAATTTTTTACCTTGTGATACAGTATTTAAAATACTAGCTTTAGTTTCATACAAGCCCATTCCAATTATTTTTGAAATTACATTTGCACCAGCCCGCTTCAATAAGTTATAGAAAGCTCCTCCAAATACTGAGGTGATACCTCCTACTAAAAAGGCGATGTAAAATCTATTCCAATCAAACCCTCTAAGATTGTTGTGTTTTGAATAATATGATATAAGTAATGGCACAGAGTTTAAAGCCCCACCAATCGCAAATGCAATTACTGGATTTTGCCCATCTCGATCCATAAATTTTACTGGATTATTTTTTGAATAGGCAAATAAATTTAATGCTATTGGTTCTTCATCTAATTCATGATATGGATCCCTTGAAATGAACCTCCCTATATTTGAATCGTAGTAACGCGCCATTAAATAATATAAATTTGTATTCTCATCATATCGATACCCGGCATAACGAAATGGGTTAGTTGAAGATAATGTACCAGATTGTGATATAATAATCCCCCACACATTATACGAATATGATGCAACAATATTCCCATCCTTATCCGTTAATGCAATTACATCACCGTGACCATTTAGGTGATAATAGTATGTTTGACCATTTTTTATCATTGTGATAGGTCGATTTTCTTGATCCCATGTATATTCCACATGAATTGTGCCGCTTTGATCGGTTTCATAAATCACGTTATCTCTTTGATCATAATAGAATGTGACAGTTCCACTTGTTGTGGTCATGGTTTTTCGTCTACCCATAAAATCGTAAGTAAATGCAGCGAGTGTGTTTCCTGTTGTTTTAACTTTGACTTCAATTAACCGATTATCGGGATTGTAGACGAATATTCTTTCACCATCATCCACCATATTCCCATTTAGATCATATTGTATGAATTGATTATTTACCGAAATTAATTGATTGACTTGATTGTAGATATAGGTGGTTTCTGTTGATGTGCCACTTGCTGTTACGGTTTTCTTTGTACGATTTCCGACAGAGTCATACTCATAGGAAATTGTAGTACCATCTAAAAATGTTTCTTGGGTTAGCTGATTAAGCTGATCATATTGGTAATTAATGGTTCCGGAATTTGTTTCAATCCTAATAATATTGCCATTTGGGGAATAGGTGTATTTATATCGATCCATTAAATCGTTAATTTTGTAGTTTGTTAGTTCAATGAGTTGGTTGGCACCATTGTATTCATAAGCTGCGTAAGTTCCGTTTACAAAATAGACAGATGATACTTGCCGGCTCTCATTGTAAATGTAGTTTGCCACGATTGCATTGTTTCTTAATATAGAGCGAATGAGATTTAATTTATTGTAGACGAAGTTGATTTGACTGCCGCCTTGAATCGATAATCCCGTAATATTGGAATTATCATCATAGCTATAATTCGTTGTTTTGCCGCTTTCAGTTTCAGAGATTAATCTATTATTTAAGTCATACGTTAAGGTGGAGATTGGTACGTTCAGTCTTGTGATTTTCGTTAGATTGTCATTTAGATCATATTCTAGATCGAACTGTTTAAGATTATTATAAGAAATGGAGGTTAAGCGATTATGATTGTCAAAGATATTAGATACTGAAGACATATCCGCATTAATTGTTTTGGTTCGATTTCCAAAGCGATCGTATTCAAAGCTTGTGATACGATTGAGAGCGTCCGTTACCTTTGTTAAGGAATTCAGTTGATTGTAATCATATTTCTGCTTATCCCCCTTTGCATTTGTGACTTCGGTTATATTCCCTTCCCCGTCATATTGATAGGTTGTCGTAAAACCTTTTGCATCAGTGACAGAAATGAGTTCATTAACTTCGTTATAGGAATAAATCGTAGTACTTCCATTTGCCTCAACTTGTTGTGTTCGATTCCCAAAGAAATCGAAGGAATAATTTATGGTATTTCCTAAAGGATCTTTAATGGTCGTAACATAATTATTTCTGGCATCATACACATATGACGTATGTGAGGCACCAAGTTCAAGCCGCAAACCGTCAAACCATGCTAATCCGGTTTGATTATAATATATTAAATAAACATCAATTGATTGGAACGATTTCGTTGGTTCAACCTCAACGGAGAGATGCTGCCATCCTTGCATTGTTTTACTAAACTCGTTTTTGAATTGCCAATCCACTGTTCCATCATTGTGATTGATTCCTAATTGTAACGCGAAGCTCCCTCCAACTGGATTTGCTCCTTCCTGATAGGACCATCCTGATAACGTTAGTTTTGTTAAAGCTGCTCCTGAAATTAATACCCGCTGAGCCAAATACTTATTTTTTCCTGATTCCCCTGTAAGTCTGATTGATTGAGTGCCTACATAGACCCTTGTATCATTACTTTCTGCTAGTTGATATCGCCCATCTGCTGTTGATAAATTGCCACTGGTGGACCAATGTAGTGGGATTTTCTCAGTTGGGCTGCTGTACCGTTCAAAGCTCGAATTTTCAATCAAGTTATAAGCACTGACCACATTTCCTTTTTCCAATTGGATTGCGTCATAGTAAGCAGTGCCCTGTCCTGCATCTAACGCAAACGAAATCCGGATTTTAACCGTCCCAGCCGGCACATTGGTAATGACCGTTTGCAGCCTGGTCCAATCATGGGTTCCAATTAACCCATATGAATTTCGTTGTCCTAACCAAATCATCGAGAGATCAAAATATTCTACTTTGATGTAGGCTCTTCCCGTTGTATTTGCAGTTTTTATATAGCCACTTACGACATACGGTTCACCACCAGCATAATCAAAAATCTGGTGCACTATCGCCCATCCAGTTGGATTAGAAATACTAACGGAGCGATTTCCGAATTTTGTAATCGTACTCCATGCAAATTGCGCCGTTTTTCCACTTTGAACTACCTGAGTCCAAAAGTCAGGCCAAGTTGTTCCGTATTCAAATCCAGAGTTTGGCAGAAGATTATCAGCAACTGACATCGGGTTTGTTTGGTACAAAAGGTTCCCTAAAGAGTTATATCGTTTAGAAACAGATTGAACATAAGGGTCGATGGATTCAGTATTATTATTTTTTACATCATAATCATGTTGCTCAATATTCTGATTATAATCCTGTTCACTAATTAAGTTATTTTGATTATCAAATGTATTATATGCCTTTTGGTTTTCAGGCAATTTTTCAAAGGTTAAATTGCCTTGATTATCGTATTCATAAACATATGGTTGATTCTTTGGGTCTTGTAGAAGAACTACTTCATTATTATTATTAAAGGAAAACTTAGTAATCTTCATATTTGCCGCATCTAATGGGTTTTCGGTAATTTGGACGACTCGACCAAAAGAATCATAACTGTAGTCTGTTCTTTGGTTATTATTTAACACTCTTGTGCTCGAATTATTTATAGAATCATAACTGAAAGTAGTGATGTGTTCTTGGACTGTACCTCCTACAGTAAAGGGACGGCTAACCCGATTAACTCTGCTGGAAGTATCGTAGGCGAAGTTGGTCGTTACATTCCTACCATCGGTTCTCGTTGAAAGTCTACCGAGCCCATCATACGAATATGCCTTCGTAATATTTTTGGCATTCGTATAACCCACTAAATAGCCATTCCCATCCTGGGTATAACGATAGGTACGGTTTTCAACTGTGATGGTGGAAATAAAGCCAGCAGTTCCATAGGTAATGCTTAACGTTCGATTTGAAGCATTCCGTTATAGTTTGCAAGGAACCCGAAGGATTGTAAGTAAATATTGTAACATTCATATTCAAATCGGTGATCGATTGAAGTTTTCCAGTAGCGTTAAATAAATACTTAGTTGATTTATCTGGAAGTGTTAGAATAAAACTTCCGTCTGTTTGTTTCACTAAATCAAGATAAACTCCACTTAAGGTAAGATACTCACCTTCTAACGACTCTCCAAAATAATGCTTAGTACCATCACTGTCAGAATAAACAATTGGGCCCGTTGCCGCAAACGTGAGACGGACATCCAGATTACTGGACCAGCCATATCCAAAAACACCTTTTTCGATTGTATTCCTGCTGTTGTAAGTTCGCTCAATTGAAAGTGGGATTCCACGTCCAGTAATGAACAAATCAGTTTCTGAAAGGCTTAGATTCCCATTACTTGGATTTATACCTTCCTCCGTTCGATGCCAATATTCTTCAAGACCAATTGGATCAACTGTATAAGTAAGGGTTATTCTTGGCTCATACGTTGCTGTGTTTTCTTTAGTCGTAAAGAATCCATAAGGTGCGGATGTTTCATCTCGATTTTTTAACATGATCCCGTAATTAGCTTGAGTTCCATTGTACCAATCTTGGATTAATTTCGTGATCTCCCATCTCCAAAAAGCATTAAAGGTACCCGGTGAAGCACTCGATTCTGAAGTTGGTAAAATGGCAGGCTGTGAGTTCCATGTTACAGAATCTCCCCAGGAAGAATTTATTCGATGCAAGTCTATAATAGCGTTCGTTATGTTCGTGTTGATTTGATACGCTTGAAAAGTTGCACTTGTAATTCGGCAATTACTTGGTAATGGTGGTAATGCGAATCGTACTAAGGAGCGAGTTATATTGTAGGATGGAGTTACACCAGTAAACATATAGGCTTGACTAGAATAGGAATTTTGGGGATATCGACTTGAAATAAAGGTATCACGAATCGATAAAGAGGATTGAATCGTTGGGTCAACTGTAATGGGATAACTCATATTAGGGTTGTTTAAAAAATTCAAATCTACTAATAGATCAATATACGTTCGATTCCCTTCTTTTCGAATTGCAAAATTTGCATCATTTGAATAGATTCCTTTCGAATCAACTAAATAAGGCTTTTCAATAATCCAAAGTAAATCATTATGCGGCGAAAGAATAGAAATGTTTCCATTTGTCTCTAACCTGGCAGTGACATTCGCCGGGCTTTTTAATTCAAAGGAAAATCGATTTTGACCTGTTGGTGCTTTTAAGATTAAAGCTTCTTTGATCTTATCGTTCGTAACGAGATAGACAATGTCCACTTGCGGAAGAATATCTGGATAGGTAATTTCATTTTCATTAATAACTGCTTTTACTTTTCTGGCTCCGATTAGGATTAAATCTATATTATAGCCCTCTTTTTGAACGGACATTAAGGTACTTGGATCAGATTCTTCAGTAAAAGTTGTCTTAAACTCATTCGCCATATTTTCAAATTTATTCGGATTAATTAAACTCTTTTGTAGTCTATTATCGATTCGTTTCCATTTTCTATCGATCATATCTTGAAAAAACATGGGCTGATTATAAATTTCTTCCGTAAAGCTTCCATCGGGATTAATAAACCGTGTTGAAAATCTTGTTCTTTTACGTGTTAGTTCCATTCGGGTTGAAGGTTTTTGCTTAGGGATATCACCTAAGTCAGGGTCGACATCGAATGTTTTAATTTTTCTCTGAGATTCACCGAGTAACATTCTTCCACCTCCGAAAAATATTATAACTATTCCTATTCGAAAAACAAGTAATTATTCCAATTTTTTCAAAGTGAGGTAAAATTAAAAAAGCTGCAAGTTTTCAAAAACAGGCAGCTTTTTCAATGATCATTATTAACTTAATTAGTCGAATGAAGTGAGACAAGAACATACGTAATTTTCGTTTGATTGTTCTCCCACTCTACCTTTTTAATGAGAGCAGTTCCGTTTGTTTCGCTATCCAATGTCCGTCTTACTTCCAGCGGAATATCAATTGGATAAAGTCTGTAGCCTTCTTTTACTAATGAGAAATTGTTTTCATCTAAACGTTGCTCCCGACCCTTGGTGACAATCAAAGTATTCAATTCTAGCGGCATTCCCATAACAATCTCTCCTTCTCATCGTCTTTTACCGTTATTTTATCATTTTTTACACTGCTGTTTCATCCAGTTACATAAATCTTTTACAACTTGGCGATTAACCTCAGGTGGAAAGTAGTGCGTGAATTCTTTGAAATACCAGGTCGTGACAGGTTTTTGTAATGTAATTAATCCCCGTTCAAGCCGCTTAGCATGCTCAACTGACACGTTTGTATCGTTCCAGCCATGGATGATGAGCACAGGCGGCTCCATTTTCTCCAGCTCATACAACGGCGTCCGATAGCGATAACGATCAGGGTATTTGTCAGGCGTTCCGCCAATTACCCGCTTTAGCATTTTCCGCAAATCCTCCCTCTCCCGGTAAGTGAGTTCCATATCACTTACACCGCCCCAGGTGACAAGTGACGCAGCTTCAGGAAATTGCAGCGCCGTTTGCAAGGCCATAATGCCACCCCGGGAAAATCCAAAAATATGGACATGTTTGACGCGTGGATGCGACGTGAGTAATTGAAAGCCTGCAAAAGCATCATGACGGTCTTCGCCGCCAAAATCCTCATTGCCTTCTCCACCTTGATTGCCGCGGTAAAATGGCGCAAACACAATAAAGCCTTCAGAGGCAAATTGGGCGATTCGAGCCGGTCTGACCTTGCCAACGTTTTTGATACCACCCCGCAAATATAAAAACCCGTCCAGTGGTTCTGTTCCAATTGGCTCAGCCAACATTCCTTTTATAGCCATGCCTTGAGATATGTAGGTGATAATTGTTAATTTGACATTAGGATTTGGCGATGGGTATCGCCATTTTGAAATGATTTTACCGTCTTCATACATGTTCGTTTGTATACCCCCTTTTTAGACATTTGATTTGTTATTTTGACCTTAAAGACTGTTTTGACTTTGCTGAACATTATGTATGGAAATTAGACGGACAAATTCCGCTTAAATTGGGAAATACCTCTATTTCCTTTAAAATAAGCGGAGCTTTTCCGCTTATGTTGTTAAAATCTTTGAATATTGTCCTGTTTTGAGAAGATAGTCGGAATATCTCCGCTTATTTCGGCGATTTAAGCACCCATTTTTTGCATTAGGCGGAAATTCTCCGTTTAATGATTTCTCATCCCTAAACACAGTCAAGTATTATTTAAAATATTCTACCTAACTTCCCTTACCACTATGATACAAAAACCTAGATAGGCAAACACACAATTTTTTATTTTTCATAGACTATCGTAAAGTTTTACCCGATGTTGATTTATACAGCTTAGGAGGGTCACCCATGAAAAGTAAGTTCAAAATAGGATTAGCTGTCTTTCTGATCTCTATACTGATGATTCCCATTGTCGCCTGCACCAACCAAAATAAAAGCGATGAACTTGTGAAGGTTAGGGTTGCTGAGGTTACCCGCTCCTTGTTCTATGCCCCGCAATATGTTGCGATAACAGAGGGCTTCTTTGAGGAAGAAGGCTTGAAGGTTGAATTAACGACGACCGCCGGTGGCGATAAGACGATGACTACTTTGTTATCAGATGGTGCCGATATTGCTCTTGTTGGCTCAGAAACGAGTATTTACGTGTATGCACAAGGCTCAAATGATCCGGTTATCAATTTTGCGCAACTCACCCAGACCGATGGAACCTTCCTCGTGGCTCGCAAACAAATTGATAACTTCACTTGGGATATGCTCATTGGCACAACTTTCTTAGGACAGCGCAAGGGTGGCATGCCGCAAATGGTCGGAGAATTTGTGCTGAAGAAATTTGGTATTGATCCTTTTAACGACCTCAACTTAATTCAGAACGTCGACTTTGCTAATATTGCCAGTGCATTTGCCTCCGGAACGGGAGATTTTGTACAGCTGTTTGAACCAACTGCCAGCGTATTTGAAAAAGAAGGCAAGGGTTACATTGTTGCCTCATTTGGTGAAGAATCAGGCCATGTTCCGTACACAACCTTTATGGCAAAAGAAAGCTACATCAATGAAAACAAGGAAACTGTTGAAAAATTCACTCGTGCGATTTACAAAGCGCAGCAATGGGTCGATACTCACTCAGCTAAGGAAATTGCCCAATCGATTCAAACGTTCTTCCCGGATATCGACACTGACATTCTCGAAACGGCAGTAGAACGTTATCAAAAACAAGGCTCATTTGCGACTGATCCAATCTTGGATGAGAAAGAATGGAATAACCTACAAAATATAATGGCCGAAGCTGGAGAGCTGCCGAAACCAGTCAATCACGACACGTTAGTAAACACGGCGATTGCTGAAAGCGTCACAAAGGAATAACAATCTTTGTTAGGAGGGCAGTCCGATGTCTTTTTTAAAAATAAAAAACGTACAACACACATATTTCACGAAAACCTCTGCTACCACCGCCCTCTCCGATGTATCACTTGAGGTTAAGGAGGGAGACTTTGTCTCCTTTCTTGGACCAAGTGGTTGTGGGAAAACGACCCTACTATCGATCATTGCAGGTTTAATTAAGCCTACATCTGGAGTGGTGACGATTGAGGATAAACCGATTCAAACCGATGGCAGTCAAATCGGCTATATGCTGCAACAGGATTACCTTTTCCCTTGGAAGACAATTGAGGAAAATATTTTGCTTGGGTTAAAGCTGACGAGGCGCCTCAACTTGGAAACGAAGCTTTATGCGTTTGGTCTCCTTGAGCAAATGGGATTAGCAGGCTTAGAAAATCAGCTTCCCAAGCAGCTTTCAGGAGGGATGCGGCAGCGTGTTGCTCTGGTCCGAACATTGGCTACCGAACCAAAGCTGTTAATGCTCGACGAACCATTTTCTGCATTAGATTACCAGACAAAGCTAAAGCTTGAAAATTTAGTTTCTGATGCGTTAACTACCTTTAACAAAACGGCCATACTCGTTACCCATGACATCGGTGAAGCGATTGCGATGAGTGATGTGATATATTTATTTTCAGCCCGTCCGGGAAGGATTCATAAAACCTTTATTGTGCCAGAAGAATTCCGTCATCTCGCTCCGTTTCAAGTTCGAAACCATCCATCCTTCTCAGAGCTTTTTCAAACTATATGGAAGGAGCTTGAGTCTCTTGAACCTGCAAAAGCCTGACATTCACCTCCTTCACCAAAACTATCTCCTAACACTGAAGCGCGAAAAACGCCGGATTCGCTTTTTCCAGGGTGTCATCTTTTTGGCCTTTTTCGCTATTTGGGAAATGGCTAGCCGAAAAACCTGGATCGACCCGTTAATCTTTAGTTCACCGTCAAAAGTTTATGGTTTATTTTTAGAAAAAATAGCTGATGGATCATTGCTAAATCATTTAAGTTTTACGTTAACTGAAACAGTGCTTGGCTTCATTCTCGGGACATTATTAGGCACGCTGCTCGCCTCAGTCCTCTGGTGGTCACCTGTTCTGTCAAAGATATTCGATCCATACTTAGTTATTCTTAATGCGATGCCAAAAGTGGCACTTGGTCCTATTTTAATTGTGGCGCTTGGGCCTGGACTTGGTTCGATTATCGCCATGGGAACGATTATTTCGGTCATTATCACGACGATTGTTGTGTATACGTCCTTTAAAGAAGTAGACCCCAATTATGTAAGAGTTCTGCAAACGTTAGGAGCCTCTCGCTTTCAAAGCTTTAAAGAAGCTATTCTGCCTGCCTCATTTCCAACGATTATCTCAACGCTTAAGGTGAACGTTGGCTTGTCATGGGTCGGTGTCATCGTTGGTGAATTTCTCGTATCGTCAAGAGGACTTGGCTACATGATTATTTATGGCTTCCAAGTGTTTAACTTTACGCTTGTCCTGTTATCACTACTTGTTATTGCCGTATTTGCGACGATTATGTATCAACTCGTAGCCCTGCTCGAGAAAAAGATAATTAAAGGTTGACTTAGAAAAGCGCAAGCGCCTTGAACAGGGGCGACAGGCACAAGACGAGCCCCTAGGCGCTTGCGCTAGACACTATTTGCTTGAGTCAACCTTTCTTTGTACTTAGCGGGTATGATGTACCTGTCCTTCAAGCTGTGCTAGGCGCTCTAGGCTTTTTTTTACGACATCATCCTTCATAATAAAGCTATATTTCGCCTGAAACCTAGCCTCAAGAAGATTGCCCGTTTCAAACACCGGGCCGTCAGTCTCTAAATAATCCTCTTTATCAACCAATTCCTTGACGATTCCATAAAAAATCGTTTTGACAAATTTGCTTTTGCCATTTGAAACTTGATATTCACCGAGTGGAAAACAGCCTTCCAACACCCCACCGGTTTCTTCAAAAACCTCGCGAAGAGCTGCTTGTTCAGGTGTTTCTCCCACTTCAATTTTCCCCCCTGGAAATTCCCAACCCCGAACTGAATGCGAGGTTAATAACCATTTATCACGATAACGGCAAATCACCAAGACATGTCCGCTTTTTTGTTCAAATACATTCTGGTTAAAGGCAAGCTGCACGGTACAGCCATGCTCATCTAAAAATTGCTCCAATTCCGCTCCCCCCGCTCTTGTCTCTCTTTCCCTATTTTACAATAGGTCAGCGCTACGGGGAAATTTTGCTTACTGCAAATTAGGAACAACACCAATCGAGCGAATATGCTGCTTCGCTTCCTCATCACCCAACTCATAAATCATTTTATAGATTTGTACAAGCGTTTCGTCATAAGCATCATTTTCCCGGTCATAATGGTATTGCACATACGGTACATGAGCTCTGATAAAGCTTTGCCATTCAGTTGAATAATTTTGATCAAAGTATTCGCGTAACTTCGTAATTTCATCGTCATCCGCTTCAATTTTAAAATCCCAAGGTGAATCAGTGGCTGTTTTCATAATTTGTCCACTGGCAAGAGCAATATAATAGGGTTTTTTGGTTTGATCCAATCGTGTCATCCCCTTTTATTCTGTTGCTCTTCGTTTCCCACAGTTTCGCCAGAATTATTCGTACTAAAGTCCTGTTTTTAGTATATTAAGGAAAATCTTTGACATTTTGAGCTACATAACTAACACTTCTGAATGATTTTGGGGTAAACTGAAAATATAAAAAATTCAGGAACGAATAAATCCTCTCGTAAGTGGGATTTAATAAGTAAGGCAAACATAAAATGATTAATACTATTGATGAAGTGGAGGTGTGACTATGAAGTTAGTGGATGAATTATTTGAATTATACCGTGACAAGCTTACTGGAGACGATGAAGATATCGACATGCTTGCCTTTGCTATTTTAGAGGAAATGAGCCGCGAAGACCTGCTGCATCTCATTCAGGAATTATCAACTCAAGAACTACATACCGTGATTGGCGTCTATCTGATTGAGAGTTTGCGTGAAAAATTTGCGCAGCAAGAATACGGCCAACACCGTCCACAAACAATCGTATCATCTCGAAATATTCATTAAATCATACATAAAGCTGGCCATAAGCGCCAGCTTCTTTATTTTTTATCAGGTTGTTTGTTATCCCAAAAATGCTTGAAGCATCCACATTGACTTGCGAAGGCTTGTTTGAATTCCAAGGAGAATATCTGCCGTTCCTTGATCGTTCGCATCCTCAGCCAACTGGATCACTCCATTTATTTCATTCACGATTGTATTAAAATCAGTATGGATTGTCTTTACCATCGCTGTTTCGTCCTCACCACCAGCAGATTCTTGAATAGAAGCCAAATCCAAGCACTGTTTGATTGTTCCGATTGGGGACCCGCCAACTGCTAAAATTCTTTCCGCTAATTCATCAATATACCCGGCTGCTTCATCATAAAACGCTTCAAACTTTTCATGGAGCGTAAAAAAATGCTGCCCTTTAATGTTCCAATGATAATTATGAAGTTTCACGTAAAGAACAGTCCAGTTAGCTATTTGTTTATTGACTTCATTAATGACATTTGTTGACATATTATCAACCTCCCGAGACCTATTTTGCCCGGATGCTGAAAATTAACTCAGGTCTTTTTTGGCATAGAAACTTTCTCAAAAATTAAAATTTTGTGATAAGATAGTAGGTGTAAGGGAGGGGAAGATTTTGACGGTTGTAATGATTATTTCGGTTATTATAGTATTCGCAGTAGTATTATTAGCGGTTTTAACAACGGGGAAAGCCTATAACTATAAACATACAATTGATGAACTACCACCGATTGATGAAAGCAGTAATGGTGATTCACAAAAACCAGGGACTGACCTTTAATTTAGGTGTTCTGTATTTATAAGATATACATGCATGATATGCGGAATTGCACAGCGGACATAGGATTCGCTATTTTAATCAAAAATGTTGTTTTCGGCTTTTAGCGGACATCAGATACCTTATTTGGCTTGAAGATTGCTAATATCTTTGATTTTTTGGTCAATAACGCACTATATGTCCGAAAAATTTTCAAAAATAGCTTTTTTATAAAAATAACGCACTATATGTCCGAAAAAACGCATGGCTCCACGATCGAGAGCCATGCGTTTTAATATTTCTATGCAAATACTTCTTTTAGATTGTTTTTATCGTGGTCGAGCCAGAAGCGCATTAGCTTTTTCGCGCCTTCTAAATCATGAAGCTTCGCTTGACCGCATTGTCTTTCGTTAGCAGCAGGAATTTCGGTAATTTCTACCGCTTCTTTCATTGTGTCCTCAAGCAAATCGATAATTTCTTCAACAGTTGGCTCTCCGCTAATAACTAAATAGTATCCAGTTTGGCAGCCCATAGGAGAAATATCGATAATATCGAAATGGTCATATTTGTCTGCATGCTTACGAATATTAAAAGCAAGTAAATGCTCCAACGTATGAATAGCATCCGGCTTCATTGCCTGCTTGTTTGGCTGACAAAAGCGAATATCAAATTTATTTACAACTCCGTCACTACCCACTTTATGAACACCACAGTGTCTCACATACGGAGCAACAACAGCATTATGGTCCAAATCAAAGCTTTCTACTGATGGCATGTTAACACTCCTTTATTAATGTTTTTTTGCATCCTGCAATCACAATTTTAGACGAATCAGGAAATTTATGCTACCGTTTATTTAAATTAAGTACTTATTTGAAAGGATGCCTAAAATGCTTACTAAGGTTTTTATGAAGTTGATTCGTTTTTATCAGGTCGTTATTTCGCCGTTAAAGCCGCCTACATGCCGCTTTTATCCAACATGTTCACATTACGGATTTGAAGCTATTAAACGATTTGGAGCTCTTCGTGGTGGATGGTTAACAATTAAGCGGATATCAAAATGCCACCCTTTACATCCCGGAGGCTTAGATTTTGTTCCGGAGGAATGGCCCTCAAAAAAGAAAAAGCATCAGCATGAATAATGATTATTCTTCCATTTCGTAGCCGTTTTCAATTAGATCCAGTTTCCCGGTGGTTGGGTCGATGACTAAACCATGAACGGAAACCTCAGTTGGTAACAGTGGATGGTTTCTGATAACATTCACACTATGTGTTACGCTGTCTCGCACATTATCAAAGCCCTTTAACCAGTTCTTAACATCAATGCCGGAATAAGCAAGTGTATTGATGGTTTCCTCTTTTACGCCACGTGCTATCATTTTTTCAATAATTGGGTCTGCCTTTAAGCCGGCCATCCCGCAATCATAGTGCCCAATGACTAAAACTTCCTCAGCCTGCAATTCATAAATTGCCACTAAAATGCTCCGCATTACACTTCCAAATGGATGCGTTAAGAGCGCTCCTGCATCCTTAACAATTTTAACATCACCATTCCCTAGGTTTAATGCCTTAGGTAGCAATTCAAGAAGTCTTGTGTCCATACATGTTAAAATTACCATATGCTTATTAGGAAATTTTGTTGTAAGGTAAGCCTCATACTTTTTTTCCGCAACAAATTGCTCGTTGTAATCTAGAATTTCATTTAGTAATTTCATCTCTATATTTCTCCCCTATACTTTGTCGTAATTTGTCCGTATGTATAGAATACTCATTTTTTACTAATGTGACAAATTTATTGTTGCAATTTTTGCATAAATTTTGTAAGATTACAAAAGACAAATCGTAATGATTACGAATTACGGCAGACAATTCATATTAATCTAGCAATTAAGAAAGATTGGTGCTGAGCTTATCGAAACATGAGAAGCATGTTTTTTTGTAAGGGGAAGGGTGATACAAGTTGAAGAAAACATTATTAATTTTTATTACATTGATCATGTCACTGAGCCTATTTTTAGTTGGCTGTAGCAATGATCAAGAAAATGGGGCGAAGAAACAGAAAGATAAGATTACAGTCTATACGACTGTTTATCCATTACAATTTTTTACGGAGCAAATTGGGGGAGAATTTGTAACGGTAGATACTATTTATCCACCTGGTGCTGATGAACATACATTTGATCCAACCCAAAAGGACATGATGAAGCTCGTTGATGCGGACGTGTTTTTCTATATTGGCTTAGGTTTAGAGGGATTTGTTAATAAAGCAAAAGAAACCTTAAAAAATGAAGATGTTAAAATGATTGCCACAACTGAGAATATTAAACTGGAAGATACGGCTACAACTCATGCAGCTGAGGCAACTTCCGAGGAAGACGTTCACGAAGATGAAGATGAACATGGTCACACTGTCGACCCTCATGTGTGGTTAGATCCTCTTTATGCAAAAGAACTGGCTCTTTCCATTAAAGATGCATTAGTTGCCCAAATGCCTGCACAAAAAGAAACGTTTGAGGAAAATTATCAAGCACTAACTGCGGATCTCGATGAGCTTGATGCTTCTTTTGCAAAAACGGTTGAATCAGCGAATAAGAAAGAAATTCTTGTTTCTCACGCAGCTTACGGCTACTGGGAAAAACGCTACGGGATTAAACAAATTAGCATCTCTGGCTTGACTACAACAAATGAGCCTTCCCAGAAAAAACTGGAAGAAATCATTAACACGGCAAAAGCACACAATATTAAGTATATGCTGTTTGAACAAAACGTATCCTCAAAATTAGCGAAGGTCGTTGAAAAGGAACTTGGTGCAAAACCACTAACCTTGCACAACCTATCAACACTAACCCAAAAAAACATCAACAACAAAGACAACTACTTAACCATCATGGAACAAAACATCAAAACACTTGAAAAAGCACTTCACTAATTTAAAGCGCTGGGGGACAGTCCCCCAGCGCTTTACTGTGTTAAAGTGTTTGGGAGGCTAACCGATTTTTGACAAGGATAGGAACTGACGTTTTTTCACATTATAGTCTTGTACCTTTATTACAAGGAGTGATTCAGGATGGCTCAAGACGTTTTATGTGATGTTAGCAATTGTCAGTTCTGGAAAGAAGGTAATCGCTGTGCCGCACAACAAATTTATGTTGTAAGCGAAAGCGGCGAAATGGCGAACAACAGCTCAGGAACGAATTGTAAAACGTTTATCCCGAATGATGAGCTTTCAATTTAACCTAGTTAACCCTAGGTTATTTTAGGTACACATAAATGGACCAGGCTCACTTGCCTGGTCCTAATTATAATCGCACTGTTTCCTTATGAAGTGTTGCCTTCATAAGGCTCTGTTCATTTATCGCAAAGCCTATACCAACTCCGGTAGGCATGCTAATGCGACCATGGTTAACGACAACCTCAGGCGTGATAATATCCTCATCCCAATATCGGCTCGAAGCAGAAATATCTCCTGCTATCGTAAAACCAGGGAGCGCTGCCAAAGCAATATTATGCGCTCTGGAAACACCAAACTCAATCATTCCGCCAACCCACACAGCAATCCCCTTTTCCACAGCCAAATCGTGAATGCGTTTAGAACTCTGCAATCCGCCTACGCGGCCGATTTTCAAATTAATCACCTGACAGCTTCCCATTTCAATCGCATTTCGGGCATCCTCAAAAGTGACGATGCTCTCATCCAAACAGATTGGCGTACGGATTTGCTGCTGCAGCATGGCATGCTCGATGATATCATCATGGGCCAGCGGCTGTTCGATCATTAACAAATCAAAAGAGTCTAAAGCCTTGAGCCGCTCAACATCCTTGTCCCTTAGTGAATAGGCAGAGTTGGCATCCGCCATCAGCGCTAAATCGGGGTAACGGTTTCGAATCGGTTCAATGATCTCAACATCATGCCCCGGACTAATTTTCAACTTTACTCTTTTGTAGCCCGATTCCAAGTACCCTTCAATTTGTCGATATGCCTCATCTAATGAACTCGTCGCAACCACAACTCCAGATGGAATGTCCGTTTGTGTTCCACCCAAAAGCTTAGATAGCGGCACCCCCTGTTGCTTAGCAAACAAATCCCAGTAAGCTGTCTCCAAACCAGCTTTCGCCATTTGATTACGCCTAAATTTATCCAATAATGGTGTAACCTGATTAGGATGGTTCACTGGGTTATTTTTTAAAAGAGGAATGAAAAAGTCCTTGATCATGTGGTATGCGGTCTTTACCGTTTCCTCGGTATACCATGGCGATGAAAAAGCAACGACCTCACCATACCCTTTCAAACCATCAGAATCAGTAAGCTCAACAATGATGGATTCTCGGTCAACCACCGTCTCCAGATGAGTTGAAAACGGATGTTTTAACGGCTTAGAGATTATGTACAATGTGAAGCTTTGAATATTCATACCTCATCATCTCCCCGCTCCAACTGCTCCCGAAGGCTTCGTCTCATTAATTTATTTGACGCATTGCGTGGCAGCGAATCCGTAAACATAATTTTCTTTGGAATTTTATAATTAGCTATTTTTTGCTGACAATAAGCTAATAGTTCCGCTTCCGTTACTGCCTTACCCGCTTCACGCACAACAAAGGCAACCGGGACCTGGCCCCACTTTTCATCATCCACTCCAACCACTCCAGCCTCAGCGATAGCCTCATGTGAAAGCAGCACCCCTTCAATTTCCGCAGGATAAATATTTTCCCCACCGGAAATAATCAAATCAGCGCGGCGGTCAAGCACATATAAGAAGCCCTCTTCATCGACATAGCCGATATCGCCAGTATGGAGCCAGCTATCACAAATTTTTTCAGCCGTTTCCGTTTCACGGTACAAATAGCCAGGAGTGACATTGGGTCCCTTCACAACAATTTCGCCTTCTTCGTTTGCTGACAATTCCAGGCCATCACGATTCACAATTTTCAACTGAGCCGGAAATAATGGCTTACCAGCAGAGCCCAACTTCCGGATACTGTCTACCGGGGAAAGTGTCACAATCTGCGAGGCCGTCTCAGTCATACCGTACGTTTGGAAAACAGGGATGCCGCTGTTTTTACAACTATCTAATAAAGATAAGGACGCCGGTCCACCCCCGAGTAACATACAGCGAAACTGCTCCGATAGACGCTCACTTCCTAACTCCTTCACAATTCGCGAAAGCGATGCCGCAACGACTGACATAATTGTTACCTGGTAAGTGCGAATATCATCAATAACCTTCCGTTCGTTAAAACCATCATGAAGCAAAATTGGCATCCCATAGACAACGCTACGGATCAAAATCGAATACCCACTAATATGAAATAGCGGCATATTGCAAAGCCAAATATCCTTATCGGTCAATCCGAGATTTAACACCGAACCAATCGCACTCCACCAATGATTCCCATACGTTTGGATAACTCCCTTTGGAAACCCGGTTGTCCCAGACGTATACATAATCGAACAAACCTCATCTAAAATGAATTCCTCACGCAAATCTGTTTCAATGTTAGGCTGCTCGAGTGAAAGCAATTGCTGCTTTGTCCAGATTTGATAGCTTGGTTGCTTGGCGTTTAGCAAATCTAGTGTAGTTGAGAACTGGTCCTCGCTTATTAAGCTGGTGCACTTCGAATCCTCAAGCTGCCAGGCAAGCTCCTCTCCGGTCAGCCGATTATTCAAAATAACAGCCGTTGCTCCAAGCATCTGCAATGCGTAAAAAATAATGACAGTATCATAATGATTCCTAAGTAATACGCCAACAAAATCACCATGCTTGATCGAGATTGCGGCCAATTTTTTAGACATATCTATTGCCCTATTGTATGTATCCTGAAATGTTAGTGTTTCATTTTCAAATATAAGGGCAGGTCTCTCCGGAGTAAGAAAAGCACGCTTTTTAAGCCAATTAGGAATTTGCTGTGGAAGTGACATCATTTTTCACCTTCTTTAATGTATAACTAATAATGTTCTTGGTTAATAACATTCTTGTGTTTGTTTTACCGTCTTGTCCTTAAGGCTTTCTTCTTGCGGACACTTTGACTCATTTTCTTTTGAGTTTTGTCCTCAAGACCCTCTCTTGCGGACACTTTGACTCATTTTCTTTTGAGTTTTGTCCTCAAGACCCTTTCTTGCGGACACTTTGACTCATTTTCTTTTGAGTTTTGTCCTCAAGACCCTCTCTTGCGGACACTTTGACTCATTTTCTAACCCGATTTGTCCTTATAGGAAGTTTCGCGCACGCACGCACCCAATTATCTAATTCCTTCAAAAAAACAGCTTGATGGCGTCCATCAAGCTGTCCTGTTTGTTCAAATCAAGGGAATCTTGGAAACTTACCGAAGTCTGGTTGGCGTTTTTCTTTGAACGCATCGCGGCCTTCTTTTGCTTCATCAGTTGTATAATAAAGCAACGTCGCGTCACCAGCGAATTGCTGAATACCAGCTAAACCATCAGTATCAGCATTAAATGCTGCTTTCAAGAAACGAAGCGCTGTAGGGCTCATTGAAAGCATTTCCTCACACCACTTAACCGTTTCTTCTTCAACTTGGGCAAGCGGAACCACTGTATTAACAAGCCCCATGTCCAATGCTTCCTGCGCATTGTACTGACGGCATAAGTACCAAATTTCGCGAGCCTTCTTATGACCAACGATACGAGCTAAATAGCCTGAGCCATAACCAGCGTCAAAGCTACCTACCTTCGGACCTGTTTGACCAAATTTAGCATTGTCAGCAGCAATTGTTAAATCACAAACGATATGTAATACATGACCGCCACCAATTGCATAACCTCTAACCATTGCTACAACTGGCTTAGGAATTACGCGGATTAAGCGCTGAAGGTCAAGTACGTTTAAACGTGGAATTTTGTCATCGCCAACATAGCCGCCATGTCCGCGAACCTTTTGGTCTCCACCAGAACAGAATGCATCATCACCTGCTCCTGTTAAAATAATGACGCCAACCTCGCTGTCATCACGAGCTTCTGCGAATGCATCGATTAATTCCATTACCGTTTTAGGACGGAACGCATTGCGTACTTCTGGACGGTTAATCGTAATTTTGGCAATGCCATTGTATGTTTCATATAGAATGTCTTCGTATTGTTTACGGGCTACCCATTCAACTGCCATTTACATTTCCTCCTTATTATGTAGTTTTAAAAACCCACTTACTATTGTACCAAATTTTTCTGGTTGTTCCACATGAATTGCATGTCCACACTGATCTACGACAACCCATTTGCTATTTTTCACCAAATCAACCATTTCACTCGCAATTTGGCAAAACTTTTTGTCAAGCTCACCAGTTATTAGCAAAACCTCACATGATAGCTGCCCTAGTGCCTCCCAACATGAACTTTGGGCGCCGGTTCCCATTCCGAGTAAGCTCCCGGATAAACCTGCCACAGAGTTTGCCAAGCGCTGTTTGCGAGTTTGCTCTCGCACCTCTCTAGGAATTAGCAATTGCGATGCAAACAGCGGGATTCTTTCCCAATAATTCACAAAGCTTTCGATACCCTCTGTTCGGATCATTTCAGCAAGTTTCGCATCATTTTCTCTCCTGAGAGCACGCTCTGCTTCAGTTTTTAATCCTGGCGAAGCACTTTCAAGCACTAGCTTTCGGACTCGTTCCGGGTGTGTGACCGCAAACGATAACGCCAAACGGCCGCCCATCGAGTAACCAAGAAAATCTACTTGATCAAATCCCAACTTCTCAAGCAGCGCAGCCAAATCGTGTACGGCAAAATCCATCCCATATCGCGAGAAATCCACAGGTGACTCTGTTTCACCGTGACCGATAATATCAATCATAATCACCTTGGAATGCTCTGACCATTGACCGCTTAACGAGCGCCAATTCTCTCCGGATCCTGTAAATCCATGCAAGACGACAAGCGGATAGCCTTCCCCAACAGTTTCAACATGGTACCTGAGTCCGTTTACCTCGAGGTTCATAACGCTTTGCCCTGTAGCCATTTTTCTATTTCCTGGGAAACATTTTTCCACAAATCTCGATGCTCTTTTAGATTGCTATCACGATTTGTTGTGATTTCATATACATGGAGACCAGCTCCTTCACGGTTGTCCACAAGCGCCCCGGCTAAATGATCCCAATCCTCGACATTCGCATATTCGCCACCATACATCTTCACAGCATGGCTAAAATCAAGATCGGCAGGTGTTCCGAACAATAATTCAAAATGCTTTGGATGATTGGACTGCGGTAAAAACGAGAAGATCCCGCCACCATTATTATTAATCACAATGACATTAAATGGTATTTTGTGCATTTTAGAAGCAATCAACCCATTCAAATCATGGAACAACGTTAAATCTCCAAGGATTAAATAGAAAGGCTGGTGCACAATCGCTGCCCCTAATGCCGTTGAGACAACTCCATCAATTCCATTCGCACCACGATTGGCCATGACACGAATGTTCTTTTCATTGTTATGGAAAAATGAATCCAAATCTCGAATTGGCATACTGTTGCCGACAAAGACAGTCGCGTTCTCTGGCAACATTTCAGCCAATCGATAAAACAACTTTGCTTCACTAAGCTTCGTTTCATCATTGACCCGAGCAAGATGTTGCTTGGTTATCTCATTTAGCCCTGTCCAATCTATCAAATAATCTGAGTCCTGGCGCCCTGCAACAATTGGCAAAACAGCCTTACACAGCAATGCTTCATCACAATAAATCATTTCAGAAGTAATCGCATTCGGGTCACGCCAGCCGCCACCACCGTCTATCACATAATGTGTCGCTTCACTGTTTTCTTTTAAGAAAATCGTCAACGCCTTCGAAACAGGCATTGCCCCAAAACGAATCACGATATTAGGTGTTAAGAAATCCTTCGCCATTGCATTTCGCAAAAATGTATCATATGTATCAATCATTACATTTTTATTATGTTGACCACTCCGCAATTGCGATAGTGGATCAGCTAAAATCGGAAATTGTAGCTTTTCACTAAGCGTAATTACTGCGTCAGCAAAATCAGGATGATCAATTGGTCCACAAACAATCACTCCTTTAGCGTCAGCAGACCATTCCTGTGCCAATCTCTCAAACTCAGACTGCGGCAGTGTTAATTCACCAGTGCGAATTTTAATAGAACCTTTCGGCCGTCTATATTTTTCAAATAACTCCGGATTATCCAAAAGCGGAATTAATGGTTCACGGAATGGAAAATTCAAATGGACCGGACCAGCTGGTGACATTTGTGTAGTGGCAATCGCCCTTGCACACACGGTTTCGGCGTAGCGGATGATTTCAGTTGTGGCCTCTGGTAGTGCCATTTCAACGAACCATTTCACATGGTTCCCGTATAAATGAATTTGATCAATTGCCTGTGGTGCCCCAACATCACGCAACTCATGAGGGCGATCAGCTGTTAGCACAAGCAATGGTACCCGTGAAATATTGGCTTCAACGACCGCCGGAAAGTAATTGGCAGCAGCAGTTCCGGAAGTACAAAGAAGCGCCACAGTTTTACGCGACGCTTTGGCAATTCCTAATGCAAAAAATCCTGCTGATCGTTCATCAATTTGAATATGTACGCGAAGGCCGGGATGCTCGGCCATCATCAACGCTAGTGGAGTCGAACGCGAACCAGGACTGACGACTACATCAGTCACGCCTGATTGAACGAGCTCTCCAACAAATGCTGCTAAATATGCAGTAAGTGATTCCTGGTGATTCATTTTCATTCTCCTCCAAGCGCAGTTAGCATCGGACGTAACTTAATGTTTGTCTCTAAATACTCACTTTCAGAATCTGAATCGGCTACAACGCCGCAGCCAGCAAATAAGGACGCTTCATTTCCTTGAATTAAACCAGAGCGAATTGCAACGGCAAATTCACCATTGCCACGGTAGTCAAGCCAGCCAATTGGACCAGCATAAAAACCACGATCAAGCAATTCAACCTCACGGATTTTCTCAACCGCTTCTTTCTTTGGTAAACCGCCTAGTGCCGGGGTCGGATGAAGACGTTCCACGATTTGAAGTAGCGAAGTCCCAGCATCGGTTTTCGCGATAACTGGTGTATATAAATGCTGAATATCGCGCATTTTCATCAATTGCGGCTGATCAGGTAAAATCACTTCCGTGCATACCTCACTCATCGCTTCTTTAATCATTTCAACCACATACTGGTGTTCAATCAGGTTTTTATGATCATTCAAAATATCAGTTCCTAATACGTTATCTTCTTCAAGCGTTTTGCCCCGTTTAATCGAGCCTGCTAAACAGGTTGTAAACACATCATTTCCGTTCTTTTTTAACAAGCGTTCTGGTGATGCACCAACAAAGCAATCGCCCTCGGATTCAAACGCAAAAATAAAGCTTTCGGACTGCTCACGGAACAAGTTCTCGAGCACCTTTTCAACCTGGACTGGCTCATTAAAGTGCAATCTTAGCTCGCGGGCAAGAACGACTTTTTTCAATGGGCCTTCCTTTAATTCATTTACAATTGCATCGACTGTTTTTTTCCAAGCTTCTGGCTGTACTTCCTCTGTACGCACAAGTTGACTTTCATCAAAAGAAAAAGAACGATTGTCCTTAAGCAATAACCGTTCCCGCTCTTGCCAAATTTGTTCCACCATGGATGGGTCATCATCTTGAGTACAAAGAATATTTGTTGTTAAGTATGCTTGTCCGTCAATAATCGAAAGCATATACTTTGGAATGTGAAATAGTGAATTTGAATAATTAGACCAAAGCGCGGTTTTTATTTTTAAAGGATCAAAGGAGAATCCACCAAACAATGTTGGACCAACTCCATTAACTGAAAATGGATTAAAGATAATCGAATGATCAATAAAGCGCTTCCACTCTGATTGAATATAATGAAAACGATGCTCGGTCTGATCTGTTTCAAATTGCTGACAAATCCCTAAACCAACTAAAAAGCTTTGGCTTGAAGCATCTTTCCAAAAAAAGCGCTCACCAAAGTATTTTTCACTACCAGAAAAGAAAAATGACAGGGGTTCGATAGGATCAATTTTTTGAACTTCACTAACTAATACAGGTAAAGTTAAAGTCTTGGCCTTTGAAATCGCTTCGAAGATCCGCGTCTTTAACTCCGAATGTAAGATTACCAAAATAATCCCCCCAATAACAGCAAAAAGCCTGTTATCCTTTCATTTTAAGCTCTTTATAAGATACCCCTTTTTAAAAAACGTGTCAATAATTGGCGTCACAGCGAATCCTAGTATTTTCCTTATTATTATATCGATTCACTTAAACTATACAATTTGTACACATGTTATCTAAATACTGTTGATTTCAGCGAAGTGCGTCTTTATCCAATCAACATTTTTTGTAGAAAAACATCCTTCCTCCCAATAATATCATCCTTTTATTATTGTTTTCCAATTTGATGATATGAATTGACACTTTAGTGGTGATTTTCTACACTAAGGATAAGTGCTCCTTTGACAGTCTTCGATTTTTTCAGTAAAATAATAAAGTTTGATTCTACATTTTTCGCGGGAGGAGCGTCTAATATATGCAACCACAAATGCAAAATACTAAATCATCATCGGTTGTTAAACGGACTAGATGGGGTGTTTGGTGGCAACTCACTCGACCACATACATTAACAGCAGCATTTGTGCCAGTTCTGCTCGGAACGGCGTTAGCAATGCCGCATACAGATATTCATATTGGACTTTTTGTAGCAATGCTACTAGCTTGCTTGCTTATCCAAGCTGCTACCAATATGTTTAATGAATACTATGATTTTAAACGAGGCTTAGATACCGCAGAATCAGTGGGCATTGGCGGGGCAATTGTTCGCGAAGGAATAGAAGCCAAAACTGTCCTATATATCGCACTAGCTTTATACGGAATTTCCTTATTACTTGGCGTATACATTTGTGCTGGCACTAGCTGGTGGTTAGCTTTGATTGGTTCTGTATCGATGCTAATGGGATACTTATACACAGGCGGACCGCTTCCGATTGCCTATACTCCACTAGGTGAACTATTTGCAGGCTTTTTCATGGGATGCTTAATTGTCCTCATTTCTTATTTTATTCAAACAGGTAATGTCTCAGAAACTGCCATTCTTGTATCCATTCCAATTACCATTTTAGTTGGTGCAATTCTAATGGCCAATAACATCCGCGATTTAGATGGAGATAAAGAATTTGGTCGTAAAACGTTAGCGATTTTATTAGGAAGAAAAGGGGCCATATTATTCCTAGCTGGAATGTTTATTATTTCTTATGCTTGGGTATTCGTCCTTATTTTCTTAAAAGTTGTATCACCATGGTTAGCAATCGTCGTGTTAAGCTCACCTAAGCCGTTAAAGGCAATCAGCGGCTTCTTTAAAAATAATATGCCGTTACAAATGATGCCGGCGATGAAGGCAACTGCACAAACGAACACAATCTTTGGATTCTTGCTATCAATTGGATTATTTATCTCGTATTTATTATAAGAAACGCAAAAGCGGCTCAGGACAATATCCCAGCCGCTTTTTTATCGTAACTACTTTTCAACCCACATTACCCTCGATTAATTTTCCAAATGTCATCGGCATATTCTTGAATCGTCCGGTCACTTGAGAAATACCCCGAGCCAGCAATATTAAGCAAGCTCATTTTATTCCATAAATCACGGTCCCTGAACTTTCTTTCCACTTCCTTATGCACGGAAACGTAGGAATCAAAGTCTCTTAACACAAAATATTGATCATTTTGAATCAGCAAGGAATCGTAGATTGGTTCAAACTCATCATCTACATCAGGGAAGAAGCCATTCGTCAGCTGGTCAATTACCTGACGAATCTTTTTGTCATGATGATAATATTCCATTGAATGGTAGCCGCCATTTTGATAGAAATGGAGCACTTCCTCGGCCGTTAATCCAAAAATAAAGATATTATCGTCTCCGACCTTTTCTTTAATCTCCACATTGGCGCCATCAAGTGTCCCTACTGTTACTGCACCATTCATCATCAACTTCATATTCCCGGTGCCCGAAGCTTCCTTACTGGCTGTAGAAATCTGTTCACTGACGTCAGCTGCAGGGAACAATTCCTCCGCAACAGAGACACGGTAATTTTCAAGGAAAACCACCTTTAGCATATCGTTCACTTCGTGGTCCCCGTTAATCCTGTCGGCAACGGTATTAATCAGCTTAATGATTTTCTTAGCATAATAGTAACCAGGTGAGGCCTTGGCACCGAAAATGAACGTGCGCGGATACATATTAAAGCTCGGGTCCTCTTTCAACCGATTATACAAATGCATGATGTGTAGCACATTCAACAGCTGTCGCTTATAGGCATGAAGCCGTTTCACGTGAACATCAAAAATCGAATGTGGATCGATGCTAATCCCTGTTTGCTCGAACACCCGCTCAGAAAAACGCTGCTTGTTCTCCTGCTTTACTTGGCGCAATTGATCCAGAAAACCACGATCATCTTGATATTCCTTCAATTTAGCCAAATGCTGCGGGGCATGCACCCAATCTGAGCCAATCGCACTCGTAATCAAGTTGGATAGCTTCGGATTTGATTTTAACAACCAACGGCGATGGGTAATGCCGTTCGTCTTATTATTAAACTTGTCCGGAAAAATTTGATAGAACAGATTCATTTCGCGATTTTTTAAAATATCGGTATGAATTTGCGCCACTCCATTGATGCTGAAGCTCCCCACTAAGGCTAAGTGGGCCATT
Source organism: Bacillus sp. DNRA2 (assembly GCF_012843265.1). Lineage (GTDB taxonomy): Bacteria > Bacillota > Bacilli > Bacillales > Cytobacillaceae > Bacillus_BU. The sequence continues at coordinate 9,829 of NZ_JABAIT010000024.1, read as the reverse complement.
TTCACTTCATCATGCGAAATAATCGTCATGTTATTGATGCGGTCCCAATCGCCCGGATAAAGCGCCCATAAATCCTCACAGAAGCGGCGATTGATTTCCTCAATAATCATATAAATCCGTGGCAAAAGCGGCTTAAACAAGCGGACTGGCCATTTTTCCAATGCCTCTGACAGCGTCGTATGGTTCGTGTATGAAATCGTTCTCGTCGTAATGTCCCACGCATCTTCCCAGCTCAGCTTTTCCTCATCAAGCAGAATTCGCATCATTTCTGGAATAGCCATCACCGGATGAGTATCATTGATATGTATCGCAATCCGATCGGGCAACTCCGTAAGCGGTCGATGCGTAGCCCGAAAGCCACGGATAATCGTCCGAACGCTAGCTGACACAAGTAAATACTGTTGCTTCAGCCTAAGAATCTTACCTTCATCATGAGTATCATCAGGATAGAGAAATTCCGAGATCGCTTCAGTTTCCCGCTTATACTTCATCACATCTCGGTAAAATGGATAAGGTGACGGCTCGGCACTCCAAAGACGAAGTGTATTGACCGTTTCCGTTTCATAACCGATTACCGGTAAATCATAAGGTACAGCAGTCACCACTTCAGCATTGATGTGGCGGAAACAAAGCCGATTATTCTCATCATTATAGGCCTCTATTTCACCCCAAAATGGCACTTCCACGGCTAAGTCATTCTTGCGTACCTCCCAAACTTGTCCGTATCGAAGCCATTGTTCAGGCAGTTCAACCTGGTAGCCATCGACAAACTTTTGTTCGAACAAGCCGTGACGATAGCGGATCCCACAGCCATGACCCGGAAGATTCAATGACGCTAACGAATCAAGAAAGCAGGCAGCCAAGCGGCCTAGCCCGCCATTTCCCAAGCCTGCATCAGACTCAATCTCTTCTAATTCAGTTAAATCAACGCCAAGCTCCTGCAAACCGCTTTCCACTAATTCTTCAATCCCTAAATTCATTAAATTATGGCGGAGCAAGCGGCCGAGCAAGAATTCAATTGAAAGATAATATACCTGCTTTTGATTACTGAGCCGGTACTTCTCCTTCGTATGAATCCAGTTTGAGCTGACATATTCGCGAATCATGTGCCCTAGCGTTAGAAAATGATCACTTTTTGAGCTTTCCTTAAACGGTTTACCACACATCATCTCAAGCCGCTTCAAAAAAGCATGCTGAAATTCCTGCTTATTAGAAAACATGGCTTTCACTCCTTGATATGAGTTCGGAATAAAGCCGATTGTATTGAAATGCTGATTGCGCCCAGCTAAAGTCCATTTCCATCGTCGTCTTCACTAATTTTCGCCAAACTGTTTTTTCATAATGATAGAATGTCAATGCGCGACGCAATGTGTACAGCATATCGTGAGCATTGAAGTTGGTGAACGTAAATCCATTCCCTTTATCCGACCATTCATCATATGCTTGTACCGTGTCATTTAGACCGCCCGTTTCCCGAACGACCGGGATGCTTCCGTAACGCATCGCAATCATTTGCCCAAGCCCACATGGTTCAAATTTTGACGGCATTAAAAACAAGTCAGAACCCGCATAGAGCTGATGGGCCCATTCTTCATTAAAGCCGATTGTCACCCGAACTTGATCAGGATAGCGATGTTCCATTTCCCGGAAGAACCATTCAAATTCCAAATCTCCAGTCCCTAGTACCACCATTTGAATTTGTTCCGCCATCATATCATGAAATACCCGCTTCACAAGATCAAGTCCCTTTTGTGATGTTAATCGGGTAATCATCGCCACTATCGGAATATCATCATTCTCTGGCAAACCGAGCGTTTTTTGGATATAGCGCTTATTCTCAAGCTTCTTATTAAGTGACTGAACATCATAGGTTTGATGAATCAATGAATCATTGGCTGGATTGTAAAACTCATCATCAATTCCGTTTAAGATTCCTTTTAAATCGGATTTCCGCTTGCGCAATAGTCCATCTAGCTTTTCACCAAAGTAGGCTGTTTGAATTTCATCAAGATATGTTGGACTTACAGTTGTGATCATGTCCGCCGACACGAGGCCGGCTTTCATGAAATTGATATTTCCAAAAAACTCTAAATGATCCTGATTAAAATATTTACTGTGAATTCCTAGCAAATCATCAAGTGTTTCTTTCGGGAAAACCCCTTGAAACATCAAATTATGAATCGTAAAAATCGTCCGAATGAATTCATAGCCTGGTTTTCGATAATATTCTACACGGTACAAGAATGGAATCATTCCTGTATGCCAGTCGTGGCAATGGATAATATCCGGGGAAAAATTCAAGTGGGCAATCGCGTCGAGGACTGCTCGATTAAAAAAGGCAAATCTTTCTCCATCATCGAAATATCCATATAAACCATCACGCTTAAAATAATACTCATTGTCTACAAAATAGTAGGTGACTCCATCAAGCTTAAGCTCCATAATTCCACAATATTGGTTTCGCCAACCAACTTTCACCGTAAAATCAGTTACCTTTTTCATTTTCTGCTTATATTTTTGCCCAATCATTCCATAGTTAGGAAGGATCACGCGTATATCAGTTCCTTGATTCACTAATTCCTTCGGCAAAGAACCAGCAACATCAGCCAATCCGCCCGATTTTATAAATGGAATACACTCAGAGACTGCAAACAAAATTTTCACGAATTCATCAGAGCTCCTTGAACCGTATCCTTGCGAAGAATTCGCGGCGAATCTAGTGAAACGCGAATCTTTCTTCCAGACTCAATCATTACATCTTTATCAAGAATGACATTTTCCAAAATGCAATCATCCTCAATCACACATTTTTGTAAAATGATACTGTTTTTGATGACGGTATTTTTCCCAATCTTTACGCCTCTAGCGATAATGCTATTTTCAATTTTTCCATCAATTTGGCAGCCGTTGGCAATCATTGAATTTTGAATGGAGGCATCTTTAGCATACAATGTTGGCGGTTCATCCATGACCTTTGTAAAGATCGGCTGATCCTTCTGGAAAAAGTTTTTCCAAATAGCTGGCTGTAAAAACTCTATGCTCGTTGCAAAATATTTTTTCACGGAATCAATCATCACCGCATAATCTTTAAACTGGTAATAACAAACCTTATAATTATGAGCCAATGAGTTCACCACATCGTTCATGGAAGTAAACCCAGTCTGGTTATGATTTTCCAACAGTTCAATTAACAATGATGTCTTCAATACATACATATCAAGCGATTTGCCATCATGACGAAGCTCTGTAATATCGCAGTCCGCTTCAATATGCGATTCCAAAATAGCGCGGAAATCAATATTGGCAACAGTAAAGCAATTGGCCACTAACGTATATTCCTGTGAGCAACGCTTGAAAAAGCTAAGATTAGCTGCAAATTGATCAAACGAGTTCCCTCCGTTCGGAACGTCTAACAGCTGTGGTGGAAATAAGAACAAGCCATCCCGCTTGCGATTTAAATCCCAATTTCTCCCGGACCCAAGATGATCCATGAGCGAGCGATATTGATATTTCGGGAAAAGTGCGACACTCTTAATCCCCGAATTCACCATGCTCGATAAAATAAAGTCGATTAAGCGGTAGCGGCCCGCAAACGGAACAGCTGCCAATGATCGATCGACGATTAGCTCCTCTAGCTCCCCTTTATAAGTTGCATCAATTACTCCCAATATTCTCTTCTTCAACGCTGAAAACCCCCTATATTTTTCTTCGCGAATAACTGTCTCTCCTATTTAACTAACTAACCAATCTTTTTATTCAGCGTTGTCTCTGATTGAATTTCTATGTCCGAAAGCATTTCCTCTGATACTAAAATAATTCCCTCTGGGTCCTCTGTTCCACGAATTACCGCACCATCCGGAATCGTAATTCCCTCAGGAATAATCGCCTTCTCAATGTAAACATTTCTACCAATGACCGCATCTGGCATGATCACTGATTCACGAACTACAGCACCGGCTTCAATCGTAACGCCTTGGAAAATAACAGAGCGTTCAACGTCACCCTCAACCGTGCAGCCTTCATTAATCATCGAGCCCAATACTGAAGCTTGCGGAGAAATGTATTGCGGTGGCTGGTTCGGATTGACAGAATAAATGCGCCAGGATGGATCAAATAGATTCAATTCACACTTTTCATCTAATAAATCCATATTAGCTTCCCATAGACTACGGACAGTACCTACATCCTTCCAGTAACCCTTGAACGGATAAGCAACCAACTTCTTCTCTTCGTCTAGTAATGTAGGAATGATATCCTTTCCAAAATCATGACTGGACTGCGGATTATCATTATCCTTAATTAAATACTCTTTTAAGACTTTCCAATTAAAGATGTAAACCCCCATGGATGCCAAATTACTCTTTGGATATGATGGCTTTTCTTCAAATTCAGTAATGCTCATATCATCTGTTGCGTTCATGATACCAAATCGGTTTGCTTCATCCCATGGAACTTCAATGACCGAAATGGTCACATCGGCGTCTTTCTCTTTATGGAAATCTAGCATGGCTTCGTAATTCATTTTATAAATATGGTCACCTGAAAGAATTAACACGTACTCAGGGTCATATTGGGTTAAATAATTAATATTTTGATAGATAGCACTTGCTGTACCGGAATACCATTTCACTTCGGACGTTTCTGCATATGGTGGCAGCACGGTTACGCCACCGTTTCTTCTATCTAAATCCCACGCACTTCCAATTCCAATATAAGAATTTAATAAAAGCGGCTGATATTGGGTCAAAACACCTACCGTATCAATCCCTGAATTTGTACAATTACTAAGAGCAAAATCAATAATTCGATACTTTCCTCCAAATGGTACTGCTGGCTTTGCAATATCCTTTGTTAAGGAATTAAGCCTGCTTCCCTTTCCTCCTGCCAACAGCATGGCGACGCACTTTTTCTTTGCCATTTTCCTCCAGCTCCTTTCTTTGTTTTACAGGGCGTAATACACTGATTCCAAACGGAGGAATCGTCATCTCAACCTGATATGGTCTTCCGTGGAATGGTTCATTTATTGCTTTTAATACTTTTTTATTAACATTATTAGCACCGCCGAACTCTTCAGCGTCACTATTAATAATTTCTCGATAGCTCCCTGCCTTTGGGACCCCAATTTTGTAATTTTCGTATGGATACTCACTGAAGTTGCACACCACAACTAAAAATTCATCGGGACTTGTGCCTTTACGTATGAACGAAAATACCGATTGATCATTATTATTTACATCAATCCATTCAAACCCCTCATACGTATGATCAAGCTCATAAAAAGGCTTAGAACGTTTATATAGTTTTAACAACTGTTTCCAATAGTCATTCATTTTAACATGCATCTCATAGTCAAATAAGTTCCAGTCTAGCTGTTCCTTATCCTTCCATTCTGAAAACTGACCAAATTCTGTTCCCATAAACAATAGCTTTTTTCCAGGATGGGCCATCATATAACCCAACAATAATCTTAATTGTGCGAACTTCCGCCAATAATCCCCAGGCATTTTATTCAGAAGAGATTTTTTTCCATGTACTACCTCATCATGTGAAAAAGGAAGTATGAAGTTTTCTGAAAAGGCATATAGAAATGAAAATGTAACCTTATTGTGCTTCGTAGAACGATACTCCGGCTCTGTCTCCATATAGCTCAACATGTCATTCATCCAGCCCATATTCCATTTATAGCTGAAGCCGAGCCCACCATGTTCAGCCGGTACCGTTACTTGGGGCCAATCCGTGGAATCTTCCGCAATCATCATTACTGTAGGATCCTGTTTGTTAACAATCTGATTTAAATGCTTAAGAAAATCGAGTCCAAAGGTGTTAACATGTTGACCATCCGAATTAGGCCAGAATATGATGTTCGATACCGCATCAACCCTAAATCCATCAATATGGTAATAATTCATCCAGAACAGCGCATTAGAAATTAAAAAGCTATGAACTTCTCTCTTTCCTAAATCAAAATTAGCAGTGCCCCACACATGATTTTCACGGTCGTGCATGGCCTTGTATTCATAGGCAAAATCCCCATCGAAGCAATACAGCCCATGTGCATCCTTACAAAAATGCCCTGGCACCCAATCGAGAATAACACCTATCCCATGCTGGTGACATTGATCGACAAAATACATAAAATCATGTGGAGTGCCATAGCGACTCGTTAATGAATAATACCCTACACCTTGATAACCCCAGGAGATATCGAGCGGGTGTTCAACGAGTGGTAAAAGCTCCACGTGGGTAAATCCCCCATCAATCACATAGGGAATTAACTCATCAGCCAATTCTTTATAGTTAAGAAAGCTTCCATCGTCCTTTTTCTTCCACGAACCTGCATGGACTTCATAAATCACCATTGGATCATTAGCCACATTTTTTCTAGCCTTTTTCCGCTTCCATGCCTGGTCGTGCCATTTGTAGCCCTCAAGGTTGTAAACAACTGATGCTGTACGTGGTCTCAATTCCGAATAGAAACTATATGGGTCAGCCTTCAGCAGTTTTCCCCCAGTTTGCGAAATTATTTCAAACTTATATAGACAGCCCTCCAGGTTTCCCTCGAGAACGAGCACCCAAACTCCCTCTTTATTTAACTTATGTAAGGAATACCCCATTCCATTCCAATTATTAAAATCGCCAACAAGATTTACCTCCTTGGCATGTGGCGCCCACAAACAAAATCTAGTGAACTGTCTACCATCTTCCTCAAAGATGTGCGCACCAAATAATTGATAGCTTTCATACAATGTCCCTGCATGATAAAGATATAATTCAAACTCAGTAGGTAATAATGTTTTCACTGTCATTTGACACCCCGCCACTTCTTATTTACTTGGCCTATCTAAAACTATACTCCCATACGCATTATTATCACAGCGATAATTTTCCAAATATTAAGACAGTATCTGTTGTTTTATGATACATAACGGGATGATTCACTCTCATTTGCTCTAATTCGACATATTTTATTTGTTTATTTGACAAAATAATCATGATTAAAAAGGAGGTCTATTAAAATGAAAGCGCAACCAGGAAAAAGGCTAGAGGACAAGGAAGAGAAGGTTCCTCTCTTTGATGCACCAGATGGAAAAATACTAGCGACAGGTGATATGTTTCGAGGTCCCTCTACAGGATTTACTTCGGATCTCGACTTAAATAATCCTGGTGAAAACTTACCACCCGAAGATATAGAACAGGAGTTGAGGTAGTTGCATTATGAAGTAATTTTGTTATTTTAAAATAGTTATTTTAAGGTTTTTGGTGGGGGATTTGGAATTGCGTTTATTATGTTTTGGATGGATAGGGTTTTAATTGAAGGGCATTATACTTTGGCGCTTTGGTTACCGTTTTGCTTGATTTTTGGGGGAGCGGGCACCATTCGGGGGCTATCGTTACCGGTTGGGCGATTTTTGCTGGGTGTTGGGCACCATTCGGGGGCTATCGTTACCGGTTGGGCGATTTTTGCTGGATAGTGGGCACGATTCGGGGGTTATCGTTACCGGTTGGGCGATTTTTGCTGGATAGCGGGCACGATTCGGGAGTTATCGTTACCGGTCGAGTGATTTTTGCTGGTTAGCGGACACGATTCGGGGGTTATCGTTACCGGTTGGGCGGTTTTTGCTGGGTGTTGGGCACGATTCGGGGGCTATCGTTACCGGTTGGGCGATTTTTGCTGGATGGCGGGCACGATTCGGGGAGTATCGTTACCGTTTTCGCGATTTTTGCTGGATGGTGGGCACGATTCGAAGGCTATCGTTACCAGTTGGGCGATATTTGCTGGATCACGGGCGCCCATTCACTCGATTCGATAATCCATCCCCTTTCTTTCCTCAAACTAGATTAGCAAACATCTAAAAATACAAAACAAAAAAGCTATTAACTAAAAAGTTAATAGCTTTTCCTATGACCCCTACGGGATTCGAACCCGTGTTACCGCCGTGAAAGGGCGGTGTCTTAACCGCTTGACCAAGGGGCCAACATATCTGGCGGAGAAGGAGGGATTTGAACCCTCGCGCCGGTTACCCGACCTACACCCTTAGCAGGGGCGCCTCTTCAGCCTCTTGAGTACTTCCCCAAATAAATGGCTCCGCAGGTAGGACTCGAACCTACGACCGATCGGTTAACAGCCGATTGCTCTACCACTGAGCTACTGCGGAACAATAAAAATTAAAATAGAAAATGGGCCTAAATGGACTCGAACCATCGACCTCACGCTTATCAGGCGTGCGCTCTAACCAGCTGAGCTATAGGCCCATAAATGGAGCGGGTGATGGGAATCGAACCCACAACAACAGCTTGGAAGGCTGTGGTTTTACCACTAAACTACACCCGCAAATATTTAAATGGGGCGACTGATGGGAATCGAACCCACGAATGCCTGAACCACAATCAGGTGCGTTAACCACTTCGCCACAATCGCCATAATGTAAATCATTATTAAATATGATAAAGGTGGCTCAGGACGGAATCGAACCGCCGACACATGGATTTTCAGTCCATTGCTCTACCGACTGAGCTACTGAGCCATAAATGGCGGTCCGGACGGGACTCGAACCCGCGACCTCCTGCGTGACAGGCAGGCATTCTAACCAACTGAACTACCGGACCATTATGATTGCGGGGGCAGGATTTGAACCTGCGACCTTCGGGTTATGAGCCCGACGAGCTACCGGGCTGCTCCACCCCGCGACGGTAAAAATAAATATTAACTTAAGGATAAAAATGGCGGAGGAAGAGGGATTCGAACCCCCGCGCGGTTTAACCCGCCTGTCGGTTTTCAAGACCGATCCCTTCAGCCGGACTTGGGTATTCCTCCGCGATAAAAATATTAATGGTGGACCTTGTAGGACTCGAACCTACGACCGGACGGTTATGAGCCGTCTGCTCTAACCAGCTGAGCTAAAGGTCCTAAGTTTTGTGTTTTGGTAGCGGCGGAGGGGATCGAACCCCCGACCTTACGGGTATGAACCGTACGCTCTAGCCAGCTGAGCTACACCGCCATAATGTTATAAGAAATTGGAAATGGTGGAGCCTAGCGGGATCGAACCGCTGACCTCCTGCGTGCAAAGCAGGCGCTCTCCCAGCTGAGCTAAGGCCCCATAAAGAAGTGTGAATGGTCGGGAAGACAGGATTCGAACCTGCGACCCCTTGGTCCCAAACCAAGTGCTCTACCAAGCTGAGCTACTTCCCGTTATTGAAATTAATATGGCGCGCCCGAAAGGAGTCGAACCCATAACCTTCTGATCCGTAGTCAGACGCTCTATCCAATTGAGCTACGGGCGCATATTAAAAATGGTGCCGAGGACCGGAATCGAACCGGTACGGTAGTCACCTACCGCAGGATTTTAAGTCCTGTGCGTCTGCCAGTTCCGCCACCCCGGCATAAAATCTGGAGCGGAAGACGGGATTCGAACCCGCGACCCCCACCTTGGCAAGGTGGTGTTCTACCACTGAACTACTTCCGCGAAAATTAAATGGTGCGGGTGAAGGGAGTCGAACCCCCACGCCTTGCGGCGCTAGATCCTAAGTCTAGTGCGTCTGCCAATTCCGCCACACCCGCGTATTTAATTAATGGTGAGCCATGAAGGACTCGAACCTTCGACCCTCTGATTAAAAGTCAGATGCTCTACCAACTGAGCTAATGGCTCGAAAAAATGGTGCCGGCTAGAGGACTTGAACCCCCAACCTACTGATTACAAGTCAGTTGCTCTACCAATTGAGCTAAACCGGCATGGTGGAGGATGACGGGCTCGAACCGCCGACCCTCTGCTTGTAAGGCAGATGCTCTCCCAGCTGAGCTAATCCTCCATTTTAAAACAGCCCGGCAGCG
>NZ_JABAIT010000023.1 GCF_012843265.1 Bacillus sp. DNRA2 | reverse complement strand
TCAACCAGTCGTTTCATCGAAATGACGTCTCTGTCAGATAATTAAAAGAAGAGTGCTGACTGGATCAACACTCCATGCGACTGCCCGTCGCACAAAAAGCTCAGTCAGCGACTGAGCTCTTTGTTTAATCTTGGTCATGAACATGATCTTGGTCGGGCTCTTGTTCAGCTCTTGGACTCTTCATTGGATGATGCGGCATCATAAAACCATTTTGCTCCATCATTTCGTAGTGTTTCTCAAAATGAGCAATCATCATTTGGCCCTTTTCTTCTTCAATTACCCCAAACTCTACATACTTCTGAATCATTTCTTTCTTTTTCTCAAGAATGTCCTTATGTAGCTTAGCTAGTTCTGTTTTCTGCTGCTCATTTAACTGAACCTGCGGTTGCGAAGGCTGTGAAGGCTGCACCGGCTTACTCACATCATTCTTTTGACCATAGGCAACCGAAATTAGCATCACTGACAGGAGCAAAGTAACAAGGGCACTCCATAAATATTTCCGCATGAAAATCCTCCTTTTTAGTTGGTCGATTTATTGTTTTCCAACTAAAGTTTTTTTATGTATCTTTTTCCAAAAATACGGAGGATTTTGTTTCTCATGCTTCGAATACTACACTAGCTTACAATTTTGTAATTAAATACTTACAATGCTGATCACCATTAACATTGCACTCTGTTTCTCTAATAATGAAGCGCCTGTTCCAAACCTTGGACAACGCTCCCTCCAAGATTGCACCTTCTAAATCACAAACCATCTTTCCTTCATGAATCGGCAAGCCTTCGCAGAAGCAATCATCAACGATAATTTCTAATTCCTTGTCAGTATCGCGAACAATTGAAGGGATCCCAATTTTCAAATCGACAAACATTTTTAAAATCTCATCGACTGAATTAGCCGGAAGACTACTTCCAATTTTTCGTCCAATTGCAAGCGTCGTACTTTTTCCGTTCATCGGCAGACCTTGATACATACCGATTAAGCGAATGGCTCGAAATAGCTCCAACGGAACATCTTTACCAAGCTTTTCACGTTTAATTTTTTTCATATCGCCGAAGTTAAATTCACTCATCGAAATCTCCCCCATGTATTGATATCTAACTCTATTCTTATATAAATAGCTGCGTTTGTACTTGATATAAATCAATGTTTAAACAAAGAATAGGTTGTATAACTAGGATAGATTTTGTAATGAATGAAAAATTGGAGGATCGGATGGGAGAGAAAGAATTAATTTCTAAAACCAATGAACGTTATCTCTATCGCAAGCTTCATTCTTTAGCCTATCAAGATTCGCTTACTAATTTACCGAATCGCCGCTGCTTTATACAGTGCCTAGATAAATTGATTCAAAAAGAGCAGTTCAATAATGGCTTTGCGATTATGTTTGTTGATTTAGATCGCTTCAAAAAAGTTAATGATACATTGGGGCATCATAGTGGAGATGAATTGCTTATCGAAGCAGCGCAAAGACTAAAGGCTAATATTCGCAACCAAGATGTTGTCGCCAGAATTGGCGGTGATGAATTCATTTGCCTATTACCTAACCTGATTGATAAGCCTGCTGTCGAAATTATCGCCGAGCGGCTGCTTGATGCTTTAACGAAGCCTTTCTCGTTATTGGGTCAGGATATTTACATATCAGCTAGTATTGGTTTGTGCCTCTACCCATTTGATGGCACAACATTAGAATCGCTCATAACCAATGCTGATATGGCAATGTACAGGTCCAAACGCCTTGGTAAAAATCAATTCCAGTGGTTCTTGCCTGAACAGCAGGCAGGGGAGTTTGAAACCTTTATTTTGGAAAACCAATTACGTAAAGCGATTGAACATGATGAGCTTGTTTTGTATTATCAACCTTTGTTAAATTTGGCCAATGATCAAATTGACAGTGTTGAAGTGTTAACTCGCTGGAATCATCCTGAGCATGGCTTACTTATGCCAATTGATTTTATCCCGATTGCAGAAGAAGCAGGAATGATTATGCAAATTGATCATTGGGTGTTGCGTGAAGCGTGCAAACAAAAAATGAAATGGAACGACCAAGGCTACTCTTCTATTAAAATTGCAGTAAATGTTTCACCACAGCAATTTTTACTTCGTGATTACCCAAATTCGGTAAAAAGCATTCTTGCGGAAACAGGCGTGTCAGCATCCGAGCTTATCATCGAAATTACCGAAAATACAATTATTCAAGACTTTGAGCTAGCAACAACGAACCTAAATCAACTTAAACAACTTGGGATTCATATTTCAATTGATGACTTTGGGACAGGCTATTCATCACTACATTATTTGAGTAAATTGCCAATTGATCATGTGAAAATTGATCGTTCCTTCATACATGATATTGAAACCAATCAAAAGAACAAAGTCTTAACAAATGCAATCATTTCACTGGCCCACGCTCTAGAGATTGGTGTAGTTGCCGAAGGGATTGAAACGAGTCGACAAAAATATGAAGTGAAAAGTATGCATTGCGATGTAATTCAAGGTTATTTGATCAGTAAACCAATTGAAGCTGAACGAGTTAGTCTTTATTTTTCAAAATAGGAAAGGGGAATGTACGATGCTAGAAATTAAGCAAGATGGCGTACGAATGGTAATCGATATTCGTGAATTAGTGAAGAAGGGGATGCACCCAAAACGAGAAATTCTTGAAACCATTCAAAATGCCCCAATCGGGACAATTTTTGAAATTCATTTGCCTCATGCAGCGCAACCACTTGTTGCTGCCATCGAGAGCTTGGGTCAGGACTGTGTTGTTAACGAGCTCGGACCAGGCCACTTCCGACTGCTAAGCTTGAAAATGACATAAACACCTAAAGCACCAATGACCTTCATTGGTGCTACTTTTGGTCGGCTTACCTCAAAAATATAGCTTCAATGACCTCCATTGGTGCTACTTTTCCGTCGATTAAGCCAATCCAGCAATTTCTTTGAGTCCCTCGATATCAAACAACTCGATTCCTTTGCGGCCGTTGAGCTTGATTAGCTTGAGCTCTGAGAGTGAAACTAACTTCCGACTCAACGTTTCCGGGGTTGTACCGATTAAGGACGCAAAGTCTTTCTTAGAAACGGGCAGCTCGAAATTAAGCTTTTTTTCTTTTTCATAAAAGGAAAGAAGGGCCTTGGCGAGTCGTCTTTCCACTTCCATCAAGCTGATGGCGCCAATCCATTCATCAGCAGCCTGAAGTCGCTCGCTTAATACCATCATATATTTCATTGCAATATTTGGACTCCGCTCAAGGATTTGCCGAAAATCATCTTTATGAATCGAGCATACCGAAGCTTGCTCAAGTACTTCTGCATGTGCGTGATGCTGCTTATTTTCTAGTAATGCGTATTGTCCAAAGAAATCACCTGGAAACAGCAAGCGGATAATCTGCTCTTTCCCATCATCTGAGAACTTTGAAACTTTCACCATCCCTTTATGTACAATATATAAAGTATCTGACTGCTCACCTTCTTGAAAAATAAATTTTCCCTTTTGATAGGTTTGACTGTTCACAGCTTGTTGAATTTGGCAAAATTCCTCATCATTGAGCCCTTTAAATATTGGCACATTCCGTACGCAGGAACCGGTCGGTGTATGACACTGACAGTTCATAAACTCACCTCAAGTTTCATCCATATTTATTAGCATAACCGATTTATTTTGAAAAAATTGTGAAATAAATCACCATTTTGTTAAGAAAACTTGATATAAATCAAGGCTGATGCAAATGATAATAGATATCATTAACTTGTAGACATGAACATTAAAACTTTAATTGGAGGGATTTTTATATGGAACAGAAATCAATTAAAGAATCGATTATTTACAATGAAGAGCGTTTTACAAAGAGAATTATTTTTCAAAAAGGGGACAGCACCGTTTTTATTTTAAACTTCATGCCTGGGCAAGAGCTTCCAGCCCATGAACACCCAGGAACAGAAGTTTACCTGCTTGTCCTTAATGGTACTGGCACATTTACCATCGATGGAATTGCAGCTGAGGCAAGTGAAAATACAGTCGTTCATTGTGCAGGAAATGAAAGTCTGGCATTTAAAAATACTGGCGATGCGCCGGTTAGTTTGTATGTCATGCTAAATAAGGTCCCTGATGAGCGCTACGTGCAAAATATTTAATTAGTCTTAATCCATCTTTAATCCACCACCCCATCACATAAAAAGGCTGACTCGCATAATCTCAAGAGTCAGCCTTCTTTTTATACTTTTCTAGAACACAATGGTCTTATTTCCATGGACAATGATGCGATCTTCCAAATGCCAGCGGACAGCCCGAGCCAACACGCTGCGCTCAATCGAGCGACCAATTTTCTTCAGGTCCTCCACTCCATCTCGATGGTCGACACGCATAATATCCTGCTCAATGATTGGGCCTTCATCTAAATCGTTCGTTACATAATGACTTGTTGCTCCAATCAGTTTTACCCCACGTTGGTAGGCCCGGTCATATGGGCGCGCTCCAACGAAAGCCGGTAAGAATGAATGATGGATGTTAATAATTCGATAAGGATGCGCAGCTACAAAATTTGGCGTTAAAATTTGCATATAACGCGCGAGCACAATTGCATCGACCTTGTGCTCATTCAACAGCTTAAGCTGCAGAGCTTCAACTTCAGCCCGATTTTCACGATTGGCAGGGGTATAGTAGAACGGAATACCCAGCGCTTCAATGATATCGCGCGAATCCTCATGATTGCTGACCACTAACGCTATATCCGCCATCATATCTCCACTCTGCCATTCCCAAAGTAATTCTCTTAAAGCATGTAACTCCTTCGAGACAAAGATAGCAATCTTCTTCACTTCCGACACAAGCGAGAGTTGCCACTCCATTTTGAAGGTCTCAGCAATATCTGTAAATTGTTGAGTTAACTCTTCCTTTTTGGTTTGAAGACCCGGACATTCAAACTCAATCCGAATAAAGAAAGTTCCCCCAACTGGATTAGTGGAATATTGACTTGATTCAATAATGTTTGCATTATGGTCAAACAAAAATTTTGATACAGCCGCCACAATTCCTGGCTGGTCTGGGCAATTGACCAAGAGGCGACCACGATTTTTTCGCACTTCTTTAAAATTCGTTAATTTAGAATAAATGTCCTGGTTCATACACAGTCCTCTTTTTCACTTTTTAGTTCAAATTATAAAGCAGCGACGCATTATTTTAAATATTTTTTCAAAAAATCAAACAAATGATACTACCAAGAGGTTGAAGCACCTCCAACATACTCCAGTTTGCGTAAAAATTGATTTGATATTGCCCAACCATTTTTATGGTATACTTATACCGAGCAAGAACCGGCAAATAATTCAGAATTCAATACCGAGTAAATCGAGGGGTTTTATCATGTCATATTCATTTATTAAATGGTCCATTTTGTTATCACCAGCCCTAATGGTAGGGTTATGGGAGTATGTTCGTCATGAGTATTTGCTTCAATTTATTTCAATGGATGCAGGAAACTGGTTGTCACCTTTGATTGTTATCTTTTTTACATTGATCTTCTCGACACCCTTGTTTCGGAAGTTGGAAAAAATTCAAGAGGAGCTTAAGCAAGAACGAGCCTACAAAGCAATGATGGAGGAACGACAAAATATTTCCCAGGAACTACACGATGGAATCTCGCAGTCTCTGTTTCTATTATCGGTTAAAGTAAACAAGCTAGAGAAAAAGGTTACAGATGAACAATTACCCGAAGTTCATAAAATAAAGCAAACCGTTCAACACATATATGAGGATATTCGGACGTCCATCCAAAATTTACGAACACCACCACTTGAAATTGAGCAAATTTATTTATATCAATCATTAAAGAGCCTATTGAAAGAAATAAAAACGGAAAGTGATATTAAAGTACATTTAGATTGGGATTTTCCGGAACGATCCCTTAACTATAAAGAAAAGCTAGAACTCCTTTCGATTATGAAAGAGGCGTTAATGAATGTTCGGAAGCATTCACAATGTTCGAATCTCCATATTAGTGCAAAAGAACAGGATTTAAAGCTAGTATGTAAAATCAAGGATGACGGCATTGGCTATCATCCAACTAACAATACAGGACAACATCATGGTGTTAGAATTATGAACGATCGCGCACGTAGTATTGGTTGGAATTTTAATATTGAATCGAACCACAGCGGTACGTTGCTTTCCATTGTCAAAGGGGGATAGACCATGATCGATACAAAAATCACCAGAATTTTGATCGTTGATGACCATGCCCATGCCAGAGAAGCAATTCGTGAACAGCTTAGTGAATACGAGGATTTTATGATTGTTGGTGAGGCTAAGAGCGGCGAAGAGGCCATTTTTTTAGCAGATGAAATTGAGCCTGATTTGATATTAATGGATATTAATATGCCAGGCTTAGACGGTTTAAAAACAACTAAACTAATTAAGGAAAGGCATCCAAATATCATTATTGTAATCTTAACGGTTTCCGAAGACAGCACCCATTTGTTTGAAGCCTTAAAGCAGGGGGCACAAGGCTTTTTAATTAAAAAGGTGAATCCTGGCGATTGGTATCCATATTTAAAGTCTGTCGTCTCAGACAATATCCCTGTCTCCTATGATTTGGTTAATGAGATGTTGCTGACCATTTCGAGTCACCCTAAGAAAAGCGAACAACAAAGCGCAATCCCTAATCCATTATCACAACGCGAAATGGAAATTCTGAAGCTCGTGGCAAAGGGCTACACTAATAAAGAAATCTCAGATATTAGCTACATATCTGAATACACCGTAAAAAATCACCTGAAAAATATTACAAAAAAGCTGGGGATCAAAAACAGAGTTCACTTAACTCGACACGCGATTGAAAACGGATGGATTGAGCCCTAAAAAAGAAAGGCGGAAGCGGCTCGTTCAGCCCCGACAAGCTTAAGACGAGCCGGCCGAAAGGTTGTCCTTTAACCTTTTGGACGGATTGGCTTAAGACCTCGAGGGGCTAACCGCTGTAGCTAGACATCATTGCGCACGTAAAAAACAGAGACTTCGTCTGAGTCTCTGTTTTTTTATTTAAAACCATAAATTTCTTTATTGATTTGATACAATCTCGTATGCAATTGATCGCGGTCGACCTCGTTAACTTCTATCTCATGATAGATTTGTCCTTGATGCAGAAACACGATTACATCAGCGACTGTCGAAGCCACATCAAGCTGGTGAGTCGATAATAGAATAGTTTTACCTTGTGAGCGTAGCTGTAACAAAATATCAGCAAACGTAGATACCCAATATGGATCAAGTCCATTAGTCGGTTCATCCAACAATATTAACTCACTATCGCGAATATAACTTTGCGCAAACACTAGCCGTTGTCGCATCCCTTTTGACAAATGTCCTAGTTTTTCATTACTTTTACCTTCCAAGCCTACTAAGGTCAACGCTTTCTCTATATGCCCTTTAGGAGCACGCGCAAGCTTGGCATAAAAGGATAGCCATTCCTTCACCGTTAACCCAGTCGGAAAATGATAATCATCCGGCATATAGCTAATTTTGTTTAAATAGTTTTTCCTGTCCTGGTATTCTAGTCCAGACACCGTGATATCTCCACTAGTTGGCTTAATGATACCGCCAATCATTTTGATAATCGTACTTTTACCAGCACCATTTCCCCCGACAAGCACCCCTATTTGACATGCATCAAGTTGCAACGAAAAGGGGGTGAGAACCTGCTTTTTATTATAGCTCTTTGTAATATTTTTTATCTCTAAAATAGGTTGGCTCATTTCCTAACTTTCCTTCCTATTAGAAAAGTAGATATTGCAAGCATCCCAAATACATAGAACAAGATGTAACCAAGCAAATAAATGAGGGATTGAGGTCCTTTTAAAAAGTCAATAATTTGATAGTATTGTTGGCCAAAAATAGAGCCTCCATCAAATTGAATGACGAAGAACACGCGTAAAAGCTCGGCTGGATTTAAAACCGTAAATGCTAACAAGATCGGTTTAACTAAATTAAATTTTAAAAAACTGAGTGCACCAATCAACAGCATCGGCCAAATCATGATAAAAATAAACCATAAAGCAATGGCCACCATCATCGCAAGCCAACGTGTTGAAGAAAGCACGCCTATCACAATACCAATTGCTAAAAATGCAGCTGTTACCATTACAGCAAAAAGAAATATTAGTAGTATACCTGTAACAGAGGTTGTCCCATTAAAAAAGAAGCTCATTGCTGTAAACACACCAAAACTAAACGCGATGACAATGATATGGGTCACCAGTTGTCCTAAATATTTCCCCATAATAAAGGATGTCATTTTAAATGGATACGTTAATAACAGTGCAAATCGTCCTGCTTCCCTTTCCTCAGTTATCGAAAAAGACCCCAGCAGCATAACGATTAATGGAAGCGAATAGAGCAGAACATTAAAGGCAGTTGCAGTAACATTTGTGAAGCTATTTAAACCATCAATATTTAATTGAATCATAAAAATGAAGGTCATAATTAATAGAAATAAGCCCGCAAAAAGATAGAATGATTTTTGTCGTAAGGATGACTTCCATTCCTGACGAAAGAAAATATATGTATCCACGTAAAACTCCTCCTTCCTGCTGCAATGGAATGAGGCTGAAAAATCAGCCTCATCCAACATTTTTATTATTCAGCGTGATCCATGCTATCTTCCATGTTCATGCTTTCATCTGATTTCATGCCATCCATGCTATCATTGTGCATTTTCATTGTCATATTATTTTTATCCTGTGGCCATTCATGCTTATCTAACTCAGCCTTTGTCATAATCTGACCCATTCCATTTTTATCGATGAATTTTTGCGCACCAGCTTCATCTTTAAAAGCAATAACGCCATAGCCCATCGCAGTCGTGATTTTTGGATCAAATACATATACTGCTTTCTCATAATCTAACCATTCTTTATCATGGTGGCTACGAACAAATGCTGCTTCGATATCATCAGTACCATTTGCTCTAATCCATTTATTAACCATACAACCGATGTCATCAAACACAAGTGTTTTGCCATCTTTTAAGACAATCTCAGTCGCATCTGCATTATCCCCAACCGCCATTTTACAGTTTTCACATTTGTCAACTGCTTCATCAATTGGCTTAGCTTTTACTGATACCTTTTCTTCAGTTTTAGGCTCGTCCTTCTTCTTTGTATCCTTTGTTGAATCGCTAGAATTACATCCGGCAACGGCTAACACCAACACCATTAGTAACATTAATAACCCCAATTTCTTTTTCATTGCACTTTCTTCCTCCCCAAAGTAAATAAAATAATACTTACCAGTATGAATAGTATAGAAATATACATTATACCCATGTTTAAGCTTGTAGCTTCTGTCTCCTCAATATTTGGTGACATCGCTGGAGTTAAATCCTTTACTAAGCTCGCCTCATCACTTTTAAACAGTTTTTCCATTAACATCATTCCCGGTGCTTGAAAGAAAAGCTGAAAAGCTGAATTCTTATCCGTGATTTCCATAAAATAAGGATCTGCAACAACCTTTAGATCACTTAAGCCATCACCGTTAATGTCCAACCCTTGTTGATTGTCCCAATAATTTTTTGAAAGATTATTTTGATTTGATCCATCCCCATAGGTGAGAATCGTCGTTGTATTTATTTTAAAATCATTATAAGTAATGTTATTATCCGTGGATTGTTTAAAAATAATCCCTAATGCATTGCCCTGGAAAATGTTCCGTGTTATTTCATTTGTAAAAGTGTTGTCGATCATAATGCCAATTCGGTTATCCTTAATCAGATTGTTCTGAAATTTCGATTCGTTAACGTCATACAAATATAGTCCTTGCGAGTTAACATTTTGCCTGTTTTCTAACAATTTATTATTCTCATATAACTCATTAGACGAAACCATAATCATGCTTCCGGTATGGTTATTAATAAGCGTATTGTCCTGGACAACATTATTTTCAGTGTACATAAAGTGCAGACCATATCGTGAACGGGTGACCAAATTGCCATAAATCTTATTAGCACTACTGTACTCGAGGTAAATGCCATCACGAATGTCTTTAACTGTATTATTAGCAATCACATTATTTTCTGACCGATACAGGTCAATGCCATTGCCTTCATCAGCTGCACCTTGGTAGCCCATGACCGTTACATCACGAACCTCAATACTGTTCGCTTCGTTTAAACGAACCCCAATATGCGCCGTCTTTACGTTAACATTTACAAGACTATGTTTTGATCCAGAGATGAAAATGGCGTAATCAGCATCCTTATTTTCAACACTCAGATTCTTAACGGTTGCCCCCTTGTTTTGTAAAATAAGTGCCGGAGAATCACCATTAGCAATAATCTTCACACCTTTTTGACCAATAACCGTTATCGACTTATTAATGACAAGTGGCCCAGTGTAGGTTCCACTTGGAAGTTCAACCGTCTTACCTTCAGGGGTGCTATTGATAATGTCTTGCAAATTGGTTTCAGCTGAAACTGTGGTTAGTCCAGTGATTATGTACAATAGTAGTAGCAATCCGATTAACCTTCGAATTAGTTGCATTTCTCACACCTCACCATTATGATAACATGTTGATTTTTGGCGACATATGACTCTTTATGGCTATAATTGTGACAAACCTATGACAGAATCAAAAAGTGGAAACGGCCCGTTATGAGGCGACAAGCTTAAGACGGCCGGTTAGGCCAAAATAAAAAGACCTGAATTCTGCTTCAGATCCTTTCCCTCAACTACCTATATTATGGTTATTCACGCTTAAATTTAACCATCAGTTGCTTTATGCCTGGCGGTAATTGCAATGCTGAAAACCAGGAAGCATTCATATCAACATCAATTGAAGCGCTTACAACTTTGGCATCTAAATCTGTTCCGCACGTCTTACATTGGACTTGGTACTTACTAAGGTTCTTTTCCCCGCAACTATAGCAATAAGCCTTTGTTCGAAACGGCCTTACCCCACACTTGGGGCAAATTTCGGTCGTGCTAGAAATTACGACTCCACAATTTGAACAATACAATTTTCTTCCCCCCATACAGAGATATGAATGAATATTGTGCAAGTCTAAGTTAAATTGTCCATCTCAAATTTAATGAAAAATAAAAAATGTTTACACAATTAACATTATACTAAAATACCTACCATTTTTTCACACTTCTCATAAAAATTTGAAAAGAATTCATAATTATACGAGCATTGAATAAAATAAAGACAGTCTTGACGACTGCCTTTGTTTTTAGTCATTTGGATACATACCCATTAACTTACTGATATTGTTCTAATCTGTAAAAGAAATCCTTGATAAAGGCATAAAAAGCTTTCTCAGAAGGTGCAAGTTCCCGTTTTTTGGGAACAATGACACCAACAGTTCTTCTAACAATAGGAAATTCTATCGGTATCTTTACCGTAAACCGTGGAGGTTTTACATCAAACGTACTCTCAGGAAGCAATGTAACACCCATTCCAGCTGCTACAAGCCCCTTAATTGCATCTAAATCTTCACCTTCTGAAGAGGTGTTAGGTGTAAAGCCCGCTTGCTTACAGGCATCAATCGCAATTTGATGAAGAATCATTCCTTCTGGAAACAGGACAAATTCTTCATCTCTTAGATCATTTAATCTGATGGATTTGTTCTTAGCTAATGGATGTTGACTCGGTAATAGAGCTGAAATTCGCTCGGAAAATAAAATATGTGTTTCTATATCAGCATCCTCCGCTGGCACCGGACCTAAAAAAGCGATATTAATTTCCCGATTTTTTACGGCATCAATTAAGAATTTATATGAACCTTGTCTTAATTGAAATGAAACATTCGCATTTCTTTCTTTAAACGCTGAGATTACTGTCGGCATAAAATGGCTGGCCAAACTCGTTGGAAATCCAATTTTAATCGTGCCTTTTTCTGGATTTAAATATTCATCGATTTGCATTTTAGCATAATCAATCGCTTTTAACGCCGTTTCGGCATGCTCTAAAAAGAGCTTCCCAACTGGTGTTAATTTAACATTTCTCCCATCTTTTTCGAACAATTGCACACCCAATTCATCTTCTAGGTTGCCGATTTGCCTACTGATTGCTGATTGGGCTACATGAATTTGTTGCGCTGCTTCAGAAACGTGTTCTCGTTTCGCTACTTCAATAAAGTAGCGTAATTGTCGAAGCTCCATCGTAATACCCCTTTTTTCGCTGTCTAAGCGCAAAGTAGCTAAACAAGACACTTTCGCTTTTTGATTTATCTCAACTTGAGATAGTTATTATCTAAATTATATATTGTTTAAGCTATTTTAAAAAGATACCATATGATTTGTAAATGATTATTTTTTCTTAATGTTGTTAACATTTTCGACATAGTTCATCACATAATTGCATTAATCTCAGAAATTTTTATTGTTATTGACCAGACAATTGGAATAAAATACAAATGGATATTAATAAAATAAAAATTCTGATTTTTAAAAAACTTTATCAATATATTAAATTTAAATAAAAAGGAGATAGTGAAATCATGAGTGTAGTTGCTGAATTAACCCCAGAATTACAAGTTGCAAAAGAGTATGTAAATGACGTGTACGCTAAAGTTATCCAAAGAAACCCAGGTGAGAGTGAATTCCATCAGGCTGTTAAAGAAATCTTTGATTCACTTGTACCAGTATTCGCAAAACATCCAAAATACAAAGAAGCAGGCATCTTAGATCGCATTGTTGAGCCAGAAAGAATGCTTAACTTCCGTGTTGCTTGGGTTGACGATGCAGGTAAGGTACAGGTTAACCGCGGTTTCCGTGTTCAATTTAGCAGTGCAATTGGACCTTACAAAGGTGGATTACGTTTCCACCCATCTGTTAATGCAAGTATTATCAAATTCTTAGGCTTTGAACAAATCCTTAAAAACTCACTTACTGGTCAACCTATTGGTGGCGGTAAAGGTGGATCTGACTTCGATCCTAAAGGAAAATCAGATGCAGAAGTTATGCGTTTCTGCCAAAGCTTCATGACTGAACTTTCAAGACACATCGGTCAAGACACTGACGTTCCTGCAGGTGATATCGGGGTTGGCGGAAGAGAAATCGGTTATTTATTCGGTCAATATAAAAGAATGCGCAACGCTTATGAAGCAGGCGTGTTAACTGGTAAAGGTTTAGGATATGGCGGAAGCTTAGCAAGAACTGAAGCTACTGGATACGGTACAGTTTACTTCGTAGAAGAAATGCTTCAAGATAATGGAAAAACTTTCCACGGAAGCAAAGTAGTTGTTTCTGGTTCTGGTAACGTATCTATTTACGCAATCCAAAAAGCTACTGAACTTGGTGCAAAAGTCGTTGCATGTAGCGATTCTAACGGTTACATTTACGATGAAAATGGTATCAACCTTGATACTGTTAAAGAACTTAAAGAAGTTAAACGCGCTCGTATCAGCGAGTATGTAAATTACCACCCAGAAGCAGTTTATACAGAAGGCTGCAGCGGTATCTGGTCAATTCCATGTGACATCGCGCTTCCATGTGCGACTCAAAACGAAATTGATGACTCAGCAGCACAAACATTAGTTGCTAACGGAGTTAAAGCAATCGGTGAGGGTGCAAACATGCCTTCAACTCTTGAAGCTATTGATATCTTCTTAAGCAACAATGTATTATTTGCTCCAGCAAAAGCTGCTAACGCAGGTGGAGTTGCTGTTTCAGCATTAGAAATGGCTCAAAACAGCATGAGATATCCATGGTCATTTGAAGAAGTTGATTCAAAATTACACAATATCATGGTAAACATTTATCGTGAGAGCGTAAAAGCTTCTAAAGAATACGGCTACCCAGGTAACCTTGTTGTAGGTGCAAACATTGCTGGATTCCTTAAAGTTGCTGACGCTATGCTTGCTCAAGGCGTATATTAATAACTAAATGATAATATAACAAATAGGAGGATGCTTAAATCTGTGATGATCACAATTAAGCATCCTCTTTTTATGGATATTGTGGTTTAAGTTTGGAGGGGAAACTAACCGTTACGACCGTCCCTTTACCTATTTCACTATTATAGCGTATCAGCCCATTATATTTCTCAACGATATTGAAGCAAATCATTAAACCTAGGCCAGT
Source organism: Bacillus sp. DNRA2 (assembly GCF_012843265.1). GTDB lineage: Bacteria > Bacillota > Bacilli > Bacillales > Cytobacillaceae > Bacillus_BU. Next base: position 45,955 of record NZ_JABAIT010000023.1, on the reverse strand, counting down.
TCCTTTTGTTTTTAAAGAATAAAAAGGGGTACCAATTACCTTTAATTCCTCCTCTGACATTCCTGCACCTTCATCGATGATGCAAATATCCACTTTATGCTTATTCTTCTTTGCCTGTACCGTTACAGTTTTGCCAGTTTTCGAGGCCTCAATTGCATTTTTTAATAGATTTATCATTAACTGCTTAAATTCAATCAGACTGCAATTGATAAAATTTTCCTCTTTTACATCGATTTGCACCGAAATATTATTCATTAACGCAAATGATTGAATAAGCTCGACAACACTGTACAGTGACTGTTTTACACTAATAATCTGTGTCGTATCCCTTGGATCCTTTTCCTTGGCAATAGCAAGAAAATCTGATAGTACAGTTTCTGCAATGCCCAGCTCATCGAGCATTAACCCAAAATGCTCTTTTTTATCTGCGAACGTTTCGTCCTCTTTAAACAACTGTAAGAAACCTTTCACAACTGTAATTGGATTCCTGATTTCATGAGCTACAGCTGCTACTAGCTGTCCAGTCGTTTTCAATCTTTCCGCCTGTTGAATTTGCTCGCAATACATCTGCAGCTTATTTATCCTCGAATTCGTCAAGAAAAATATCAGAAACACAGTAGCCTGACTGGCTAAGCAATTCAGAACATTGCCGGTCAGGTCCGAATACAAAAATGGATAAAGTTGGCCTTTATCTAATAGACCCACGTAGCTAAAAATGAGACTTAAACCCACTAAATTTAGCGAAAGTGAAAAATAAAATACTTTCGGATGGAAAAATAAAATCGCAATTCCTGGACTTAAGCATAGTAGGACAAAGGTAGAAGTTGTATCTGGATATAAAATAAAAAGTGCGTAAAAATACACCATTGCTAAAATGGTAATGCATGCCTTTAGCTTTATTGATTCGTATTTTGGATAGACCCATAAAGGAATAGCCAAAGCTATGACTAAGAATAGATGAATAAAAAAACCTACGCTAAATGAGGTTAATCTCGTAAAAACTACATAAACTCCTGAAAACATAAATAATATGATTATTGCAATTGATAATCGGTAATATTTTAAATTCGTAAAGCTGTGAAGATCCTTCATAAACAGACATCCTCTAGAAGAATTAGTGGTGGGTTTAGTCATTTTCGATAAAAAAGGTGCTAGTTTCCCATTTTTAATATTAATATATTATCCAAATACTTTCTGTAATAAAATTCACTTTTATCAATAAGGCTAAATCTATAAAGCACATCTTCCTAGAAATCTTTATTGAGTAATTTTTGATTTTTTGATAAAAATTCATTGACATAAATTTCGGGGAGGATTATATTTTGATTAACGATACTGATAATCATTATCAATTAAAATCGAAATTTTCAATCACCTAAGGAGGTTATTATGGTTCGCCTGTATACAGATGATCTTAATATTGGCTATGGGGAACGTTTAATCGTTAAAAACCTTAGTGTAACTATTCCTGATAAACAAATCACTACGATTATTGGTTCAAACGGTTGTGGAAAATCTACGCTACTAAAGGCTATTACTCGAATCATTTCTCATCAGTCTGGTTCAGTTGTATTAGATGGGAAAAATATTTTGAAAGAGGCTACCAAGCTTTTGGCAAAAAAAATGGCAATCCTTCCACAATCACCTGAAAGTGCAAGTGGATTAACTGTTGGTGAGCTTGTCTCCTATGGGCGCTTTCCATATCAAAAGGGATTTGGACGCTTATCGAAAAAAGATTATGAAGTAATTGATTGGGCCCTTGAGGTGACTGGTACTAAAGATTTCAAATTCCGCCCAGTTGATGCCTTATCAGGAGGGCAGCGTCAACGGGTTTGGATCGCGATGGCGCTTGCTCAAGAAACAGACATTATTTTTCTAGACGAGCCGACCACCTATTTAGATATGGCTCATCAGCTTGAGGTTTTAGAGCTTTTACAAAAGTTGAATCATGAACAGCAGCGAACGATTGTTATGGTCCTTCATGATTTAAATCAGGCCGCTCGCTTTGCTGATTACATTGTCGCCTTAAAAAATGGTGAAATCGTTAAAGCAGGTACATGCGAAGAGGTCATTAACCATGACGTGTTAAAAAAAATATTTAATATTGATGCTGAAATTGGAATCGATCCTCGTACTAAAAAACCAATGTGTCTAACCTACAACTTAATTAAAGGAGAAACTACAAATGAAGAAGCTACTCATTCCGTTTATGATCGTACTTGCGCTAATTATTAGTGCCTGCAGCAGTAATGAAACAAAGGAAACCGACAAAGATACTAATACTGACAAGGATAAAAAATCTGAGACCATCACTTACCAATCAGAAAATGGACCGATTGAAGTACCAGCTAATCCTCAAAGAGTCGTACTTTTATCTGGTTTTACAGGAAATGTCCTCGATTTAGGCGTCAATGTCGTTGGGGTGGATACATGGTCTAAAAACAGTCCGCAATTTGCAGATAAGTTAAAAGATGTTGCACAAGTTTCAGAAGATAATCTTGAACAAATCATTGAGCTTGAGCCTGATCTTATCATTGCATTATCGACAGTGAAAAACCTCGATAAATTAAAGGAAATTGCTCCAACCGTCACCTATACTTGGGGCAAAGTTGATTATTTAACCCAACATGTAGAGATTGGTAAACTTTTAAACAAGGAAAAAGAAGCCCAAGCATGGGTTGACGACTTCCAAACACGTGTTGCAAAAACTGGTGACGAAATTCGTGCCAAAATCGGTGAAGATGCAACGGTATCCGTATTTGAAAGCTTTGACAAAGACCTTTATGTATTCGGTGATAATTGGGCGCGTGGAACAGAAATCCTATATCAAGGAATGAAATTAAAAATGCCCGAAAAGGTAAAGCAAGTTGCACTAGATGCAGGCTATTTTGCAATGTCCGTAGAGGTTTTACCTGAGTACGCTGGCGATTATGTGGTTTTCAGCAAGTACAAGGATGCTGATAGTTCATTCGAGGAAACTGAAACTTATAAAAATATTCCTGCAGTAAAAAATAACCGAGTTTTCGAAATGAATGGAAACGGAGCTTCCTTTACAGACCCGATAACATTAGAAAACCAATTGAAATTCTTTAAAAAATCATTTTTAGGTAAATAATCAAATATCGTCCTTTGCATTATTTTAATAAAAAAATTCAAGAGGATGACACTGTCATCCTCTTCCCCCATTCTATGAAAGAAAAGATGAGACTGATGAATACATTTCAATCCTCCATCCCATTTACAATAAAGTTAACTTTGGGTGTCCTGACCCTTTTCATTATGTTTATCATGGCGATGATTTTTGGTGCAGCTGATATTTCATTGAAGGATGTTTGGCTTGCGCTCACAACTACTGCAACTGGTGAGCGATTATCAATTATCCGTGAAATTCGTTTACCTCGTGAAGTGGCCGCAATTCTTGTTGGGGCAGCCTTGGCTGTTGCCGGAGCAATTATGCAAGGGCTTACGCGAAATCCTTTGGCAGACCCTGGAATTCTCGGGCTTACTGCTGGCGCCAATGCCACTTTAGCGATCACCCTTGCCATTCTTCCTTCCACCAATTACTTTGGTCTTACGGTTGCCTGCTTTATCGGAGCTGCTATTGGGACATTATTAGTGTTCGGAATAGGTGCTGTTAATAAAGGTGGCTTCTCCCCTTTGCGAATTGTTCTTGCCGGTACTGCTGTATCAACCTTTCTTTATGCAATTGCTGAGGGAATTGGGATTTATTTTAAACTCACAAAGAACGTATCGATGTGGACTGCCGGTGGTTTAATTGGCACGAATTGGTCGCAAATTAAGATTATCTTCCCTTTTATTATCATCGGAATTTTAATTGCCTTAGTTTTCTCAAAGCAATTAACCGTATTAAGTTTGAATGAAGAGGTTGCAATTGGGTTAGGCCAAAATATCACAAAAATTAAAACAGTACTTTATATCACGATTATTTTTCTGGCAGGGGCAGCTGTTGCTCTCGTTGGAAATATGGTGTTTATTGGGTTAATGATTCCTCATATCGTACGGGCAATCGTCGGGACAGATTATCGATTCATAATCCCGATGGCGGCAATCATTGGGGCAACCTTTATGCTGTTTGCTGATACTTTGGCACGGACCATTAACGCTCCCTTTGAAACACCAATTGCGGCAATTGTAGTGACAATAGGACTACCTTTCTTCCTGTTCATTGTCCGTAAGGGAGGGAAGACATTCTCATGATCCATCCATCATTACTTAGAAAGCAACGGTTGATTCTTGCCATCTTCTTTACGTTAATTTTGGTAACGATAGTGATTAGTTTAGGCCTAGGTTTTTCTTCTGTATCGTATGATCGAATTCTACCGACGATGATCGGAGAAGGTTCGTTTAAAGAGGAATTTATTTTATTCTCGATTCGTTTACCGCGGATATTCATTACGTTGTTAGCAGGGATGGCGCTTGCGTTATCTGGAGCTATTTTGCAAGGGCTGACTCGTAATGACCTGGCTGACCCAGGGGTTATGGGAATTAACAATGGTGCAGGTGTAGCCATATCGATTTTCTTTTTGTTTTTCCCGATCGAGCCCGGCTCATTTGTATACCTACTCCCACTTGTGGCGTTTATCGGGGCCTTGATTACGACTGGACTAATCTATGTATTTTCCTATAACCGTAAGACGGGACTGCAGCCAGTTCGATTAGTCCTTGTTGGGATTGGGTTTGCCTTTGCTCTTGCAGGAGTATCTGTAGTGTTGATTTCATCCGCTCCCCGTGAAAAGGTTGATTTCATTGCAAAATGGCTCGCAGGCAATATTTGGGGAGCTGATTGGCCGTTTATATGGGCACTTCTTCCGTGGCTAATTATCCTCATTCCGTTTACGTTATATAAAGCTAACCGCCTTAATCTACTTGGCTTGAGTGAGTCGGTATCAATAGGGGTAGGTCTATCCATCGAAAGAGAACGAATCATTTTACTGTTAACTGCCGTTGCTTTAGCTGCTTCAGCCGTTGCCGTCACGGGCGGAATTGCCTTTATCGGCTTACTTGCTCCACATATTGCGAAGGCATTAGTCGGGCCACGAAATCAGTTATTCATTCCTGTCGCGATATTAATTGGCGGGTGGCTCCTGTTATTCGCTGATACAGTCGGGCGAAACTTAGTCGAGCCTAATGGCTTACCAGCAGGGATTATGGTCGCCATTATCGGTGCACCATACTTTATTTATTTATTGATGAAGCAAAAATAAGAAGATGATTGTGGATTTGTGGAAGTTCCCTGGCCGAATTTCATTAGTAAGAGGGGAAAAATTGATTTCTCCTCTATTTTTTCGGGGAAAATAGGTTGATTTTCGCTTAAAAGCTCATCATACAACTTTCAACTCGAATACTATTACACTTTAATTCAGTAAAATCTCCCCTCTCCATTTTCCATAAATTTCCCCAAACAAAATCTTTGCAAAATACCCATATTATATTAAAATACTTGTATACAAGTATACCGAAACGTAAAGAGGTGGATATATGTCTAACACAAATGGTTTTTTATATCCCGATAAATGGCTTTCAAAAGCTACTGCTGGAGATCGTGTTGCATGTGAACTTAGAATGCGGATTATTTCCGGAATGATTGAAAGTGGTACGACATTATCTGAAAACAAATTAGCTGCAGACTTTCATGTTAGTCGCTCGCCTGTACGCGAAGCACTTAAAGTTCTGGCGGCAGAAAATATTATCCGATTAGAAAGAATGGGTGCCGTCGTTATTGGATTATCCGAAAAAGAAGTTAAAGAAATCTACGATGTACGCCTATTAATTGAAACCTTTGTATTTGAGCGACTCGTTCAGATGGATGTAACTGCTTTAACTAAAGAGTTACATAAAATATTGGAAATGATGAAGGTCGCGATTAAATTTCGAGATGCAGATGAGTTTTCCTTCCATGATGTTTTGTTTCACGAGACGATCATACGCGCGATTGATCATTCCTATATCATGATGATTTGGAATAACTTAAAACCTGTTATGGAAAGTTTCATTCTGTTATCTATGCGGGTTCGTTTCCAAGATAAGTACGATGATTTTACAAGGGTTATTTCCAATCATGAGCTTTATATAGAAGCAATCAAGACAAAGGATCGGAAGCTTATGATTCAATCCTTACACCAAAACTTCGATGATGTTCAAGACAAAGTCGAAGACCTATGGCTGTCGCAACAAATTCTCGCTAAAGGGGTTGGACAACAAGATGACTAAATACATGTTAGGAATTGACATCGGCACCACTAGCACAAAGGCCGTATTATTCACCGACAAAGGTGAAGTCATTCAAACCGAAAATATCGGATACCCTTTATACACACCGGATATCTCAACAGCAGAACAAAATCCGGATGAAATTTTCCAAGCAATTCTACAGGCAATAACCAATATCATGAAGCAGCATCCACAAAAGCAGCTTCTGTTTATTTCGTTTAGTAGTGCGATGCATAGCGTCATTGCCTTGGATGAAAATGACCAACCAATAACTCGATGTATTACTTGGGCTGATAATCGTAGTGAAGCATGGGCCTACAAAATTAAAACCGAGTTAAACGGACTTGAGATATATAAAAGAACCGGGACACCGATTCATCCGATGTCACCATTAAGCAAAATTACTTGGCTTGTAAATGAGCATCCTGAGATCGCTCAAAAGGCAAAAAAATATATCGGAATTAAAGAATATATCTTCAAAAAATTCTTTGATCAATATGTCGTTGATTACTCGTTGGCTTCAGCAATGGGGTTGATGAACCTCAATACACTTGATTGGGATGAAGAAGCTTTAAAAATTGCAGGTATATCAAGAGAGCAGTTGTCAGAATTAGTCCCAACGACGAAGAGCTTCTGCAATTGCAATATTGATTTAGCAAACCAAATTGGAATTGATCCGCAAACCCCATTCATCATTGGCGCGAGTGACGGTGTTTTATCTAATCTTGGCGTAAATGCAATTCAAAAAGGAGAGATTGCTGTAACGATCGGGACAAGCGGTGCGATTCGCACCATTATCGACCGACCACAAACAGATGATTTGGGCAGAATCTTTTGTTATGCATTGACAGAAAATCACTGGGTCATTGGCGGGCCGGTTAACAATGGTGGAATGGTGCTTCGCTGGATTCGAGATGAATTTGCTTCTAGTGAAGTCGAAACAGCAAAACGATTGGGGATTGATCCATATGAAGTCCTAACCCAAATTGCCGAGCGGGTGCAACCTGGGGCCGACGGCTTACTATTCCATCCATACCTAGCTGGCGAACGTGCCCCATTATGGAATCCTGATGTGCGTGGTTCATTTTTCGGATTAACACTGTCACATAAAAAAGAGCATATGATCCGCGCTGCCTTAGAAGGTGTCATTTTCAATCTCTACACAGTCTTCCTAGCATTGACTGAATGCATGGACGGTCCAGTAACAAGGATTAAGGCTACCGGTGGTTTTGCTAGATCAAACGTTTGGCGGCAAATGATGTCTGATATATTTGAATCGGAACTAGTTGTACCAGAAAGCTATGAAAGCTCTTGCCTTGGTGCTTGTTTATTAGGCCTATATGCGGTAGGGAAAATCGACTCATTTGATGTAGCTGAGGAAATGGTCGGCAGCACTTTCAATCACACACCAAACCATGCTGCAGTAGTGGAATATCAAGAGCTATTGCCAATATTTATTCATCTATCGAGAAATCTAGAAGAAGATTATGCACACATCGCAAACTATCAAAGGAGCAAAAGGATATGAATAACACAATTGGAGTAATTGGTTTAGGTGTCATGGGCAGCAACATCGCCTTAAATATGGCTAATAAAGATGAACAGGTTGCAGTTTTTAACTATACAAGAGATTTAACCGACCTTTTTGTAAAAAATAATCAAGGAAAGTCGTTCCATGCTTATTACGATATAAAGGAGTTTGTTCAGTCTTTACAAACACCGAGAAAGATTTTCCTAATGGTAACTGCCGGAAAAGCAATCGATTCAGTGATTGATCTATTACTCCCACACCTTGATACGAACGATATTATCATGGACGGCGGTAATTCCCATTTTCTTGATACAGAGCGTCGCTATGATGAATTAAAAGCAAAAGGTATCGGTTATCTTGGAATAGGTATATCAGGAGGCGAGGTTGGCGCACTTAGTGGGCCTTCGATTATGCCAGGCGGTGACCAAGAAGTGTATGAAAAAGTGGCTCCAATTTTCACCAAAATCGCTGCACAAGTGGGACAAGACCCATGCTGTGTATATTTAGGTCCTAAAGGTGCAGGTCATTTTGTTAAAATGGTTCACAATGGTATTGAGTATGCTGATATGCAGCTGATTGCTGAAGCATTTACTTTTCTAAGAAATCGTCTAAATCTATCTGTTCCTGAAATTGCTGACATTTTTGACGAATGGAATCAAGGCGAACTAAAAAGTTATTTAATTCAAATTACAGCTGAAATTTTACGGAAAAATGATGAAATTACAGGCTTACCAATGATTGATGTAATTTTAGATAAAGCTGGCCAAAAGGGAACTGGTAAATGGACTAGTATTCAAGCAATCGATAATGGGATTCCTGCCTCCATCATTACCGAGTCATTATTTGCGCGCTATATTTCTTCTTTAAAAGAGGAACGGACGGTTGCAGAAGATATTTTAACCGGTCCAGAAATGGAGCTTGCAACGTTAGATACGTCTACGTGGATTGAGTATGTTAGACAAGCATTGTACATGAGCAAAATTTGTGCTTATACTCAAGGGTTTTCCCAATATAAAACGGCATCACAAACTTATGGATGGGACTTACCACTAAAAGATATTGCCCTGATTTTCCGAGGCGGCTGTATTATTCGTGCTGAATTTTTAAATACGATAAGTGAGTCTTTCCAAGCACAGCCACAGCTTTCAAATCTATTACTCTCACCTTATTTTGCAGAAAAGGTGAAAGAGTATCAGTTAGGTTTACGAAAAGTAGTTTGTGAAGGTATTCTTACTGGTATTTCATTCCCTTGTTTGAGTGCTTCATTAGCTTATTATGATAGCTATCGAACAGGAAACTCACATGCTAGCCTTGTGCAAGCACAGCGTGATTATTTTGGAGCCCATACGTATGAACGGAAGGACATGCCAGGAAGCTTCCATACTAACTGGAAACAGTAAACATAATAAGGGAGCCCATCATAAATTAGGGCTCCCTTATTTTTACCTATTAGTCTCAAGACGTTTTTTACTATTTATATTTAGGCAAAGTAATCATTGCCTTGAATAAATCACCATCAATCTGAATTTCAAATTTCCCATTTTGATTTTCGATTAAGCTTTTGGCAATGGAAAGTCCTAAACCGCTGCCTTGGCTCGCTCTTGATTCATCTCCTCGTTTAAAGCGCTCCATCAATTCTTCCTCAGAAATATTTAACTCATAGGCTGAAATATTTTTAAAAGACAAGCGAACTTCATTACCTAAGTCTTCAATATTGATATAAACCCTTGAATCTCGCAGCGTATATTTAAAGATATTAGATAATAAATTTTCAATCGACCGCCACAGTAATTTTCCGTCCGCACTTACGTACTGCTTTTCCTCAGGATGGCTCAGCCTAAAGTTCAAACCTACCGCTTCAATTTTATCATTAACTTCACCTAAACCTTGGGTGATTAGCGATTCTACATCAATCCGCTCAAGGTGAACCGGTATATTACCGCTTGAAGCCTTTGCCGCTTCAAATAGGTCATCTGTTAATACTTTTAACCGATTTGCTTTTTGAACAAGTACTTCAATATATTCATCTACCTTTGATGGGTCTTGCTCCTGCTTCAGTAAATCAACATACGTAATAATGGAAGTTAGCGGTGTTCTAATATCATGTGAGACATTGGTGATGAGCTCTGTCTTAAGCCGCTCGCTTTTCAGTTCGTTATGAACCGCCTTTTTCAATCCATCGGAAATCGTGTTAATATTTTCAGCGAGGTCGGCAAATTCGCCTTTTCCGTTCACATTAATGTGATGATACTTGTCACCATTTTTGATGTTCTCAACACCCAGTTTGATAGCATTAAACGATTTAACTTTTTTCAAAGCAAACCAAGCAGCCAAACCAAGTGTAACCGGGAAGATGAAGAACGTTGCCGCAACTAACAGCGGATAACCAACAACAATTAGCACCGTTTTAACGGCTATATTGCCATTCTTATATACATCGCGAATAAAGAACACGAGCTTCGAAATCAACCAATAGATGAACGAATGCTTGAATAAAGACTTATTTTTTATATGCTTCATAAGCGACAGAATTAGCAGAAAACCTAATGCTGCAATTGGAAGTGAAAATGGAACTAGCACATAATCAATATTCGGGTAAATATTCCCAACCATTGTGATCCATATTGAAATTAAGATTATACACAGGACTAGATTGATGTCAGTGAATAATTTATCAAAACCATTTAAGCGGAGCCTCTCATCCTTAAAGGAGTCTCTACCAATTACTATCATTAAATAAACAAAGGAAACAATAAATCCAAGTAAATAGCCAAGCAAAATGATAATACTGTCCTTAACCTCTGACTGATCCTCGTGCCAAGCCTTAATTTTTTCATTAAGGTAGTCCTTCGTAAAAGCTACGTACATAACACTGTTATCTGCATTTAATTGATCCGCTGTATGGTTGATCCGATACAAACTTTTATTATCATAAACTTCCTGTGGATAAAACTCTTGCTTGTATGGAGTAAATTTCATATAAGCTGGGTATTTGGTGAATTGCTCTTGATTCGTCTCCCCAGCATTTGTAAACTCATGTTCTCCATCGCTAACATAGTATATTGGATTTTTGAACTCTGATAAGTTTTGCAAATATTGATTGAATTGCTTTAAATCTTCTTTAATCAAATTTTCCTTAATCTGTGTTATCTTATCAGCATTTTCCTCTTTAAACTTTGCAAAATTCTCTTCTTCCGATAAGTTCGGATTATAATTTTTGGAATTTGTATGATACTCTAGATATTGTTCTTCTGTTGCATTTCGTAAATCTTGCTCGTCAATCGTAGCGCCACTTAAAATATAATCTTCACTTTTAAAATCATTGATTAGCCAGGTTAAATCATTAATTAATGCTTCACTTTCACGGACATAAGCATCACTATGAAAATAGTCCTTCTCTAAAATTACACCAAAATCACCATCATTCCGAATTTCTACCTCAATAATTTGCTTAAGCAACATCGTAAAACAGGTAATCATAATCAAAAAAACAATGATTTTCGTTATAATTGAATGGCTATAACTTCTCGACTTTGTAGCCAACGCCCCACACCACCTTTAGATATTTTGGCTCGCGCGGATTGAATTCGATTTTTTCCCTGATTTTACGAATATGAACCGTTACCGTATTATCCGGATTAAAGGACGGTTCATTCCAAACCTTTTCATAAATCTCTTCAATCGAAAAAACTCTTCCCGCATTAGCCGTTAGAAGCTTTAAAATTTTATACTGGACCGGAGTCAGATGCACTACCTCGCCATCAATGGTAATCATTTTTGTTTCATCGTCAATTTCGAGACCGCCCGATTTATACACGCTGCTCTTTGTTTCCATACCACCAAAAGTTGTGTAACGTCTTAGCTGCGATTTTACTCTGGCGATGAGTTCAAGCGGATTAAACGGTTTTGTCATATAGTCATCTGCGCCTAAATTGAGGCCAAGAATCTTATCCGTGTCTTCAGACTTAGCTGACAGCATGATAAGCGGAATTTTATGTTCTTCCCTAATTTTCGCTGTTGCTCTGATTCCATCAAGCTTTGGCATCATGATATCCATGATAATAAGATGAAGCTCTTCTTGCTCAACGATTTGTAAAGCTTCAATCCCATCGTATGCTTTGATAACATGTAGCCCTTCATTTTCTAAATAAATTCCAATCGCATCGACAATCGCTTTATCATCATCACAAACTAATATGTTCATGTAGCTTCACTCCTAAAATAGGTTCTGTTCTTCATCACCCCTTAATCTGATGTTCTAAAGGAATGATATCAATTAAATCTTAACAAACTCTCGATGTATTTCTTAAGATTTTCTTATCATTAACTCAAAATAACAAAAAAAAGACCATTTTGCTGCAAAATGATCATGGCTAAAAAATATATTTGGGAGCCAACAAAGCTTGCTTCCCTTATCATCATACTGTTAATTTCTATCACCTTCAAAACTCAGATCGTCTCGATACCATTCGATTGTTCGCATTAATCCATCTGCCAGTTTTACTGAAGGGTTATAGTTTAACATCTGTTTTGCCTTTAAAATATTCGGGACTCTTTTTTGCATGTCCTCATAACCTTGACCATAGGCTTGTGAATAAGGAATATACGTTATTTCGGATGAAGAGTTGCTAAGTACCTTTATTTTTAATGCTAGTTCATTAATTGTTGTTACTTGATCGATGCCAATATTGAACACCTGCTGATTAGTTTTAGCATCGATACAAGCAATCGTTCCAATAACCGTGTCATCAATAAATGTAAAACAACGGGACTGTTCACCGTCTCCATAAATCGTTATTGGTTCGTTTTTCAGTGCTGCCTTAATAAATTTTGGTATTACTTGACCATATTGTGTACCATTCTGCCGAGGCCCATAGGTATTAAAATACCTTACAACAGTGACTGGTAAACCCTTTTCACCATAGGCAAAGCATAAATGTTCATCAAGAGCTTTAGCTGTAGCATAGCACCAACGATGGATGTGTGTCGGCCCTAGTACTCTACTTGAGTTATCCTCAGCAAACGGTAATTCCTCATTTTTTCCATAAATCTCTGATGTTGAAGCAAAGATGACCTTTTTTTTACGAGGAAAAGCAAGCTCTAACACATTTCGCGTCGAATCAATATTTCCCTCAATTACCTTTAGCGGATTGTCTACAGTGTTTTTTACGCCTAAAACAGCTGCCATATGGAAAATCACATCACATTCCTCGATAAGGTCCCTTAATAAAGCTCGATCTAATGCAGAGCCTTGTACAAAAATATGATGAGGATGATCGATTATATTATTTAAGTATCTTAATTTTCCAGTCGATAAATCATCCAATGTAATAACTTTATATCCTTGATTTAATAGTTGTTCAACTAAATGAGAACCAATAAATCCAGCACCACCCGTAACAAGAGCCCTCATGAATGGTTCAACCTCTATTTCCAATTCATATATCCCCTTCCTATCATAGCTTTTGTATCCTATGTAGAAGAAAGGGCACTTGTATAGGAGGTTGAACTAATTTTCAAAATAATAGATGGATGTTTCACGTGAAACGAAAAATTTTAAATGGTGATTTAGCACCTAGTGTTTAATCTTTTTAAAATAATGATAAATTTTATCTAGCTTTTTCGTTTGATTTCCATTCGGACTTTCCATTTTTCCAAATTCAAAAAACTTCACCTTCTTAATACCAACAAAGCTAAATAAAGCTCGCTTTAGTAAAACTTTATGTGCATTATTTAACCATAACAGCGGATAATGCGTTGGTCCTTTCATAGTAGAAACACACACAACAGATTTTCCTTTCAACAACCCTTCTGGAAAATGCCCCCTGTGATCTTTATAAGCAAAATTTGATGCAAATAATTGGTCAATGTAGCCCATAAGCATTGCTGGCGGCCGCCCCCACCAAATCGGATAAATAAATACCAGTTTATCGGCCCACATTATTTGCTGCCGATATTTTTCTAGATGTGGATCCTTATACATATCACGTCTTCGTTTTTGTTCATTAAACACCAAAACCGGATTAAAGCCTTCTTCATAAAGGTCTAAAACTTTGACTTCTTTAACCTTTGGGTTTTCTTGACTCCCTTTGATTGCTTTCTGAAAAAATGAGTAATTTAAACCTTGATGATTAGGATAAGTGTAAACAATTAATACATTCATAGGGCACCTCTCTAATTATCAATTGATAACTATATACTAACACCTTGTAATTTGTTTATCAATTGATAATTGTTTATTGATAATTATTTTGATATCTTGTGATTAAGAGGTGAACCAAGTGAACACTAAAGATTTATTTTACAAACTAGTAGCATTTACATCTTCTGTACATCGAGTAACCAATGAGCTTACGAAAGATGCAAAGCCACCATCCATTTCAACGGTTCAATATAAAATCCTAGAATATATCGCTGTTAATCAGCCTGTGACCCCAAGTGAAATTAACGAATGTCAAAACATGTCTATGCCCAACACAAGCAGAGAGCTTAGTAAATTAAGTGAAAAAGGGATAATTGAGAAGATCCATGACCGTGATGATCGCCGCAAACTAGTTATCCGTCTCTCACCTGAAGGGGAAATCATGATGAAAGAGGCCTTTGCGACAATTGAGGCTCATTTCCTGAACCGCATTACCGATGTTTCAAGCGAAGATCTAGTAGAAATTGAGAGGGCAATTGATGTCCTACAAGGGAAACTGTTTAATAAATAAAAAATTGCCAGACACACTTTGGTGTCTGGCAATTTTCATATCTATTATCGTTAAACCAATTCTGGTACTTTCTCTTCTTGTTTCTTGTCTGCTAAACCAAGAGCCTCAGAAGTTGTGGTTTGAATTTCTTTTAGTAACTCTGGATGTTTTAATAAAGAAACACCAAATGAAGGAATCATTTCTTTAATTTTTGGCTCCCACTCTTTTAATTGTTGCGGGAAACACTTCTTGATTACTTCAAGCATAACGTGAACAGCCGTTGAAGCACCCGGTGAAGCACCAAGTAAAGCCGCTACTGATCCATCACCAGCAGTAATAACTTCTGTACCAAATTGAAGTGTGCCTTTACCAGATGGAGTATCTTTAATAACCTGTACACGTTGACCTGCAACTACTAAATCCCAATCTTCGCTCTTAGCAGTCGGGATGAATTCGCGCAATTCTTCCATACGTTGTTCTTTTGATAACATTACTTGCTGAATAAGGTACTTTGTTAATGACATTTCTTTAGCACCTGCAGCTAGCATTGTTAATAGATTATCAGGCTTGATAGACGTAATTAAATCAAGCATAGAACCGTTCTTTAAAAACTTCGGTGAGAAACCAGCAAATGGTCCAAATAGTAGCGATTTTTTATTATCAATATAGCGAGTGTCAAGATGCGGTACAGACATTGGTGGCGCACCAACTTTAGCTTTACCGTACACTTTTGCATGATGCTGCTCAACCACTTCTGGTTTATTACAGACCATGAAGATACCGCTTACTGGGAATCCGCCAATATGTTTGCTTTCAGGAATACCAGTTTTTTGAAGTAAATGTAAGCTTCCGCCTCCGCCGCCAATAAAGACGAATTTTGCAGAATGATTTTCAACACTACCACTTTCTTGATTTCGAACTTTTAAATCCCATGAACCGTCACTATTGCGTTTAATATTATCTACACTATGGTTATAATTAATAGAGACGTCTTTACTACTTAGGTGATCAAACAACATCCGTGTTAACGCACCAAAGTTAACATCCGTACCTGTTTCAATTCTTGTTGCTGCGATTGGTTCATTGTCTGAGCGCTCTTTCATAATTAATGGAATCCATTCCATCAATTTTTCAGGATTCTCAGAAAACTCCATGCCTTGAAAAAGTGGGTTGTTTGAAAGCGCTTGAAAACGCTTCTTTAAGAAGTTAACATTGCTGTCCCCTTGTACTAAGCTCATATGAGGTATTGGCATGATAAAGTCTTGCGGATTACTAATGAGATTGCTTTTTACTAGATAAGACCAAAACTGCATTGAAACCTGAAACTGCTCATTGATATTAATAGCTTTGCTAATATCAATAGATCCGTCCTGTTTTTCACTTGTGTAATTAAGTTCGCAAAGTGCAGCATGTCCCGTTCCTGCATTATTCCATTCGTTAGAGCTTTCTTCCCCAGCTTTTGCGAGCTTTTCAAACACAGTAATTTTCCAGTCTGGAACTAATTCCTTCAGCAGTGACCCCAAAGTGGCACTCATAATTCCGGCACCAATTAAGATTACATCTGTTTTAGTTTGTCTGTTGCCCATTTTTCCCATCCCTATATTATAAGATTTGCAGAAAGAATGTATGCGCTCCCGCTTAGGCGCCACAAGAAGCCATGCCAAGACCTAATCACACATTTTTTCTGGATCAAAAATAACCTCTTATAAGTGTATCATTGTTATCAAAATATTAAAATATTTATTTACTATTATATAATAGTTAAGAGCTTTAATAAAAGTTGAATGCATTATCTTCTGTCTATTCAACTAAAAAACCAGATTTTTACCCCTTTAATACAACCTTCATTATACCACTATTTTCAGAATTTTCACCAAGTACAATTTACACTTATCACCAGTTATATACAAATTTCTGAAAATCTGCTCTATTTTTCTACGGTCTTTGCAAGAATGGCTCCAACCACCAATCCCCACACCGGAGCACTAATATGGAAGAAAGATACTTGTGAAAGCGGGATGAGAAAGGCAAACAAAGCACTTAAGCGATATCTATTTTCGGAAAAACCCATTTGTAAACTTGATAAAAGCACCCCAATTAATGAAAAACCTGCCAACATCGAAACAAATTCCTTAGGTAAGGATTGGATAAACGGGACAATTTTCCAGGAAAAGATGCCGAATAATACGGTTAAAACTCCAGAAATAATTGATGCCAAATACCGTTTAGTTCTTACCCCAGATTCCGGATTGGCGCAAATTGCTGTCATCATTCCAGCAATATTTGCCGATTGTCCACCAAAAAAGCTAGCTATAATTGAAAAGCCTCCACTCAAAGAGACGATTTTGCGAATTGGAGGTTCAAATTTTGAACTTTCAAGTGCACCAATTCCTGTAGCTACATCATTACTCAAAATTAACAATGCCAGAGGAACAGCAAGTGTCACAATCCCACTCCAAGTAAATTCTGGCATAACAAACTCAGGAAATGAAAAAGAAAACCCTGTTGCAGCAGCTATTTCCACTTTTTTGCTGACAAACAAAGCTATAAATGCAACAACAACAGCAATCATCACTGCTGGTATTTTTCTTGAAAATTTTATGCCTATAAAATAACTTAGCAATGCTGCTCCACCTATTATCGGTAAAACCTTAATGCTCGCTACAAGTTGGACTACGTAATTGGTTACAAGTCCTGCAAGCATTGCCGAAATCACTTCTTTTGGAACCCACTTTATCATTTTTGTAAAAATACCTGATAAACCAATGATCAAGATTAACAAGCCTGATAGGACATATCCGCCTATTAACTGCGGATATGTAAAATTAGCTGTAACTGTAGCTAAAAATGCCACTCCAGAAATCGAATGTCCTCCCGTTATTGGGATTCTAAACAACAACGGAAGTAGAATTCCAAATATTCCTCCAAAGAAATAGACAGAAAAAATCCAATTAATCGTTTGCTGACTTGTAAAATGACCTGTTGCAGCCGCTTGGAGAATAATTAAAGCTGGACCTGTCATAATTAACGTGAAAGAGATTAGTCCTGCTGAAATATTTTGACTGGAAACATCCCGTAAATATGTTTTACCTTGGTTCAGAATCGATACCTTCGTTAGTTTTTCGGTCTTTTTTAGCTTCAGTCGTTCCATATATACTCCTCTGAAAATCTCAATTTATGAATTTCCATATGTGAAAGTTTTCCTTTATTTTAGCTTACATAATAGCAAGTTTCTATTTTCTAGTTTACTACCTAAGAATGCTACATGAATTATGACACATTTTATATCGATAACTTCGATACGTTTCCAATCAACTTATCGATAAAATGAATTGTTTAACGACCGTGCTAACGCTAAATTAAGAAGAATATAACTTTAAGAATGCCTGGAAACCCCTAGGCATTTTTTGTCTGTATATACCTTTATGGACAAATAAATAGGAATGTTTCTCAGGCGATTTCAAGAAAGGGAGATTAATTTCATGAATCTTTATCAAAAAATCTTCAAAGAGTATTGGAATCCCTTCATAGCAATTAGTATTGCAGGTCTTGTCAGTGCATTATATTTCGGATTTACAGGTACTGTTTGGGCAGTTACCGGAGAATTTACCAGACTGGGTGGGCATATCTTAGGATTGTTCGGAATTGATGTATCACAATGGGCATATTTTCAACTAGTTGGTTTTGAAGGATCTCCACTGAGCCGAACAGATGGTTGGATTGTTATTGGGATGTTGATTGGTGCATTCATTACCATTTTACTTAGCAATAGCTTTAAGATTCGCGTACCGAAACAAAAGCGGCGGCTAATCCAAGGTTTTATTGGTGGAATCATTGCAGGATTTGGAGCACGTCTCGCCCTAGGTTGTAACTTGGCAGCCTTTTTCACGGGTGTCCCACAATTTTCATTCCATTCTTGGATTTTTATGCTGACTACTGCCATTGGAACCTACTTTGGTGTTAAAGTTGTAAATACAAAATGGTGGCGTGGTAAACCAAGCTTAATAAAAGGCTCGGTGAATCCGGTTATCGCTCAAGACATCCAAAAAAGGCAGATTCAACCGATTTTGGGATTTATTTTCGCTGTTATTTATCTTGCACTTATCCTTTACTTTTTCTCGATAGGAAAATCAATGCTCGGAGTTGCCTGTATCGCCGGAGCACTGTTTGGAATGTTGATTGAGCGAGGGCAAATTTGCTTCACATCTGCTTTCCGTGATTTGTGGATTAGCGGTCGGGCCGTAATGTCTAAAGCATTGGCTGTTGGTATGATGATAAGTGTTGTGGTAACCTTTTTCTATATTCAAATGGGATCTGTTGCAATTATAAAAATTGCGGCTCCTAGCACAGCAATCGGTGGACTCTTGTTTGGATTTGGAATTGTTCTTGCCGGAGGCTGTGAGACTGGCATGATGTATCGGGCAATGGAAGGCCAATTGTTATTCTGGGTGGTTGGAATAGGTAATATTGTTGGAGCAACAATACTTGCTTATGGCTGGGATCATCTCGGTATCTATCATACTCTTACTGAAAATTGGCCGAAGGTGAACTTAATTGAACAATGGGGACCGATGGGAGCCCTGTTCGGAACAATCGCCATGCTAATTGCCTGGTATTCACTTTCAAACTGGTGGGAAAAGCGATTCCGTTATGGATCTGGGATTAAAACCAAAAATTCCAAACAGACTGCTCATACTACAAAGGAGGCATAATTCATGTCCCAGGTGATAGATGTCAATTATACTTTAGACATTCGCGGTGAACCTTGACCCTACCCTGTCATTTATGCGCTGGATGCGCTAAAAACTATGAAAATTGGCGAAGTGTTACTGGTTATCGCAGACTGTCCTCAATCGTTTCGAAGTGTTCCTGAAGAAGCTGTCAAACATGGCTACCGGCTCCTCAAGGAACCACAAAAAATTGGTCAGGATATTTATTTCTATATTAAAGTCGTTAGCTAGAAAGATGTTTCATCAAATTGAAGTGGTTACAACGGTATGCAAGACAAGATATGACAACATCGTTATATCTTGTCTTGCTTTTATATAAATCAACAATTGGAATTGAGAATACCTAGAAAACTACTCAAAAATTCGCTTAACCCGAAAAATTACAATTAATAAATTAACCAATGAAACAACCACAAGCAAAACACATACACTTGGTATCATCAGTAGTATCCCCTCCCAGCTAAGTACTCTCCCACCACCAATAAACGTCATGATCTTCGGCAAAAAGATTAATAGGAATAAAGGAATCAATCTTAAACTGAAATTTAATGCAAAGCGCCACTTTGGCCCTTTTTTGAATTTTTCCGCCCAACGGTTTACACGCAGTAGCTGACGTACTCCTAAAATAATAGATAGAACGATTATGAAGCCTACTATACCCTCGAATAGTTGATTGTTATAGAAGGGTTCATTTACGTCTTGATTAGTTAAGATGTTAGCAATGCCGTCAATAAAGGAGTAATAATCAACAAATGCATTCAAACCGCTATTGAACAAGATAACTATTCCATATCCCGACTCAGGTAATATTAACGCCTCTGATTTATATGTCCATAATATCCCGCTATGCTGCAAACGGTTTTCATTATAGTCTTTGAAGGTATTCCAACCCATACCATACGAAATCTTAGTGCCTGTCGGGGTCTGCATTTCCTGAATTCCTTTACTGCTAAGAAGCTCATGACCTTTGTATGTTCCTTCATTTTCTTGTAAAATCAACCAATTAGCCATATCCTTTGCAGTTGAAACCATTCCTGCCGGTCCGTTAATAAACCACTCGGGTTCATCTTTTGCAATTAGCTGTCCAAATAAAAAGTAATGCCCTTCAGTTAACTTGTTGCTTTTATTGAATTGCTTTGTATTTGAGACATTAAAAGTATCCTTCATCTCTAGTGGTACAAAAATATGATGGTTGAGATAGCTTGAAAATTCCTCATTGCTTACCCTCTCCACTAATAGTGCCAGCAGTTGGTAATTCGTATTATTGTAATGATATTCGGTTCCTGGCTCACTTGTAAGAGAAACATTCTTTAATTTCCGAACCATATCTTCTAATGATTTCGGCTGGGGATCTACTGTCATATCAGGGTACGCTTTATCTGTTAAGCC
This sequence comes from Bacillus sp. DNRA2, assembly GCF_012843265.1. Taxonomy (GTDB): domain Bacteria; phylum Bacillota; class Bacilli; order Bacillales; family Cytobacillaceae; genus Bacillus_BU. Next base: position 25,382 of record NZ_JABAIT010000023.1, on the reverse strand, counting down.
ACTAGTATGATTTAATAAGTGCCGAGGCGTAACCTTTGACCACTTTTTATCTTTGGAAATTAATGACGGTAAATAAGTTGCAATTGGCTGATCTAAGTTAACCTTATCCTCCTCAACAAGCTGCATAACAGCTAATGCTGTAAATGCTTTGCTTAATGAAGCAATCGGAAATCCTGTATGATCTGTAATTGGTGCACCATTTTCCGACTTCCCATAGCCTTTTGTGAAAATAACCTCATTATTATACGTGATTGCTACCGCTGCTCCAGGAATATGGTTTTTGTCCAACTTATTTTGGATAAACGTATCGATGGCCTCAATCTTATCATTTGAATTTCTTTCAGCACCCTTCACCTCATTATTCAAAAAAGCTCCTAGGAAAATAGCGAAGGCAAGTATAATAAGTACTATTTTTCCTATATAACTCTTGGCTTCAAGTTTTTCACTCCAATTAACCATCGCTATCACTGACCTTTTCTAATATTAGTTAATAAGGCTATCTTAAAAGAAATATCTTAATAACTGGCTGATTGATATCTTAAGAATTCCTTAAGCTTTGTCTCCATTTTATGTTAATATTTGTTATTGGGATATAAGAATTAATATTAAGGGGGCTTCAACATGAGAAATAATAAAGTTCGCTGGGGCATTATTGGCTGCGGCGATGTGACAGAAGTAAAAAGCGGCCCGGCATTTCAAAAAACACCAAACTCAGAGCTAGTTGCCGTCATGAGAAGAACGGCTAGCCTCGCCAAGGATTATGCCCAACGACATGGAGTGCCAAAATGGTACGAAGATGCAGATTTACTAATAAACGACCCTGATATCGATGTTATCTATATCGCGACACCCCCAGGTTCACATAAGGAATATACAATCAAAGCCGCTAAAGCCGGAAAAGCTGTCTATGTCGAAAAGCCAATGGCTCGGACATTCGAAGAGTGCCAGGAAATGATCGCTGCCTGCGAGGCGGCTGGTGTTCCCTTATTTGTCGCTTACTACCGTAGGTCCCAGCCACGATTTTTAAAAGTAAAAGAACTATTAGAAAATAAAGCGATTGGGGAAGTTCGTTTCGTATCAACCATGCAATATCAAACACCATCAGAGGATGTAATGGATTCTCGAAGCCTACCTTGGCGGGTTCAGCCACATCTTGCTGGCGGCGGGCTATTTTTCGATTTAGCTAGCCATACACTCGACATATTAGACTACCTACTTGGGCCAATTAAAGAGATTCAAGGTATTGCAAGCAATCAAGCAGGCTATTATCCAGCAGAAGATATTGTTACAGGGACATACCGTTTTGAATCTGGAGTCCACGGTATAGGCAATTGGTGCTTTTCTTCTTTCAAAAATGCAGATATTAATGAAATTGTCGGAACACATGGGAAAATTTCCTTTTCAACCTTTGGCAATACTCCGGTATATCTGACAACAGCATCTGAAACGAAAGAATGGAGCTTTGAACCGCCAATGCATGTCCACCAGCCACTCGTCGAAACAATTGTTTCTGAATTAACAGGCACTGGTAGCCAGTGTCCTAGCACAGGGGCATCTGGTGCAAGAACAAACTGGATTATGGGTGAAATGGTGAAGGATTTTTATAAAATTGCAAAATAATGCTCCATAAAGAAAAAAACGGCCTTGCTGCAATATACAAAAGGCTGGTTTTTTGATGAATTTAAGCACACTCCAATTCTCTAAATATACTAAATAGATTCATTCAATGTTGTTCTAACGAATGAACAAATAAAAATTAACATATTTATTGAAAAAAGCCCAATTGGAGTGGATTGCTTGAGCCAATTTAAACCAGAAAAACTATCTGTAACTTACAGTAGTGGTGTAACAGCAACGGAGCCTATTATCCAAAGGTGTTATACACTTACTCATTCTGATTCTACAGGAAATCTATTTTTAACAATCGGAAGCCGCTATGCATGGGAAAATGTTAATCCAAATAGAGATGACGTATTAGGGGTATGGAAACAAGTTGGGGGATTTTTGTACTATTATGTTTATATCTATGTAGACCAAGGAGAATATACTATCAATGCATCTGCAAAACGTAATGAAATATTTAAACGTGAACTACCTCTTGCATTAACAGCTATTCGATACGGCGATCGCTTCCTATTTGATGCCTACCCTTATCTTAAACAAGCTTCAATAATAATTAATTTTATCTCCTCCTATCCCCAGTTTGCTAGACAAGAAAGTTGGGGAACATTTCAACATTTTTCATACATTTGAATTATGACAATTAAGGGTTTCCCTAATAGATTTTGGTTAGGACTCAATTGACTATAAATAAAATATAAGAGAGAATATAAGCCAAGAGATAACAGCAGAAAGGGGTATCTCAATGGAACAACGCTCGCTTATTTTACTTGGATTGCTTATGAGCCAAAGTCAACATGGATACCAAATCAATGAATTTATTGAAAGAAACTTAAGTACCGTTACTGATATGAAAAAACCTACTGCTTATGCAACTTTAGATAAACTCAGTCAAAGTGGGTATATTGACATTCAGTTCGAGCAAGAAGGAAACAGACCGACCCGAAAAGTTTATTCCATAAATGATAGTGGGAAGGAATACTTCTACAAATTATTATTAAATAATTTATCTTCCGCCGAAAGTTTAAATTATCAAGGTGATATTGGCTTAATGTTTATGGATTTTCTCCCCTTAGAAAAAACAATACCAGCGTTGAAAGAACGTTTAAACAATAATATAAATTTAATAGAAGTGCTTAAACAAACCCCATCCCATGGGGTAAGATCTGGAGTCAATCTTGTAGTAGAGCACAAAATTACAATGTTAGAAGCAGAGATAGCGTTTCTTGAAAAATCCATAAAAAACCTTTCGTCTCACTTGGAATAATTTACCAATCGCAAGGAAACCTTATTTTAGGTTTCCTTTTCGCTATATATATGAATGTAATTGCATTTTATATTCAATTAGTCATGATTGACTAATCATAAATAAAATAATATAATGATACCAAGTTAGTCATAGATGACTAATCAAAAATATTTAGGGAGGACTTACATTGTTTTTAGCTTTAAAAGAATTAAAACATGGCAAGCTTCGTTTTCTTATGATAGGAATTATAACCGTTCTTATAGCTTGGTTAGTCTTTATTTTATCAGGTTTAGGAAACGGACTTTCCACACTGAGTGCTGCTTCATTTAAAAATATGAAAGCAGATTTCGTTACTTTTGAAGAAGGCTCTAGATCTTCCATGAGCCGTTCACTATTACCTGAATCATTAGTGACTGAATTGGAGAAGCAAGATCATGTTTCACAAGCAGCACCGATGGGAGCCACAATGGCAACAGTATTAAAAAAATCAACACCCACTAAGGATAGTGAAAAAGTTGATATTGCTATTTTAGGCATCACTCCTGGGAGCTTTTTAGAACCAAATATCGTTGAGGGGAATCCTCTTAATAAAGATAAATCAATAGAAGTTATCGCTAATGACACCTTAAAGGACAAAGGATATAAAATTGGGGACACCCTCACCATTGAAGGGTCATTAGAAAAAATGAAAATTATTGGATTTGTAGAAAATGAAACATATAATCACTTACCTGCTATTTTTACTACACTAGATAAATGGCGGTCCATTCAATTTGCAGCACCTGGTTCTGACAAAGGTATAAAAAATCCAGTGAATGGTATCATGCTTCAAGGAGAAGATATTGATCAACAGAAAATCAATAATCTTTTCGATAACACAGAAATCGTAACAAAGGCTGACGCGATACAAGGAATGCCTGGTTACAAAGAGGAAAACGGTACAATAATGATGATGCTCGCCTTCCTTTTAGCCATCTCTGCTTTCGTACTAGCTGTTTTCTTTTACGTACTTACCTTACAAAAATCTAATCAATTTGGCATTTTAAAAGCAATTGGTGCAAGTAATAGCTTTTTAGGCAAAGCCATTGTATCACAAGTATTTCTTCTTTCGCTCAGCAGTATTGTTGTAGGGATACTCTTAACATATGGAACAGCACTCATACTGCCAGAAGGAATGCCGTTTACACTTGATCTTAAACTTGTTGTTATTTATGCAATTTTATTGCTCGTAATATCGGTATTAAGTTCATTAATATCCATCCGTAAGGTTACCAAAATAGATCCACTTCAAGCGATTGGGAGGATAGAGTAATGTCAGGAATAACATTTAATCATGTATCTAAGGTCTATCAGCAAGGGGAAAATCAAGTGGTTGCGCTTAGTGATATTTCCCTTTCCGTCGACCAAGGAGAATTTATTGCCGTCGTTGGTCCCTCGGGTTCTGGTAAAAGTACTTTTCTCTCCATCGCAGGGGCGTTACTTCAAGCATCTGATGGTCAGGTAACCCTGAATGGGAAAGTAATTGGGGAGATAAAAGAGAAGAATTTATCAAAAGTACGCCTTGAAGAAATAGGGTTTATCTTACAATCAAGCAATCTAGTTCCTTACTTAAATGTTCTCGACCAATTGCTTGTTGTAAAAAAAATGGCCGGTAAAGTGACAAAAAAAGATAGAGAAAATGCCATAGAATTACTTCAACATCTTGGGTTGGAAACCAAAATGAAGAAGTTTCCGGAACATTTATCTGGAGGAGAACGCCAACGAACGGCAATTGCTCGTGCCTTTATGAATAATCCTTCGATTATTTTGGCAGATGAACCAACAGCAAGTCTAGATACTCAAAGAGCTCATGAGGTCGTCCAGCTTATCGCAAGGGAAGTAAAAGCTAAAAATAAAGCAGCCGTAATGGTAACCCATGATGAAAGAATGTTAGATTACTGTGACAAAGTATATCGAATGGAAGATGGAAAGCTTAAACCCTATACAAATTGGAAAAAGGAGGAATAATCGATGATTATCGTAACAAACAGAATTAAAGTGAAGTTAGGCTTTGCTGAAAAAATGGCTCCTATGTTCACAAGACCAGGTGCCCTACAAACAATGGAAGGTTTTGTAAAGGTTGAAGTACTAATTACTAAAAACCTTTCAGAATATGATGAGCTGAATGTAAATATGTATTGGAACACAATTGAAGACTTTACCAAGTGGAAAAATAGCGATGCTTTCAAAGAAGCTCATAAAGGTCCAACTAATGCTGCAGAAGAATCACCTATTTTGGGAAGTGAAATCATTATCTCTGAGGTTGCTTCAACCTTAAATTAAACCAATGATTGTATACCGCTTCTTCTATTAATAAACAATGATTTTTTTCTTAAGAAGCTTAACTTGAAAGTCGAGAATAAACGAGTTTTTTCAGTAAAACTTGTTTATCTCGGCTTTTTTGCATGAAATCTTGATACTCAATGCCAACTTACTTCTTTTGAATAAACGAAATAATGTCTATATATAATACTGTCATTTCTTCAGGTGTCTTATCTAATCCATTTCGGAACCATTGTTCAATTAATCCTAAAAAAGCAGATGTGATAAACGATAAAAAGTATTCCATTGGGGCCTTTAAACCTGTAATGACGCTTTCATTCTTCTCTAAATTAACACGCACTTTTTCTGAAAAAGCATCTCTAAATCGAATGTGAAAACCTGCTCTGCCACGATTGCTTAAAAATATTTTTAATAATGGCGCATGCATTTTAATGGCACTGAATAGAGTAGCAGCCAATTGTTCTTGCCCTTTTTCAAATGTCTCCTCAATTGAATAGTTTGATTGTAATTCATCAAGATGATTTCCTAAATCTCTAAACAATTGTTGCTCGATCTGATCGAGCAAATCAAACTTGTCTTGAAAGTGTAAATAAAACGTTCCACGATTAATTTGTGCTGCTTTCGTAATATCACCTATTGTAATTGATTCAAACGGTTCCCCTTCCAAAATTTTCATAAATGAACTTTGAATAAGTTGTTTTGTTCTCCGGTTTTTTTCCTCGTAACTACCCATAAAAACCACCCTGTTATGAAAATTGAACACATTGTTCATTTTGTTCATTGCTTTAACCTCCTCTCGATTATAAAATAAATCATAGTTACTGAACAACATGTTGAAAATTGCGAAAGGATGATATTCATTGAGATTATTTAAAGAAAAACTAGCATGGGCTGCTCCCATCGCTGTAATCTTAATTATCGCTTTATTCTCGGTAAATTTATTTGCTCAAGGAAACCCGAAAGTAAGAAATTTACCTGTTGCACTTATTGTAAATGATGAAGGTATGCATGTAGATGCTGTAAAATCAGCAATTGAACAAATGAGCAAAGGCACAGATGGCGAGGAGCCTATGTTAGCCTTTACAACTGAAAAGGAAGCAGATATTGAAGATTTATTTGCTGATAAAAAGTACTACGCAGCATTAGTTGTTCCAAAGGGTTATAATAATACGTTGCAAAATGCAATGACAAACAACTCCGCAGCAACATTGCAGGTATACATTAACCAAGGTTTTAACATGACTGGTGCAAACTATGCGAAGACGGCATTAAATGCCTTAATTACACAATTGAGCAACCAATACTCAACAAACTTTGTTGCGCAAATGGCCGACCAGCAAATTGATGCCAACAAAGCCGCAGTACTTGTAAAACCGATTGTTTCGGAAGAAAAAATATTTAATGCTATTACAGCCTCCACGGCAAATGGGAGTGCGCCAACCTTAATGGCAGTACCTGCTTGGGTAGGTGCATTAATCGGTGGTTTCATTTTATTTTTAACAACCTCAAGCATCTTTAAGAAAGAATTATTAACACGGAAACAAACATTACGCCTAATGGGCGGTCAAGCTCTATTCGGCATTATTATTGCCCTATTTTCAGGCTTTACCGTTGCAACACTCGGTTCAATCGCCGGTATTAATATGCCTAACTACTTCTTAGTTGGTTCATTCGTATCGTTTGCAGCATTCTGTTTCTTCTTTTTAGTATCAGGTGTCACTGCCTGGATTGGCAAACCCGCCATTACATTATTCATGGTTGTAATGTTATTGGGTATGGGTGTTTTAATGACGCCAAAAGAAATGCTTCCCGATTTCTTCGTAACCTTCATTCGCCCTTGGGTTCCGATCCGCTTTGCTTCTGAAGGTTTACGTGAAATTTTCTATTTCGGCAGCGGCTTCTATACTGGCCAATCATTTAACACTATTTTAGGAATTGGTATTGTAGGTTTACTGATGTTCCTTCTGTCGATTTTCAAACCAGTGCGTGTCCCAAACAGGGACTAGGCAGGGACAAGGGGACAGGTTTGATGTCCCAGATGTAATGACTTAGCGATATAAACTTTTTAAAAGTTGGGACCAGGTACCTGTCCCCTAGTCCCTATGTATTGCCCCCCTACTATTGTTCTGACTTCGGCCCTACCAATTTAATCCACTTCAATTTCTTTGTATATCGAATAGCTTGCACCTCCTTTTTTTAAGCTTATTCCCCTTTTTACAATTCTTTCGCCTTTTTTTATTTTTCAAGAAAAGACTTCTTTAAAATCCTGAAATATTATTTACATATTATGGTTATGTTGGTTTAAAATTGGTATTATTAATAAGCTATGAAACTGTTAAAAGGATGCCGTCCAATAACTCTCAGTCCCAATAATTGAGAATGACGGTTGATTAGATAAGGAGCTAAACTTTGTCTAATTTTTTTTAGGAGGAATAGAGAATGAAACAAGATAATATGAGGGACAAGCTGAAAGTCATTTCATATGATAAGGAACAAAACAAGATTATCGAATTAGAACAAAAACGGGAAACATTTGCAGATGTCGGTGGCTTAGAGAATGTTAAGAAAAAAATTAAAGTTGATTTTATTATGCCAATCCAGTCTCCGGAAATTTTTAAAGCATTTGGAAAGGAAGTTGGCGGAGGTTTGCTTTTTTACGGCCCGCCTGGTTGTGGAAAAACCTTTTTAGCTCAAGCTGTTGCTGGTGAAATTAATGCACAATTTCTCCATTTAGACCTGCAAGCTATTCTCTCAAAATGGTCTGGTGAGGCGGAACAAAATTTGCATGAGTTTTTTGAGGATGCCCGTAGAAGGACGCCATGTGTTCTATTTATCGATGAATTAGACGCACTGGGAGGAAATCGGCAAAAACTATCTGCTCATCACGACAGAATGCTTGTCAATCAATTGTTAATCGAATTGGATGGATCCGTGTCAAACAACGAGGGCATCTATGTTATCGGCGCAACTAATACGCCTTGGTATCTAGATCCCGCGCTAAGACGCCCGGGACGATTTAATTCATTAATCTTTCTCCCTCCCCCAGATATCGAAGAACGTAAAGCTATTTTAAAAATAAAAACAAACGAAAAGCCACAAGAAGAGTTACAATTAGAGCTTGTCGCAAAATTTACAGACCATTTTTCCGGTGCTGATTTAGAATACCTTGTGAAAGATGCGATTGATTCTGCGATTACAAGATCCTTTGAAACTGGGGAAATTCAACCTTTAACTAATCAAGACTTGTTAGTGGCCATGGAGAAAAGAAAGCCAACCACATTAGAATGGTTTGCGACAGCCAAAAGTTATGCATTGTTTAGTGACGTAAACCATGAATATCAAGACGTACTTGATTATATTCATCAGAACAATTTGAAGTAGAGGATGGAAATAATGTCAGAATCAATGGTTAATAAGGTCGACCTCATAAAATTTTACATACAAAAGGGGGAAATCGACAAAGCAAAAGAAGAAGCAGAATCAGTCATTCAAGAAGATCCGGAAAGTCCAAAGGGTTATCTTTTAATGGCTTACCATTATTATTTACTTGAACAAAGAGAGGAAACTCTTTATTGGATAGAAGAAATGCTGCAAAGAGCGCCTGAAGATGAAGCGGTTCTCGAAATGGCCATTAAGATGTACCCGAGTCTACCAGCTGATGAACCAAAATTGAAAGAACTTATTGAATTAGGTCTGCGGCTTTATCCAGAAAATCATTTTTTCCACGCTGCATATGCTGATATCATTTGGACATCGGATGTAGAACAGACACTGGCTTCCCTTCAAGAGGCAATCCGGCTGAAACCTGAGGATGATAATTATCTTGGAGCATATGCCTCGCTTCTTTATACAATGCTGAACTACATAGAAGCAGAAAAATATGAGCAATTAGCACTCCAAGCAAATCCGGAAAATATCAGGAATATCGTTAGGTTTGCTTGGTTTGCCTATCAGAGAAAAAAATATAAAAAAGCACAATTGCTAATCGATGAGGCAATGAGACTTGAACCAAATAATCCATCGGTAAGAGAATACTATAAAAAAATCTATCCAACTAAAAATCTATTCATACGTGCAAAAAAAGAGATAGATGATGTTCTATTAAAAGCAATGGCATACCCTGCTTATTACCTCGAGAAATTATTAAAAGGCAGAGTAGACCAAGGAAATTTAAATATTCTTGTTTTATTGATTGAATTATTCGGAATCATTGCCTTGTTAAGATGGAACTCATTAATCTTATTTGGTGCATATTTCTTGCTGTTATTTACTAGTTTAAAAATATCAAAATCCATGTTGAAGAAAGTTGGGTTTACTAACGCTGAAGAAACAGCCTTGCAAAAGAAAGCAAAATCAACTCAAAAAGCTGCTCTTAAGGAAATGAAACTAGAGGTTGCCAAACAAAAAAAACAGCCTATTCCTGAGCAGACTGCGTTATCGCCCCATGAGTTGGAAGCGAAATTATCAGAAATATGGAATTCAACAAACATCGCTGATATTAGAGAAAAGACGGTAGTAGAAGCTGAAACAGAAGTGAAAATAGTGGCATCCGTGCCAAAGGATTCTACTGCTCAATCCAACCAAGCTCTTAACAAAGAACTACAAACGACTAAGGAATATAGTAAATGGCCAGTCTATATGATGACAACAGGGATAGTCCTTAGCTCTTTATTTAAATTAATTCCTGACGCAGGCGATATCAATCCCCCAAAACCTGTATCAGTTGAAATCCAGGAATCAATAGATGAAGCCCAGGATGAGATAGCACTTGAGGAAGATACGGCAATGATAAAGGAAAATGCACAAGTTGTCAGTCAATTTATGGAAAGTATAAAAGCGGGAAACCTTTCTAGTACCATGCCGCAACTTGTTTCCGATAAGTATCAAACTATGATACAAGCAAATATCAACCATCCACTACTTAATCAAACAGCAAATGCGAAAATAGAAAAAGTGATTAATCCAAATATGGGTTTAGCAGTTTCTTACTTTCTTTTAGTCAATGAGGCTGAGAATGTTAATATCATCGTCAAAGTGGCATACGGTCAGATTACATACCTATATGCACAAAACTGGAACCAATCCGAAGAAGACACAGAGGTTTATCAAAAAATGTTAAACCAACTCGAACTTGCTGGAGAAGATGTACAAAAGTTCTTACAGGAATAGGAATTATTTTAATTCTTATCCACTTTTTCATATAAGAAAAACAAGCCTGAAATAGCTATTGTTTCAGGCTTCACACACTCAATCACGACTCGAATACAATCGTTTAAGTTGGTAATCCAATAAATTCCCCCCTCCTTTCTCATTAAGATTTTGTCCCTAAAACAGGATTAATGTGAATATTTTATGACATTTTTTCTGTTAAAAGCCGCAAATTTCTATTCAATTAAAAATAATGGATATTACTAGCTCGTTTCGGGGGAAATAAACGGAGGTTTTCCGCTTATGATTTCTAGACACAGATTTTCAAAAGGTCTGTGTCATCCCTTCTTAATAGCTATACACTATGTAGAAGCGGCTGCTGAGTCAGCCTTCACGCAGTCAATCGCTATAACCAATGCAATGATGATGGTTTCCATCTCTTCATTTAAAATTTGGACCTTATAGCTATCTCCCCAGGTAAACCACTCTTTGTTTACTTTTCCGATGACTTCACCATTTTGAGACACTTGGAAATCCATATCCCACCAATTGCCCTGTACTTCAATGCCAGCCGCCTTAATCGAATAGCGTGCCTTAAGGAAAGAAAACTCCTTCTTAATCGTTAACACCTCTCGGCCATTCACCTCTACAAAAAACTTCGGTAAAAGGCTGAACGTCTTTTTCGTAATAAGGGCTACTTGACCTCTCTTTGTGTCGATAATGGAGAAAGTCTTTGGGACCTGCATAAAACTGCCCTCCACAAAATATACATCCTTCTCTTCATGGTCTTTAACTGTAAATTTGCCGCTTAGACTGAATACTTTTTGTTTTATATAAAGCTGCCTCATACTATAACTCCTTTGATACACCGACATCACTTCAATATATATCCACACTAATATTTTATGACATATGGACGTTGATGACGAATAATTGTATTATAAAAATTTTAAAAAGGGCAGCACATTCATTAGTTTCATTCATTCTATCAATCGTTAGTAATTCCCCATAAAAATAACCCTTGAAATCACTTATCAAGGGTTTATTTCTAGTATTATTTCCGAGAGTGGAACATATTACATACTCGCTTTTGACACCTTAAACGTCTCTACAACATTATTAAAGTACTGAATTTCTTCAATTCTCTTTGGTAATGGTGGATGCGTAGACAGTACCAGACTAAGCCATATAAAAAAGCCGGATTCTGCTCTAGCATTTTGGATGTATTCAACAATATCCATATTTACAAAAAGCCTATTCCCTACCGCTAAAATAGCAAGAGCATTTGTCGCATCATTTGGACTGTTAACATATACGGCGGCAATTCGATCACATGTATATTCACACGCTCGGGAATATGCATTTCCGAGAAAAGGTATCCATAGTGCCGGGAGAATCAAAAATTGTTTAATAACATGCTTTCTTTTTATATGTGCTAGTTCATGAGCAATAATAAAATTTAGTTCTTCTTCGTGGCCATCTTTTACAATTTCTACAATATCGGAATATAAAACAATAAAATTTCTACCTAAGAAGGTTGTTGCAAAGGCATTCAACATTCCCCCAGATTGTACAATAAAGATATCAGGAAGTTTTTCAATTCCCATTTCAAACGCAACTTTTTTCGCATTAGAATAAATATTAGGAAATTGCCTTTCCGACAATTTCACTCCATTGTTTCGAATATGCCCGATAGAAATACCATGTAAAAATAATGTAATTAAAAAGCCAATTAAAATATAAACAATGCCAATAATAGAAATGATAAGACCTATGTAAGTAAAAATGCTTAAGATCAAACAAACAATGTATAAGGATTTCTCATCTTCATGTACAAGACGCTCTTCCAAATGATTCTTCATTATATTATTGTTATTAAGCATCTTTTTTTCTAGCATTACTCATCAAATTGAGTTCACTGATAATTCCTGATTCAATTTCGGAATTTTTCTTATTAATCATTCCATTAATTAGAAATATATCAACTAATGTCCAAAGACCTAGACATCCTAAAGTAATGGTCATAGCCACACCTGTCCCTACTTTACCTAAATAATAACGATGCGCTCCCAAATTACCCAGGAAAAACCAGAGAATCCACGTTGTTGCAGTTGACTTTTTTCTCCGATCCATTTCAGAAGCTAGCAGCTGGAGCTCCTGTGAAGTTAAATCTTGCTTAGCATAAATGTTACCCAATAGAACTACCTCCATAATTTACTAATAATGTATATAAAAGTATTATAGAGTAGGCACTAATGAATTACTAGAATAATTTGACAATAAAGTATTTTTATTGTAATTCCTCTTATAGGAACAAGCTAATAAATAATCTGGTTATTAAAATTACATGAGTGATAAACTAAATTATAGAAATTTGGTAAAGGACGTGTCATTTCTGGATTTTTTTCATGGCCAGGATACACTTACTGCCAATGAGTGGATTCTTCGGGCTATTGTTGCTTTTTTAGGCATACCTTGATAGCTAAAATCAACATTCTATGCGAAAACAACCAAAATTTAAATATAAAAGCCGATTTGTCCCGTATTTTTAAAGTATAATGAACCATATTCAGATCATATATATAATATTTCTTGGTAAGAATTCTATACGTATGTCGAAAAAACAAAAAAACGAGGTAAAAAATGAATAAGAGAAGTTTTGCAGATTATCATGTAAGCGAAGAAATAAAAAGAGCACTAGCTGTGTTAAAATACGAAGCTCCAACAGAAGTTCAAAGTAAAGTCATTCCATTAGCAATGGAAAATCAAGATCTTGTCGTAAAAGCTCAAACAGGAAGTGGAAAGACTGCCTCATTTGGTATTCCTGTTTCCGATATGATTGAATGGGAGGAAAAAAAACCACAAGTCTTAATTCTTACTCCAACTAGGGAACTTGCGGTTCAAGTCCGTGAAGATCTTACGAATATTGGAAGGTTTAAACGCATTAAAGCAGTAGCCGTCTATGGAAAAGAACCGTTTACGAAACAAAAGGATGAATTGAAACAAAAAACTCATGTAGTCGTTGGTACGCCCGGACGGGTCATGGACCATATTGAACGAGAAACCCTAGTTTTGGATCAAATAAAGTATCTTATCATAGATGAAGCTGATGAGATGCTTAATAGAGGTTTCATCGATGAAGTGGAATCGATTATTAACGAGCTCCCTTCAAACCGAGTAACAATGGTCTTTTCTGCTACCTTGCCTAAAGATATTGAAAGTCTTTGCCATAAATATATGAAAGATCCTATTCATATTGAGATTGAATCCACTGGAGCAACGGCCGAGACCATTGAACATTTTTTAATTGAAGTAAAAGAAGCAGAAAAGATTTCACTCCTTAAAGACGTAACGGTTATAGAAAACCCAGACAGCTGCCTCATTTTCTGCCGAACCAAAGAAAACGTGGATACTGTGTATAGTGAACTGGATAAAGTTGGATACCCTTGTGAGAGGCTCCATGGGGGACTAGAACAAGAAGACCGGTTTGCTGTTATGGAAGGTTTCAAATTGGGGAACTTCCGCTATTTGGTGGCTACCGATGTAGCTGCCAGGGGTATTGATATTGATAATGTGAAACTTGTCATCAACTATGACGTACCTATGGAAAAAGAGAGCTATGTCCATCGAACCGGGAGAACGGGCCGTGCCGGAAATAAAGGTAAGGCCATTACGTTTTCGACTCCTTTTGAAGGAAAATTCATTAAAGCAATTGAAAAATACATCGGCTTTGAGATCCCAACTATTGAAGCTCCTAGAGAGCAAGAAGTGGCTGGTGAAAAAGCTGCTTTCGAAGAAAAACTTAGCAGCAGGCGAGTTGTAAGAAATAATAAAACAGCCCGAATCAATCAAGATATTATGAAACTCCATTTCAGCGGTGGTAAAAAGAAGAAAATTCGTGCTGTTGATTTTGTTGGAACGATCGCAAAAATCTCTGGAGTCACAGCAGATGATATCGGCATCATAACCATCCTGGATCATATGTCATATGTTGATATTCTGAACGGAAAGGGCTCACTAGTTTTACAAGCCATGGAGAATGCGACTATCAAAGGAAAGAAGTTAAAAGTTAGCAAAGCAATTAAATAAAAATCTTTATAGAAAAACCTTAAAAACCCCTCACTTTAAAAAATGAGGGGCTTTTTGATGAGTAATTGAGCACGTAATTCACGGTCAAATCAAAAAACACCCTGCTGCGCAACTAAAGCAAAACAGGGCCTTACTATTAGAGCAAGCGCTCTAATTCTTGATAGTCTTTCAAATATGGACCATTATCCGCTACTGCTGAATGGTACAGTGCTTTAATGGCCAAGTTTTTCTCTAAGCCCATTTCGACTTTTATCTTCTTTAGCTCATCATGCAATTCACGGTGCTCATTTATTAATTTTGTCATGATTGTTTTACTATATTTCATCTTGTCACATCCCTAATGCATTACTTTTTATAAATACGACCTTTAAATAGTTAAATTCAGGAAAGCGGAAATTAACAGGTTTATTCAACAAAATCTACGATAGCAGCCTTTTCATATACCTCTTAGGTAATTAATGTAGAAACTGCCTCTATTTATGGTACGGCTCCCCACGATTAATCCTAAACGCTCTGTAAATCTGTTCGACCAAGATCAGCCTCATCATTTGATGGGGGAAAGTCATCTTTGAAAATGACAGCTTTTCATTAGCACGTTTCAGCACCTCATCACTCAATCCAAGCGAGCCGCCGATAACAAATGCAATTTTGCTTTTTCCATATGTAGCTAGCTTATCTAAATCTTCCGCCAACTCTTCTGAAGACTTCATTTTTCCATCGATCGCCAGGGCAATCACATGAGTATCCTGGCTAATTTTACTTAAAATCCGTTCGCCTTCTTTTTGTTTCACTTGCTCCATTTCCGCTACACTTAATTCCTCCGGTGCTTTTTCATCCGCTACCTCAATGATTTCAAGTTTTGCGTAGCCTGACATCCGCTTTACAAATTCATCGATTCCTTGTTTTAAGTATTTCTCTTTTAGTTTACCAACCGTCACTATTAAGATATTCACAGTTATCCCCGCTTTACAAACAGATTACAAACAAGATATCCACAGGAGTTATCCACATACCCACATTTTCTATCCACATCTTGTATGAGATCAACTGTTCGCCACAACATATACAGCCATGTTTCGACAATATTCACAGGTTGTTGATATCTTTTCTTCGTCTATTTTTTCTAGTTTCGGTGCAGTATAGTAATCATCCACGATTACATCTAGCGCTAATTCTACATGCTCCTCACAACAATAAATCATCATATAATCCCCTTTCTTCTTATCCACAACTTGATTATGTTTACTATTTCCTTGTTATCCACAATTTAAAATGGTTTCAATAACAATAAAATTTATCCACAATTCATTCGCTCTTGCAATCATACCATTTATAGTATAAAAAATGAAAAAGCAGAAAGCTACCATCGCCTTCTGCTTTTTCATTTTAATTTTTATTACACTATTGCTGTCCAGCTAGTTTCATCGTCGTTTCTTGAAGCTTTCCATCACGGTAATATTTTATCTTCATTTGGTCGCCGATTTTCTTCTTATTATATAAATGCTTCCTGAGGTCGATGACATTTTCGATTTTTTCGCCATCCATTTCAACAATAACATCGAGTTCCTTCAGACCAGCAATATCTGCTGGAGAATTTGGTACGATTTGACGAAGTGCAACACCATAATTAATATCCTTTGGAAGTTTTAATGCTTCCTCTTGATAGTATTTTGCGACTTCGCTGACAGATTGTAGTTCCACACCCATATATGGACGTTTTACTTCACCATGCTTTTCTAGGTCCTCGATAATGGGAATAGCATAATTGATAGGTATAGCTAGCCCAATCCCCTCAACAGCTGATTCAGCGATTTTCATTGAGTTAATTCCAATTAATTGTCCATCAATATTCACAAGCGCGCCCCCGCTATTACCAGGGTTAATCGCAGCATCTGTTTGGATTACCTCAGCCTGCCAGTCTTCAATCCCATCTGAGTTAATATCAATTGGAATAGTCCGGTCAAGGCCAGAAATAATCCCTTGAGTTACCGATCCACTAAATGTCGCGCCTAGTGGATTCCCAATCGCAATTGCCGGTTCTCCAACCTGAATATTATCAGAATCACCGAATTCTACTATTGTTTTAATATTTTTTGCATCAATCTCAAGAACTGCTAAATCAGTCCAAACATCTGACCCACGTAGTTTTGCAGTACTCTTTGTACCATCAGATAGAGTAACCTCAAGCTCCTTGGCGCCCTCAACCACATGATGGTTAGTCACGACAAAGGCTTTGTCACCTTCAATTTTATAAATTACCCCAGAACCCGTCCCTGCCTCTTTTTGGCTGCCTTCACCAAACCAAAAGCCTGATTCCTGTAGATTTGAAATTGCTACGACCGTGTCGCCAGCCTTCTCAACAGCTTTTGTTACTTGTGATGTAACATCAACTGAGACATTTTTTGTTCCGCCACTTGCATTGCGTTGATTATTATTTACAATATTATTATTTTCCGTTGTTGGCTGATAGGGTAGTACCCCTAAATCCGTTAACTGTGGTAAAGAAACAATGACAAGCATGGCACCGAGAATTCCACCAATTACACTAGCGATAATATATCCACTTTTATTTCGTTTAGGTTGTTTATATCGACTTTCATCATCCTGATCGTAATATCCCATAGACTTCCATCCTTTCTAAAAAACAAAGAGAGAATTCTGTACTACTCCACATTATACTAAAATGATCACAATTATCTAGAAAAACATACCAATTATAAAAATGTTAACAGTATGTTAATAGTTTAGTCCAAACTTGGTAATATTTTGTTCGGAAATTAGCTGATTATACTAATGTTAACGGCGTTGGGATTTTTGGATCTGTATCATATAAGTCAAATTGTTCGCCAACAACAATACCTCTTGATTGCAGCGTTTGTGATACTGACATCCTAGCGAGATCCTTCATATTATTATCTAAACTTAAATGTGCTAGATAAAACCGCTTCGTCTTATCACCAGCGACATCGCCCATTGCCAAGGCCGCATCTTCGTTTGAAACATGGCCTACATCACTTAAAATACGCCGTTTAATGTTCCAAGGGTACCGACCCATCCGCAACATTTGCACATCGTGATTGCTTTCAAATACATACATATCAGCATTGGAAATAATCCCTTTCACACGTTCACTGACATATCCTGTATCAGTTATCACCACAAATTTTTTCTCACCATGATGGAACGCATAAAACATCGGTTCAGCCGCATCATGGGAAACACCAAATGATTCAATTGATAAAGAACCAAAGCCCTTAACAGATTCCATTCCGAACACAAATTTTTGCCCAACTGGAATCTCCCCAACCAATCCGTCCATTGCTTGCCATGTTTTTTCGTTTGCGTAAACTGGTAATTGATATTTACGTGCCAATACACCAATTCCCTTAATATGATCACTATGTTCATGCGTCACTAGTATCCCCGAAAGACTTTCAATTTTACGGTCTATTTGCGAAAATAAACCTTCAATTTGCTTGCCACTAAAGCCTGCATCCACTAAAAATGAATGTTCCTCCGTCTCCACATAGATCGCATTCCCTGTACTCCCACTTGCAAGTACACTAAAATGCATAGACATTTAATTCACTCCATTAATCTTTTCTTTTGTATCTTCGATTTCGATAATTTGACCCTCAAATGCATTCACATACAAATTTTCCTTATCATCCACCACAAAATGCCAGGTTGGCGTCAGCAATTGCGACGCTGTGAGCTGTACCAACGTATGTAAACCCAGCTCTACCTTTGTAATTTTACTTCTTGGCTCAAGGATTCCATTATCATAAAGTGTTTCAATTGCTTTTAATGGAGGCAATACATCGTGTTCCTCTTGCAGCAATTCTATTTCTTCAAGCAAAGTCTGTGTAAAAGAATAAATCTCGTTTTTATCATTAACATGCAACGTCAATTTCCCATTAATATTATTATAAATAGTTTCATTTTTAAATTGTTGAAAAAAGGTAATCGTATGGTCTTCCTTATTTTGACTAAAATACTTATATTGATCACCGAAGAGAATCTTATTAGCGACAAAGGCATTTAAATCTGTCTTTTGTAGGTCCTTTAAGCTAACAGGTTCATCAAAAACCCCCAGTAAAACCGCTCCATCAACAATCGTATAATTTACGCCTTTGACCTTGGCGTAATCTTCTTTTTTAAAAATCTTCGGTTTCGCACTTACATACGTATCCTTGTCTACGTTTTTGGGAAGCTCGACATATTCAATTTCATCCTGGGCCAAATGTTCTTCGAATGATGTCTCTGTAATAAAATCATACTTGCTGGCATCACGAATTTTAAAAAACTCGTATAGCAAGTATATATCCAAAGCAAGGAAGGTTAAAATAAAGATCGTTTTAATCTTACTCCAATCCATTATTATCCCCCCCAACAACATCCTTCTGAACAACTTGAATCCAAAGGTTCCCATACTGGTAAAACCAAGCCGGCTCAAGATTCATTAATTGAGGCTCATTTGGATCCATTGACATTTGATAGCCTATTGCAATATCCTTCAACAACTCCGGTTTAAAGCCCTTTTTACTCTTTAAGAACTCTATCACTTCACTACTAGACTCAAGCGTTACTTCCTTTTTATCAGTTGTAAGGGGGACATCCAAAGAAAAAATAGGACGATTATATTTATAAATGTCATTTTGGCCCCAAATTTGGATAATTTGTGATAATCCTTGGTCATTAAAAATAGGGTAGCCATTCCGGTCATACAATCTAAACGTCACCTGTTGATTTTCCTCATCAATGGATGCGTATTTAAAATCTCCAGTCCATCCTCCATGCTCATTTACGTAATTAATACCCTTTTTCAATAATTCCTTTGAACGCTGCTCCCCCTCATTTTTCTCGGCAGGTATAACATAAGACAGCAACAAGGAGTCATAATTCACTGTTAACATACTTGAATCATCGATGTATTCAACGGTATTACCTTCGTCATTTCGTTGGACATAACTTGGATCATTAAAAATAGCATCCTTAAATTGCTCTGGATCCAATTGATCTAAAAAGTATTGATAATGAATGAGCGTCGCTTTCTTCTCAGGTAAAAAGATCGTTCGTTCCTCTGTTATCTGATACGGGAAATAATTCTCATACTGATTCGAAACCCGATAAAATTGATGATCGAATTTTTTCAAATCTTCACCACTTATATGGCTAGCAAACACCTGGTGATATTTCGAATTACCATAATGGACAAAATAAACATTTCCTTCATCCTTCGTATTATCTTCAATATCTATGACTATCCGATTAAAATTAAAGTTTGGAATCTTCTTGTCCTCAACATGAAGGATGCTCTTATACAGATCAATTGGCACAGCATCAGGGAAAATAATTTCAACATTTCCCTTGGCGTGTACAAATTCTGATAATTTGCCTACATCTTCAGAAATGTCCTCAAAATCATAGAAGCTCCATCGGAAGATTTCTTGTAATGCTTGGTCTATTTCATCACTGCTTGTTGTCCCAAAATGCGATTCTTTAAAGTGATAGATAATCTTATTTGGTTGAATGATTTCTTGAATTTCCTTGTCCTCACTAAAGGCAACCTCTTGGACAGTATTAGAGTTTTCCATTGTGGCATAACGTGGCTGGTATGTCCAAAGGTTCCATGTTAATACCACACTCGTAACCACTAATAACGTTAATATAGCTGATTTAATATTTTCGTATGTCATGACCAATCGTCCTCATAGGAATGGTTGTATGGAAGGGTAAAGGCGATTGTTGTTCCTTTTCCTTCGACACTTGTTGCCCAGATTTTACCGCCGTGGGCATTCACAACTTCTTTTGCAATCGCTAAGCCGAGACCTGTTCCGCCAAGCTTTCTTGAGCGAGCCTTATCGACACGGTAAAAACGTTCAAAGATTTTCTGAAGATCAGCTTTCGGTATCCCAACACCTTGGTCGGAAATACTCACCTTAATGATGTTTTCTTTTTCCTCAACAACGAATTTAACAGATCCACCCTCAGGGGAGTATTTTAAGGCATTGGAAATAATATTATCTAAAACCTGTGTTAGCTTATCTTCATCCATTTCAATAAAAATGTCATGGTTAGGCAGATTTCGTATAAAGCGAACATTATGCTCCTTGGTTATTTCAAAGCGGTCAATAATCCGATTGAAATACACGATAAAATTAATCCATTCCTTCTTTATTTGATAATCCTGACTATCCATTTTGGATAGCTGGAGAAGATCATTAACAAGGCGAATCATCCGTTCCGTTTCATTCCTGGTAACCTCTAGAAAATTGGGCGCAATTTCTTCATCACGCCATGCGCCATCAGCCAAAGCCTCTAAATAACTGCGCATTGTTGTTAAAGGTGTTCTTAATTCATGGGATACATTGGCAACAAATTCGCGCCGCTCCCTGTCAATCTTCTCTTGCTCTGTAATATCATGTAAAACGGTTATCAGTCCATTAACAAAACCAGTATCCTTTTGAATGACCGAAAAGTTTGCTCTGAGCACATAATGGTTTTTTTCCGTACTATAATCCAAATTAACAGATTCTTGCTCTTCTAGTAGATCCTCAAAGCTATATTGGTCCTCTAAACCTAACAAGTGAACAATTGGCTGAGAGAGGACTGTTTCACGTGAAACATTCAAAAGCTTAACCGCAGGCTCATTAATCAATATCACTCTTCCACGCCGATCGGTCGCAATTACTCCATCGGTCATACTGGATAGAACAGAGGAAAGCTTCCGCCGTTCCCCTTCAGTCGAGGCCTGTGCTTCCTGAAGTTTTTTCGTTAAATTATTAAAAGTAATCGCCAACTGTCCGATTTCGTCATAGCCGTAAACTTTTACCTTCCTTGTAAAATTCCCTCTTGCCAAAGCAAGCGCATGCTTTCGCATATCAGATATTGGTCGGGAAATCGTTTGGGCTAGGAGAATACCGAGAATGGCGGTAATTGCCAAGGCAATTGCTGTTCCGGAAATGAAAATATCATTGATATCCTTCATTTGTGTAAAGACATTTTCAATTTTAGCGACTAAATAGATCGAACCCTTTACTTCGTGGTTAGATTTTATTGGTGTGGCGAGGACCCATGTCCGTTTTCCAGACTGAGGGTCGATTAAAATTGAACTTTGCTCTGATTCTAACACGAGCGAACGTTTTATCATTAAGTCATTCGTTCTTTGCCCTACAACATCCTGATTATTGAGCTTGGATGTACCGATAATTTTTAAACTACCAGCCTGGATAACCCTCACTTCAATTATATCCGCAGATGAAAAGTCCATTAGAATTCGCTTGATATCATCCTCTAGCTTAGGGTCATCCTTACCACGTTCTTTCAACATTTCTTCCTCAACATTGTAGGCAAGTAAATCGACTCGTTCATTTAATGAGGTTTTAAAGTTTGTTAGCAGCGTTTCTTCGAGCTGTCTCACAAAATATACCCCGATTATTTGCATTGCAACTAAGATGAGCAACACATAAATTAACACAAATTTAATATGGATGGAACGAAAAAAGCCAACTTTCCGCATCACAACAACCCTATTCCTGTTCAGGATTCCTTAAATAATACCCAACACCTCTTCTTGTTACAATCCAAATTGGGTTACTCGGGTTATCCTCTATTTTTTCTCGTAATCGTCTTACTGTTACATCGACAGTACGAACATCACCGAAATAATCATACCCCCACACCGTTTGTAATAAGTGCTCTCTAGTCATTACTTGTCCAATATGATTAGCGAGATAATGAAGCAACTCAAATTCTCGATGTGTTAATTCGATTGTTTCACCGCGTTTTGAAACGATATAGGCATCAGGGTGAATGATTAGCGATCCAACATTGATTGTATTACCTTCTGCTTCAGTTTGTGCTGCAGCATGTCCGTGACGACGAAGATTAGCTTTTACCCTGGCAATTAACTCACGAGTACTAAAAGGCTTAGTCACATAATCATCAGCGCCGAATTCCAATCCAAGCACTTTATCTATTTCGGAATCCTTTGCTGTTAGCATAATAATGGGCATTTCGTATTTTTTACGGACTTCACGACAAACTTCCATACCATCCATTAATGGAAGCATGATATCGAGAAGGATTAAATCCGGAATAATTTCATTTACCATTTCAAGAGCTTGATTACCATCATAGGCACAATATACATCATAGCCTTCTTTTTTTAGATTAAATTGAAGAATATCAGCTATAGGTTTCTCATCATCAACGACAAGGATTTTTTTCATGTCCATCATTTTTTCTCCTTTTTATCTGGTGATCATGCTATCCAATCTCTCTAAAATAGTCATGATTACGTTCGATTTATCTATTATGGTTTCTTTGATTTATTTATACATGCATAATCTACTATATAAATTTACCATGTTAACTTTTATATATAAAGTAAACATGTAGCTATTTACTACTAAAAAAGCCTCTAGACTAACGAGAGTCTAGAGACTTTAACTTTAACAATCATTTATCTTAAATAACCAACCGGGTTTTGTAAGCTTCCACCTTTATATACTTCAAAGTGTAAATGAACACCAGTAGAATCTCCTGTTGAGCCCATTACACCAATTGCTTGGCCCTTTGCTACAGTCTGACCAGAGCCTACGCTGATGGATGAGAGATGAGCGTATACTGTACGCATTCCGTTACCATGATCGATGGTGATTTTATTACCATATGCACCATCCCAGCCGGCTTGTACAACACGTCCATTATCAGCTGCCTTAATTGTAGGATTACTTGGTCTCGCAATATCAAGTCCTTTATGCAACTTACCGCCACGATATCCCATTTGACTGGAAATGTATCCACCAACTGTTGGCCATGCCAATGAACCATCGCCACGAGAAGGAATAACCTTTGTTCCTTTTATGATGATTTCATTAGTTGGTTGTAATGTAATATTTGAACTCGTTTCTTGTTTGCTAACAACTTGTCCACTTTGCTCTGAAATGATATAGGTTGCAATTCTTTCACCGTTTGAGCCATTTTGAGCAACCTTTTTCTCACCTTTTGGCAAATTACCATCTTCTCTTGTTTCAGTAGTATAAGCGATACTCTCTTTAACCATTGCTTCTTTTTCAACAATTACTTGCAGCAGTGGTATTTGAACAGTAATATTTACTTCCTGTCCAATTTGCAATACAGAATCCTCAGTTAAGCCTGGATTGATCTCAACCATCTGCTTTAACGTTAATCCGTTATTATTTGCTATCGAACCTAGAACGTCGCCCTCTTGGACTTGATACTTCTTTTGTTCTAGCGTTCCGCTTTGTAAATATTTTACAGCGTTTTCAACTGTCATCAACTTATCAGGAGTAACTTCTGATTTTCCAAATGATACATTCTTTGATAATTTTACATCAACAACGCGTGATTCATTCTCCTTAAGAGGAGGCAAAGCAATTGAAGGATCCTTTTGATGCGCCTCAACTGCATTAAGTTGATCTTCGTTTATATATTGAAGTTTAAGTTGTTTAATAACTTCCTCAGCTGATTTTTGATTATCAACAAAAACAGCTTGTTGCCCATCTAGTTCAATGGCTGCTGACTCAGCTTGAATAGTAAGCTTTCCATTTAGTTCTTTGATAACTTGATTGTTATTTATGGAAGCGCTTGAACGGAAAACTTGTTCAGGTATGTATTTCAGTTGAGATCCAGTTGATAACTCTATACCTGCGTAATTTGATTTAGTTTCTTCCAACTTCTTTTTAACTACTGATTGAATTACCTTTTTATCTGAAACAGTACCAATATATTCATTATTAAAATACACATAATATACTGTAGTTGTTTCTGATTCACTACCACTAGCCTTTGGTGCATTGTAAATGCCAAAAGATAAGGCAGTTACAGCTAATGCCGTATACACAACCTTTTTCGCCTGCGGAATCAGTCTTGCTGTTGTATTGCCCGTAAGGTTGGACAAACTGGTTTTCCAATTCTTCATTCAAAATCCTCCTATTTAACGGTCACAAACAGTCTATTAATATCATATTCTGACAAATTATATGTGTAGTCTTACAATTTTCGACTTTTTTACTTTACCATAAAATAGTGATAAATGAGCGGTTGAATTGATACTGTAACACAAATGTATAATTACTGTCATTTTATGTCGATTATTGGAAGGGGTTTGGAAGGGTTTTCATTTCCAATAGAGGTTGCTTTTATGAATAGTTCCTTATTTTACAAGGTCTCGTAGGGATGTTAAGTTATGAAGTAATGTTTGAATAGATTTAAACCATAGTAATAGTAACATTACAGAAATATTACAAGAGAGCATACAAATTGTATGCTCTCTTGTAATTAGGATGGCTCAGGACGGAATCGAACCGCCGACACATGGATTTTCAGTCCATTGCTCTACCGACTGAGCTACTGAGCCGTATTATTCAATAATATGTAAGTGGCGGTCCGGACGGGACTCGAACCCGCGACCTCCTGCGTGACAGGCAGGCATTCTAACCAACTGAACTACCGGACCAGATAAATGATGTCCAGCTCCGTTCGCTAACCCCTCGGGTCATAAGCCAAATCACTCCAGAGGCTGTCGCCTCCTGCGTGATTCGTCTTATGCCTGTCGGGGCTAAGCAAGCGAACTCCGCTTTTCATCTGATGACCCCTACGGGATTCGAACCCGTGTTACCGCCGTGAAAGGGCGGTGTCTTAACCGCTTGACCAAGGGGCCATTCTTTATTAAAATGGTGAGCCATGAAGGACTCGAACCTTCGACCCTCTGATTAAAAGTCAGATGCTCTACCAACTGAGCTAATGGCTCGTATTATGACGACGCTTTTTATAATATCATAGAAATTTATATTAATGCAATAGTTTATTTGAAATTTTTTATCTTAGAAATAAAGTAGGGAAACCTCTCTCGAGGCTTCCCCCTTATCAAACCGTACGTGCCCTATTAAGGCATACGGCTTACCAAATGTTACAATGTTTATCA
>NZ_JABAIT010000022.1 GCF_012843265.1 Bacillus sp. DNRA2 | reverse complement strand
TCAACCAGTCGTTTCATCGAAATGACGTCTCTGTCAGATAATTAAAAGAAGAGTGCTGACTGGATCAACACTCCATGCGACTGCCCGTCGCACAAAAAGGCACCGCAACATTACGGTGCCAAATAGCTACTTTGTTTGTCATTTTCTAAGAAAGTTTAATACTTTCTCAACGGTTGCCTCAGCCTGGTCGATACAATCAGGAACTCCAATTCCACGATAGGAACTGCCTGCTAAATATACCCCGGGCATGTCTTTGGCAACCTGATTTGTTACATATTCAAGCCGTTTTTGATGTCCAACTGTATATTGAGGCATTGAATCCTTCCAGCGCGTCACAACCGATAATTCCGGTTTTTCGGTAATGGCCATTGTCTTATTTAAGTCATCCAATACAATATTGATGATTTGATCATCTGAAAGATCGACGATTGTTTCATGACCTGGTCTGCCTACATAACATCGTAGCAAAACTTTACCTTCAGGTGTACTGTGCGGCCACTTTTTATGTGTCCAAGTGCAGGCGGTAATCGACGAATCACTATTCCTAGATACAACAAAACCTGTTCCATCAATATCTTTTTTGATAGCTGATTTCGAAAAGGCTAAGGCGACAGTGGCTACCGAGGTAGCGGGCACTTCTTTAAAAACTGAAAAATATTTGTATTGCGAGAATATCGATGCTGCAACATAATGTGGCACAGCAACGACAACACTATCAGCAATGATTCTTTCCCGGCTATTTAACTCTACCTCATATTCTTCGCCAACTTTTCGAACTGATTCAACACGGTAGCCCTTTATGACGGATTGCGGCAAGAGCTTTGCTTCGATGGCTTCGACAAACGATTGCAAACCAGTTGCCACGGTAATAAACTGACCTTTCTTCGCTTCCGTGTCGGTTGAACTTTTCGGCTTGGTTGGTGTCGATTTTCTCATTCCTAAAATCAAACTGCGATATTTTTGCTCAACCTGATAAAACTGCGGAAATGTTGATTGTAAGCTTAATTGGTCGATATCACCAGCATAGATCCCTGACAATAACGGTTCAATTAGATTCTCCAACACTTCATCACCAAGGCGGCGACGGAAAAAATGCCCAAGTGATTGATCCTCTTTTTGCCGCGAACGCGGAATGATCAAATCTGCTGCTGCTCGCATTTTTCCGGTCACGGAAAATAATTGTGTCGTTATAAATGGAGCGACTTCAGTTGGAATCCCCATAATTGAGCCGCCCGGCATCGGGTAAAGTCGTTGATTGGCAAAAATAAATGACTGACCTGCTGAATTGTTTACTAGCTTATCAGATAGGCCTACTTCATTTGCCAGCCTCAGCGCACTTTGCTTACGCTCTAGAAATGAATCCGGACCTCTTTCAATAACGTACCCATTCTGAACAACCGTTTGCATCTTTCCCCCAAGACGATGCGATGCTTCAATTAGCTTCACTTCAAAAGGCAGGTTTTGTTGGATTGCTTGTTTTTGTAAGTAGTACGCCGTAGCTAGCCCGGTTATTCCTCCCCCAATAATCACTACCCTTTGTTTCTTTTCTAGCATGGTTAAACCCTTCTTTTCGGTTTATTCTCTATGTTCTGTTAAGCATGAGTGTTGATTTCCGCTGCAGGCACTTCGCTTTCCGCGGGGCGTGCGGTGAGCCTCCTCGGCGCAAAGCGCCTGTGGGGTCTCACCTGTCCCGCTGCTCCCGCAGGAGTCTTCGTGCCTTCCGCTCCAATCAACTGTGAAAAATCAACACTACGCTTTAACATATCTATTCACTAAATTGAAGACAATTTATTTAAGATTACTGTTGCCATAGCATCGATAAATTCAGGCTTTGAGTTCGGCATTTCTGGGCGATAGTAGCTTGCTCCCACTCTGTCTGTTACGGCTTTACATTCCGTGTCATTATCATAGAGTACCTCTAAATGGTCAGCAACAAAACCAACAGGAGTGTAGACAAACGCCTTATAGCCATCTGTTTCAAATAGTTCAGCTGTTAAGTCTTGAACATCCGGACCCAACCATGGCTCAGGAGTATTACCGGCACTTTGCCAACCAACAGCATAATGTTCAATTCCCGCTGCTTTGGCAATTAAATCAGCTGTTTCCTGTAGCTGTTTTGGATAGGGATCACCCATTTGGATAATTCTAGCTGGCAAGCTATGGGCTGACACAATTAACATGGATTGCTGTCTTTCAGCTTCTGGCATATTGTCGTATGTATTACGAACTTGCTTCGCCCAATATTGAATAAACTTTGGTTCCTGATACCAGCTTTCTACACAGATAATTGTTGGGCCGCCATGCTTTGCAGCTTCTTCCTGAGCTCGTCCATTGTATGATTTTATACTAAAGGTAGAAAAGTGCGGAGCTAAAACGATGCTGACTGCTTCCTCAATTCCATCCTCATGCATCGCTTTTACTGCATCTTCAATAAATGGTTCAATATGTTTAAGACCAAGATATAATTTGAATTCAATATCATCTTGGATTGTATTTAAGTGCTGTTCAAGCTTCTCGGCTTGGTCAAGCGTAATTTTTGCAAGTGGTGAAATGCCCCCAATCGCTTCATAACGATTTTTCAAGTCTTCGAGCATTTCAGGGGTAGGTTTACGGCCATGGCGGATATGTGTGTAATATCGTTCAATATCCTCTTCTTTTGTCGGTGTTCCATAGGCCATTACTAGAAGTCCCATTTTCTTTTTACTCATTTGTCTCCACCTATTCTCTACTTTTATCTACCTGTGTATTTTCCCAAAAAAGTATCAATTTTACCAACAAAAAAACTTCTAATACAGAAGAAGCCCCAAAAAGTAGCTAAGATTCTTCCATTCGGAAGAAAATCACTTAGGAACTCAGGGGGCTTTCTCTTTAAAATACTCTTATGTTTGAAAAATTAACCTTGTAGCTTTGATGCAGAATACTCATGAATAAAGGTAGTAAGTCGTTTTAAAGTATCTGGGTTCACCTGTGGGAATACACCGTGCCCAAGATTAAAGATATATCCTGGTTGTGCCATTCCTTGATCTAAAATCGCCTTAGCTTTTTCTTCAATTACTTCCCATGGTGCAAGTAGAATAGCAGGGTCTAAGTTTCCTTGAACTGTTTTATTGATTCCCATTGAACGAGCTTGCTCAATTGATAAGCGCCAATCTAAGCCAACAACGTCTAAAGGAAGGTCATTCCACTCAAGAGCTAAATGGCTTGCGCCAACACCAAACATAATTAATGGTACACCTTCAGCTCTTAATTCAGAGAAAATCCGTGTCATTACAGGCTTAATGAAATAACGGTAGTCTTGTACATTTAAAGCACCAACCCAAGAATCAAAAATTTGGACTGCTTTAGCACCCGCTTTAATTTGAGATTTTACATAAGTAATCGTTGTATCACCAAGCTTGTCCATTAACGCGAACCAAGCTTTAGGATCAGTGTACATAAAGGCTTTTGTTTTATTGTAGTTTTTAGAAGGACCGCCTTCGATCATGTAGCTAGCCATTGTAAATGGTGCACCGGCAAAACCGATTAACGGTACTGATAATTGCTCTTGTGTTAAAATACGAATCGTTTCAAACACGTAAGGAAGATCTTCCTCAGGATGTATTTCACCAAGCTTTTCTACATCTGCTAAAGAAGTGATTGGGTTAGTAATAACAGGACCAATGCCTGATTTTATATCAACATCCACACCAATTGCAGGAAGTGGCGTCATAATATCTTTATAAAGAATTGCAGCATCGACATTATAATTATCAACCGGTAGGCGTGTCACGTACGCGCACAATTCTGGCTGATGAGTAATTTCGAATAAAGAATACTTTTCTTTTATTTTTCGGTACTCTGGTTGTGAACGACCAGCTTGACGCATATACCAAACTGGAACATAATCTGTTTTTTCACCTCTGGCTGCTTTTAAAAAAGTTTCGTTGATCACTTTCGTCATTAACATATATCCACCTTTCAAGACTTCTAGTTCTTACTTTTAGTATATACTAAAACCGAAAAAAACTAATTTAATCCTAGACATAACTGTTTCCAATATATCCTTTTCTTTTATAGTTGTATAGATTACGCTTTCAAATGTCGATAAATTGACGTTTTTCACACATTTATTTATGGAGGTTTCTGGTCGATTTTAGCAGGATTGGGTTATAGCTTTATTGAAATTATAAAGAGAGAATCAACCTAATTTAAATATAAAGAATGAGGTGAACTGCTGATGAAAGTGTACATGACTGGTGGAACCTATGATTATTTGTCAAAAATTAAAAGCAATCATCCGAACGAAACGATGCAACTGATGGTGTTTGAGGACCAAGCCCTCTTGCTGCATGAGACAGATGGTGAAACGATCTTTAAGGAGCCTCGTAATTATGAAGTTCTTGATTCGGTTGGTATGTTTTCAAAAGCTAGATTTATTATGATGAACAATATCCCTGTTGCCGATGAAGGACGGGCCTTATTTGAGCATCGCTTTAAAAATCGGAACCGTTCGATTGAAAAAATGCCTGGCTTTGTTGGGATTCGTGTACTCCGACCGTTAAGCTCTGACACATACGTTATCGTCACTCTTTGGGAAGACGAATCAGCTTTTGAAGGCTGGAAAAAATCTGAAGCATTCGGTAAGGCCCATGGAAAGCCTGCAACAAGCGGCACGGAAGGCTCATCTCCGAAAAAAATCTTTTCTGGCTCATCATTTGTAACTAAGTATTTCGTACCGGAGAATACCGAAAGCTAAATATTTGTCTCGTTTTATAAGGTATGCTTTAGTATATTTATCAAAGAATGGGTATGCTCATCTTAAAAATGACGTCTCCCATTCTTATTTTTGTACCATTTTCATGCGCCGCTCACATCTTCTCCTTGTTATCATATTCTGTATTACATCCGAGTAAAACATAGACGGATGACGGAAGGAGAGAAAATTATGGGCGTTGATTTAACAGCGCTGCACTGGATATATGTGACGTTCATCGTTCTCATCATTGGCTTTATGGTCATGCGGCGTGATACTAGCATCGTTTGTATCGTTGGCATTTTTCTCATTGCGATTACGGCAACAGGATCGCTGAGTGCCTCGGTTAGCAGTATCTTTGCAAGTTTTATTTTTGCCATTACTGAACTTCTTTCCACCATCCTCGTTATCTCCATCATTGTTGCGATGAGCAAAACATTAACCACAACTGGAATAAATGACGTTATGATTTCCCCCTTTACGAAATTCATTCGTACTCCTGCCCTCGCTTATTGGACAATAGGAATTTTGATGATGGTCATCTCTTGGTTTTTCTGGCCTTCACCTGCTGTTGCCTTGCTAGGAGCAGTCCTGCTTCCAGTTGCAGTTCGTGTTGGCTTGCCAGCATTAGGTGTTGCCATGGCAATGAACTTATTCGGCCATGGGATCGCACTTTCAGGGGATTATATTATTCAAGCAGCGCCAAAACTGACGGCGGACGCTGCAGGGCTACCTGTTAGCGATGTTATTAATGCCAGCATTCCGCTCGTTGTAGTGATGGGCTTTGTTACAACAATATCTGCCTTTTATTTTTTAAAGCGTGACATGAAATCAGGAAAGTTAACAGTTGATTCATCTCAATCTGTTCTACCAATAAAGCCGTCTGATGAGGCTAATCAAACATTGTTGTCAATTAATCAAAAAAGGTTTTTCGCATTGTTTATTCCAGTTCTATTTGCACTGGATGTTGTCGCGATGTTTATGTTCGACCTTCAAGGGGGCGATGCCACTGCACTTGTTGGTGGAACTTCTATTATCATTTTGCTTATCATTACGATGGTGAGCCATAAGCACCAAGGGTTAGAAAAAACGACAAGCTATTTAATCGACGGATTTCAATTTGGCTTTAAAGTATTTGGTCCAGTCATACCGATTGCAGCCTTCTTCTACCTAGGTGATTCTGGATTTACGACGATAATCGGTGATTTCCTTCCAAAAGGTTCTCACGGCATTGTGAATGATTTAGGTTTGGCCCTCGCTAATGTCGTTCCACTTAGTAAAGAGGTTGGCGCTGTTACGTTGACTGTTGTCGGTGCGATTACGGGATTAGACGGATCAGGATTTTCAGGCATTTCCTTGGCAGGCTCGATTGCCAGTCTATTTGCCACAGCAATTGGCGCCGGAGCTGCAACGCTTACGGCACTTGGTCAAATTGCTGCCATCTGGGTCGGCGGTGGCACATTAGTTCCTTGGGCATTGATCCCGGCAGCAGCTATCTGTAATGTCGATGCCTTTGAATTAGCACGGCGTAATCTTAAGCCAGTCCTCATCGGCCTCGTCGTCACCACCATCGTCGCTATGTTTTTAATCTAGCACCGCATTAACGTGCTGGGGGACAGTCCCCCAGCGCAGTAATGCTTTAGCGAAGTGGGGGACTGTCCCCCAGCGCTTTAAAGCAAAAAAAGAAGCTAGCCCAATGCGGCTAGCTTTTCTATATGTTATGGGAGTTTTATGACCTTTTAATACAATCATGCAATGCAATTTATAATAAAAGGGAGGTTTTTTGAGCTTTTTTGAGCAATATGATTAATTTAAGGATTTTTCAATATTTTTAGATTGGAAAGCTTGTTTGTTCGCTAATTTTTACTTTTTGCGACCATTCACCTCTTCCTCTTGAATATATAATATAAATATCGTATGTAGAACTTATGTGGAAGTTATGTGGAAGTTATGAAGATTATTTTTTCATATAGCAACAATGATAAGATACGTTGTATAAGGAGAGATCAGCATGGAAACGACCATCTTACTAGTAGACGATGAAAGAATGATTGTCGAAGTACTTGAAGCCTATCTACTGAAAGAAGGATATAAAGTAGTCACATCAGATAATGGCGTTGACGCCCTCCGAAAGGCGGACTCTGTCAAACCTGATTTAATTGTTTTAGATTTAATGCTACCCGATATCTCCGGTGAGGAAATATGTCGTCTTCTTCGGAAAGAGTCAGACGTACCCATCCTCATGCTGACCGCAAAATCAGGCGAAGATGATCGGATTAATGGAATCGTCATCGGTGCCGATGACTATGTGACAAAACCGTTTAGCCCTAAAGAAGTCGTTGTGAGAATTCAAGCGATATTAAGAAGAACCAATAAACAAGGACAAGCTGCACCTGAACCACAAGCTGATATCCTTACTTATAACCAAGGCGAGCTTGTTCTCGATTTAACCAAAAAGGAAATCCTCTTCCAAGACACAATTGTCAACGTAACACCAATCGAATATAAATTGTTATCCAATATGGCAAAATACCCTGGGCGTGTGTATAGCCGCATGGATTTACTTGAGAAAATTCAAGAGGATGGTATGTCCTACGAAGGCTATGAACGCAGTATTGATACACACATTAAAAATCTGCGTAAAAAAATTGAGGCAGACCCACGTGACCCAAAATATATTTTAACGGTGTTTGGAATGGGTTATAAATTTGGAGGAGCAGCGGATGCTAAAAACTCTTCGCGCTAAAATTCTCTTTTACTTTTTATTAGTCTCACTATCAGGAATCTTAATTGTAAGCTTTAGCATTCAATGGGGCTTTGAAGCGAGTTTTAACCATTATATCAATGAAGACCGCAACGAAAGAATCAATCAATTAGTAAAGGCATTAAAGCTCGAATACAAAGAAAATCGAACCTTTACAGGAGAGCGTGTCACCCAGCTCCTCTATCAGCAAGGTACAACCGATCGCCTCTTTTATAAAATATATACACCTGACGAAATCCTCCTTATTGATTCCACTTCAATAAGTAAGGATGAAATTCCTTCTGATAATGAACTGAGAATGAATCCTTATCAGGATGAAACTTGGCAAACAGCATCAGAGCTAATTAAAGTGGATGGAAACACGATTGGACTGCTTAAGGTTTATTACCCAAAAGGATTTGTCGATAGTGAATCCGTCTTCCTGCAAACGATTCAGAAATACCTTTTGATTGCGGTGGTCATTACCATCATTCTCGCATTAGCGTTTAGTATGCTGTTCTCAAAACGACTAACTTCTGGTTTGAACAGTTTATCTGCAGCGGTAGAAGAATTAACCAAGCATAAACAAAACGTAAGGGTTCCCCTAGATAATTTATCTGAAGAAATGAAGCAACTCGGATTTGCTTTTAATGAACTGGCAATGTCCTTAGAAAAAGAAGAACGCCTCCGTAAAGAATTTACCGGCGACCTTGCCCATGAGTTAAGAACACCGCTCGCAACATTGCGCAGCCAAATTGAAGCATTTCAGGATGGCATTTGGGAACCAACGCCTGAGCGGCTTCAACAAAGCCATAGCGAATTAATGCGACTCGTTCGCCTCGTCAATGAGTTAGAAAAACTGTTAGCAGCTGAGAACCCGCAAATTCGTTTAAATAAAACAGAGCTAGAAGCTGGAAAAATGGTTGCATCGATTCAGCAACTGCAAACGCCTATTTTTAAAGAAAAGGGCGTCGATTTAATCATCAACTTACCCGAAGAAAAGATTACCTTTAACGGTGATTTAGATAAAGTGACACAGATTCTCACGAATGTCGTCAATAATGCTCTGAAATATACACCAGAGGGCGGAACCGTAACGATTTCGGCCTTAAAAGACAAAAGCATGGGTGGATTCACAATCCAGGATCAGGGAATTGGGATTGCTGCACAAGACCTCCCTCATATTTTCGAACGATTTTATCGAGGCGATAAATCTCGCGCCCGCAAAACAGGTGGTGTCGGAGTTGGTCTATCAATCGTAAAGGCATTGGTTGAAGCACACAAAGGAACTATCACAGTTGAAAGCGAACTAGATAAAGGATCGACTTTCACAATTTTATTTCCTTTAAAATAAACCCGGTACCCTGTTTCGAATTCGACTAAATAAAATAGCTGACCGCTTGAACTTATCCAACAAGCTCAAATGGTCAGCTATTTTCACATATTTTAATCAATTACGAGTCTCTAGGCAGTTGTTCTCTACCCACAATGTTATAATTATCATAAAAATCAGATAACAGAATAACTGTATGATTTAAAAAGGAGCGTTGTAGATGTTAGAGGAACTTTATACGAAATTACAAAATAACTACTCGGAAATGGTATCGATTCGTCGCTACCTCCATCAGCACCCTGAGTTATCGTTTCAGGAAACAGAGACAGCAAATTTCATCCAAAAGTACTATGAAACACTAGGTATTGAAGTACAAGGTAAGATAGGCGGTAATGGGGTCGTGGCAAAGATATACGGGGCCAAACCTGGACGAACGATTGCGCTTCGGGCCGATTTTGATGCATTGCCGATTCAAGACGAAAAAGATGTTCCATATAAGTCAAAGGTTCCTGGTGTCATGCACGCGTGCGGTCATGATGGACATACAGCTACTTTGCTAGTTCTGGCGAAAAGTCTCCATGAAATGCGTGCAGAGTTAGAAGGAACATACGTCATGATTCATCAGCATGCCGAGGAATATACACCTGGTGGAGCAAAACCAATGATTGAGGCGGGGTGTCTTGATGGCGTCGATGCTATCTTCGGGACGCATTTATGGGCAACTACACCGATCGGAACCATTCAATCACGTGTTGGCCCGATCATGGCTGCTGCCGATCGCTTTGAAATTACGGTTAAAGGCAAGGGTGGTCATGGTGCCCAACCTCAAAAGACGAAAGATGCGCTCGTAACCGCAGCTCAGCTTGTTGTTAATCTTCAACAAATCGTCAGTCGTAAGGTTAATCCCATTGATTCTGCCGTCGTAACTATCGGCTCATTTGTCGCCGATAATGCCTTTAATGTCATCGCTGATAAAGCAAAACTTATCGGGACGGTTCGAACTTTTAAAGAAGAAACACGCCAAATGATTGAAACAGAAATCGAGCGGATAACTAAAGGAACTTGTTTAACAAATGATTGTGGATATGAGTATGTTTTTGAACGAGGCTATCCAGCCCTTGTAAACCACAAGGATGAAACAGAATTTTTAATAGATTGTGCTCAAACTGTGCTTGGAGTGGAAATAGTGGAAGCCCAAACTGAGCCCCATATGGGCGGTGAGGATTTTGCCTATTATTTAGAAAAGGTTAAAGGCTGCTTCTTTTTTACTGGAGCCGGTTCGTCTGATGCATTTCCACACCATCATCCACGTTTTGATATCGATGAACGTGCCATGCTTATCGCCGCAAAAACACTAGCTACTGTTGCGATTAACTATCAAAAATCGTCATAATGACTGCAAAAAATCCCACGAGAGTTTACGTGGGATTTTTTAATATTCGTAATCGAAACGCATTCATCGCTGTTTCACCTAATTGATCAAGTAAACGATAGTTTGCTACCGCGCCAACAACTAAGCCAATCCCTGGTACAAGCTGAAGCATTTTGACAAAATCAATATAATCTCGGTATTCTTGCTGAAATTGACGCCAATCTAACTCTCTGAGTCGCTCTTTTTCTTCATCCCAATGTTCAATTATCTCCAGGGTTTCCCTACGAGTATCATCGCTTGAAAACGCCAATTGGAATATATAAAGGAGAAATAACCTCTCTTCATACTTGCTTGTATCAAGTCCATAAATCGCAGCTGCTTCGAATAAAAACTTCATTTTAATCGTTAGTAATAACGGGAAATCAGCAAGCCCCCACAGAATTCCCCCAGCACCTGTCCCTGCTCCTTCAAGCATTGCTGTTTTTCTAAACGTCTCGAGCTTCTTCCCCATTTCAGCATCCATTTCCGCAAGACTAAGCCCCTCGCTACGCCCTTTTTTTGTTGTAAAATCTGAACCGACTAAGGTTGCTTTAACAAGTCCCTTCATACTCTCCGTTACGACTTGGTGTACCTTTTCCGGAATCATTTCATTTACCTTTGTTTGAGCCCTTTTCGAAACGCGGCTCAGAATGGATGAGCGCTTTTGCAGTCTCCGTTTCCATTCCTGAACCTCTTGATTTATTTTTATATCGTATTCATTCATCATTCATCACCCTCTATAATTTACGACTAACAGAGGTGAAAGTTTCAAAGGGGGAATCAAAACATGACTAAATTTTCTTCAGTCGAATTTTGCTGTAGCCATAAACAAAATAGAAGCTAAATGCTATCCCAGCACCAAAACTGATAAAGCTATATAAATATGCACCCATCACCATTAACGTGATGAAGAATACTACTGTTTCAAACAACAATACAGCCAATAGCAACTGTTGAAACGACTTTTGCTTTGATGCATCCTGAACAGGATAAAGCATCACCCATATTTTGTTTTGGTGATGGTTGGCAAGCGGCAACAGCTGGAATCCAGTTAAATATAGGAAAATCAAGACAATCAAGACTTGGCCAATTCCGAAATGAACCAAAACCAGTGCGATTGCCCCAATTATAGTTAAACGCAGCACTAGACCTAAATAATCCCCTGCTCTTACAAACGCCGTCATATACAAAAACAAATACGTATTGTCTTGGCGCAGTGAAATCCAATTGAGCATCCAATCAAGAGCCCTGCGGCGCTTGACGCGATCTTTTAATTTCGGCACATCAGTAAACAGATTAGCGATACGATAAAATGAAGTCATTCGTT
The DNA here is from genome assembly GCF_012843265.1 of Bacillus sp. DNRA2. Lineage (GTDB taxonomy): Bacteria > Bacillota > Bacilli > Bacillales > Cytobacillaceae > Bacillus_BU. Next base: position 60,226 of record NZ_JABAIT010000022.1, on the reverse strand, counting down.
TTTCTTCTAAATCAATTAGAAACTCCCATTTTAAGCTGCGGTTCTTTGTTTGCCCACGCCAATAAACGTACAGACCAATCACGAGGACCAACATCACAACCATCAAAACAAATTGATTTCTTAACATAAAATAAACAAACAAACCATTCAGCACAAAGCGCGCAACAAAATCAAAAGCATGGAGCTGTTCCGATACATGGTATTGAACTTGCCAGCGTGACAAAAGATTCCAAACCTTCATGACAGCTAACAACACTAAAAATGTAAAAAAGGACTTAAAGCTTTCTTGATATACTTGGACATACATCGGCATAAACAACGCTAGGAACATTAACAGTAAATAGAGCTGAATGACAAAGCTGACAATCAGTGACCTTTTAAAATAAGAGCCGAGCTTCGTTTCTAGCGGTAATAGGAAAATTTTATCTGCTTCCAAAAAAAACGTAAAAATTGGACTTAACGTTAACAACAACCCTAAAACGAGCGCCATAATCCATGCTGCCGGAAAGTCTGGGCGAAGCGTTTCAACAAATTGATCATAGTAGTATGCCCCTGTCCCGAGCAAAAACAACAGTACTACGACAAGATGACCATTAAAAATATAGCGTAGATAGCGAGCAAGTTCTTTCGTGAACTGACCAAACCGCTCCTTCCACAATTTGCTTTCATCAAACATAGTCTTCTTCCTTTGTCAGTTGAATGTATAAATCATCAAGGGTTGCATTCGGCATACTAAACTGCTCACGAAGTTCGTCAAGAGTGCCTTCTGCCTTAACTGTTCCATTATGTAAAATAATAAACCGGTCACAATAACGCTCTGCCGTTGCTAATATATGCGTCGACATGAGAATCCCTGCCCCAGTTTCTTTCATCTTGTTCATTAAATCAAGCAGGGACTGAATACCAAGCGGATCAAGACCGACAAACGGTTCATCGACAATATACAAATCAGGCTGAACGAGAAACGCACACATAATCATAACCTTTTGCTTCATGCCCTTGGAAAAATGGGTCGGAAACCATTTCAGCCGTTTTTTCATGCGAAACTCTTCCAGTAAAAAATTCTTTCTTTCTTGATAAGTTACCTCATCCAAACCATAAGCCATCGCCGTCAGTTTTAAATGCTCCTCAAGCGTTAATTCCTCATAAAGAATCGGCGTTTCAGGGACAAAACTAAATTGTTTGCGATATGCTTCCTTATCCTCATCAAAGCTTCGACCATTGATCGTGATTTTTCCACTTTGAGGCTCCATCAAACCGATTACATGCTTAATCGTCGTACTTTTCCCAGCTCCATTTAAGCCGATTAAGCCCACAAGCTCTTGCTTATCCACTTCAAATGATACATTTTTCAAAACCGGATTTCGGGTATAACCGCCGGTCACATTTTCAATTTTGAGTAAAGACATAGATAACGCCCTTCCCTTGTCAGATATGTTCATTTTACCAAAGTTCATGGTCTTTCCAAACCGAGAAGTCACCCAAGTAAAGCGAAACTTTTTATTTTTTTTCAATCAAATGAATATATCGTTTCAAATTGGGACATGATAATTTTCGAAGGGGTAAACATTCATTATGGTTTTAAAATTCCATAAGTCGAATGAGGTGGTTGTTAAAGACCCGTTCATTTACTTCCGTTAAGCTCAGGATTGATTTTGCAAATCAGGGGATGATTACATTGCAAAATGTATATGAATTTACGTCAATACACCATTTGAATTTGTGCAGTTAATTTAACTTAACAAATGAGGTGTTTGTTAAAGATAAGATCATCAGTCCAAATAATAAGTTGTGATAATTTATTATGATTAGGGGATGGTCACTTTGAACAACGTAAATAGCCCACTTGAAACACTTATCTTTTATTTTTAATAAATAAATGAGGTGTTTATCGCAGAAAAGTACCTGAAATAGACGAGTAATGAAATATCCCCCTTCAGGAGACAGGAATCCGTTTGGATCCTGTCTTTCCTATTTTTGTCCCGAGAAATTGTATGCTAAAATATTTAGAAAAGAGATATTTTTTCGAAAGGGTGAAATGGATGAGCGATTGTATTTTTTGTAAAATCGTAAATGGGGAAATTCCTTCCGCAAAAGTTTTTGAAAATGAACATGTCCTTGCATTTCTTGATATTGGTCAAGTTACAAAGGGCCATACGCTGGTTATCCCTAAAGTACATAAGGAAAATATTTTTGAATTAACTCCGGAAATTGCTAAACATATCTTTGCTGCGATTCCCGCTATCTCCAATGCCTTAAAACAAGAGTTTGAGCCTAGCGGATTAAACCTGCTCAACAACAATGGAAAAGCAGCTGGTCAGGAGGTTTTCCATTATCATATCCACCTCATTCCACGCTATGGTAAGGGCGACGGATTTGGTGCGGTTTGGAAAACACATCATGATGAGTACAGTCCAGAAGATTTCCAAACAATGGCTGCTAATATTGGAAAACATTTGTAATTACAACCGTAGACTTCGCGCCAATTCGGAGTCTATTTTCTTTTTTTGAGAAAAGTTGCAATTTTCTAATGACGAACATTCTTTATTTTTGGTACGATAAGACCATGAAAAATGTCAAAAATTCAATTATTTTAGGAGGAATAAATATGAAACGCGCATACAATTTTAATGCGGGCCCTGCTACTTTACCTCTAGAGGTTTTGCAAAAAGCCCAAGAGGAATGGTTTGATTTTAACGGAACCGGTATGAATGTGATGGAACTTAGTCACCGCAGCAAAGATTATGAAATGGTACATAACAAAGCAATTGCCCTGCTTCGTAAGTTGCTTAACATTTCTGATGAATACGAGATTTTATTTTTACAAGGTGGCGCAAGCACCCAATTCTCAATGATTCCGATGAACCTCCTAACCGAAGGCAAAGTCGGCCAATATGTATTAACTGGAGCATGGTCGGAAAAAGCTTTAAAAGAGGCAAAAAAAGTTGGTCAAACTGCTGTATTAGCTACTGGTAAGGATCAAAACTACACAACCATTCCAACTTCTGACAAAATTGAACTTGATAGTGATGCTGCTTACTTGCATATTACTAGCAACAACACAATTTTCGGGACACAATGGCAATCATTTCCTGAGGTTGTCGGCGCACCTTTGATCGCAGATATGTCTAGTGATATTTTGTGCAAACCAATCGATGTCAATAAATTCGGCTTAATCTATGCAGGAGCACAGAAAAATCTTGGTCCTTCTGGTGTTACAGTCGTGATCATTCGTAAAGATTTAATTGGACAAGCACCAGATAGCGTACCAACTATGCTTGACTACAAAACACATGCAGGAAACAATTCGCTTTATAACACACCGCCAACATTAGCTATCTACCTTCTATCTTTAGTGTTAGAACATGTTGATTCACATGGTGGTATCGAAGCAATTGAAAAAATCAATGCCGAAAAAGCAAAACTGCTATATGATGTCATTGACGGTAGCAATGGTTTTTATAAAGGTCATGCAACACCAGACAGCCGTTCAACTATGAACGTTACATTCACATTACCATCAGAAGAAGCTACAAAAGCATTCTTAGCTCAAGCTAAAGAACAAGGCTTTGTTGGTCTTGCTGGTCACCGTTCAGTCGGTGGTTGCCGCGCATCTATCTACAACGCAGTACCATTAGAGCATGTTCAAGCACTTGTTGAATTCATGAAATCATTTCAGCAAAATTATTAATATCAAACGTATTTAAGTTTACACTTAAATCTTTGTATGCCCCTTTATTGATTATTGTCAGTCAATAAGGGGCATTTTCTCTTTCATTTTATTATCATAGTATGCTATAATAATTTAAAGTTTTTCGCTGCAGGCAATGAGTGCACTGTAGGAGAGACTTTAAAATAATAGTTTAGAATAGTTGAGGAGAGATGAGAATTGAATACGAAAAACCTTGTTGCACTGTCATTATTGGTGGGGATGGGAGCTGTACTTCATACGGTCATTCCTGGATTTTTCCTTGGAATGAAACCTGATATGATGCTAACGATGATGTTTCTAGGCATTATCCTTTTTCCTGAGAAAAAGAGCGTATTATTATTAGGACTTGTGACTGGAATTATTTCAGGTCTTACAACAACATTCCCAGGCGGGTTATTCCCCAACATTATTGATAAGGCAGTGACATCCTTTGCAGTATTTGGATTACTGCTTGCTTTCGGGAAATTTAGACATACAATCGTAGGTATCGGGGTATTAACTGTAATCGGTACACTTATTAGCGGCCTTGTCTTTTTAGGTTCAGCTTATTTCATCGTCGGTTTGCCTGGTCCTTTTGTTGGTTTATTTGCCGCAGTTGTCCTTCCAGCCGCAGCTTTTAATACTATAGCGATGGTCATTCTGTACCCGATTGCAAAATCTATCGTAAAACGAACAAAAATAGCGAATCCAGCACTAAATGTATAACGCTCATGTTAAGAACTCGTTCTCAAACGAGTTCTTTTTTTGTGCAGGGCAAAGTTATTACCACATTCTTGAAAATCTTTATCTAAAAAGCAGGAATTTCTTTATAAAGAACGAAGTTTAATATAGTGTGAAAATTTAAATTATTAGCCATACGATAAAATTGGATTATAAAGGTAAAAAATGCAGAATAATATTTCAAAAAATTGTGCAAATTTACTTTATTAATTTTTGTTTTATTGGCATAATAACAGTAGAGAAATAAAAAGTAGGTGAAAATGGGGATGGCGGAAAAACAATATTCAATGAAAGAAGCGATGCTTTTTAGTCAAAGGATTGCACAGCTTAGCAAGGCGCTGTGGAAGTCAGTTGAAAAGGATTGGCAGCAATGGATTAAGCCTTTTGACTTAAACATCAATGAGCACCATATTTTATGGATTGCTTACCATTTACATGGTGCTTCAATTTCAGATGTAGCGAAATTCGGAGTGATGCATGTATCAACAGCGTTTAATTTTTCAAAAAAATTAGAAGAAAGGGGCCTTTTGAAATTTTCAAAAAAGGAAACTGATAAACGAAACACGTATATTGAGTTAACACCCGAAGGAGAGGCAATGTTTCTTCAATTGATGGAACACTACGATCCTTCTCAAAATGCAACGTTTACAGGAGCAATGCCATTAAAAGAACTATACGGAAAGTTTCCAGACATCATCGAAATGATGGCAATTGTACGGAATATTTATGGCGATGATTTCATGGATATTTTTGAACGCTCATTTAATAATGTTGAGAAGGATTATATAGAGGAAGACGGTAAACTTAAAAAACGAGAATCAAAGATTAGTAATGAAACAGAAAACTCAACAAATACTTTATCAGATCCATCTACAGAAAAAGAGTTCGTTTAGTTACAAGTATTTGCTAAGTTCTGCCATCAAAGGGGTATACAATTGTTGAGTTAGACACGCTTGAATGACATCACTTGCCCGGAGGTTAGGATGAAGGCCATCTTTGAATTTGATAAAAAGCGGAGTGAAATGAACAAATCCTTCCGCTTTTTGTTCATTAAGTTCAATGCTCAGATTTTCACAATGTTCAAAGAAGGCCTTCACATCCACCTCACTCAATGATTTTTCAACCACCAGCATATCGAATTGCTGATTTGTCTTTCCAAGCATATTTAATAAGAGCTTTTGATGATATTCAAGCCTCAATAGCCTTTCAACTAATACCTCATGGTTCATTAACAATACCTCATTTCCCGCAAATAACATTCTATCTTTAAAAAAACTATCAACACTATAGTTATAACATAAAATACCCATTTTTTTCATTAACAACCTATTTCTTGAAAATGGTAATCTCTACCTAGTAGGTTTGAATGGCACCATTTACACTATCTTTTTTTGATTTATTCATGTAAAATATAATGGAAACTGACCGCCGAAAAATGATCAGATAATCTTTACTGGGGAGGGAATCATTGTTGATCTCCATTTTTATTTTACTTGCAGTGTTTATACTATTCTATATTAATACCCTTACAAATTCACTTTGTTTACAACGTGAAATACCCATCGAACGCCAACCATCCATTTTCCGAACCATCAATATTTTAGTAACGATTTTATTGATTACCTCATATATTGAAATTTTATTTGCCTAATAAATAAAGAGGCTAACCTAATGTCAGCCTCTCGCTCGTTTCGTTTATTCAATGGTAAAGCTTATAGCCAAGCTGCGCCAATGATAATCAAAAGAATGAAAAGAACCACAAGAAGGGCAAACCCTCCGCCGTAAAATCCGCCGTGACCTCCGGACATATTAAATTCCTCCTTTTAAAATTACAACATAGGCAGTTCCCATGTTAATTAAATTTTTATTATAGCCAAGCTGCGCCAACAATGATTAATAAAATGAACAACACAACGATTAACGCAAAGCCGCCACCGTAACCTGCACCCATTTTAACACCCCCTTTTAGGTTTTCTACCCTATACTATTCAAGTTGGGACGATTTCGTTTAGGCAAGTGTCCCGAAAATGTCTAATTTTCTATATAGCACTTAATGAACACCTGAGGGTAATGCCATTTTGAAATAATTGGGATGCCCTAAGGATGAAGCAGCCAATTATCTATTCCCTTTATACTATGTAGAACGGGTAGGTTTGGGTAAGCAAAAAACCTATTTTTTTCCGATTTTTCACAGAGATTTACGATAATAATTTTTATCTAATTTTAATTTGTGTTATAGTAAAAACTGTGGTCAAAAAATCACAGAATTTACTATTTAGGAGTGTTCAACATGAAAAAATGGATTCTATCCCTTTCCTTAGCGGCTGGGGTTATTGGATTATCAGCCTGCAGTGGCGGCGGTTCAGAGGCTATCGTTAAAACAGATGCGGGAGATATTACGAAGGACGAGCTATATGAAGCAATGAAGGATCAATACGGTGAAACAGCTCTTCAGGAATTGCTTTATACAAAGGTTCTTTCTAAAAACTATAAAGTGACGGATGAAGAATTAAATAAAAAGGTTAATGAAATCAAAGACCAAGCAGGTGCAAATTTTGAAATGTTGCTTGCTCAAAATGGTTTAAAAGACGAAAAAGAATTAAAGGAATTATTAAAGCCACAGTTATTAATTGAAAAAGCTGGATTAAAAGAAGTAAAGGCAAGCGAAAAAGAAATGAAAGAATACTATGAAAAACTAAAACCAGAAATCAAGGCACGTCATATTTTAGTTGACAGCGAAGAGAAAGCCAAAGAGGTGAAGGCTAAGCTTGATGGTGGAGCCAAGTTTGAAGATTTAGCAAAAGAATACTCAACAGATCCTGGCTCAAAGGATAAAGGCGGAGATTTAGGCTGGTTTGGAGCTGGAGCAATGGTTCCTGAATTTGAAGAAGCTGCCTATGCCCTTAAAAAGGATGAAATCAGCGGACCGGTAAAAACTGACAATGGCTGGCACATTATTCAGTTAACTGATAAGAAAGAAAAGAAATCCTACAATGATATGAAAAAAGAAGTTGAATACCAGGTTAAAGTCTCCAAATTAGATTCTGAGACAATTCAAAAGGTAATCGATAAAGAAATTAAAGCAGCTAATGTGAAGATTAAAGATAAAGATCTTGAAGGTGTTATCTCCCACGGGACTACAACAACTACAAAATAAGTTAAAGGACCTGAAGCTTTCAGGTCCTTTCTTTTTATTAGTATCCCGCTGTGTGAACGTCTTCTTTACGTTGTTCCTTTTCCATCTCAAGACGCTGCATATAAATATCACCTTCGCGCTCGATCATTTCCTGCTCGAACTTCCGCTCTTCTCTTCCTGTTTTGACGGCCATAAATGCACTAATCATAATCCCTGCAACTACAAAATATACCCAAATTGGAATTGTCATACTCTTCACCTCTCTAACAAATGGTTGTCCAATGTTTTCTACAATATATGTTAGACATGTGTAAAGTATGCATTTATTTTATGATGAAACTCTGGTCTCTTTCTCCCAGCTTGATTAATTTTCCTGTTTGAAAATGGGAAAGCAAGTGCTGATGGCAAGTGAAAAATAGAATTTGATGATCTTTAAGGCCACAAAGTAAATCGACCACCTTCTTCGTTCGTTGATGATCAAAATTCACAAAGCTATCATCAATGATAATTGGGAATTGGTATTTTTCATACAATGTTGTTGCTAGAGCTAATCTTAACGCTACATATACTTGTTCTGAGGTAGCCTGACTAAGTTCTTTCGGTTCAAATAAGATATGGTCATAGCTTTCAATTAAAAAGCTACTCCCATCTTTTTGCACATGAATTTTCATGTATTGCTGACCCGTTAATTCTTGTAAATAGCTTTGAGCACGCTCCATCAACTTCGGTAAACGATCATTTTTGTATCGTTCGACTGCATTGTTAAGGATATCTTTAGCGATTGCATACTTTGCCCAAGTTTTGGACTCCTCATTTAATTCAGCTTGCTTGAGCTTAAAGAGATGCAAGAGCTCAGCATAGGTACCTCCTTCCTCAATTAAGGAAATCTGATACTTAATTTCTGCAAGTCGTTTCTGTATCTCTAATACTTCATCCTGAGCTGTTGCTTGTTCGCTCTTTAATATGTTAATTTGCTGAGCAACTTCATCAGCATCAACGCCAAAGTCACTTGTTAAGCTTTCTTCATTGTCTATGCCTGAGTCGGTCAATTGTCGAGATATTTCAGCAAGCCTAACGGCCACATTTTGTTTTCGTTTATGCAATTGAGCATTTTTTCGATAATCAGCTTCATTGTCGGCTTTTGCAAGCGAAAATAAATGTTGAAACGCTTGATCAAGCCCGATTTTTTCATCCTGACACAGTTGAATCTCTGCTTCTAACTCTCTATGCTTCAGCTGCTTCTCCTGGTGCAAAATCGCTTTCTCCTGTTCACGCTTTAGCGCTTGCTTTAATAAATAGGCTCCATTATGAATTGGAATTGGCTCAGAACCAATAAATTTTTGAATCAACGTTGAAAATCTCGCCTCAATTCGTCTAAGCTCTTGCGCAATAAATACCTGCCTGGACTTGAGCTTTTCTCTTTCAATGAGCACGTTTTTTAATTTTTCAATGAGGAGAAATGCATCATGAATAAAGTGATGGGCGATTTCTTTTGGGATACCAAGTTCTCTCCCTAATTCCTCAAGGCTAATCGTTGATTTCCGAACATCCTGCTCCCATTTTTCATATGCATTCAGCACCTTCTCATATTGATCATTTTTTTGCTCCCATCTGATGTTAAGAATGCGAAGCTGTTCGCGGGTTTCATTATCAAGCTCAAGCTGATGCTTTGCAACCTCAGAATTCGGGAACCTACCCTTGGCCAATTTTGCTTCAAGCGCTGTCTGTTTTTCAGTAAGATTGGCAATTTCAGTTTCAAACTGATTGGTAGCCTGTTTGACCTTTCTTCCTTGAAAAATAAATACATATAAAAGTAACGCCACAGAAAGTGCAGTAACAAACCAAAGCCCGGAAAAGATGCTCCAAATAGCTAAGCCGAAAAAAAGCAACATAAATATCCATTTCCCAATAAGTTGCTGCTGGTCGTTTGATTTTGCTTGTCTTGAATCAGTTTGTGCTAAACGGTTTAGCATGTTGAGTTGATTTTGAACAGAAAGTAGCTCCTGTTTGATTATCTCATGCTGTTCTACATGTTTTGTTTGTACTAATAATTCGCTGCGTTCCTGTTCTGAAAGTAGCTTGGCGTTCATTTTACTCTTAGCATCCTCAATCTGTTCCAGCTCTTTTTGGGCTTCATAAAATTGTTCATCCAATTGATGCTTCTTCTCTTTTAACTGGAGCTGCACCCGCTGTGCTTGTAATGTTCTTTCTTTCATAAACAAACTAGTATTGCATTTCAAAACCACTTCTTCTTCAATTTTCATATGCAGCGTATTTTGTATTTCAACAATTTGCTGCTCCTTTTGATTCTGCTGCATGTTTAGTTGCTTCTCTTCCTGTATAAGCTGCTCGTACAGTGGTAAATTTTCTACAGCAGTGTTAATGTCTAGTTCACTTTTTAACATATCATCCTGAGGCTTAGTTTGATCGATTTCCAGTTTCAATTCAGCTATTTTAGTAGTAAGCTGATTCAGTTTATTGTGAATCGTGATTCTTCTCCACTGCAATTCATCCAACTTTTGAATACCACCATCAGGAAATTCAATATCTACTGTCGACAAGGCTTCCTTCGATAAGTCATCTGCCTCAATTACTAGTGGCAGTATTCTTCGCCATTCCATAAGCTTCACTAAGCGGCTCTGTTTATTAGCAAGTTCGAGCTGGAATGTATTGATTTTATTTTCAAGTAGCTCTTTTTCCTCCAAATAGCCCCAATATTGATCTTGTGCTTGCTCAGCCTGTTTCAATTCTTTATGTAATTGTTTAATTTCAGCAATTTTTTCATTAAGAAACGGTTTTTTTCCACTCGGTTTATATAAGGTGTCCAGTTCACGTTGCAATGCATTCTCTGTTGCTAACAAACGATCTGTTCCTAGTGCACCGGTTGAAAAGAGAAATTTGCCCAGGTCTTCATTCTTCAACCCTTGCATATGCTGCAAACCATGAAGATTAAAAGAAAAAATGGCTTGGTAGAGTCCTTTGTCTATATGCGACAACAACTGTTGCAGTAATTCTTCACCACCTCGAGATCCATCCTCCAAGATGACGCTGACATCACCGGTGGCCTTGCCTTTGACCCGTTCGATTACAGCTTTGCCGCTCGGAAAGGTAACAACCAATTGCCCGCCAAATTTAGAAAATCGCTTTGGCTCATAACGCAATTCTGTTTGGTTTTTGGTTGGAAATCCAAACAGAATACTATGGATAAATGACATCATCGTCGATTTTCCTGCCTCATTCTCGCCATAAAAAATCGTAAATGAATCCAAATCCTTTACGATGAAATTTTCTAATTTTCCATAACCATAAATATGAATTTCATGAATAATCAGTGTTACTCCCTCCTCTCTCTAAACTTGTTGCTTTAATGATTTAACCAACAGTTTCTCAACCTCCATGATTAACTGTTCCTTATCTGTCTCTGTTAGGCTCGTCATAAACTTGCGCGCTGCACTATGCTGATAAAGCGAGGATAAACTTTCATCCCAATTTTCATATGTATCAACTGCTTGAAATAATTCATCAAAAAAATCCGCTTCATTTATAAGCAAGGTGCGAACATATTCTGTTTTTTCTTCAAATTCGATTGCAACTGGCCAAACGAATGAGTATTCATCATCTTGATCCTCATCCTGCAGGGATTCTAATAACTCACCTGATTTAAGATAGTGAATTTGGTCGTTTTTTAAACTGACACCTGATAACTTAAGTGTCAGCAACGTCCCCTTCCCCTCTTTCCTAGTTAAATCAAGGCTATTACGACATAACTGATCAAGGTCGGCAATCGTTGTAGCGTTAGAAGCGTCAAGCTCAATTTCACCCCAGAGGATATCGCTCAAAGAGATGAATTCTAAGCTTTTGTCATATTCTGTCAATGTTACGATATAGCAACCTTTTTCACCTGACTCCTTAGGGTGGCGGCCTTGGATATTACCAGGATAAATAACAGGGGGCTCTACAGAAAGCTGGGCACGTTTATGGATATGCCCTAAAGCCCAATAGTCAAATTGTTTTTCAAGTAAATCAGATAATTGAAATGGTGCATACTTCCCATGATCGCTACTTCCTTCATAGTGCCCATGTAAAATCCCAATATGAAAGTCTGCCGAACCAGTTTTGGCATATTCATCGATTTTTTTTTCAAATACGTGGCGTTGGGGATAACTAAAGCCGTATAAAGAAACTGTCGTATGATTATTACACTGTACATTCTTGACTTCGACCTCACCTGGGAAGATATATGCATTTGGCGGAAGCGGGATTTGCGCCCACTTACCGTCCAAATGGTCATGGTTTCCATGAACAATGAAGACAGGAATATGATGATAAGCGAGTCTTTCTATTTGTTTGCGGAAACGCGATTGGGCCCGAATACTCCGATTTTCACCATCAAATATATCCCCGGCAAAGATGACAAAATCAACTTGCTCGGCAATGGCTGTATCAATTAATTTCGAAAGTGCGGTAAAGCTGCTTTCTTGAATCCGTTTGAAAATAGGTTGAGGTAAATGCCGTAACCCTGACATTGGGCTGTCTAAATGAAGATCAGCGGCATGGATAAACGTTATTTTCTTCATATATTCCTCCAAATTTCATTTCCCACAAATGTATCTGTTTCTATTTTAACACCCTCAAAAACAGAATGCACGTTCGATTATCATTCACTAACATTGTCTCCAAATAAAAAACTCGCTGTTCAATCGGCATTGACAGCGAGCGTTCTTTTTCCTATTTATTTTTCGTCAACTGTAACGCCTTTTTAATATCTTTAAAGGAATTGGATTTACCGTACATCAACACTCCACCTCGATATACTCTTGCCCCAAATATCGCTAACACAATAATCGTTAATATCAGGATACCAATCGAAATTCCTGCCTCCCAAATCGGGATATTCAACATACCAACCCGAAGAAACATCAGCATCGGTGCAAAAAACGGAATAAACGATGTGACCTTAATAAACGTTGCATCTGGCTGACCCAAACCAAACATTGCCATCATGAAGCCCGCTGCAACGAGAAGTGTCATCGGTGTGATCATTTGTTGGACATCTTCAATTCTGCTAACCAAGGATCCTAAAAATGCTGCCAAGGTTGCATAAAGGAAATAACCCAAAATAAAGAAGATGACACCATAAACAATCGTAGCAATTGGAATATCCCCAAAACCTAAAAAGTCAAACGACGCTCCTTGCAATGTGTCACTATTTTGCTTAATTGAATAATATCCAACGACAAGCATTAATGCCAATTGTGTTAGACTTAGTAATCCTACACCTAATATTTTCGCAAACATTTGCTTAATTGGAGAGACACTGGAGATGAGAATCTCCATTACCCGTGACGATTTCTCGGTTGCAACCTCCATTGCAATCATATTCGCATACATGATAACAGCAAAATAAATGATGAACAATAACGCATAGACTAAGCCACGTGCCTGGGTAAGCTCTTTTTCCGTTTTCGCATTTTCTTCTAAGGCAACCTGCTTAAAGGAAACTGGTTCATAAAGTTTGGCAAGCTGATCAGGACTCAGGTTAATTTGCGACGCGGCCATCGATACTTTAATTTGTTGAACATAGCTTTGCAGCTCAGTTGAGGTTGTCGAATCAGTGATGCTCATCGCTTTATAAGTTGCCTCTGGAAGCATCCCATCATTCAACTTTAACTGAAGCACACCTTTGTAAGTCCCTTTTTCAACTGCCTTTTCCGCCTCGGAAAGTGTTCCATCAAATTCATTTAATTTCAATTCACTATTGACGGCTTTTACCTGCGCTTTGAGTGTCGCAAACAACTGACCGTCTGTTTCGTCGACTACAGCAATTTTTTCTACATCATTCTTATTAAAGTATTCAATAATATTGGGCAGATTGGTTAAAGCGACAATGATAGCAACAGTAATAAGTGAAGTGACAATAAATGATTTAGTTTTAAGCTTCGATAAATATGTATGCATCAAAATAATAAAGAAGTTATTCATACGAAGCACCTACTTTCTCAATAAAAATATCATTTAAAGAAGGTTCTTCTAGTTCAAATTTACGGATAAAGCCTTTGCCGACAATTTCCTTTAATATTTGATCAGCAACCATTTCCCCTTCGACTTGTAGTCTTACTCCTTCAGCTGTTGGCGTGAATTTTGTAACACCTGGTGAGGAAGCTAAAAAATCTAAAGTGGCATCAGTATGAATAATAATGTTCTTCTTTCCAAATGCCCGCTTAATTTCTGTCAAATTACCCGAGACGACAGGCTTGCCCCGCTGTAATATACACAAATGCTCACACATTTCCTCTACATGCTCCATGCGATGACTTGAGAAAACAATGGTTGTCCCTTCATCTCGCAATTTAAGAACGGCAGATTTTAATAATTCAACATTCACTGGGTCAAGCCCACTAAACGGTTCGTCCAAAATCAATAATTTCGGTTTATGTAAAACTGCAGCAATAAACTGAATCTTTTGCTGATTACCCTTTGAGAGCTCTTCTACTTTCTTTTCTGCGTAGTCAGGTATTTTGAAACGTTCAAGCCAACTGGTTAGTTCTTTTCCTGCTTCATGTTTGTCCATCCCTTTTAATCGAGCAAGATAGACAAGCTGCTCACGAACTTTTAGCTTTGGATATAAACCCCTTTCTTCGGGCAAATAGCCAATCATACTACTAGTTGAATATGTGATAGGTTGTCCGCCCCAAATAATTTCACCACCATTTGGATCGAGGAGACCCAATATCATTCTGAAGGTCGTAGTTTTTCCTGCACCATTGGCACCAAGGAAACCGAACATTTCTCCACCTGGAATTTTTAAAGATAGATTATCAACTGCCGTAAATTCACCAAATCGTTTTATTACATTTTTCAACAGTAAGTCCACGAAATTCTCCCTCCTTTTTACTTCTATTATACGGAATAGATTGTGAAAATGTTTCATTTTTATTTTTAACATTTGCTAAATATTCAGAAATATGTAAAAATAATAAAAAAAACGGATTTCTATGTCTGTAAAGGAGTGCTATTCATGGGAGTTTACAAATTAACAGCTTTTGAACCAAACGGTCATAAACTAATTGACGAAGCCTTCCAAGCAAACAGTGACGAAGAGGCAAAAGTTCAAGGCGAACAGTTGCTAATAGAAAAAGATCTATTAGATAAAACGCATCGTTGTACTTCACCACAAGGGAAATTATTATTATTCCACCCGTAATGTGAAAAAGCAAAGAGCTCAGTTAAGTGGCCCTTTGCTTTTTTATTATTTTCCAGTAAATTGTGGTTGACGTTTATCAAGGAAAGCTTGAATTCCTTCTTTATGGTCATCAGTTTCCCACATTTTCACCTGTGCAATCTTCTCAAATTCTAATACTTTTAATAAGTGCGGACGATTGATGTCAGCAAAGATCTTCTTTGTTTTTATCATCGCTTGAAGTGGTTGTCCTAGCCATTCGTCAATTTTATTTTGTAATGCAGCAGTTATATCTTCCGCGACGATTTCGTTAATAAGGCCCAGTTCCCATGCTTTTTCCGCAGACATGGTTTCACCTTTCCAAATAATCTGCTTTGCTTTTGCTTCGCCTACTAGCTTTTCAAGGAAGAAATGTGCTCCTCCATCTGGAATTAATCCTAAATTTATAAAGTTCATGGCAACTTTACTTGATTTTTCTGCCATTACATAATCTGTTGCAAGAGCCAAGCTCATTCCAAGACCTGCAGCAGCCCCCTTAATTGCCGTAATCGTCACCTTAGGTAAGCAATATAAAGTAAGCACAAGCTCGCTTATTATTTCCATTACTGAGGTTAATTCACTTTCATTTATGTCCTTTAGCATTGATTTAATATCGCCACCAGCCGAGAATACATTTCCGCTTCCAGTTAAAACCACAATGTCGATATCATCTGATATACTAATTTCTTTCAGTTTACAGGCTAATGTTTTTAAAATGTCCTTATTCAAGGCATTTAAAGCTTCCGGTCTGTTCAGTTCAATCGTGGCAACACGACCTTCAACGTTCACGTTGACCGTTTCAGCAACTTGATTTTCCCTCATAATTTTTCTCCCCCTTTATTCTCCACTACCATTATAAAGGGAAATGTCGAAAATGATAAGAATTTTCCGAAAAACTTAAAAGATCTAATTATTGCAAAAAACAGAACCCGTAATCAATGGGTTCTGTTTTTATGAAATAGCTCATTTAAAATGTTTATTTTTTTATCAGTATATTCAGTAAAGCTTTCATTGTATGATTTTGGATCCTTTGGATTTGCAAGTTGGGTTATTTTTCCACTGACTGGATCAACAAATTTACTGGATGCTCCACAACCCAAGCCAATAATCGTCTGCATTTCTTCCATAATCATAATGTTGTAAATACTCTCTTTCCCTGGAACGGAGTAACCGACATTTTCTAAATTGCCGAGAATATTTTTTTGCCGATATAGATAATATGGTTCATAGCCATTTATGTTAGTCCATTGTTCAGCTAAGCTCATCATTGCCTCTACTTCCGTACGATCTGCCACCTTATACTTTTGCTTGTTTTGTGTCATTTCAGAGGCTCGCTTGAATGATAGGGTATGAACAGTTACAGATTCCGGCTTTAGTTCTTTCGTTTGATCCAAAGAATGGATAAACTGCTCTATACCCTCCCCAGGGAGACCGATGATTAAATCCATATTGATATTGGACATACCCATGTTTCTAGCCAGCTTAAACTTGTCAATCGTTTCGTCAACCGTGTGATGGCGTCCGATTGCTTTAAGTGTTTCCTGCGTATAAGATTGCGGATTAATACTAATCCGATCAATGTTCCATTTTTTTAAGACATTGATTTTTTCCGGAGTAATCGTATCAGGACGACCTGCTTCCACTGTAATTTCCCGGATTTTTTCTACATCCGGAAAGGAACGGTACATTTCCTCATAAAGTAAATCCATTTCCTCAGCTGAAATACTTGTCGGTGTTCCTCCACCAAAATATACCGTGGTAATTTTTACATCATTTTCTTTGAGCCAGTGACCAATCTTATCTATTTCGTAATGCAATCCACCTAAAAAGGAATGGACTGATCCCTGCCGTCCATTAATTGCATATGCTGGAAACGTGCAATATGCACATTTTGTTGGGCAAAACGGAATGCCAATATAGATGCTTACCTCACTTTTCAGTTCGTATAAATCAGGTACAACGGCAAGCTGGCGTTCAACGATTCGTTCCATCAGGTCAATTTTTTCATCAGTTATTAAATATTCATGCTTCAATTGCTGATGAGCCAATTCCATTGATAATCCATCGACATTTTTACGATGGATTAACTTCGTAGGTCGTACCCCTGTAAGAATACCCCATTTTTGGACAATTCCTGTATAATCTTGCAGAACCGTCAAAAGCACTTTAGATACGGCTTGCTTAATCTGCTTCAGTTGTTCCTTCTCACTACCTGAAACCAATTCAGATGTATAGGTTCTTGAATAGTTTGCACCAGTCTCATCTGTCAGTACAACTGAGGCAGCAAGTTTTTCTTCTATATTGATTTGAAATACAAGGTTCAAACCTTGCTTGGAATCAGGTTGAAAGTTTAACTCTGCTTCCTCAAAAAATAAATTTGCAATTAATTGAATCGGGCGGTGAAGTTTTGCATCATTCACACCCTGTATCGATAGTTTCAAAAAAATCACCTTTCAATCTTAAGCTAACTTCTAGTGTACTAAAGACAAAATGAACAGGTCAAATCTTACTATTCATAAAATGGCTGTGTTAAACGTATATGTTGATTTCCGCTGCAGGCACTTCGCTTTCCGCAGGGCTAGTTGGGAGCCTCCTCGGCGCATTCGCGCCTGCGGGGTCTCCCATACCAGCTACTCCTGCAGGAATCTTCGTGCCTTCCACTCCAATCAACTTGCAAGAAATTAACACTAAGCTTTAACACAGCCAAAATAAAAACAGGGCTTCCCTCGACCATTATGGTTTTCGGAAAGCCCGTTAATTATTTAATAATGTTCATTTTGCGAAGAAATGAGATTGGATGCTGCTTGCGGAAATGTTCCTTTACCATATAAGCAACACCTTGTTCATTTTGCGACCTTGTTATCCAATCTGCCGCCTGCTTTACCGCAACAGGTGCATTTCCCATTGCCACGCCTAACCCTGCTGCTTCAATCATCGGAATATCATCAATATCCGCACCAATTACAACCATTTCTTTTCTGGAAATCCCGAGGCATTCACCTAAGTAAATTAAACCATTTACCTTCGATGCTCCAGTTGGAACAAATTCCAAGCCTAATGGACCTGCGACAAACATCTCAATTTCGGTAAACATTCTTGAAATCGCTTCAGTTGCATCCTTTAAATCTTCAGGATGCTCAAATTTCACCTCAATTTTTGGTGGGGCAATTCTTTGCTTGGCAAGTGATTCACTTATGCTATCAACAAATTGATGAGCATATAGAACTGGTTCACCCGAACTAAAGACAGTCTTGGCCAACAAATTATGATTGGTTTTGGTCTTATTAATTAAAGAGAACCGTTCATGCTGTACCCGAATTTGACACTCAAATCCTTCCAGTAAGCGGACAAGGTCGTACGTGACGTCCTCAGAAATCCTTTTGACTTGAAGCTGCTTATCAACTGTATTTCCGATGTAGGCACCCCGATGTGTTACAAGCATCGATGGAATTTTTAAAGCCTTGGCGACCTTACTTGCAGAAGGAAAGCTTCGAGATGTGACGAGGGTAACATAAATTCCTTTATCTAAAACGTATCCAATGGCATCCTTAGTGGAACGATGTAGTTTTCCATTTGACTGTAGAAGTGTCCCATCAATATTTAAAGCAAGTAAGCGGTAGATCATTGATTGGTCCCCCTATTCATAGATGTATGCTCTTATAAAGTTGTATGAATAGGGAAGGGCAAATAGAACGTTAGGATCCTGTTGATTTTTATCGACACACAATTCTTATTGGTGTGAGCTATAAAGTTCTTCTAAAGGTTTCATAATCACTTGATTTAATTCAGCAATCACTCGGCTCATTTGCTGCTCTGCTTCCATAAGCTGAGCAATTTTTAAATTTTGTTGAACTAACCCCACTGTCTTTTGAGCTTCATCCATCTCTTGTTGAGTAATTTCTTGACCCATCATTTGTTTTTCTTGCAGTTTTAATTGAAGATCGCGAAAACCTTCGAACATTTTACGCGCTCCCTCATCAGCATAAACTGCTTGGTACATATTTTGTAATCGAGCATATTCATCACTTTGACGAATGGCCTTTTCCAAATCATAAGCTGCATCATAAATATTCACTGCCATTTCAATCTCTCCTTTTGTCGATTGCAATCCCTTTCACTATAACAAAATATGGTGGTCAAAGCGAGAAATTCTATGTAGTTCTCGCTTAAATGTGACAATTCAATCCGTTTGCTTTGTCCCTACCCTTCTCCCTATAATAAAATGAGGAGGAGATAACATGATTAGCCATTTTCAATTTCAACCACTTTATCAAAACAGCCAATTGCCAGGTTGGAAATTTTCATTTTATTTCAAGAAACAGCATTTTACCGGGATCTATCATCAAGCGGGGAAAATTGAATGGACAGGCAGACAACCCGAAAACCAAGATGAAGAAAAACTTACAGCCCAAATCCATGAATTAATGCTGTTCCACGTCTATGAAAATTAATAAGTATCATTTGTTTTAATAGCATTGATTGAAAGTGATTTTTTATTAATACGTTATTTTTATGTAGGTGAAAGCCTGTAGGTTACTCGACAGCTTCCCTCCTTTTTAAAATGAGTGGAGGAAATAAATATTGGCCGAACTAAAATTAGAGCATGTTTACAAAATTTATGATCACAACGCAACGGCAGTCACTAATTTCAATCTTCATATCCAAGATAGGGAATTTATTGTTTTTGTTGGACCATCTGGATGTGGTAAATCGACTACACTAAGGATGATTGCCGGTCTTGAAGAAATATCCAAAGGTGATGTTTACATTGATGGAAAACGGGTAAATCATATACCTGCAAAAGACCGAGATATTGCGATGGTCTTCCAAAACTATGCTTTGTATCCGCATATGTCTGTGTATGATAATATGGCTTTTGGTCTTAAGCTTCGGAAGGTTCCAAAAGAGAAAATTGATCAACGTGTAAAAGAAGCCGCAAAAATTCTCGGCCTCAGCGAATACTTAAAGCGAAAACCAAACGCATTATCAGGCGGCCAGCAACAACGAGTGGCTTTAGGTCGTGCAGTAGTTCGTGATGCCAAAGTATACTTGATGGACGAGCCGTTATCGAATCTGGATGCTAAACTCCGTGTCCAAATGCGTGCCGAAATAGCTAAACTACATCAACGTCTTCAAACAACCATTATTTATGTCACTCACGACCAGACAGAAGCAATGACGATGGCAACTCGCTTGGTTGTTATGAAGGATGGGATTATTCAACAAGTTGGTGTTCCAAAAGAAGTTTACCAACTACCTGAAAATGTTTTTGTCGGGGGATTCATTGGTTCTCCTGCAATGAATTTCTTCTACGGCAAGGTTGAAGATGACTTTTTTGTCAGCGGCAATATCAAACTTGCCATTCCTGAAAGTAAAATGATCATGCTCCGTGAACAAGGGTATGTCGGTAAACAGATAATCTTAGGGACACGTCCGGAAAATATACACAATGAAACCGTCTTAATAGATGCCTTAACCGACAGTAAAATTACAGTAATCATCGACGTTGCTGAATTTACTGGTGCAGATTCAATTGTCTATTCTAATATTGAAGGTCAGGATTTTGTGGCACGCCTGAATTCCAAAACCGATTTGAAACCTGGTGAAAAAATTGAACTAGCAATTGATATGAACAAATCACATTTCTTTGATGCAACAACAGAAATCAGAATTCGGTAATCGCTCCATAATTATCAGGCTCGCAAGTTAAGACGAGCCTTTTTTTTATTCCTGAATAAACACAATCTCATTTCTGCTGCAAACCATGCACGACATTAGATGAGGGCATTGTTGTTTGGCTAAAGTATTAGGATAGCCGTCTTCTAGCTTTAAATCGTCTATTTCCATATATGGACTATAATCATCATAGAAATCCATAATCTTTCCACTATCCTCCATATTTTCCCCACAGGATGGACATTGAAAGATCACTTGGTACAACCCATTGCAATTAGGACAAATCCCCATTCCCCCGCCTTCTCTCATTCAAATTTTATGAATAGTCTTTGTCTATTTGAGAGAGCGTATGTATGAAAAACTTCTGCACTAAAGATCCATCCATTAATTACCACTTAGATAATCGCATATTCACATTAAATAAATCCATAATAAGATTACACAGCGATTAAGAAATTATAATTACGGGTTAACCATAGTGGCGCAGTAAACAATCTGCTGCTGGTGCAATTCCGGCTTAGCCCAACCATTAACATCAAAAAATTGATGAGGAGATGATATTATGAGTAACCGTAGCAATTCCTCAAATAATCTGCTTGTCCCTGGTGCCGAGCAAGCCCTAGACCAAATGAAGTATGAAATTGCATCTGAATTTGGTGTTCAATTAGGTGGAGACACTACTTCACGTGCGAATGGTTCAGTTGGTGGAGAAATTACAAAGCGTTTAGTTTCAATGGCTCAGCAACAACTTGGTGGCGGCCAATTCTAAACTAAACCTAGCTAAACAAAAAAATGAATAAATATGGCTAAAGCCCCATTCAGCAATGAATGGGGCTTTCAAATGATTCAGAACCAATAACAGTAATGAACTGATTCGATTCAAAAAAGACTGCTGCTTTTCGCAAACAGCTTAGGATGGTTTTTTAATAAGTGCAGTTCCAATAAAATAACAAAGTACCATAATACTAGCGATCACAAGTGTAATTGAATATTCCTCCACTTTAAGCCCCCCTAACATTTTACTGACAAAAATACAATTTAAATATATCATATAGAGATGAATATCACAGGGCTATTTTCTAAAAATTTTGACATGGATGTGAACATTTTGTGAACGTAGGAATATTAGGAGCAACAGGACGTGTTGGCTCTTTTTTACTAAAAAAAGCTCTTAAAAATGGAGATCAGGTCCAAGCGCTCGTACGTTATAGTAATAAAACTTTCCATAGTGAAAATAGTGTTAATTGGACTATTGGAGATGTCTTGATTAAAGAAGATGTCCTCAAGGTCCTATCAGGTACAGATGTTGTTTTTTGTGCGATTAGTAGTGGTGGTTTGTCAACTTTATCAAAATGTATGCCAATGATTATTGAATCAATGAAACAACATCAGATTAAGCGAATTGTGACAATTGGTACTGCAGGAATATTACAATCGCGAATTGAGCCCGAGCTGTACCGCTTCCAATCAAGTGAATCTCGAAACCGCTCAACAAAAGCAACAGAAGACCATCTACATGCCTATTTGTTATTAAAACAATCGGGTCTCGATTGGACAATTATATGTCCAACCTATTTGCCGGATGGAGAATGTGCCGGACATTTCCGATTTGAGAGGGATTATCTGCCCGATAACGGACGTTTTATATCACCTTGTGACACAGCCGAGTTTGCATATCAACAACTTACTTCAAACGACTTTCTTTACTGCCGCGTTGGACTAGCATATTAAAAAATCCAATCCTCAACAAAGAGGATTGGATTCTAATTTTTATTTGGAGCTAAATCATTGAAGCATTTTAATGCTGCGTGTTCATCGAAACTGCTAAAAATTCGGAAATGCTCATTGTCAAGGATACGATAATGCAAGCTAAGGATATTCTGCTGCAATATATAACCATTTTGTCTAGCGATTTCCCGCCACCAGACTTTTCCACCAAACGTTTTTTGCTTCCGGAGGTCTATTCCATCAAGGGCAATTACTTCTAATACCTCCAACGGGTCACTTCCAATTATTGAGCGTACAGCGAGTGTATCCCGAAACAATGCACACACAGTAACAACTGTTGACCACCCAGCCAATGCCCGTTCCTTCTCAATTTGAACGAGCGTTTTTTTGGAAAGGCCAATAATTTCTGCCATTTTATCCTGAGAATAACCTACTTCTGACCGTATTTCACGCATATGTTTTGAAACTAATTGAATAATCTCTACCTTCGTCACAGCAAAGTCATCCTTTACCACACTTTTAGTGTAATTTTACACCAATGAACTCAGTAAATAAAGTACAACTACTTTCAAAGGGGTAAAACTTAGATTTACTTTTTTATTAATGTTGATGGACAATTAGCTTGACTTGTGCAAGATTTCTGCGCATGGCAGGTCGCGCACTTACCCTGTTTTGATTTCTTTATAAACCGAACCAGTGCCCAGGCTGCATATCCAAATATTGCTCCACCAATTAATAGGTTAACAAGCATATGACTCACTCCTTAGTTAAAAAGATAAGCGTCTAAACCGACGCTTGTCTATGATTAAAAGCCCATTAATTTGCCACCTTGATAAATGACTAAACAGACAATATATGCAATGATTAAAGCATAAACCATTGAAAAGGCCGTCCACTTTTTGGAACCTGTCTCTTTATATATAGTTGCCACCGTCGCAAGACAAGGAATATAAAGCAAAATAAATGCCATAAAGCTATATGCGGAAAGCGGTGTATAATATGATGCCAAAAGCCCCTGAAGTCCCGCTTCATCCGGAACAAAATATATAATATTCATCGTAGATATAATAGCTTCTTTTGCTAAAAAGCCTGTAATCAATGATGCACTCGCTTGCCATGTTCCAAACCCAATTGGATCAAAGATAGGAGCAATCACACCACCGATTGCAGCTAGGAAGCTGTCATCCATCGCAACATCAAAACCACCAGGTCCTGCATAAGCAAGTAACCAGATTACCACTGAACCTGCAAAAATAAACGTGCCGGCCTTTCTAACGAAGCCCTTCCCTTTTTCCCATGTACTTCTCCACAAAGCCTGCGCCTGAGGACGACGATAAGGTGGCAGTTCAATCACAAACAGTGAGGTTTCTCCCTTTAATATGGTTTTCGAAAAAAGTGTCGCCAATAATAATGAAATGAAAATTCCTAACACATATAAAGATAATACGACAGATGCTTTGTTGTTAACGAAAAATGCACCAACAAATAATGCATATACCGGTAAGCGGGCTGAGCAAGACATTAACGGAGTTAGCAATATTGTTAACAAACGTTCCTTTGGTGTTTCAATTGTTCTTGCAGCCATAATTCCCGGAACGTTACAACCAAATCCAATCATCATTGGAATAAATGCCTTTCCATTCAAACCGACCATTTCCATCAAGCGGTCCATAACAAGAGCAACCCGTGCCATGTAACCTGAGTCTTCTAAAATTGAAATAAACAAGAATAAAATAAAGATTTGTGGCACAAATACTAATACGCCACCAACACCGGCAACAATTCCATCTAGCACAAGTGCTTGAATAAAACTTGATGCACCAACTGCTTGTAACATCGATTCAATCCCAGAGGCAATTGGTCCAGAAATAATTCCATCCAAAGCATCTGATAGCGGAGAACCCAACCAATCAAAGGTAAGCATAAACAGCACATACATCACTACTAAGAAGATTGGGATACCTAAAAATTTATTGGTGACAATTTTATCTACTCGCTCACTAAGCGGGGTTATCGCTTTATCCTCTCGTTTCGTAGAGGAAGCAACAATTTTTTCAATTGCAGTTCGTCTTTTTCGATAAATATATTGTTCGAGTGATTCATCTTTTAAAAGTTGTTGCGCTGATGTAATCAACGTTTCGACTTCTTCTTTTCCGATTGCTTCATGAAGATACTTTTTCACATATGAATTTCCTTCAAGTAACTGCAGGGTTAGCCAGCGCGGTGAATGGCTTGTCCTTGCTTCAATAGCAGTAACAAATTCAGCAATCAAACCTTCAAAGGCTTTACCATAATTTACGATATGAATATTTATCTCTGAGTGCTCTAAATCGGTGATAATTTGCGCCAATTGGTCGCAGCCTTCTCCATTTCGAGCGATTACCGGAACTACAGGAACACCTAGTAGCCGAGATAAAGCGTCAGAATCAACTAAGATTCCTCGACCTTTAGCGACATCGCCCATGTTTAAACCTATTGCAACCGGTTTACCATACTCAAGTAGTTGAATAGTTAAATGTAAATTTCGTTCAAGCTGTGATGCATCCAATATGTTTAATAATTTATCGCTTTCATCATTTAACAAAAAGTCCGTTACAACACCCTCGTCTCGTGATAGTGGACTTAAAGTATAGATTCCAGGTAAATCGATTAATTTTGCAAGATTATTCTTAAACTGCCCTACCTTTTTTT
This sequence comes from Bacillus sp. DNRA2, assembly GCF_012843265.1. Taxonomy (GTDB): domain Bacteria; phylum Bacillota; class Bacilli; order Bacillales; family Cytobacillaceae; genus Bacillus_BU. Next base: position 35,344 of record NZ_JABAIT010000022.1, on the reverse strand, counting down.
CGACAGTTACACCGCTCCAGTTCCCAACATACTCATAAGAGCCAGTCAAGTTGTTAAACAATGAGGTTTTCCCGGTATTTGGGTTTCCTAACAGTGCAATTTCCATTTATATGACCCTCTCTATTTTAATTTGAAAGGCCTCTTTCCTGCGAATGCCAACACATTGGCCACAAGATTCGACCATTACAGGACCACCAAATGGCATAATACATTTAATACAAATTTCAGATCCATTTGTAATACCTAAATCCATTAAACGGCGTCTTACTAAACGGTCTGCACCACCTAGATCCATAATTTTTCCCTTTTCACCGGCCTTTAACTGTCCAAGCATATTATCCACCTCATCTATATGAAAAAAGCGTATTTGTTGATAACTGTTCTCATTATAACGCAAATGAATTTTATTGAGAATGATAATCTTCACGATTTTCTAAATTTGCTGAGCAAAGTTCACCTATTATTCAAACTTACTCTGTTATCATAAAAATAATGAATATAGAGAAATATTTTTATATTTTTTAAAAAATTCAAAGGATTTTGTCTTTTTGAATCGAATACTTCTTTAATGTGGATTTATGAAGGAAGAATGGTGATACTTGAACAATGATTGCTACTCCAAAAAATAGACTCCTTGATTTTTTAATAGATCAAAAAGATAACATTTTTGTCGAATGGGAAAACAGACTACATGCTTCAGCAGAGGACCCTTTTAAGGAAAAGGTAAGACAGAATCGCGAATTAATTTACAATACAATTCTTAAAATGCTAACCATGTCCGTCGATGAATTGGACTCATATATGAAGGTAATTGCCATAAATGTAGGAAAAGAACGAGTTCAGGCCAACAGTAATATCGGCGATTTTGTTTATAACGTCAATGTTGGTCGTTCCGTACTTTCCCAATATTTAATGAATCTGCAAATTGAATGGGGCGTACTTAAAAACCTCATAAACGAAATTAATAATTACTTTGATAAATTCACTTACTACGCAGTAACGTATTACACTGAAGCCAAGGATAGAATAATTGAGGAAAAAAATAATTTTATTGATTCAACTCACCAAGATCGCCTAACCTTACTAGGTCAAATGACTTCTAGTTTTGTGCACGAATTTAGGAATCCGCTTACATCGATTCAGGGATTTATTCAATTATTAAAAGCTGAACATGACGAAATGAAATATTTGGACATCATTTCAAACGAGCTTGAACAGCTCAATTTTAGAATATCGCAATTCTTACTACTTTCAAAAAAAGAAGTAATTGGCAAAGAAAAGGTTATTTTTTCTTTGAATGAACTGGTTGAGGAAGTAATATCCTTCCTTTATCCAAGTATATTGGATAGTAAGGTAAAGGTTTTAAATAACCTAAATTTAGCAGGGGTTATATACCTTTTTGGTTATGCTGATGAAATCCGTCAAGTATTTATTAATATTATCTTTAATGCTCTTGATGTTTTGAGTCAATATCGAGATGACCCAACCATCCAAATCAAATGTTATCGAATTGAAAACAATTGTATAAAAGTTCTCATTTCAAATAATGGTCCTATGATCCCAGAACAACAATTAAACACTATATTCGAACCGTTTGTGACAACCAAAAAACTTGGTACCGGACTCGGTTTATTTGTTTGCCGTGAAATTATTGAAAAACACAAGGGCACATTAACGTGTCAGTCCATACCTGAACAAACAAACTTTATCATTACACTGCCAATTGCTGCAGTAAAAAAAGAATCGTGAAATTCTGTAATAAAGGAGTTAAAGATGTTTACTTTAAAAGTAGATCATGAGATTGAACTCCAATTATTTCAAATCCATCATGCCGAAGAATTGTATTTACTTGTTGATCGAAATCGCGAGCACTTGCGGAGATGGCTACCTTGGGTGGACAATATGTCATCTCCCATTCAATATCATTCCATTATTCCTAATTGGTTAAAGCAATTTGCTGATAACAGTGGCTTTCAAGCTGGAATTCGCTTTAAAGGTGCTTTGGTTGGCTCAATCGGCTTACATCAAATTGATTGGTATAACTCACAAACAAGTATGGGGTATTTCCTTGCCGAGAGTGCACAAGGATACGGGATCATGTCAAGATCCGTTCAGGCTCTCCTCTATTATGCTTTTTTTGAACTTGGTTTAAATCGGATTGAAATTCGCTGCGGCCAACAAAATATTAAAAGTCGCGCAATCCCCGAAAGACTAGGGTTTACAAAGGAAGGCATCATCAGAGATGGTGAAAGGTTGCATTACAACTACCATAATTTAATCGTCTACAGCATGCTCCGCAAAGAATGGTCCAAATTAAATTAATCAACAAGCCTAAAGCATCGGAATCACTAACCGATGCTTTTTTTAATGCTATGTTAATGATTAGTGTTGTTTTTTGAATGTTGATTGGAGCGGAAGGCACGAAGACTCCTGCGGGAGTAGCTGGTATGGGAGACCCCACAGGCGCGAATGCGCCGAGGAGGCTCCCAACTAGCCCCGCGGAAAGCGAAGTACCTGCAGCGGAAAGCAACATGCATGCTTAAAACAATTTTATTTAAAATTTTGCTAGTCCTTCATCATATTAATCTTTTTTTATCATAAACTATGAATAACATCCTTTGAAAAGTGGAACGTTTGACTGTACAGTTTCATTTCATCTATAATATTAATAATTTATAATTTAGGGGTGATATGATGGGGCATTCTATCGTATCGGTGAACTAGCACTTCTTGCGAACGTTTCCAAAAGAACCATTGACTATTACACTAGCTTGGGAATATTAAAAGCTGAACGGTCTAAATCAAATTACCGAATGTACAGCGAACAAGCTATTTACGACTTGAAGTTTATTGATGAGTGCAAAAAAATACACTTACCGCTGGATGAGATTAAGAGAAAGCTAGACCTCAATAAATCTCAGGAGCTCAAAAGCTCTGAAGTTGAAAAACATGTTGATGAGGTAACTAAGCAAATTCAACAGCTCCGTTCGGAAATTTCTGCGATTTTACCCTTATTGGACCAACTTGAAGAGCAGCAAAAAAACGACTTATCCAAAAAGCTCACAAAGGAAAGCTCAGCTTTAATGCAATCTGTCTTAAGTTTTACAAGTTAATTTTTTACTTACTGGGAGGTGACTCCTTACTCGTAAAAGTTGCGAGCTAAGGGAAATTATTTGGACATATTAAACTTGGTTTTAATAGCCATTTTAATTGCTTTAACGGCATTTTTTGTGGCAAGTGAATTTGCCATAATCAGAATTCGAAGTTCTCGAATTGACCAATTAATTGAAGAAGGAAACAAGAATGCTATTGTTACCAAAAAAATCATCACGAATTTGGATGAGTATTTATCGGCATGTCAATTAGGAATTACTGTGACAGCGCTTGGATTAGGTTGGCTAGGTGAACCTACTGTAGAGCATTTAATCAGTCCGTTGCTTCAAGGCATCAATATTCCGAACTCCATTACACACGTGGTTGCACTTGTCATTGCTTTTTCAGTTGTAACTTTCTTGCATGTTGTAGTAGGAGAACTGGCACCGAAAACTTTAGCCATTCAAAAAGCCGAATTTGTCAGTCTGGCTGCGGCAAGACCATTAATCTTGTTCTATAAGGTGATGTATCCATTTATTTGGGCACTTAATGGTGCAGCTCGGGTTACCACCAGAATGTTTGGCTTAAAACAAGTATCTGAGCATGAATTGGCCCATACCGAAGAAGAACTTCGTATCATTTTGTCAGAAAGCTATAAAAGTGGTGAAATTAACCAATCAGAGTTTAAGTATGTAAATAAAATTTTTGAATTTGATAATCGCATCGCCAAGGAAATTATGGTCCCTCGGACAGAGATTATCTCACTATCCAAGGATGATACGTTAGAGACCTTCCTTAAGATTGCGCAAATTGAAAAATTCACCCGCTACCCTATTATCGACGGGGATAAAGACCATATTATCGGGATGGTAAATATAAAAGAAATTATGACCGATATCATTACCAATCAAAGCATTGCTAATCGAACTCTTGCTTCTTATATTCGACCGATTATCCGTGTGATTGATTCGATACCAATTCATGATTTACTTGTAAAAATGCAAAAGGATCGGATTCATTTGGCAATCTTAATGGATGAATATGGTGGCACTTCAGGATTAGTTACGGTTGAAGATATATTAGAGGAAATCGTTGGCGAAATTCGTGATGAATTCGATATGGATGAGGTTCCAATGGTTCAAAAGCTAAACGACGACCATTATGTCGTCGATGCCAAAGTGTTAGTAAGCGAAGTGAATGATTTGTTGGGACTCGATATTGATGACGAAGATGTCGACACAATCGGAGGCTGGATTCTTACCGAGAATTACGAAGCCAAAGAAGGCGATAGCGTAAAATTCGAACAATACTCCTTTAAGATAAAGGAAATGGAAGAGCACCATATTAAATATGTTGAGATTTCTAAGCTTCCCACAGTAAAGGAAACTGAATCCTCCCAACCAATTAAAATAACTGAATCTGAAGTAATTCTTTAACGGTTGACTTTTATGAGTCATCCGTTTTTTTGTCGGTATTTTTTGAACATTATTCGTATATTTTTTTACAAGAATGTGACTTTGTTGACAGAAATCTTTGCTGATTACAATTATAATGGTCTTAATTGTAATCAATTTTTTAAGGAGGTCATCATAATTGAATGTATTAACGCAGATTATCATTGAATTATGGTTATTTCTAGCATTTTTTATGTTCATAACATTTTTTATTATAAAAAGAAAAAAACGGCTTTATGCTAAAACATCAATGAATGATCAAAGTCTTCTTGATATTAACGAAGAGCTAGGTACAGTAATCAAATCTGTTCACTCAACGTCTACTCATTCAGATATTCATATTAAGTTTTACTCGACTCTAGAAAACATTACCTTCATTAAAGGTAACCGGAACAAGTTCCATCTTGCCCTGCTCAATCTGGTAAAAAGTGGTCTCGATGCTTCTCAAAACGGAAGTGTTGAAATCGCAGTCCATGAAATGCTTTCATCGATTTTAATTGTCATTGAACATAACGGGAAAATCATGAATAATGAACAAGTTAAAAAGTTAAAGAGTGTATTACCAACCTCTGATATCATTGATTCTATGAAAGGCAAAATCGAGATTGTCAGCCAACAAGACAAAGGAACAATGTTATCAGTCATTATCCCTAAAGCATCTGGTTTTAAAGCAAACATTGTCTAGCATAATAAGAAAGAGGCTGTCTCATCATGAGACAGCCTCTTTCTTATTATTGAATTGGATTAACATTGACTTTTCTTTTGACAAGGAAATAGATTACTCCCAGTACGACTGCACCAATAATTGCAGGCATAACATACGGCTGTGCAAACTCCTTAATATCTGCCCAGTTGCTTCCTAAGACAGTCCCTAAATACAAAAACAAAATCGTCCAAGGAATAATTGCCGCAACTGTAAAAGTAGTAAATTTAACTGGAGACATCTTGGCAATACCGGCTGGAATCGAAATGGCATGCCGAACAACCGGAATAAATCTTGCAGAAAAAATGACCCCTGTTCCGTATTTCTCAAACCATTTCTCAGCTATATCAATGTGTTTTTTATTTATTAATATATATTTACCGTATTTCTCCAAAACTGGTCTTCCACCATAATAACCTAGCCAGTATAAAAACAGTTGCGCCAGAGTACCACCAATTGTTCCAGCAAGCACTGCTCCAAACCACGATATTTTACCAAGTGAAATCATATATCCACCATAGCCAAGCACGATTTCACTTGGAATTATTTCAATCATTAAGCCAAGTGCGATGCCAAGGTACCCCAAATCTGTCAACGCCATCAAGATTGTTAAAATAAAATCCTTCATTCTATCACCTATAAGTTTATTTTTAAGCCCAATATGTTCAGTTTACATGTGGATATTTATTACTGCAACCTTTCCGAGAAAATTGACTGTAAAAACGAGTTTTTTCTTCATTTACATTATGACTATTCGGGAGTAATATTATATTAAAATATAAAAATAAACAGGATATTTGGGGCGATTCTTCTCATGACTAGAATCCAAATTCCCAGAATATTATCCGCTCCCAGATTAACAGGGAATTACATTGTATCGACATCAAAACATAAGAATTCGCTCCCTTACTAAAACTTAGGGGGCTATTTGCCATGGCAATGCTAAAACGAATTTTGATTGGCCAACCTATGGAGACCGCAAAGCTTTCAGAAGAAAAACTGCCAAAATGGAAGGCTTTAGCAGTTTTTTCGTCTGATGCTCTCTCTTCTGTTGCCTATGCAACGGAGGAAATCCTTATCGTGCTGTCATTATTAAGTGTTAGTGCATTTTTTTACTCCATCCCAATTTCACTAACAATTTTAGGGCTATTGCTGATAGTGACAATCAGTTATCGCCATATTATTTTCTCCTTCCCAGCTGGAGGAGGGGCTTATATCGTTGCCCGTGAATATGTTGGAACCAATATTAGTTTAATAGCTGGCTCAGCGTTAATGATTGATTATGTCCTTACCGTTGCTGTTAGTATTTCCTCTGGGGTGGCTGCCCTAGTATCGGCCTTTCCAGTTCTACTTCAATGGAGGGTTGAACTTGCGATCACCTTTATTCTCATTTTAATGATTTTAAATTTGAGGGGAATAAGAGAGTCAGCGACAGTCTTTGCATACCCTACTTATGTATTTATTTTTTCAGTACTGATTTTGCTTGTATTCGGTGGAATTCATTTACTGACCAATGGTTGGTTGGGGTATGTCCAAAATTCAGATCCAACCACCCTAAAACAAACGTCAACTGCCGGACTTATTTATATTTTAGCAAGGGCATTTTCATCAGGATGCTCGGCAATGACAGGTGTCGAAGCAATCAGTAACGGTGTCCCCTCCTTTCGACCAAACAGCCCCAAAAACGCTGCCACCACCTTGATTTGGATGTCGCTATTACTAGGGACAATGTTTCTAGGAATCACTTTTCTGTCAGCTGGATTAGGAATTGCGCCGATTGAAAACAAAACTGTTATATCACAAATTGCATCAAGTGTATTCGGAAACGGGCTTGTCTATTTTTTCTTTCAAATTGTAACGATGCTAATTTTAGTGTTAGCTGCGAATACTAGCTTTGCTGGATTTCCACAACTTGTATCAATCATTGCCAAGGATGGTTATTTGCCCCGCAGTTTAGCGGCGCGTGGTGACCGGCTTGTTTTTTCCAATGGAATCATCCTGTTAAGCTTACTAGCATCCCTGTTGGTGATCATCTTTTCAGGAGATACCCATGCTTTAATTCCTTTATATGCAGTTGGGGTATTTCTTTCTTTTACAATTGGCCAATATGGATTAGTCAAAAAACTATGGGCAGAGAAACACCGCTTTTGGGAAATTGCAGCGATTGCTCTAGGCACATTTACTACAGCATTGGTAACGATTATTACTGCAGTAGCAAAATTTACTTCAGGAGCATGGCTGGTGATTATTACCATCCCAATACTCGTTTGTGTTTATAAAAAAATTAACGAACATTACCTTAATCTGGGCGAACAATTACAGCTCGATAAAAGATTGGAAACAGGCTTGCCACCAACCCGGGTCATAATCCCGATTTCTGGAATTAGTAAAACAGTTGACCACTCTATTGTTTATGCCAAAGCGATTGCGACTGATATTACAGCCTTTACTGTCGTCTTTAACCGTGAACAGGAACAAATCTTAAGAGAACACTGGGAGAAATGGTATCCGGAAATTAAGTTAGATGTTATCTATTCTCCGTATCGAACTATTTTAGAACCACTATTAAGTTACTTAAATAAACCTGAGAACCATCCAAAAGGAACGTTTATTACCATTCTTATGCCGCAGTTTATCACTAAAAAATGGTGGCATGTATTGTTACATAACCAAACAGCGGTCTTCTTACGTTTTTATTTAATTTGGAAAAAGGATATTGTCGTGGCAACACTGCCATTTCATTTAAAAGAATGATTTTATAAAATGATAAACAAGAGGCTTCTCATTTTAGGAAGCCTCTTATTTAATTATAAATATTTTCGATGAATTCCTTTACCGTCATAGGAATACAGCATTGTTCTTCCTTCAATCACAGTTTCTATATGGACAGGCCTTCCCCACAACTGATGAACATAGGGGAGTACTTTCTCCAAATATTTAACATCCAGTTCGATATCCTCATACCAATGCTTTAGGTATAGCTCTCCATTCCTGGAATAATCTCCATCATTCACCGTAATATACGGAAATCCCCCATTCACCCTCATGCTGACAAGCTGGTCGCGAACATGCTCCCATTGTTTATCAACAATTTTATAATCCTTACCTTGCTTTTGAAATAAATACATATCTTCGCGTGTTACAAGATCCTTCGTTAAATAATTTCGAAGAAAGGAAATATCCGACTCAATTTCCCTAACTTCAAACAGCTTTTCACGACCCGAACCTGGCTTCACCCCACGACGTTGCATTTCTTTTGTGGGATTATTGTAGCGTTCTTCAATATCCTCTAACACCTTTAAGCCTAAATAGTAAGGATTAATTCCGGTACGTGAGGGCTGCACGACCCCGGCGTTAAGCTTCGCAAATTCAATTGCCTCACCTGGCGTCAATTCCATTTCGCGAAGAATACGCTGATGCCAATACGATGCCCAACCTTCATTCATAATTTTTGTTTCAAGTTGCGGCCAAAAATAAAGCATTTCCTCACGCATCATTGTTAAAATATCACGTTGCCAGTCTGTTAACTCTCTGCTATGACTTTCAATAAAGAGCAGCAAGTCCTTTTCTGGACGTGGCGGAAATTTCCGGGCTTTTTTCGGCTCTGTTTTTTTCTCACCTTTTCTATCCAAATTCCATAAATCATCATATGGACTTGACTGCACACCATCACTTGACTCCTCAGCTTCTCCATCAACTGACCATGCAAGCTTTGGCCGCATTAATGATGGATCAATATGCTCCTCAATTGCTAGGACGGCATCCAAGAAGGTTTCAACTTCATGCTTACCGTACTGAATTTCATATTTTCGAATACGATCGGCCGTTGCAGCCATGCTTTCAACCATATCCCGTTTTGTATTCTGAAATCGAATATTGTTTTTAAAGAAATCGCAATGAGCTAATACATGAGCAACAATTAATTTATTTTGGATTAAGCTATTAGAATCTAACAAAAATGCATAACATGGATCTGAATTTATAACAAGCTCGTAAATTTTCGACAAGCCAAAATCATAATGAAGCTTCATTTTATAAAATTGCTTACCGAAACTCCAATGGGAAAATCTTGTCGGCATCCCATAGGCCCCAAATGTATAAATAATTTCTGAAGGGCAAATCTCATAGCGCATCGGATAAAAATCCAAGCCGAAACCTTTGGCAATCTCAGTTATTTCACCTATTGAATATTCCAGCGCTCTGCGTTCTGTCTCGTTCAATCCTCTCTCTCCCTTCCTCCTCCTTAAAACAATGTATGAAGAAAAAAAGAGAAAAATGAAATTGTTTTTAAACGAAAAGCAAAAGGCGCTTAGTTTTTTTGGTAAAAAGCACAAGCCAACGGCATCTTGCGCTAGACAACCGTTAGTTGGATAGCTTCATTTTTTGGACTTCATCAGCTAGCATAATTCCAACTAATTCATTTCGTTTCCATTCCTCTTTAAAGATTGATAATGGCGGACTAATCTCATCAATTAGCGGACAAATTTCAATCGTCATCCCCGGCTTATGAAAGGTCGTGATAAACCAATCCGTAAAACCCCCACCAGTCGCTTCTTTAATCGGCTTACTTAATGTATAGCCTGTTAATAAAGACACTTTATTTGCCAGATATTTATCCCGCTCTAAATAACTTCCATTCTTGTAGTTCCAAAATATCTCACGACCTGAAGAGTGATAGGATAGGGCTACACTCGGATTAATATTTTTCGTAAATGCTGTAATCGTTACGATTTCCTTTGCTACCATCGGTGCCGGTCCTTTATGAAATTGGTACCATGGAACAGAAACCTCTTTCAGCGCCGACCATCCTGCAGGATATTGACGATTTAAATCGATCCCGATTCCGTTTGCTTTCCATCTTGAAAAATCCGGAGACAATGCATTCATTTCAAAAATATCATCTGCCATATATTTGGGCACAGCAGTTAAACCCTTTTGCTGGATCGTTACTCCATCAGGATTTAACATTGGTATAAACCAAATCGCTACTTCATCAAATAAGTTGGTGGAGAAACAACCAATTTGTTCACCTTTATCATAGGAGCGCACATAATTTTCAAGCATGACCATTAACAATGAAGTCGTCAGCCACTCGCGACCATGATGCGCCCCAATCAATAGGATATTTCGATTTCCTTTTCCGAGCTTCGCTGCCCAGATTTCTTTTCCTAGATGAGATTTACCGATGCTAGTAACTTGAAGGCTGTTTCCATACTTCCGCTCCATTGTTTTCAAATCCTGATCCATTTGCGCATATGTATAAACTACATTCGGATTAACAATTTTAGCAAAACAAGTTTCAGCCAAAATGATATTTAAGGTTATGAAGCCAATTAGCAATAACAAGAGCTTCTCTCTCATAAGAAAACTCCTTTTTTAGGCTGTGTTAAATCGGAAAGGTGATTTTTCGCGAGTTGATTGGAGCGGAAGGCACGAAGACTCCTGTGGGAGTAGCTGGTATGGGAGACCCCGCAGGCGCGAATGCGCCGAGGAAGCTCCCAACTAGCCCCACGGAAAGCGAAGTGCCTGCAGCGGAAATCAACATTCTTGTTTAACAAAGCGTTTTTGTTTATAAAATCCCACCGAAATGACGATTTATACTGTTTTAACACAATAAAGCTAATACCAACTACTCCAACATTTACAGAGCAATTTATCGTCAGAAAATCACACACTAATATTAACTCCTTATAAGGAGGAGAAAAAATGAATAAAGTGGATTATGATCGGGCGCTTTATTACACGCACCGGTCTCAATGGGATAATTTGTTGATCTTGATGGTTCGCACAAAAGATCAATTCCTTTCAAAGAAAATTGAACATTTTCTGCATGCTTACCATTTTGAACATGATTATGCCGCAATCGAGCAAAAATTATACTCATTGCTTCGCTATATCGATCATGCGAACGAAACAGCTGCTGCCAATGTATTGGATAGTCCAGCTTATCAGTTAACCTGACAAAACAAAAAAACACGGCATCGATGTTGATGCCGTGTTCATTCATGTTATTTTACTGTAGCTTCGTTCATTTTCTTTTCTACTTGCTCCATAAAGCCTTGCTCGATTAAAGCTAATTTCTCAATGCTCGCTTGAAGAGATTTATCATTTACACCAAAATAAAACTTAATTTTCGGTTCAGTTCCTGATGGACGAAGGCATACCCACGAACCATCTTCGAACTGATACTTGATAACATTTGATTTAGGCAAATCAATTTTTTCAGTTGCTCCAGCAACTGTTTGTCTAACCCCAACTTGATAATCCTCACTAACGGATACCTTTAAATCACCAATTTGCTTAAGCGGATTAGCTCGGAAAGCAGCCAATGTTTGTTGAATTTTTTCTGTTCCTTCTTTCCCTTTTAGTGTTAGGGAACGAAGACCTTCACGATAATAGCCATAGCGTTCAAATACTGACATTAATGCCTCATATAGTGACATGCCATTTTGCTTATAATAAGCGCAAACCTCTGCTGCAAGTACAACAGCCTGAATGGCATCTTTATCACGGGCAAAATCACTGATTAAATAACCGTAACTTTCTTCATAGCCAAATAAGAAGCTATATTGACCTGTTGCTTCGTATTCTTTAATTTTTTCAGCTATAAATTTAAAGCCTGTCAACACATCAATTGTATCGATACCATACGATGCAGCAATTGTCTTACCAATTTCAGAAGTAACAATCGTTTTAAGGACAACCCCATTGTCTGGCAGTGTTCCTTTGGCTTGTTTCTGGGATAAAATATAGTCAAGTAATAACGCACCCGTTTGATTTCCTGTTAATACAACATAATCACCTTCAGGATTTTTCACAGCAATACCAAGACGGTCTGCATCAGGATCCGTTGCAATTAACAAATCAGCACCGATTTTTTCGCCTTCTTTAATGGCTAGCTCGAATGCTGCATGCTCTTCTGGATTTGGACTTTTAACCGTTGAAAAATTTGGATCGGGTAGCTCCTGTTCCTTAACTACCGTAACGTTTTTAAATCCCATTGCTTTAAGGGCATTCCGAGCCGGGATATTCGCTGTTCCGTGAAGTGGTGTAAAAACGATTTTCACATCTGATTCACTAGCAATATTGGGTTTTTCTGAAATAGTAACTAGCTTCTCAATGTAAGCTCGGTCAACATCTTCATTGATGAGGACAATTAAACCTTTTTCAATCAAGCTCTTTTCATCTTCTACCTCAATTGCCAATTCATTTTCAATTTCATTTACCTTCGCAATTACCTCATCTGCTTCTGCAGGAGGAAGTTGTCCTCCGTCTGGCCCATATACTTTATAACCGTTATATTCCGGAGGATTATGGCTCGCTGTAACGACGATACCACCAAATGCATTTAAGTGCCGAACTGCAAATGATAATTCCGGAGTTGGTCTTAATTCAGTGAATATGTATGTTTTAATACCACGTGATGCAAGCGTTTTTGCCGCTTCCATCGAAAACTCTGGAGATTTATGACGTGAATCATAAGCAATTACAACCCCACGTTCCATTGCGCTGGCACCATTTGTTTCAATATATGCCGCCAAACCTGCCGACGCTTTCCGAACTGTGTATAGATTGATGCGGTTCGTTCCAGCTCCGATTACGCCTCGCATTCCCCCGGTTCCAAATTCTAAATCCTTATAAAAGGCATCCTCGAGAAGCTTTTCATCTTGCTGCAATTCCTCAAGCTGTGCTCTTAATTCAGAATCCAAGTTTTGATGATTTAACCAATTTGCTGCTTTTATTCTCCAATCCATTACCCAACCTCCATTTTATGTATTTCCAAATAATAATGTTCGCTTTATTTTGGCATAGTCCTCTAAATACCTTCCGAGTAAATATGACAAATCTCGGAAAAGAACCAATATAATTATAATAACCATTACGATTTGAAACAACCTTATCATGGTTAAGCTATATATCGCGAAGTAAAAATTGTTTTAATTCGAGACAACTTATTTTACTTTTCTGTTTATTTGACCATATAATCAGGTGTAAAAAGATTACGATAGGAGATTATTTTCAATGAATAAAGATAAAACACAACAGCGGGAAACGTTGCTATTCATTGCTTGGGCAGCCTCTGTTATCGCCATGTTCGGCAGTTTATATTTTTCAGAAATTCAAAAATTTGAGCCATGTGAATTATGTTGGTACCAGCGCATCCTTATGTATCCTTTAGTAATAATTCAAGTGATTGCCATCATTAAGAAGGATTATCACATTACACTCTATACCATGATTCTTTCGGGATTGGGTGCACTTATTTCACTTTACCACTATTCGATTCAAAAGATCCCGTTTATGGCGGACAATGCCGTTAGCTGCGGCCGAATTCCTTGTACTGGCCAATACATTAATTGGTTTGGCTTTGTAACCATTCCATTTTTAGCACTAACTGCTTTTGTGGTGATTTTTATTTGTAGTTTGCTTTTATGGAAAATTAACAAAGGGGAGAAATAAAAATGAAGAAGGTTTTAATATTTTTAGGAGTGGTTATCGTTATTTTTGGCGCAATATCATATTTAACAAATGCCAAAAATGAAGAAAAGTCAGCTGACAATCCATATCAAAAGGAAACATTAGACCCCCAAACCATTAACCAGCTTGAAGATCCAAACTACCAAAACCAAATTTTACCTGATAAATTAGCAGACAAGCTTGATAAAGGTGAAGATGTTACCGTTTATTTTTATAGCCCTGCCTGTACTCACTGTCAACGAACAACACCTGAATTGGTTCCCTTAACGGAAGAACTGGATGTTAATTTAGAAAAATACAATCTGCTTGAGTTTGAAGCGGGCTGGGATGATTACAAAATCGAGTCTACTCCAACCATTGTCCAATATAAAAATGGGAAAGAAGTAGCAAGAATTGTCGGATATAATGAACCTGAAGTTTTTAAACAATGGTTTACTCAAAATACTCTCAAGTAAAAAAGGATGACAGAGTGCTAGCCCCAAAAGTAATATTTCATGCTAACTTTTGGGGTAGGGTTCACAGCTGTCATCCTTTTTTATATAAGGTATTGATTGGCTGGTTGACTATAGATACTTATCATTTCAACCTTTATTCCTCGCGCATGATGAAATTGACTAAACGTGAATGGAAAATGGAGACCCATTTCGGTTAGCATGCTAGCATTTTTATCAAAGATTGCTTTATACTCATATTGCGTTTCTGCTGCTTCCAGAATCGAAATAATGGTCTGTAGGCAAGCAATCACCTGGTACGCATCCCTCAACGTCTCAAAGCCGTCAAAATTCCCAGTCGGCCGTAATACTTTTTCTCGCTCAAATTGTTTAATCCGATCATCATGAAAAAAATTAGGAAAGATTGTGGAGTAAAAATATTGAACTAGCTCCTCTACCTTATTTTCTTGTCCGGGAGTTGAAGCAAACACAATTTTCACAGTATAACCACCTTTAACATTCCTTTTCTTCAGATAAAATAAGAATAGCATACAACTCTACATGTTTATGGTGGTAATTATAACCACGATTCATTACATATGTAATAAATGAAAGATGATTAAACCACAAAAAAGGAGGAATTCTTATGAAAACAGCAAAAAAAGGGGAGTGGTTCCAACTCATCATCCCCAAAGACTGGAATCAGTTTACAATTGATCATATCTTAAGAGAGGTATGGCATGGTCCCAAAAAATTAATCCACCAGTTAAAGATGGAAAAGCTTGTCACCGTAAACGGAGAACAGATTAATTGGCATAAACCACTTAATAGCGGTGACCGTTTCGAGCTCAAATTTTTTTCTGAAGAGGAATTTGGAGTTATTCCAGCTTATTTTGATATTGATGTGTTATATGAGGATGACCATCTATTAATTGTCAATAAGCCACAAGGTATGGATACACATCCAAATGAGCCGTCGCAAACCAATACCTTGGCCAATGCAGTTGCCTTTTATTTACAAGCAAAAGGAGAATATCGTCGTGTATTACACATCCATCGACTAGATAAAGACACAACTGGAGCTATCTTGTTCGCCAAACACTCCTTTATCGGTGCAATTCTTGACCGCATGCTCGAGGAACGTCAAATTAAAAGGACCTACGTGGCGCTTGTAGAGGGACATATCGCTAGAAGAAAGGCAACCATCAATCAACCAATCGGAAAAGACCGTCACCACCCAACCCGACGGAGAATCTCACAAACAGGACAAACAGCAATTACTCATTATAAGGTGTTAAAAGAATATAAAAGTAAGAAGTGCACATTAATTCAATGTCGTTTGGACACAGGGAGAACTCATCAAATCCGGGTTCATCTTAGTAGTATTGGGCATCCCCTTCTTGGTGATGTTTTATACGGTAGTGAAGCTTCGTTCCCTAGACAGGCCCTACACGCAATCAGACTGGCTTTTATCCATCCATTAACAGGAGAAAAAATTGAATGTTTTGCTCCATTTATTGATGAGCCTGGGATTTTTCCAAGTGAAGCTTTTGAACTAATCAATGTGCATAAAGACGACACGTATTAGGAAAACATAACGATAATTCTTTTTACATATTCATACAGAATTACAGCTAAAATCTTTACAATTCCTTAACATAAGTCGGTCAATATTAAGATTTTGTAAATTTTATTAAGAGTATCTTTTCAATTTCGACAATTTTCGGATACAATATTTCGGTTGAGGTTTTTCTAAATTTCGTTAAAAAATAATGGGGGTTCAACCATGGCTTTTAAAAAGAAGGACAAATTCGCAGTCATTTTAAGTAACATTTCAGCAAACTTAAAAGAAAGCGCAGATTTCTTTGCTGACTATAAACTTAAAAATGTGAGTGATTTAAAAATTTTCTCTGAGAAAATGAAGGAATACGAAAACAAAGGTGATTCATTCATTCACGAGGTTACTGTAGACTTAAATAATGCCTTCATTACTCCAATTGAACGTGAAGATATTCTTCATTTGGCAATGAGTATGGATGACGTTCTTGATGGAATTGAAGCTTGCGCAGCTTTATTTGAAATGTACTCCATCACCCAAGCAGATGAGTTTATGGTGAAATTTGTGGATGCCATTCGCGGCGCTGCAATCGAAATTGATAAAGCTGTTGACTTACTATCATCAAAAAAACTTCTTAACATTCGTGACCACGCAATCAAAATTAAAGATTATGAATCAAAATGCGATGGCATCTTACGTCAATCCATCAAGCATTTATTCACAACAGAAAAGGATCCAATCCGCATTATTCAATATAAAGAGATATACGAAAACCTTGAGGATATCGCTGACTATTGTCAATCTGTTGCTAATACACTCGAAACAATTATTATGAAAAATGCATAAGGAGCCTTAAACTATGGATTCAATGTTTCTCATAACAGTGTTAATTGTTATAGGTGCCCTTGCATTTGACTTTATTAACGGGTTCCATGATACAGCTAATGCCATCGCAACCAGTGTTTCAACTAAGGCTTTGAAGCCGCGGCATGCCATTGTATTGGCAGCCATCATGAACTTTATAGGTGCCATATCATTTACTGGCGTTGCAAAAACGATTTCAAAGGATATTGTTGATCCCTTTACATTACAAAATGGGGAATTGGTTATTTTGGCAGCCTTGGTTGCCGCAATTTTATGGAACTTATTAACATGGTATTATGGAATTCCTAGTAGTTCCTCTCATGCGATTATTGGTTCAATTGCAGGTGCTGCAATCGCATCTGCTGGTTTTACATCACTGAATTACAACGGCTTCCTGAAAATTATTCAAGCACTAATCTTCTCGCCAATTTTAGCATTTGCAGCAGGCTATCTTGTATATAGTATTTTTAAAGTTCTGTTTAAAAACTTAAACTTAACCAAAACCAATCGAAACTTCCGTTACTTCCAAATTGGTACTGCAGCTTTGCAGGCGTACACACACGGAACGAATGATGCCCAAAAGGCAATGGGGATTATTACGATGGCGCTAATTGCCAATGGATATCAAACTGGGGATGATATTCAATTTTGGGTACAAGTATCCTGTGCGGTCGCAATGGGCCTCGGAACTTCTATTGGTGGATGGAAAATCATCAAAACGGTTGGTGGAAAGATTATGAAAATCCGTCCGGTTAACGGAGTTGCAGCAGACTTAACTGGGGCGATGATCATTTTTGGAGCAACTTATATTCACCTACCTGTAAGTACAACACATGTTATCTCATCTTCTATTCTTGGTGTGGGTGCATCGCACCGTTTAAAAGGAGTTAAGTGGGGTACAGCGCAGCGGATGCTTATCACTTGGGTTATCACATTACCAATCTCCGCACTATGTGCTGCGTTAGTTTACTTTATTTTAAATTTATTCTTTTAAATAAAGGCTGTTTTAAACATGAATGTTGATTTCCGCTGCAGGCACTTCGCTTTCCGCGGGGCTAGTTGGGAGCCTCCTCGGCGCGTTCGCGCCTGCGGGGTCTCCCATACAAGCTACTCCCGCAGGAGTCTTCGTGCCTTCCGCTCCAATCAACTTGAGAAAAATCAACACTAAGCTTTAACACAGCCTAAATAAAAAAACAGGTTCCATCAAATTGATGAACCTGTTTTTTGCTTGATTAAATCCTTATTTTAATACATCGTGGTCAACGTAGCGTTCGCCATTGATTTCACTGATAACGTTAATTGCTACACGCGCGCCATCGCCAGCAGTAATAATCGTATGCACACTTACGCCAGCAATCGTTCCAGCTGCCCAAACGCCATTAACATTAGTTTTACCAGCATGATCTACTGCTGCAACTGTTTTAATTCTTGGTTCAGTTCCCGGCTTTGTAGTAATACCAATTTTCTCAGCCAGGTCAGTTAATGCACCTGTTGCTAAAATCACATGCTGTGCTTGATATGTACCTTGTTCAGTTGCAATAACTAAATTGCCATTGTCTTCCTTTACATCTACAACTTGTTCTTGTTTTAGCTCCGCACCAAATTTAGTTGCTTGTTTTTTACCGACTTCAAGTAAATCCGGACCAGAAATTGCTTCAACTCCGTAATGATTTTCCATCCAAGCTCTAGCTGTCATGCTTTTTCCATGATCAAGTAATAGCGTCTTTTTCCCTGCTTTTGCTGCAAATAAAGCTGCACTTGCCCCTGCTGGACCAGCTCCAATAATCGCGATATCGTACATCATTATTCCTCCACTTTCCTGATTCAAATTAATATTTTATTATAATTATTATAAAATAAACAACTTGTATTGTAAAACTATCTGCTCTTCAATTATTGCTTCTAATTTACTCGTTTATACATACTTTTTAATAGAGGACAGGTTGTTGGGGTGATGATTATGTTTGAAAAAACAATGGCAGTCTTTTTTGGAAGTTTATTAATCGGACTTGGTATCAATGGCTTTTTAGTCCCTCATCACCTTTTGGATGGCGGAATTATCGGAATCGGCTTAATTATTCATTATTATTTTGGGTGGCCAACCGGTTTAAGCATGATTCTTTTGAGTATTCCGCTTTATCTTCTGGCTTGGCATTATGATCGAAACTTTTTCTATAACAGTCTGCTCGGATTAATTGTTTCTTCCCTCTTTATCGATGTATTAGATAGTTTTCATGATGTTTTTCAGCTCAGCATGTTTTGGAGTTCAGTACTCGGTGGAATATTAGTTGGTTGTGGTATTGGTCTGATGCTAAGATATAAAACCAGTACAGGAGGGACTGATTTACTGGCGCAATTACTCGGCAAAATCACGACAGTAAACGTGGGAATCCTAATTTTCATCATCGATGGAATTGTCATCTTTAGCGGCTTAAAAATAGTTGGTTTCGAAAAATTTTGCTATTCGTTTATTACAATTATTTTTGTGGGCATTATGACCACGCTAACATTAATGAAATCAGCTACTCCAATTGATACAAATTAATAAGGCTACCTTCACTCATAGTATAGAAGGTAGCCGAAGGATTATTAAAATTTAAAGTTCAATTTTATAACATTTGCCTTTTTCAACGTATCATAAACAATTACCATCGCTGGCCCCAAAAACACCCCGACAATCCCCAAAAGCTTAAAACCAATATACAAGCTGATTAGAGCAGCTAACGGCGAGATACCGAGACTACTTGAATATACCTTTGGCTCAACAATTCTCCTGACAATAGTGATCACAAAAAATAAAATGATAAGCCCTATTCCTAAAAATGTATTACCTTGCAGAATTGCGACGATGGCCCACGGTACTAATACCGAACCGGTACCTAAGATTGGCAAAATATCGACTACAACAATTAACAATGACAATAATGCCGTATAGGATACTTGAAGGATTGTTAAACCAATGAACGCCATAATAAACGTCATAAAACTTAAGATAATCTGGGCTTTAATAAAACCTACTCCAGCCTTACTTAGCTCAGATGTTACCACGAACACTTTCAGTTTCGTTTGTTCTGTTAGGTAATGCTCTAGTTTATTTTTCAATCTTGGCAGTTCTAAACTTATCATAAATAGCGCAACCAAATAAATTAACACTTCAATTAGAAATCCAGGAATGACTGTTAGAAAATTAATCGTGGATTGCAATATGCTTTGCAGAAATGAATCCAATGACGTGATTGAATTTTCAACCGTTTTTTCAATTGATGAAATAACCTCAACAGGTAGACTTTGTGAATAGAATTGCCACTTTTTAATTAATGGTCGGATTCCAGTACGGTAAAAATCCTTCACAAAGGTCGGCGTTTTTTCTGATAAAGCAATTGTTTGAGTAGTGATAATGGCTATCATATTATAACCGATTACCATCAGCATCAGTACATAACCTGTAAACACCGCTATGACTGATTGCAATCGTTTTAAACGCAACTTGTCCATGAGCCATTTGACCAAACCTTCAAGTAAAACGGCGGTTACAAGCGCAAAGATTAACGGTAAACTATATGGCAAGATAATTGCAGCGATGACTGCAACGATGATAATGAAAATCCATTTTTTCCACATTTATCGCAAGCCGCTCCTTATTTGTCCCTCACTAGAGGTTACTCGATTCTCGTTGTCCAGGAAGAAATGAACTTTTTCCCTAATTCATATAAGTTTTATTTTACTATATTTCGCTGATGTTTGCCCATTTTGATTGGGAAAATTTACGATTTAAGCTGATTTCGTTCGACAATTTCCAATTAAATTGGCTTTTTGGAGAAATATTATTGACCGATATGTTTTACAAATATATTATAAAAATTGTAACAATTTAAAATTCATTATTTGTACAAAAATTACTCTTGACTGTGCTGCCTGAATATAGATGAAAGAGTTGATCGTATTGATAGGTCTTAAAATTTTTGAAAGAAAAATAATTTCATATGCCTTAATTGGGACAATTATTTTTGCTCTTTTTCATTTTTTTCATCAAGACCTTCTCCCAATGTATCAGTCCAAAAATTACACGAGTTTACATATTATCCTTGAATTTGTAAGCATTTCAATATCTATTGCAATTTTTACATATGGCTGGAAAGCCTTTACTTTTTCCAGATCACAAAGATTAATCTATTTATCGTTTGTGTTCTTAACCGTTGCTATTTTAGACTTATTCCATACCCTAACATTTGAAGGAATGCCATTTTTTATAAGTGAAGGTTCAATTAGTAAGTCCATATGGTTTTGGCTTATCAGCAGATTAATCGGAACTATTCTCATCATGATTATTTTAATAAAACCAGATCGAAGAATGGAAAATGATCCTCGCACAACCCTTTTACTGATTTCCGGAATAGGTATTTTCTTTATAGCACTATTTATTTTCCAATATGAGGGGAATTTACCTTACGTTGTGATCGAAGGGGTCGGTACAACCCCAATTAAAAAAGGACTGGAGTATTTTGTTGGATTTTTATATTTAGTCGGTATATTTTTAAACTTTAAGCACTATAAAGAAACGAAAAAAGAAGCGGCCTTATCCATACTGTTATCTTTTTATTTCCTGTTTATCTCTGAAATAATATTTACGATGTATGTTAGTGTTTATGATTTTGAAAATATCTTAGGACATTGCTTCAAAGTCATAGGTTTTTTCTTTATCATGAAGGGCTTTTATTTTTCAACCATTAGCGAGGATAAGCTCGCAGAAGAAAGAATAATTAAGGCCAGACAAGAATTGGACGAAATTATTCGCGAACAACAAGGTGTTATTTATAAAATTATTAAACATAACGATGATTTCATCCACGTCCTATGTGACGGTGAACTACTTCATGAAATGGGACTGGATCCGAGAAATATAAAAAATAAAACCATTAAGGAAATGGAAATGATTCCTGGGGAGGCTACTATCCTTCTTGAGCAATATCATCATGCTTGGGATACTGGTCAGAAAGTAACCTTCGAAATGGACAGTAATGGATTTTCATTATTTATTACATTAAAGCCCATCATCATTAGCGGCAAAGTTAATCATATTATTGGTTCTGCGACAGACATCTCAAAATTAAAGCATATGGAGGAAATGATTCGCAGTTCCGAAAAGCTTGGTGTACTCGGCGAGCTAGCTGCCGGAATTGCTCATGAAGTGCGAAATCCATTAACAACATTAAAAGGTTTTTTACAATTGATTCGGAATGATTCGGGCAGTCAGAATCAGATATACATTAAGCTTATGCTTGAAGAAGTGGATCGGATTGAACAAATCACCAATGAATTCATGGCTGTTGCCAAGCCACAGGCACTTTTGTATAAACCAGAAAATATTTCAGATATTATTTATCAGGTTGTATCCTTACTCCAACCACAGGCACTTTTGCATGGAGTAGATATCCAACTTGATGAAGATTGTGAACCAGTTACCATTTTTTGCGAGAAGAATCATTTAAAACAAGTTTTTATCAACCTCATGAAAAATGCCTTTGAAGCGATGCCTAATGGGGGTAGCTTAGCAATTTCTGCAAAGATTAATGGTCAAGATTCCATTATGATTGAATTTGCTGATACTGGTTGTGGAATTCCCGAGGAAGCACTACAAAAATTAGGAGAGCCTTTCTTTACGATGAAAGAGAATGGTAACGGATTGGGTTTGATGATGTGTAAGAAGATTATCCAACAGCATCAAGGTGAAATTACTGCGATAAGTGAGATTAACAAAGGAACCACCTTTAAAATTACTCTACCAATTTATAAAGATTAACAAGAAAAAAGTCAGCCTCTAACATCTAAATGATGCACAAAGACTGACTTTTATATGGGGATTTCCACAATGATTTTAGTACCCTTTCCAAGGGATGATTGAAACTGGAAATGACCGTCGACAGCACGTGTCCTTTCTTCCATGCTAAACATGCCAACTCCCTTTGTAACATGTTCTGGGTGAAAGCCACTGCCTTGGTCCTCAATCACGACAAGAATTTTATTGGGAAATTCTTCGATTAAAATCCAGGATTCTTTCACATTTGCATATTTTCGAATATTCGTTAATGCTTCCTGAATGATTCGATAAATCGTCAGGTCAATGATTAGCGGTAAACGGCGCTTCAACTTACAGTTAAAATGTATGTCGATTTGATAAAAATCCTTGAAACGAGAAATGAAAGAACGAATCGCCGGAACAAGACCAAGGTCATCGAGTACGGCAGGGCGAAGCTCCCAAGCTATCTCTCTAACTTGTTCGATTAAATGGGTGGCTTCATCTTTGATTTGTTCTATTAGCGGATGGTCCATTTCTGTTTGAAGTAGATTAATTGTAATCAAGTGACCATATAAATTCTGTCCTAAGTCATCATGTAGGTTTCTTGAGATTCGTTTTCGTTCTTCCTCTTGAACTTCAATTACCTTTGCTGCCAGTTTTTGTATCTCTTTCTTGAGTGCATCTTCAGCCATTATTCCCCTAACCTCCTGACAGTTAATTACTTTCGCAGTAGCAAATAAAAACGCGGTTTAATAGCCCTTCCATATTTGCAGCTACCTGCTGGACAATTTGCTGTTCAGCATCACCAAATGGTAAACCATGCCTTCTACCAACAAGAAGAACTCCCTTTGCTGTCCCCTTGCACCAAATCGGAGCAGCGTAGGAATGGATTAATTTTTCGGCGAGCATGATTGGGTAGTCGGTCGCTCTCCCTTGGACTTGTTCCGGGAAATGCTGAATGCTCATTGATGATCCGGTTAACAAAACCTTTCCAGCAATGCCTTTACCGTAGCGCACCGTAATCCGCTTGTACTTTTCATTTTCGTTACCAGCAGCATAATGCCATTTAATATCTGGACCTTTTTGATTTTGAATTGCCATACCGACAAAATCACAATCAATTAACTTTAATAAGTTATTACAATCTTGAATAAATTGCTGCTCTCTTTGTTCATTTCCAATCATCATGAAGCATCACATCTACATTCCATAACCAAGCAACCCCTTCTTCAAAGCATATTGGACCAATTCAGGCCTTGTCTTCATTTGTAGCTTCTCCATTAAGTTGCCCTTATGAGTTTCAACTGTTTTAACACTAATTGTTAATTGTTCAGCGATTTCTTTATTAGAAAAGCCTTTGGCAATCAACGTGAGCACTTCTTTCTCGCGCTCTGACAGTATGCTAATTGCTTCTGTCGAATTTCCATGTTTAACAGCTTCCATATATTCAATAATTAATTTCTTCGTTGCCACAGGATGAAGGTAAGCATTCCCAGCCGCTACCGATTGTATGGCAGCAATCAATTCATCTTGAGGTGCACTTTTTAAAATGCAACCAGAGGCACCAGCCTGTATTGCTTTAAATAAATATTCTTCATCATCATGCATCGTCAAAATCAAGATAGCTACCTCTGGCAATAGCTTTATCAACTCTTTCGTTGCCGATAACCCGTCTTTACCGTGAGGCATGCTTAAATCCATAATCACGACATCAGGTTTTAGTGAAAGTGCTTTTTTAATTCCTTCATTTCCCTCTGACGCTTCACCAACGACTTGCATTTCCGGATGATGATTCAGGAGCATTGTTAGACCCATTCTTACAACCGCGTGATCATCAACTAATAAAATTTTGATCATTTTACTCTCTCCCCGTTGTCTCGGATATGGCTATGCTAATTTCTACTATAGTACCTGACCCGGTTGAAGAGCTAATTTGGCAAGTCCCACCGATTAGTTGCATTCTTTCCTTCATAGCCGCTAAACCGTACGAATGCCCTTGTTTAACATCTGTTTCAGAGAAGCCCTTACCATAATCAGTAATAGTAATATATAAATATTGACTTGTCCAAGTAAAAGAAATACTTGCTTTTGCTGTATCAGCATATTTGGCAATATTGGCCATTGCCTCCTGGCAAACTCTAAATAAAGCAATATTCCGCTCCTCTGGAATCTGTTTCTCTACTCCTGAGCTATTCACTTCAACTTCAATCCCGAATGTAGTCATATAAAGCTGTGCATAATGTTTCATAGCAGCAAATAAACCAAAGCTAGTTAGGGTAGGAGGATATAATTCAACAGAAAACAAACGAATTTCCTGAATCGTTTTCTCAAGAAGTTCTGCCATATTATGAACGTAACGTTTTGTCTCTATATCCTGTAAACTCGTTTCAATGAACTGCAAACCAGTAAAAATACTATATAATGTTTGGCCAACTCCCTCATGCAATTCCTGGGAAACCCGTTTCATTTCTTCTTCCTGTGATTTAATAATGTAAGAAGATACCGAATTTACTGGGATAATCTCCATTTTCATCTCCTCCTAACCAGCACAATCACTTAAGATACTTTTGCAAGTACCTCCTGCTTTTCAGCATTTCTTTGATAATAAAACCAATTCAAACCAATTGAAATAATGTAGAAACCGATAAAGAAATAAAAAGCTGTAACATAAGATCCCGTCGTATTTACTGACCACCCGAACAGCTTCGGAATAAGGAATGAACCATACGCAGCGAATGCTGCTGAGAATCCAATAACCGCCGCCGCTTCCTTCGCAGGAAATAATCCAGGAATCATTTGGAAAGTAGAGCCAGACCCAATTCCACTTGCTAAGAATAATATTAATATCGAAATTAAAAACCCGGCAAATTGCTTTTCATTCAGGAAGTGTATAACCCCAAGGGCACCAAAGGTCATGACAACTAGAACCACTGCAGTAACCTTAGCCCCTCCTATTTTGTCAGAAATCCAGCCGCCAACAGGACGTGCAGCGGCAGCAAGAAATGCGCCTAAAAATGCTAATGAAGCATATTCCGGAAATTGTGATTTTAGCAACAATGGAAAAGCTGCTGAATATCCAATAAACGAGCCAAAAGTCGCAATGTATAACCAAGTCATGATCCACGTATGCTTGCGCTTTACAATCACAAATTGTTCCTTTGCAGACTGTTTTGTACCTGGTAAATTATCCATTCCGAAGTAAGCTGCTAAGGAAATAATCACAATCGGTACAACCCATATGAATGCAGCATTATGAAGCCATACCTGGTCACCATTCGCTAACATCTGTGCATCACCAAGAAATGAAAATGTACTAGCTGTGATTATTAGTGGGGTAACAAATTGAACAACAGATACCCCCATGTTTCCTAATCCCCCATTAATTCCAAGCGCTGTACCCTTCTCTTTTTTCGGAAAAAAGAAAGAAATGTTTGCAGATGAAGACGAGAAGCTTCCGCCTCCTAACCCACATAAACCAGCTAATAGGAGCATCATTGAATATGGTGTATCAGGATTTTGAACTGCCAAGCCGATACCAATCGCTGGAATTAATAAGATAATCGTTGAAAAGACTGTCCAGTTTCGACCACCAAATTTACCTACGCCAAATGTATAGAAAAAGCGCATGGTTGCCCCAACTAAACCAGGGATGGCAGCTAGCGTAAACAATTGATTTTCCGTAAATGTAAAGCCGATATCATTCAATCTGCTAGCGACTACTGACCAAATTTGCCAAACAATAAAGGCCATCATCAATGCTGGAACAGAAATCCATAAGTTTCTTGTGGCGTGTTTTTTTCCTTCTGATTTCCAGTATTGTTCATTTTCTGGATCCCAAGTACTAATTCGCTTACTCATTTTTTTCACACCTTTCTTATAGTATATCTCAGTGCACTCTCCAAATCATAGGCAGACCAGTCATCCTCGTTTTGCGTGACTTCAGCCGTAATTGGGATTGCCAAAAATTTTATCGAATCAAAATAAATCCTTATATGTGTTTGGTCGGGACAGAGCTTCACTTGTTTTATGATTTTCTTAACAAATGGAGCATTCTCGCTTCCCTTCTCATCGGTTATTGCCACTTCAACAGGGACGGAAACGAAAGCTCGCAGTTCTTCAATCTTAATGTGTCCCACAGCTGTTACATCCTCTCATTGTTGCTGGATAAATGAACATTTTATAGCCCTGTAAATATTGCCAAAACTCAGTTGTGCCATGCTGTTCTAGGAACTGAAGTGTTTCTTCCTCAGAGCGCCAATTACTCATGCCCTTCACTTCAACCACTACCATTTCGGCATTGTCGATTGTTTTCTCCTCTAAGTACCAATCCAGCTTCACACCAGAAAACAGTTGCTTTAACATATCATTTATTTCAATGGAAAAATTTCCAACTGACTCCCTTATAAAACAAAAATCGAGATAGGTTTCATTATTCATCACCATCACGCCTTTCGTTTTTGATCCCATTTATATACGTATAATGCCACCGGGAATAACAGCACATTCCCTAACCCAAACAGCAGCGCATTAGTATAATTTTCATAAAAGAATTGATGGACCATGTATTGTGTAAAAATAATGTTCACGAGCAAAATTCCACATAATAACGCTATTCCAACTAAATTATGCTTCATAACGTTTCACCTTCACTGCGTATACCGCACCCTTCTCAACTTTCACTAGAATCTCAGGCAGTGGTCGTCTAGGTGGCCCTGCAGTTGGAGAACCTGTGTTTACATCAAATTTCCCATGGTGGCATGGACAAACCATTTCGCCCTCTTCTTTTACCCAAAAAACTGGGCAACGTAGATGTGTACACGCATTTTGGTAAGCAACGTACTTATCTTCAGAAAGGCGAATTAAAATCGCATCATCATGCTCACCAGGAAATTTAAAATCAACAGCATCTCCTATCGCAATCTCATTTACATCCGTTATTTTCTTATGTTGATATTCCTTTTCAGATAATCCAGTTAATTCTTTGGCAGCAATCGCACCCCAAGGGAGGGAAGATACAGCAAATACTCCTGCTGCACCTACCAAAGTTTTCATAAAACCGCGCCGATCAAGTTTGCGTTCATTATTTCGATTAATGTTGTGGGTATAGTTATCTTCATTAAATGGGATTTTATTATTTTTATCGTTCATCAGTAATCCCTCCTAAAACAACTTTGATATTCCCTGTAAAATACCAGGAAGATTTACACGGACATTCGTTTCATTTTCCAAATAAGGAGTACTTGTAACCCATTTACCGTTATCAAGATTATAAGCTTCTCGCTTTGCTTCAATTTCTTCATCAGTTAACCACTGTAATGTGTTTGTTGGACAAACACTCGCACACATTGGCGGAATTCCATCTTTACTACGGTCAATACAAAGATCACATTTGTACATTAAATTTTGTTCAGTATCAAATTTGGGAATACCGTACGGACAGGCAATTGTACAGTTCTGACAGCCAATACATTTTTCTACCAATGCTGAAAGTACCGCACCAGTTTCATGAATTTGAATTGCTTGAGCCGGACAGCTGCGCGCACATGCCGGATTTACACAGTGTAGGCACATAAGAGGCATTGTCTGCCGGTTCACAAGCGGGTTAACGTCGTAAACATAGTTGCGATTGCGCTCTTCATGGCCGCCACATTGTGTACAGGCGGCTAAGCATGAGCGGCAACCGATGCAATTATCCAGTTCAATATAGAGCCTCTTTTTCATTTACTGCACCTTCTTTAAATCTAATTTTTCAATCTGGGCTGCACATGCTTTGAATTCTGGCATTCTTGACATCGGATCAAGTGCAGGTATTGTTAAAAGATTAATCGATTGTTCATGACCAAAATGGTACGGTACAAAGACAGTATCCTTACGAATCGCTTCAGTGATTTTCACCTTATAAAATGCTTCACCGCGGCGCGTATAGAGACGAACGATTTCTTCGTGTTCAATTCCGTATTGTGCAGCAAGTGTAGGATGCACTTCAACATATGGCTCAGGACACATATCCTTTAAGAAGGGAATTCTGCGTGTTTGATTACCAGACAGATAATGATATACAACACGTCCAGTCGTTAGACGAATTGGATATTGTTCATCCGGCTCTTCTGCTGGTGGACGATAAGGTAACGCACAAATTTTGGCCTTCCCATCTGGATGATAGAATACTTTATCAAGGAACATGTGTGGTGTTCCTTCATCTTTTTCATCCTTACAAGGCCAGAATACGCCATCCTGCTTTTCGATCTTCTCCCAGGTTGCCCCATAGTAATCGGCATAGCCGCCCCTTGAAGCCAAGCGGAATTCATCTGCAACATCTTTAGCTGTTTTTAAGTGAGAGAAGTACTTGCCTCGGCCAAGTCGTTCTGACAACTCGACTTGGATTTGCCAGTCTGGTTTTGATTCACCAACAGGCTCCTGTGCCTTATTGATCTTAATAATCCGCCCTTCAATGTTTGTAACGGTCCCTTCATCTTCAGACCAAGTCGTTGTAGGTAGAACAACGTCAGCGAACTCAGCTGATTCCGATAGGTAGAAATCAACACAAACCATGAAATCAAGATTTTTCATTTGTTCCCGTACATAATTTAAATTTGGTGCTGATACTGCAGGGTTAGAGCATAATAGGTACAAACCGCGAATGGTTTTCTGTTCCATTAATCCAAACATCTCGTATGCGGAAACGCCCGGTTGTGGCATTTCCTCTGGGTCAATTCCCCAAATTTTCGCTACTTCTTCAACATGTTTAGGATTAGTGAGTTTACGATAACCTGGAAGAAGGTCTGATTTTTGACCATGTTCACGGCCACCTTGACCGTTCCCTTGTCCCGTAAACGTAGCCACACCTGACTTTGGCCGACCAATCTTCCCAGTAACAAGTGCCATATTTGTATAGGCAGAAACATTATCAACACCTTTATGTTGCTGCTCAACACCGCGGGCAAACATCACCACAGCATTTGGTGCTTTCCCATAGATTTCTGCTGCTTTGATAATTTTTTCTGGTGCAACTCCAGTTATTTCACTTGTATATTCAGGGGTAAATTGTTTAACCAGCTCTTTCGTTTCTTCAAATCCGTTTGTGTGATTTTTCACAAATACTTCATCAGCATAACCGTTTTGAATTAACAGATTAAGAATTCCGTTAGCCAATGCTAGGTCAGTTCCTGGTTTTAAGTCCAAATGAATATCAGCACGTCTGGCAATTGGTGTTTCTCGAGGGTCAGCTACGATTAAATAGCCCCCGCGTTCCTGAACAGCCCAAACGCGAAACATCGAAGTTGGATGACACTCAGCGGTATTGCTGCCAGCAATAAATAAGCAATCCGTTTCATGAATGTCTGTCCAAGGTAATGTGGAACCACGGTCTACCCCAAAGCTTCTTAAAAATCCACCTGCCGCACTCGACATACAAAAACGACCATTATAATCAATGTATCTTGTTTGTAATCCAACTCGGGCAAACTTTCCTGTTAAGTAACATTTTTCATTCGTCATTGAAACGCCACTGTATACACTCAAAGAATCTTTGCCATAGTCACGTTGCAACTCTTGGAATCTCTTGGCGATAAGATCGTATGCCTCTTCCCAAGTAGCTTCTCGGAATCCATCTTTCGTTCCTTTTAACGCAGGATTGTCACGAATTAACGGTTTTAATAAGCGATCCTGGTGATTTGTTTGCTGATAAGCAGTTACACCTTTTGGACACATCTTTCCAACATTTACCGGCCATTCATAGCGTGGCTCAACACCGATGATCTTGTTTGATGCGATATCGACACGTAAATTCATCCCGCATTGCATCCCACAGTAACTGCAATGTGTTTTGACTAATTTTTCACCTGGATGAATCACATTTTCAATCTCTTTATAAAACTTATCCCTTTGCATTTTGGTTTGCCTCCTTAACCTTTACCTGATGGGTAGGAAACCCTGAAAATTGAGCGATTCGATATTTTCTGCGACAAGGTAAGCAAAGCTCCGCTAAATGTGTCCCTTCAGTCGACTTAAATTCTATTTCATTCATACCTAAAACTTGGATTACGTCTTGTGATTGCTCAGTTGAGACAAATTTATCGCCACAAACCTTACATTCCTTCATCGCTTGCTCTCCGTAGTGCTCACGATAATTCCGAGCGAGGACGCTCATTGGGCGGAACGGGATATGAGCAAGCTTGCCAAATGGTAAATAGATGAGGGTAATGATCACTGAAAACTGGTGAATTAACGACATTACCGGTTGACCCCAACCATGTAAAAATACGTTCATAACGGTTAAAAGCAAGCCTGTTATCGAAATAAAAAGTAAAAGGTAAAGCGGTAAAAAATCATATACAAAATTTTGCTCAGCACGGGCTTGCATATTTTTTAAGCGGCGGAAAAGCGCCATCGCTACCCCAGCAATCACCATCATTGCCGTAATATTTAATGCGTTATAAGATAAAAAACCGATAATTCCATCTGCTTTAATCGTCATAACGTCCATGCCCATTGCGACAATCGTGTAATAGCCGTTCTCACCCATTGTGAAGTACATCCAACCAAATACAAGCGGGAATGTTACAAAACAGGAAAGAACACAGCCCCAGCCAATCAATACGTGCTGAGTCCATCGGTAAATTCCCCGATTCCAGATAAAATTATAGGTAGCCAAATGCTCCACAGACGTTTTCGGAGTGGACTTTCTGGCCAGCAATTTAAGTCCTTTTTTGATGATGATTTTAGTTGGTGGTCTTTCTCCCCATGCAATGAAGCGATAGAAGAACCCGCCAATAAATACAAGCGTTCCGACCATGTATCCATATAAGTTGAGATCAATATGGGTAAACATTCTGGTTCCGATAAATACTAGAATTATTAGTGCTGTAATCGATAAAAACATCGATTTAGCATAGTGAGATGCAAATGCATTGTTAATAGAATTCTTGTTAGTTTCAGTTGCGGTATTTGATGTTAAATTTGCCTGCATTGTTAGTCCTCCTTGTAAAATTAGACCGGTAACATATCGTTAATTTTACTTGTCAGGGACTATCACAAGGCATCAGGGAACTTCCCTATAGTCGGGGTAAAACTCCCTTATTTATGTCCCAATTGTTCAACTTTTTGACACAAGTGATTTTTATCACAAAAATAAAAAACCAGGCTATGCACTAAAATGCATAGCCTGGTTTCGAGTCAATTTGATATTCACAGTTTATTTTATAAATGGCCACCAATTAGCTTTGCCAAACAACTTTGCCATCACCGGAACAAACAATGGCAAAATCACTAAGGCATAAAGGAACAAGCCAATTAACACAAGTGTGGCAATTTGCAATAGCGACATAACACCAGCTGGCATCATCGCTGCAAATGTACCACCAAGGATGACAGCCGCAGAAATAATAACAGTTCCCATTTTCTTCATCGATAACAGCATCGCTTCACCTACACTTAATTCACGATATTCCTTAAAGCGATCCATTAAGAAAATACTATAATCTATACCTAATGCCACTAAAATAACAAAGGCGAAGAACGGTACTGCCCAGCTAATACCCTCATAGCCTAATAGATTCACATAAATCGCCTCGGTAATCCCCATTGACGTGTAATAAGTAATGATTAAGGAAGCAATCAAATAAATCGGCATCACAATGGAACGGAGCATTACGACCAAGATAATCGCAATTCCGATCATCATTAACACTACAGTACGAGAATAATCCGCATTGGACATTGCACTTAAATCTGTATTAGTGCTTGTAATGCCGCCCACGGCTACTTTGGCATTTTCAAGCTTTGTATCCTTTGTTGCTTTATTTACTGCATCTTTAATATCGTTAATTTGCGCCATTGCTTCATTTGAATAAGGATTATATTTGAAGACAACATCCATCATCATCACTTTACGATCCTTGGACATATAAGTATCAAGCACTTGTGCAAAATCCTTACTTGATAGCACCTCATCAGGAATATACATCCCGGTCACGCTTTGGTCTGACTTCGCTAGATTAGCTAAATAATCATTAGCGGAATTCAATCCATCATGAATTTGTGTTAAACCAGTCACGCTTTGCCCAAGACCATCGGTTAATTGGGTCATTTGTCCGCCAAGACCTGAAAAACCATCCAAGAGCTGCTGTTGGCCACCATTAATAGTCGTTAAGCCATTTGAAAACTGTGACAGGTTCCCAATCACTTGCCCCTGCCCATCCGCTGCAGCCACGAGTCCTGCTTGTAGTTGATCAATCCCAACAATCAACTCTCCCATATAAATATTTAACTGCTGTTGACCAGAAACGACTTCAGCAAATTGCTTATTTGCTTCTTGAACGCCCGAAATAGCCCCAGCAAAATTCGTATTTAAATCCTTCAAGCTACTCATTAATTCGGCAGTATCTGCATGAGAAGAAAAAACATCCTTCTTTAACGCTTGATAATCTTCTTCATCTGTACTTAATTGCGGATATTTCTGTTCAAGATTGGCAAAATGCTCATCTGCGGTATCCAATTTACCATAAATGTCATTTAAACTAGTTTCGATAGCTTGATATTTTGTTAAAAAGAAAGACAGCCCTGCACTTGCATCCTGATACCCTTTTAACAATTGTTCACTACCTGCCGCGAGTTTTTCTGCATTGGTTTTAATACCCTGGAGACTTTTCTTAATATCAGCCGTCCCCATAGACCCCTGTTTCATGCCATCCTCAATTTGAGTCAGACCGCTATGAAGCTGTCCCACACCATCAGCAAGCTTTGATGTTCCCGTAACAAGCTCTCCTATTCCTGCAGTAGCCTGCTCCAATTGCGGCTGGGACTTCGTAAGCTCAGTTTCCGCCTCATTCAAGCCATCACTAATTTGCTTAATCCCATCATTTCCTTGGGAAATTCCTCCCGAGAGCGTACCTGCTTGCTTAGCAACAAATAAATCCGCAAGTGGCTCGCCCATAGGTCTCGTAACCGAGCGAATCGTGTCCACACCATCAATCTTTTGCAGATCCTGACTGATTTTTTCAGCCAATCCGATGTACTCACTTGAATCCATTTTTTCATCATTTTTAATGACAATTTGCGTTGGCATCGCTTGGCCTTCGCCGAACCCATCAGCAATCATATTAAAGGCCTTGATTGAATCTGCCTTGTCGCCAACCTCAGTTAACGAATTGTAGGAAAGAGTGCCATCATATGTTATCAAAAATGGAACGGTTACTGCGGCAACAATTAATAACGAAATAACCGGCTTAGCTAAAGCAAATTTACCGACAATCTCCCACAATTTACTATCTTTATGTTCAAGTTGTCCTTTGGCTGGCCAAAAAAGCTTGCGTCCAAGTACTGCCATGAAAAAAGGCACAATTGTTGATAACGCCACTAACAAAAGCGCAACACCAACTGCCACTGCTGCAGCTGATTGATAAAGTTTAAATGTTGAAAAACCAATCGCCGAGAAACCAACCATTACAGCAAAACCGCTAAAGTAAACTGTCTTTCCGGCAGTGCGATAGGTTTCAACAATGGCATCGGTAATACTATCATGATTAGCCATCTCTTCTTTAAATCTACTTAAAAGTAAAATCGTGTAATCTGTACCGATTCCAAATAACACAGCCACCAAAAATATTTGGGTGTATGAAGAAATTGGAAAATTTACTTTATCAACTAAAAATGCAACAATTGACTGCGCTGCCAAATAAGAAAAACCAACTGTTACTAGTGGGACAAATGGCGCGATGAAGGAACGGAAAACAAGCAAAAGAACAACTAAAATGAAAACCACTGTGATGCCCTCTGTTTTCTTTAGACCTTCCTGTGCATTCGTATTTAGATCCTCATTCACAAGCCAATTGCTAGTATAATAGTGTTTTAATTTAGTATCTTTAAGCGTATCATATAGCGCTTTAGATACCTCCTTATCTTCACGATTGCCCATATCAACTGTTAGCCTTGTAAGAATCGTTGTCCCATCATCAGATACAAGCTGATCCTTAAGTTCTTCGTTATTGAAATGAGACAATATTTCGGTAATGCCTAGTTTAGTTTTATTTTTCTCCAATAAACCAATTGCTGCTTTTGCTTCTGCCAATTCTGACTTCGTAAGCTTATCTTTCCCATGAAAAACCAGAGCGACAGTTGATTCATTTCCATCCTTTATCTCATTAAGAATTTCGTTCGCTAGTGATGAGGAGTACCCCTCAGGTACAACCAAATCACCTTTGTCGCGAACAAGATTAGCCATATTAGGTGCGGTCATTAACAGCACTGTCACAACCGCAATCCACGTAAATAATACAAGCCATTTACCCTTGACAATCGCTCTCATCGTTTATTCTCCTTGTATGCTTTCTTTAGCGACATCTAATAATTGTTCAAGCTTTTCATAAGTTTGAATAAACGCATTCACTTCCTCATCGTTAAATTGCGTCATGATATTTTCAACGAGATTATGAACACGTTTTTCACATTCATTAAACAGGGCATTTCCTTTATCTGTTAGCGATAAATAAACGACACGTCGGTCTCGTTCATCACGTGTTCTTTCGATTAGCCCTTTATCTGCAAGTCTTGCAATGATAGCTGTGACAGCACTTTTATTTACTGCAAAGACATCAGCCAATTCGGTTGATGTGCAAAAGTGTTTATTCCGAATATATCGAAGTGTATAGTGCTGGTCATAAGTAAGGTCCGATCCAATTTGATCCTTAATGAGAAATTCAGCCTTTTTTGTCACCGAAAAAGACACTCGAATGTATCTGTTGATTAGTTCTTGGATTCTTGAATTATCCACCATATCACATCCTTAAATTTAGTTAAACAACTGAACTATTAACGTGTTAAACTATATGACAATTCTTAGATTTAGTCAATAGTATTCCCTACAACGACAATAATAAAGTAGGGAAACCTCTCTCGAGGCTTCCCCCTTATCAAACCGTACGTGCCCTATTAAGGCATACGGCTTACCAAATGTTACAATGTTTATCA
>NZ_JABAIT010000021.1 GCF_012843265.1 Bacillus sp. DNRA2 | reverse complement strand
ATCTCACAATAAGTACCTTGCGCTTCCTTAGTGGTTGGTTGATGTGTACCCCCACAGCGGACTTTCACCACCTAGATAGTTGCCATGCCTGGCACACAAGAAAAAGCGGATTTTGGAATCCGCTTTTCTTATTTTTCAACTCGTTCAAGATTTCCGTTTTTGTCCATTTGGAATTTCACCTTTTGCTGACGGTCCTCTTCCTGTAAAACAACCATTTTCCTGGCGCGTTCCATAATTTCAATCAACGCTCGGTAATCCTCTTCAATTAGCTTTAATTCTTTTGAAAGCTTTTCATTTTGAGCTGTTAGGTCATTCAATTGTTTTTCAAGCAATTTAATTTTCCCTTTGTAGACATCGATATTTTCCGAATGATCACGATGTTTCTTGGCCTTTTCATGAAGCTCCCTTAAGTAATCAAGCACAATCGAGAAAGAAATTTCCTGAACGTTTGAAGAGACGATTGCCTGTGTCTGTGCCTTTGCCTCAGCAACAATGACGTTTATATCATCTTCAAAATCTGGCACTGCCTGCTTTTTTAACTCTTTCCGCTGCTTTTTTGCAAGCTCAATTCCTGTTTTGTATTGTTTCCTAACACAAGAATTCCAGCGAAATCCACAGGCGGCAGCAGTCCGTGACAATTGCCGTCCCACTTCCTCAAATGCCTGCAGTTGCGTTCCCCCATCACGAATATGGCGAAGGATTACCTCGGCAAGTAAGAGGTCCTCATCCTGTGTCCAAGCATCTTGGCGTGTTGTTGGCATCGTATCCCTCCTAGTGTTTTTATTCATACATATGCATTCACTAGAAAAGATAGACTGT
This sequence comes from Bacillus sp. DNRA2, assembly GCF_012843265.1. Taxonomy (GTDB): domain Bacteria; phylum Bacillota; class Bacilli; order Bacillales; family Cytobacillaceae; genus Bacillus_BU. The sequence continues at coordinate 77,829 of NZ_JABAIT010000021.1, read as the reverse complement.
AAAACACGATTTTACTTTTTCGCCAAAAATTTATTGACTACTTCGTGATGTGCATCTGATTCCCAAAGACGAGAATTAGTGCGAACTTCTTCTTCAATTCTTGCTGCTAAACCCGTATTTGTCCATTTGCGAACTAGCATGGTTTTATATGCTTCCAAAACTCCAGCTTCAATTGCTAGGATGTTTTTTAAGTATTCAAGGCTACTTTCCATTAAATCCCCTTCAAAAACAGCATCAATATAGCCTAGTTCTACTAATTTTTCTACTTCCACCATTTTCGCTTCCATTAATAGCTTCATTGCGCTTGAAGCGGAAATTTTTTCAAATAACATCGTTCCTCCGCCCCAGCCAGTTGTAATGGCTTGTGTTCCTTGAACAAAGCCAGCTTTTACTCCTGCTTTGGCCAAACGGAAGTCACATGCTGTCGCAAGCTCACAACCACCACCCATTGCTGTACCATTGATTAACGCAATCGTTGGTTTTGGAAGCATTAATAATTTCACAAGGATTTTTGATGCCATTGAAAGCATGCCATACGCTTGATCCTCAGTTTTTAATGTGTGAAATACTGACAGGTCACCACCTGAACAAAACGCTTTTTCACCTTCTCCTGTTACCACTAATGCTTTATAAGCAGGATCTTTCATTTTTTCAATGGCAACTTCCAAACCTTCCAATACATCATAGTTAATGGCATTACGTTTTTCTGGTCTAGTAATTGTGAATAGTAGAAAGCCCTGTGGCATTTCTTCAAGTTTGTATGCAGTGTTCATTTCAATCCCCCAAGTTTTTAGCCTTTCTTACAATTGTAGGAATAATTCGACAATTTTTCAATCCTTTCAGCTTCTTTTTTGTATAAAAACAATAAATTTTTTTTTGAGATGTTATAAAACAGCAGACTCATACATAGTAAGCGTAAGTTGATTTCCGCTGCAGGCGCTCGCTTTAAATGACAAAAGCACAAGGAGTATAAACTCCTTGTGCTTTTTATCGTCAGGGAAAATTAGTCGTTTACAACTTCTTTTCCTTTGTATGTTCCACAAGCTTTACATACACGGTGAGCTAATTTTAATTCACCGCAGTTTGGGCATTCTACCATACCAGGTACTTGTAATTTAAAATGAGTACGACGCTTTCTTTTCGCAGTTTTAGAAGTTCTTCTAAAAGGTACAGCCATTATTCCCACCTCCTTAAAGACAATAAAGATGCTATGAAGTTCAGTAAATTTTGATCTTCACATTTTGGTTCTCTGATTAAGAATCAGATGATGAATCATTTTGTTCAAAAAACTTAGCTAGACCAGCAAGACGAGGATCCACTTTTTTGTTCTGATCCTGTTCTTGAACCACTTCCCAATCCTTTCCAGACTGAGGAGCACCTTCGCCAGTTTTTACATCCTCGCAAAAAACTTGCAATGGAACCTCAAGTAAAAGCAATTCTTGAATGACCGGCATAAGGTCAATCACATCACCTTTCACTTGGTGTATCTCTTCTTCCTCTTCAAAATCTGAAGCATTCAGAAGAAAGGTTTCCGTAGTTTCAACATTAATTGGATAATTTACATCAACTAACGTCCGAGAACAAGGTAGGATCAAATGACCTTCAATGCTAAAATGAAAAGTCACCCTAGTCGAACTAATATCTGCTCGTCCTGTTATATGCATTGGTGAAACAGCCCGAATCGATGGATCCACTTTACTTAAATCATCAATCTGAATTGTTTCATCAAAAGTAAGATCCTTGTTTCGATACTTTTGTAACTGACTAATTGTCCATTTCAAATCGAATCACCTCAAGGCAACAAAAGTAATTATAGCTTCCACACAACGAAATGTCAATATTATTTCTTTACAGCATGCCTTTTCAAATTTGACTGTTAAATTCCGCTATATAGAGCAAGATTACTTAAAATTGCATTCCATCGTATTTTCATTTTACCATTGTAACCATTCCAGGGAAAATAATCAAAAAAACTTGAAATCATTTGCAGTAATCGTTATCGTTATGAGAAAAAAGGAGGCATAAGAATGAAGGCTGTCGGAGTCATTGTTGAATACAATCCGTTTCATAATGGACACGCACTGCACTTGGCAGAGTCCAAACAGGCAAGTGGAGCAGATATTATCATTGCTGCGATGAGTGGAAACTTCCTCCAACGTGGCGAGCCAGCCCTTATTTCAAAATGGGCAAGAGCAAACATGGCGCTTCAAGCTGGTGTTGATATCGTGTTTGAACTACCTTATCAATATGCAACCCAACAGGCTGAAATCTTTGCCTACGGTGGTGTCTCACTCCTTACCGCAGCTTCTTGTGAAAGCATTTGTTTCGGAAGTGAATCGGGAGAAATCAACGCCTTTCACCATACATATGATTTTCTAGTTCAACACCATTCGGAGTTTCAAGCTAACATAAACCAATATATGCAAAATGGAGTCAGTTATCCGAAAGCGCAAGCCTTGTCGTTTCAGGATCTAATCCCTCACGCGAACATGGTAGATTTGTCTGAACCTAATAATATTTTAGGTTATCAGTATTTGAAAGCCGCAAAAAGCCTTGATGTGAACGTCCAGATACTAACCGTTCCGCGTAAAAGTGCTGGCTATCATGATGAACATTTTGCTTCAAGTACCATTGCCAGCGCCACGAGTATTCGAACTGCATTATTTTCAAAAAATAACATGGATGAAATTGCAAAATACGTTCCAAATACAAGCTATGAGCTTCTTAGAGATTACCAACAAGACTTTGGACTGTTTCATAATTGGGAGCACTATTGGCCTTATTTAAAATACCAATTGCTGTCTAGCACCCCTCTAGAGCTAACAGAAATATATGAGATTGAGGAAGGGATTGAAAATCGACTCTTGGCTCATGTTGGTGAGGCAGATTCATTTGTTGATTTTATGACGCGCGTCAAGACAAAACGCTATACTTGGACACGGCTGCAGCGAATGTGTCTGCACATATTAACGAACACAAAAAAATCAGACATGCAAGTAGCTAGACAACCTGTCCCATATTTGCGTTTGTTGGGGATGAGTGAGGCTGGTCGAGAGTATTTACGTCAGCATAAAAAGCGTTTTTCTATCCCAGTTATATCCAAACTTTCTGCTTATGATGGTCCTGGAATTGATGTCGATATTCGAGCTACAAAATTATACAATATGATTCTTCCGATTCACGCAAAACAAGAATTTGAAGAAACACCGATTTACTTAAAAAAAGAAGAACTGACATAAACTGTCAGTTCTTCTTTCGTAAAACAGCCATTCTTCAACTATTTTTTCTCTTTAAGTTTTTCTAAATATTCGACGGCTTCATCGAAGGTGTTGATCGGGACAATTTTCATTTTTGTACCGATGTTTTTAGCTGTTTTAGCAGCTAACTTATAATTGGGATCCTTAGCACCATTTTCATTTGGAGCAAGGAAGATTTCCGCACCAGCTTTATCGGCAGCGACTACCTTTTGGTCAATCCCACCGATTCTGCCAACTGTTCCATCAGCGGAAATCGTCCCCGTTCCGGCAATTTGGTAGCCTTTTGTTAAATCAGTCTTCGTCAATTGATTATAAATTTCGAGCGTAAACATCAAGCCAGCAGAGGGACCGCCGATTTCCTCCGTATCAATATTAACTGGAGGATCAACAACAATCTCTTTATCATCGACTAAGCCAATACCAATCCCGACTCGCATTTTATCCTGAGGAAATTGCGCAATCGGAATCGTTACCGTTTTTGCTTTTTCATCACGTTCATAAGTTACAGAGACCTTATCGCCAGCTTTTTTCTGATTAATGTAATCGATAAACTGTTCCATCGATTTAAATTTATTTCCATCGATTTTAATGATACGATCACCAGGCTTTAAAACTCCATCGGCTGGCATATTGTCAATAATGTTCAATACGTATATCCCTTTAAATTGATAATGAATCGGGAGATTGGCTTTTCTGTATGCTACTTCAATTGCATTGGTTTTAGAGCCTGCCATCATATGAAGCTGCCTTACATTGTACTCTTCATCACTTTCATCTTTACTTCTTACAGACTCAATTGGATAGATTTCTTGATACTTGCTCATTTTCGCCATCGCGTAAGCATATATATTTGCCTTGCCCATCCGTATTGTCGTGAGCATAAAATTCCCTGCTTCATCATAACCATTTTCTACTTCAATTATCGGTTCGAGCTCTTTGGCCATGCCCGGTTTTGACACGTAATAGGGTAAATAATAAAAAGAGCTGGCGACAAATAATAGACCGGCAATGATGAGGACAATGAGCGAACGATATTTCCTCATTAGTTTTAAGTCCCCTTCCATTGTTCAATCCTTTTCTTAATTTCGTCGATGTGTTTTCTAGCTGCATCCTCACCTATTTTGATAATTTCTTCAATATTGGTAAAAGCACGTGAATTGTACTTTTCCACACGAGGCCGAAGCGTAATGTCCGAAGCGACAATGCGATGGTCAACAAGCTCCATTTGCATAATGTCGATGCTTTGCATGATGACATCGTAAATGGAGGTGATTTCGGTATTTGTTTTAACATGTGAAACATCTACTGCAATCACCAGTTCCGCTCCCATATCCTTTACAACAGAAACAGGAATGCGATCCACCACACCACCATCGACAAGCAGACGACCATTGATTTTTTCCGGAACAAATATTCCCGGAATAGAGATGCTAGCTCTAACCGCATCAGCTATGGGGCCTTTTGTAAAGACAACCTTCTCTCCAGACATGAGGTCTGTTGCAACAATGGCAACAGGAATGTTCAGTTCCTCAATATTTTTACCATGAGTAAAGATTCTAATTAAATCTTTCACGCGCTTTCCAGCGACAAATCCCATTTTTGGGACGGTAAAATCAAGATAGTACTTTCGTTTAAAGGCGCTGGAAATTTTATAGAGCTGATCCATATCCAATCCTGTTGCATAGAAGCTAGCAATTAGCGCCCCCATGCTACTGCCGGATATATAATCAATGGGAATGCCCTCATCCTTGAGTACTTTAATAACCCCTAAATGGGCGAATCCCCGCGCGCCACCCGATCCAAGTGCCAAACCAATTTTCGGACGAGGCAACGTGATTCCCTCCTTCTCAAAAAGCTAAATACTTATGTCAGTTTCAATCTTATGGTCTAAATTGCATTTCTATGAGTATATTGTTTTATACAGGACAAGGCCTCATAGGAAACCAACGTTCGTATTTAGTGATATGGCAAAGATAATCTCGTGAGCTCCCTATTTTTTCACACCACTCCGAAATCAACAAGATAAATCAACATATAATGTTTTTTATTTTATCACTGTTTTTTTAGGTTGCACAGCAATAATCCTTGTAGGAGGCTATTAGTATTGAATCGTTCAAAGCTAAAAACACTGTTCCTTGCATCCACCGTTACAATCATGGCGATATCAATTATTTCGTTTCCTCAGGAATCAGTAGACGCCTCAATACGCGGGTTAAATATGTGGTGGGAAATTGTCTTTCCGTCATTACTTCCTTTTTTTATCATCAGTGAGATGTTAATTGGATTTGGTGTCGTTCGCTTTATCGGAGTACTACTTGAGCCATTCATGCGACCCGTTTTTAGGGTTCCAGGTGTGGGGGGCTTTGTGTGGGCGATGGGGCTAGCATCTGGATTTCCCGCAGGAGCAAAGTTAACAGCTAGGCTTAGACAAGAGGGCCAGTTGACAAGAGCCGAAGCAGAAAGACTTGTTACTTTTACAAACTCATCCAATCCGCTGTTTATTTTTGGAGCGGTTTCCGTGGGCTTTTTTTATAATCCAAAACTTGGTGTCATTTTAGCCCTCTCGCATTACTTAGGGAATATTTGCGTGGGAATTTTAATGAGATTTTATGGAAAAAAAGAAAAAGCTCCAGAAGTTAAAAAAACGAAGCAGTCAATGCTGCGTTTGGCCTTTTCACAGCTTCATCAAACTAGGATAAAGGATAAGCGCCCAATCGGAAAGCTACTTGGCGATGCCGTAATGTCTTCAGTCCAAACCTTGCTCATGATTGGTGGCTTTATCATCTTGTTTTCCGTTGTCAATAAAATCCTGTATCATCTGCAAATGACTGGTTACCTTTCTAAACTACTTGAATTGATATTCCCGCTATTTTCACTTCCAGATTCATTAAGTATTCCGTTTATTTCTGGTATATTTGAAATTACACAAGGTAGCCAGTTAACGAGTCAGGTACAGGATGCAACGTTATTACAACAAGCAATTATCACTAGCTTTATCTTGGCTTTCAGCGGCTTAAGCGTTCAAGCTCAAGTCGCAAGCATCCTTGCCCAAACCGATATTCGCTTTCAACCTTTTTTTATCGCTCGCATTTTTCATGGGATTTTCGCTTCATTGTTCACCTACATGCTTTGGAATCCAGTTTATAAGCAATTTTATCAATCAGAACAACCATCCAATGCAATACCCGTTTTTTTAATCAATGAGAGCAGCTATTTTTATGATTTTTATCATTGGTTGATTACGATTGGACCGATCATTACCTTATTGGCATTATCGTCCTACATTGTTCTTTATGCTCGTAAATATAGTAAATAAGGCTGAAACAACCTATGGTTATCCACCAAAATGTTGTTTCAGCCTTATTGAGTTTATTTTCTGCGCGAAGCAAACTTGTTTTGTAATTCCACTGCAACAACTGGTGGAACTAACTCATGAATATCACCATTATATTTGGCAACTTCTTTCACAATACTGGAGCTTAAGAATGAGTACTGATTATTAGTCATGATGAAAAAGGTTTCGACATCATCATTTAACACACGGTTCATTGAAGCATTTTGCATTTCATATTCAAAATCTGATACAGCTCTAAGTCCACGTATAATCGCATTGGCATTTACGCTTTTAGCATACTCAACCAATAGGCCGTCAAAAGCATCTACCTTAACATTCGGAATATCTTTTGTTACCTTTTTGATTAATTCAATTCTTTCTTGAACTGAAAAAAGTGGTGTTTTTGTTGAATTATTTAGTACACTTACATAAATTTCATCAAAAATCTTTGCACCACGAATAATAATGTCTAAATGTCCATTCGTAATTGGATCAAAACTCCCTGGACAAACAGCAATGCACGGCAAAACGTTACCCCCCTAATCGACTAAATCATTTTGAAAAATCGTAATGTTAATAATCCCGTATTGTTCCCTCTTTATTCGTTGCAGTTGACCAATTCGCTCTGGTAACGCGACGTCATGACTATGCTCACAGACGATAACTCCACTTTCGGCTAATAGTGAGCTTTGATCCATCTCAGTTAAAACATCAAGCAATTGCTGCTTTTTATATGGAGGATCTAAAAACACAACATCAAACTTTAGCCCGCGTTTTATTACTGCCTTTAAAGCCCTGTTTGCTTCATTTCGATATATTTCTGCCTTTTCCGTAAAACTGCATACAGAAATATTTTCCTTTATAGTTTGAATGGCTTTTCCATCTCTGTCAACAAAAATGACCCGATCCAACCCTCTACTTAAGGCTTCAATACCCAATCCGCCACTTCCGGCAAACAAATCAAGACCTATACCACCGGTAAAATAAGGACCAATCATATTAAATATCGCCTCTTTAACCTTATCAGTCGTCGGTCTTGTCGAATTCCCCGGAACAGCCTTAAGCGCCTTTCCCTTACAGGTTCCTGATACGACTCTCACAACATTCACCACAACTTATCTTAAAATAAAATCCATATTTTTTTCTATCCTAACACACATAGGTTTTTCGCACCATTCCCATCATTTCTCAATCCTAAAATAAATATCCACAAATGATGTATATTGCCGTTTTACTGTGGAAATAATGTACTTAACAGCATCTAATCGAGGATGTTGTTGCCAACCGCGGAGAAGACTTACGTTTCCCCATAAGTTCTTCCTCCGGTTTCTCCTCTCCCTTTGCCTTCTATCCTAAAAAGGATATAGAAGGACCCTGCATTTTTGCAGGGTTTTTTCTTTGCACTTTTTTCAATTGCAAAAAGCACTTCCCCTTCAATTTTCCCAATTAGCATGGTACAGTAATATCGACCATATGAAATATTTGGAGGAAGAATATGATCCAGAGATTTATCGAGCTAGGCGAAGGTTATTCTGATTTGTATGAGTTGCTTGAAATTGTCCAAGCGAACCAACACCGTTTATCAAGAATGCTAGCTTTTCACGCAGTGAAAGATGGCAAAGAGGTTACCTCCCTTGCGGTAATCTTAAATCCAGCAAAGGAAGGCGAATTTCAACCGATTTATTTTTGTCGTGAAGGTATTCCAAATCCTAATGTTAAACCAAATAAGCGGTATGATTTATTTGCCCAAATTGCTACAAGACATCAAAAAAATATTATTGAGCTTGAAATCAAACCATCTAATGAATTTGCTGATAAAGAATTATTTTATCAATATTTAATTGGTATATTAAGAATGAACCGCTATTTGCCGGTCATGACAACGAGCTGGTAGAAAACGACAGCCGGAACATAAAAAAACAAGGTGAGGATTCTCGCCTTGTTTTTATATGCCCATTTTATAATCGTATTCCTTGGCTTTATCTGGCTTTGCGTTTTCAAACTCCATCCGTAAAAACGGTTTATAGGACGGTTCAACTTTTTTAACAAAAGAATATGCTTGTAACTTTGCTGTTAGGTCTTCCACTTCATCTTGGTTGCAATATAGGACAACATATTTTAATTTTTTGGAAACAAAGTGAACATTGCCGAATTTTCTAAGCATTTTAGCCTGTTTTAACGAGTAGAGCCATATGATAATACCTTGTCGAGAACCGAACATGCAATATTCCCCTTATACCTTTTTAAATAAGAATAGCAAAAAACTGACTTCCTAGCAATGCTGACTTATTTTGTTGAACAACCACAACTGCCACCTGTTCCACAGCCACCACTACAACCAGAGAGTGAATCAAAATAAAGATTTCCAGTTGGAACCTTAACACTGGTAGAAACGGCTTGACCAATCAACACACTAATTTCATCTAGTAAAGCTTGCAAATCATTTTCTGCTATTTTAAAAGCTGCTACAAATGGATCTAAATCCATTTCCCGTTTAACTTCACGGATTTTGCTCTTAACAGGCTGATAATTCGGATGATATTTACCAAATCTTTGAACTTCCTCATACTGCTCTTTAAGATTAAGGAAGTTTTTTATTTTGATTTGTGTTTCCTGGCTATTTTTCATATTGTAAAAACACTGGCGATACTGCTCAGCAATGTCTGATTGTAAAATCATTGTGGCAAGCTGGTCGGTTTTATCTATTAGCTGAATTTTTTCTAAAGTAGTAGAAAGCAAAAAGCTCACCTCCGTTTTCATATTCTAACATGAAACATCACGGAAAGCGAATGATGCTGACTGCTATTGAATATCGACATTAATCTCCTTCTTTAGGGGATAGGGCTGATTCGCTAAGTTTACAACCTGTAAAGTGATGGTATGCTGTCCTGATGTCAAATCTTTTAAAATAAAGACAGGAGAATCCACTTCTTCGGTTTTCTTACCATCAATTAATACAATAATTTTTCCCACTTGTTTGTCTGGAAGATCATGACGAAATGAAATATCCTGAAGTTTACATTCAATTAAAACATTCTTGCCATTAATCTGATGCCGAACAGTAAACGATGATGGGTGCGGTGTCGCAGCAACTACTCTCGCCACTTGGTCAGTTAAACTGAATGCCGAACTTTTGTTTTCTTTTGATTTAGGCTTGGGGATATCACGCTGACAACCTACTAATACAATCAATATTAGCGAAAATAGTATCTGTACACTCAACTTCACAACCCATCACTCCTTTCTTGATATTGTTTACAAGGAATAGCATTTTCATGACAAAAAAATAGAGACGATTCCTTGATAAGAAAAAGTCTCTAGCCTTTTGAATTCATCATTTGAAACATGCTCATCATCATGGATGCCATTTGCACCCCCTGGGTAAATTTATTAACTTGATCTGGTATTGTCTTTTTATAATAGTGCAGCGAGGAAATCTCGAGCTTTTGCAGGTCTTGTGGATTTCGTGATAACTTCCGGTACCATATTGGCTGCTCACGGATAAACTTTTGTAGCTCTACATTTTGAGATAAATATTCAATAATCTCTTGGCGCATAACAATCCCCTTCGTTAATCCTTTCGGAATTGAAATGGATGTGGTGGTTGATTTTTTGGTTGCGATTGCTGTGGTGGTTGGTTCCCTTGAAACTGTGATAAAACCCCTTGAATTGCCGTTAGTGTTTGGCTTAACTGGTTGACATGCATACTCAGTTGCTCAGCATCCATTTGTTTTACCGCTCCAAGAATTTGGCCAAGCCAATCTTTTTTTTGTTCTTCATCAGCCATTTTTTGAATCGTTTCAGTTTCTTTTGAGCCATGCTTTGTGACTGGTTTTGCTAAATATTTAGCCCAGCGGGGGTCCTCTTCACCAAGCAAATACCACTCTTCAAATAATTCCTGCCATGTATGGGTGCCCTTTTTTACGGCTTCAATGAGCTTTGGATTGCTTTTGACAAAAGTTTTAAACTTTTCTACAGAAGGATGAAGCTGATTATTTTCCAATATTCCCACCCCAAATTGATTACAATGCCTATGATACGATATGCTTAATCTAGGAAAAGGTGAAGAATTGGCTTTGTTTTTAAAAATTCAAAAAATACAAAAAATAATGGTATAATGAAACTATATTTTTCTGAAAGAGGTTAATTTTATGTCAAAAGAACTGCACGATTTGCTCGATCAACTTATTCATCAAGCTAAAGCTGAAGAACTCGATCATATCAATGAATTATTTCATGGCCTTCTCAATCAAGAGTCAGATAGCCGAAATGTTGGTTTCATCGGTAAGCTTTTGCAAATGAACCGAAAAATAAACGGACAAACTTGTGAAATGTCAATACCTCTTAATCCTTTAGTTAATAACTCACTCGGAATTGTTCATGGTGGGGTAACTGCAACATTAATTGATTCCGCGATGGGAACATTGGCGAATTCATTGTTACCAGAAGGTTTCGGGGCTGTTACAACACAATTAAATATCCATTATATTGCCCCAGGTATTGGGGAATCATTACGGTGTACAGCACAGTGTGAGCATAAAGGTTCAAAAACCATGGTGCTAACTGCCACCGTTTACCGTACAGATGGTATGAAAGTTGCAACCGCAAGCGGAAGCTTCTTTATTATTAATAAGAGTTCGAATTAATTTAACCAATCAAAAAACAAGGGGCACATCCCCTTGTTTTTCTTTGAAGAGGAAATCATTATTCATTTTCCTCCTTTGTTTCGATAAGATTTTGCGTATAATGCTTTCGATAAACGCCAACACCGGTATGTGTAAATTTTTCATCGAGTAAATTTTCTCGATGGTGCTCACTATTGATCCAACCTTCGATGACTGCAGGAGCATCAATATAATTAGCGGCAATAATTTCTCCGGCTTTATCATAATGTATTTGAGCATTATTAAGGCGGTCTGTTACTTCACCATATTGTTTCGAAGTATGTGAGAGACTATTTGTGTCGTTCATATCCTTGCTATGAAGGTAAGCCACATTAGCAACAGCATCATCCCACACGAGTTGGGGTAAATGGTATCGTTTCCTAAGTATATTGGTAATTTCAAAGATTTGCTTTTGACTACCTTGTTCAATCAAAGGCCAAGCTTCGTCTGTTACTGGCATTGGTTCCAACAACTCACCACGATACATTAATTCGTAAGGTCTTTGCACAATAAGTGTTTTGACATCTAAATATCGAACACTCACCAAGGAACCAGTAAATTTATCAATATTGAGTTGGACATACATATCTCCCATTTGAATTAATGGCTTTGAGTTCATATCCTCCTCTGAAAGCTCAAATTTATATGCTGTTCCTTCATAGTTGAAATGAATATCTGTTTGTATTTGGAAAGTTGAGAATATCTCCTCAATCGTTTCACCAACCTTGAAAGGTTCGAGATTGAAATTCTCTCCAAGCGCATAAATCGTAACAATCTTGCCGCTTTCCACTCCCACTTGCATATATTCTTTGCTATTTTGATTATAGATCCACCATTCATATCCATAAGTGGAGGGATCCATTCGGTTCGGCTCTCCATAAACAGCTTTAAAAGCATCTGCTTGCTTCCCTAGAAAGGTTGATAAGCCATTTTCAGGACGCTGCAATTTCGTCGTTCTAACTAATTCTGAGTTTTCAGTCACTTTCCCTTGGTCTAACTCTGGTGTCGCCGTATCTTCCATGTATAATATATCTGATTGTTTATTGTTATCATCGTAGATATAATAGCCCGCCAATAACACAATCACTACCAATACTAAAATTCTAATCAATGCAGCCAGGCCAAGTTCCCCCTTCAAGACAAACTCTTTCATATTGTATGATAAAAAGTAGTCAATATTATCTCATTAATCTTATTATACAGGTAAGTTTTAACTCACACAGTAAAAAATTTATAAAAACGCCCTGTAAATGTTATATTAACAAAATAAAAAAATGAGAGTGACTTCAAAAGTCCCCTCATTTCATTCTTATTATTAATGTTGAATTTGTGTTTGACTTGTCTCTGAAATTTCGGTTAAAGCAATCTTTGCTTGATCGTCAGTTAATTCATGGATTGCAAAGTCTCCCAATGATACAATTCCCACGAGGCGCTCCCCCTCAACCACAGGCAAACGACGTATCTGGTTTTTAGCCATGATTTTCGCAGCTTCTTGCGTTGTACAATCAGATTTGATTGTCACCATCTCTTTACTCATAATATCTTCAACTTTTGTTGAACCCGGATGCTTTTGTGCAACACCCCGAATCACTATATCACGATCTGTAATCATACCGACGAGCCTGTCTTTATCAACAATCGGGATGGCTCCCACATTCCACTCCTTCATCTTTACTGCAACTTCAAAAACATTATCTAGTAGGGAACAAGTTTCCACATTAGTTGTCATAATATCCTTGATACTACCCATTCATCATTCACTCCTTTTATTTTTCAACAATTAACAATGTCCAATAATACTGGTGTAATCCTCCAATAGCATAACCAACTCCAATATAGGTTGCCTGATCAGTCAAGACATTATTTCGATTTACCTGAGTATTCATCCAGGTTTCAAACATTTCATCTGCGGTCTTTGGCCCAGCACCTATATTTTCAAATACCCTTTTACAAGGGAAATGAAATGTTTCTAACATATCTGTAGGATTTCCATATGTAGGTGACTTATGCGTGACATATTTATGAATCAACATATCCATCGCTTTCTTTTCTGCCAACAGATTAAGCTTTGAATGAAGGGATAATGGCTGCAAGTTAAGTTTTTCACGCTCGGTGTTAACCAATGTAAGCAATTTAAGTTGGACATCTATTTGAGTTTGTTTCGTTAAATTAAAGTGATCATCAGGAAGATATATCGATTGACCTGGATAAATGAGTTCAGGCTGAATGATTTGTTTGTTGAGGTTTAATAATACATGAAAATCAACATTCTGCTCTTGCGAAATATTCCACATTGTATCGCCTGGTTTTATTCTGTACATTTCGAGAGCCAATGAATGGTTTGCATGATAAAACAAACCCGTTACAAGGGTACATATAAACAAAATGACCACCGCATGATCCTTCATTCTTTCTCCTCCTTGAAATCTAATCGCAAATAGTTTTTCCCAACTCTTTAAATAAAATCAGAAAATATAGTAAAATACCCTTTTTCGGAATTGCAACTTCACCCTTTTTCTACTATTATTAGAATGAGAAAAGTTGCAGAGGTGTCGAGATTATCATCTTTGTGACGGATTGTGTAAAGTCTGGGGAGGGACAAAAATGAAATTTGAAAATACTGGTCTTGAAAATGCAAAGGTCGAACTAAAACGTCTAGATGATGTTATGCTAGAACAAGGTTTAGTTCGCGAAGCAACATGGGATTACGATCGAGTTACATACGACAGAAAATTCGAGTTAAAAGAAGGCGTTTTTTACTTACGTGTTCAAGGGTATGCTGAAGGTGATGTAGGGGCTCACAGAGCAGATATCCGCTTAATTACACCATTACTTGGAAAGTATTATTTCCCACATGGTGTTGAGTACGGTGCAGGCGAAGACTTCCCAAGCTCATTAGTATCACAATGCGAAAAGATTCTTACTGAGCTTAAGAACCAAATTACTGCTATCGCAAAGTAAACTTAACAAACTTTACTATTTAAAAAACGTATGGAAATCCATACGTTTTTTTGCTTCTATAATATATAAGATTTGATGTATTTGCCAAACTATTTAAAGTTTTTATTTAAGTTGGTTATTTCTTGTGTCCATACTATAATTTAACTAAGTAGGAAAAGAATGCGAATTCCAGAATTTTTGTAATGGAAAGGAGGACAACATTGAAAAGATTCATTAACAAGCGCAAGCTTTTCATTGCATTAGGGCTTATCATCCTTGCTATTTTGGGCTATATAATCATTCCAGTGTCATTACCCATTATTTTAGCATTTATCACTGCACTTTTACTTGAACCAATCATTGCTTATCTTTCAAAGCTTTTAAAAGGTAAACGTCAATTATCGGTAGTTATTGTATTCATACTTTTTATTTGTTTTATTGCTTTATGCAGTTATTTCATCACTACTAAAGTCATTACCGAAGTCATTGATTTAGTTGAAAATTCACCAATATATGTAAATAACCTTTCTAAGATGTGGTTTAAAGCTGAGGCGAAATTGGTCTCAATGGCTAGTGATTTACCAAAAGTGGTTGTAAATCAATTTACCTCTCAGATACAAAACTTCCTTTCGACAATAAAGGAAGGTATCCTTGATTATGTAAATATTAATAATTTTAAAGCGATATTAACAAATATTCCAAATTACTTGGTAAGTTTTATTATTTATCTAGTTTCTCTTTTCCTATTTCTCATAGACTTGCCTAGATTAACCGAAAATTTTTATTCTCATTTAACAGAGAAAACCACTAAAAAAGTAAAATATATGACATCAAGATTATCGTTTATTATTTTCAATTATATAAAAGTGCAATTTTTTATTAGCATAATCGTATTTATATTAACACTAATCACGCTTCATTTTATTGCCCCGGAAATTGCATTATACATGTCAATGCTAATTTGGTTGTTAAATTTCATCCCTATTTTTGGGACATTTATCATTTTAGCGCCATGGGCTATCTTCCATTTGCTAACTGGAAATATATTAGTCGGGATTACCTTGTTGTTATTAGCGTTAGGGTTAGTGGTTGTTAAAAAATTTGTAAAACCATATATCTTAGGAGGACAGTACGGACTATCACCATTATCCACTTTAGTAGTCATGTACTTGGGTTTTAAAATAATTGGACTATATGGGATCATCATTGGACCACTTATTTTAGTTATCTTCTATTCAGCAAAAGAAGCAGGTATTATTCAAATAAATGTAAAAATATAAAAAGAGCGGAAATCTCCGCTCTTTTTGCATTTCTTAGGCTGTGTTAAACAAGAATGTTGATTTCCGCTCCAGGCACTTCGCTTTCCGCAGGGCTAGTTGGGAGCCTCCTCGGCGCATTCGCGCCTGTGGGGTCTCCCATACCAGCTACTCCTGCAGGAGTCTTCGTGCCTTCCGCTCCAATCAACTTGTGAAAAATCTTTCTTAGCTTTAACACAGCCTTTTATTAAAATCCTAAAATCGCTTTAATGACTGAAGTCGTTTCGCCACCGTGATAAAAAACGTAAAGCAGTAGATATACCGCAACTCCGGTAATCCCTGTAAAAAACCATATAATACTTGTTATCGGTCCCATTTTTCTATGTAATGAAAGATTATTTTTATAACCAGAAATAAGAGAAATAATTCCAAGAACAGCACCAATTGTTGCTAAACTAATATGAAAGATAAGGAAGATTGTATAATATATCTTAATATCGTCTGGACCACCAAAAGCTGTATTACCGATGAAAATGGTTCTACTTGCATAGATTAAAAAGAATATGACCGCAAAAATAGCCGCCAAAGTCATCGTCTTTTTGTGGGCGTCTCGTTTCCGTTGCTTAATTTGGGCCCAGCCAATCGCAACGGTAATCGCACTTAGAACGATAAACGTTGTACTAATTGTTGGTAACACTGGTACTGAATTCATACATTAACCCCTCCAATAAAATAACTATTACTTAACAAGTTTATGGTAATATTCTTTATATTTCAACGAATACCTGCTTTTTTCTACATATTTCTTACCAGTGCATTGATTTCTGCTCCACGCAACTCGGTCCGATTAATTCCAACAATTTTTTTATAAAAAAAGGCACCTTTTGGGGCGCCTTGTTATTAGTATTCAGCTAAGTTTGGATAGAGTGCTGGATCTCCTTCTTCATCTATGTTTTCTGACTTATCTTTCTTGTACCAGCTAAAGAACACCTGTGCCAAAACAACCCCGTAAACAACTTCCTGTATGATTTTCATAAGTACTCCACCAAGTTGTTGATCATCAATTAGCGATAATGAATTGAACATTTCAGGACCACTTAAATCTAGTGAGGCTAATGTCGTTGATGGAACACACAATTGTAAAGCTTGCATCCAAGCATTTGGATCTGAGAACGTTGCATACATCGGACTATCTGCAAAAATAATCAACGCACATGCTGGTGTAATTAAAATACCATCAGCAAAAATATAGCCGATTTTTTTCAAGCCACTTAGCGTCTGATATTCCTCTACCTTGTTAACTAATGGCCACCACATAAATAGCGCGACAACAAACAATATTGATGTATAGCCCGCATGCATCCACATATTCGTCTTAATGACGTCGAAAATGAGTGGAACATGGTAAAACGAAAACATACCATTAAATAAGATTAAGGCGATTAATGGTCTGGTAAAGAACTGAAACAACGGTTTAACCATCCGGTTGTTTAATACTTTTCTCCAAATCCAATTCGGTATTCCCACAATAAATATCGGTGCTATGACCAAATACAGCATGGCCATTTGAATCATATGGGCATAAAACATTAAATGCCCCATAAGGTCAAGTGGAGAACCTTTTATCGCATACAATAAAACCATGGCAGTTGTAAATAAAATACCTTCTTTTTTCGTCAGCTTTTCGCTGTTTGAAAATTTATCTTGAAATGTTACTGTGATGAGGAAAAATCCTACTAAAATCGCGATTAAGGCGATTAAAAAATAAGGACTCCATAGAGCACGAAAACCAAATACATCAAGTACCGGCATAAATTCTCACCTCTAATTTATTATCCACTTATTAATAAGCGGACACGATCGTTCATAAATTCGGAGTGCCATCCATAATTTCAAAAAGGAAATCGGTACACACCGATTTCCTCTTGATTGACTAGCTTCGAATTACCACCAAACAATTGTCATGAAAGCCAATACTGTTACAGCACCTACAAATGCCCCTGAATAAAGGAATAGAGATGGTGCTTCATGACCTTTATGACTCATATGCATGAAGTAATATAATTGGAAAATTAATTGAACAACAGCTAATAGAATAATAAACGGAACCGTGAACCAGGCTGAAAAACCATCATATGCAACTGCTGCAAAAGCAATCAACGTTAAGAAAATCATTAAAGCAAATGAAATGACTTGATATTTCATTTCCTCCTTATTTTTCTTACGACGATATTCAATGTCCACTCTAGGGTTCGCTGAATTTGATTGTTGATTTGCCATCAGTTATCCCACCATTCCCATTAAATATACTACTGTAAAGATAAAAATCCACACAACGTCAATAAAGTGCCAGTAAAGGCTAGCTAAGTAATACTTAGGTGCATTGTAGAGGCTTAATCCTCTCTTAGCATTGCGAATGATTAACGTTGTAATCCATAATAGACCAAACGCAACGTGACCACCATGGAAACCTACTAAAGTGTAGAAAGCTGAACCAAATGCACTGCTTGTAAATGTGTGATGGAATTCATGAACATAATGATTAAACTCATAAACTTCCAATCCTAAGAAACAAGCACCCAAAAGAACAGTTACTCCAAGCCAAAGCTGCATTTTTTTAAATTCAAAGTTCTTCATGTGGTACATTGCATATACACTTGTCAATGAACTGAATAAAAGGAGCATAGTTGCAGTTAATGTTAACGGAATTTCAAATAAATCTTTTGCTAAAGCATGTTCTGCACTAGGTACCTTATCTTTTAATGCTAAATATGTTGCAAATAGTGAAGCAAACAATACTGTTTCTCCACCAAGAAAGAACCAAAAGCCTAAGAATTTATTTTTGCCTTCAAGGGTGGCTTTTTCAGGCGAAGCAGGCCAATTTTCCAACGTCATTTTTGTTTCATGAGCAGCCATTATGCCTTAACCCCCTTATCCTCATTTTCTAACTCTTCTTTATGAATATGATAGCCATGATCATCTTTAATAGATCGAACGAACATCGAACCAAGTGTAATGACAAATCCGCCAATTAAAACTGGTAGACCCCAGCTGTAATCTGTCCGGTACATTGCCCCAAATGCAACTACAAATAAACCGAAAGCAATCATAAATGGAATGAATGAGTTGTTTGGCATATGAATATCTCCAAGCGGTTCAGCTGGTGTCATTTCCGTTTTACCATTCATTTTTTCAATCCAATATGCATCTAGACCACGAACAAGTGGAAGTTGCTTGAAGTTGTAATAAGGTGCTGGTGATGAAATTGACCATTCAAGCGTACGTCCGTCTCCCCAAGGGTCATTACCAACACGTTTGTTTTTCACAGTAGTAATAACGACGTTGATTAACAATAATGTAACCGCAACCGCCATGAACAGTGCTCCAATTGTACTTACAAGGTTACCTGTCTCTAAGCCTTGACCAGGTAAGAATGTGAAGATACGACGTGGCATCCCCATAAGTCCTAAGAAATGCTGAACAAAGAAAGTTAAGTGGAAACCAATTAGGAATAACCAGAAGGTAATTTTTCCTAATGTTTCATTTAAAATTGTACCGAACATTTTTGGCCAATATAGGTGAGCTCCACCTAATAGCGCTAACACAACCCCACCTACGATTACGTAGTGGAAGTGAGCTACTACGAAATAAGTATCATGGAACTGATAGTCTTGAGCTGCAGCAGAGAGCATTACCCCTGTTACCCCACCGGCAACGAATGAAGGAATAAACGCAACCGCATAATGCATCGCAGCAGTAAACTTAATACTACCGCCCCACAATGTAAATAACCAGTTAAAGATTTTAATACCAGTTGGCACAGCAATCGCCATTGTTGCAACCGCAAAAATTGCATTAGCTACTGGACCCATTCCTGTTGTAAACATGTGGTGAGCCCAAACCATGAATCCTAAGAAACCGATTAATACTGTCGCAAAAACCATTGATGAATATCCGAATAGTCTCTTTCTTGAGAAGATTGGGATAATTTCCGAGAAAATACCAAATGCAGGTAATATCAAGATATAAACTTCAGGATGTCCGAAGATCCAGAAGAAGTGTTCCCAAATAATTGTGTTACCACCATTGGCAACATCAAAGAAGTTTGCACCAAATAAGCGGTCAAAAATCATTAAGAACAAGCCAATTGTTAATGGCGGCATTGCAAATAAAATTAGTGCAGAAGTTACAAATGTTGTCCAAGTAAACATTGGCATCCGCATGTATGTCATACCAGGTGCTCTCATTGTAATAATCGTTACGAGGAAGTTAATCCCCCCGATGATTGTACCAGCACCAGAAATCTGTAAACCCAAAGCATAAAAGTCAATACCATGACCTTTAGAAGCTAGCGAAAGTGACGCATATGACGTCCACCCAGCATCTGGAGCTCCTCCAAGAAACCATGAAAGGTTTAGAAAAATTCCACCGAATAAAAATAACCAAAATCCTAATGCATTTAAAAATGGAAACGCAACGTCGCGTGCCCCAATTTGTAATGGCATAACTGCATTCATAAAGGCAAATACCAATGGCATAGCCGCTAAGAAAATCATCGTTGTACCGTGCATGGTCAATAATTCATTAAAAAGTCCAGCACTAACAAAATCATTATTTGGAACCGCAAGTTGAATACGGATAAACATTGCTTCTAAACCACCGATAACAAAGAAAAGTCCACCGGCGATTAAGTATAAAATCGCAATTTTCTTATGGTCAACAGTTGTTAAATAATCCCATACTGTTGCTCCAAACCCCTTCTTTTGAGCGTAGGTACTCACAGTTTAACCTCCCTTTTCTACAAAGATCCCCTTTTAATCCTGAACCTTTAAGCCCATTAAGTATGCAGCCAAAGCATCAATTTGCTTGTCTGTTAATTGACCATATGTGCCAGTCATTTTATTTCCAGGCTTGAAGCTTTCAGGGTCTTTAATCCATTTCTTCAATGATTCTTCATCGTGATCTAAAATTCCGGCAACGCGAGAACGGTCACCAAAGTTTGTTAAGTTTGGTGCAAGACGAGCTGCTTCTGGTGTTGCATTGGATGGTGTTACAGCATGACAACCAACACAGCTTTTATTAAAGATATCTTGACCTTCTTTTGCTAAAGCACTTTCTGCTTTTGCAGGTTGTTTAACAGCTTTCATATCTTTAACCCATTGATCAAATTCAGCACGTGAAACGGCTTTCACTTTGAAATCCATTAAAGCATGTGACGGACCGCATAGTTCCGCACATTTACCATAGAATAAATTCCCAGCTTCATCAGCTTTTTTACCATCAAACTTTAACCAGAATTTATTAACGTTATCTACGTTCGTATCCATTTTTCCGCCTGCTGGTGGAATCCAGAACGAATGTTTAACATCAGATGCTTTTAAATTGAAATAAACTTTTTCATTAGTTGGAACGACTAATTCCTGTCCAGTCACAATACCTAAATCAGGATATTCAAATTCCCACCAGTATAAACTAGCACGTACGTTAACGACTAATTTACCTTCTGAACCATCATTCTTTTTGTCCATTTGCTTAACATCTGCAAACTTAAATGTTGCAGCAACAGTCGGAACTGCCAATATAAGCAGCAGGACAATAGGGATAACTGTCCACAAAATTTCCAAAGTATGACTTCCTTCAACCTGCTTCGGAATGCGATCGTCCTTACGACGGAAGCGTGTCATTACAATAATGAAAATGATTGTAACAACAATGATTACCCCTACCATGATTCCCGTACTTAGCTTCATTAGGTTGTATTGCGTTTCAGCTACTTCACCAGCAGGCGTTAACGCAGACAAAAATGATTTGCCACAGCCGGAAAGCATGAGCACTAAGACGGAAAATAATGAAATTAGATGCCACTTTGCAAGCCTTTTCATTGCTTTACCAAACCCCTCTTTCGTAAAATAAATAAAAATTTCTAGTTTAAAAATATGGATAAACCCTATCCTTATTTCCCCTTTAATAAGGAAAGGATTTCCTACAAAATTAAATGAGTGTTACAATGACCATTGCTACAAACATAATCGTTAAATATTGTAGCGAATAAACAAACATAAGCTTGGCCCATTTAATATCATCAAATTTTTTATTGCCAATTATCCCCAATGCCAACCAGCCTACATTAAGTAATGTAGCCAATATTAGAAATGGAAGACCCAAAGTTGTTAAGAAAAATGGTAGTGGCAATAAAGAAATAATCCAAATGATGATATGTTTTTTAGTAGTTTTGAATCCCTTTACAACTGGGAGCATGGGTATACCTGCTGCCCGATATTCGTCTACTCTTCGCATTGCCAAGGCATAAAAATGAGGTGGTTGCCATGCAAACATGATAAAGAACAAGATCCATGCTACGATATCCAAATTTGCATCTACTGCAGCCCAACCGATTAGTGGTGGTACTGCACCTGATATACTTCCAACAATTGTATTTGAAACATAAAGCCGTTTAGACCACATCGTATAAAGTCCAACATAGCTTATCACTCCAACTAAGCCAATAATAGCTGCTGAAAATGTTGTAAACACCAAAAATAATAAACCAGTGATAATAAATGCTAAGCCCATAAAGATAACCATGTATGGATTTGCTTTTCCCGTTACCGTTGGTCTGTTTTTCGTTCTCTGCATTAAATGGTCGATATCTCGATCGTAATAATTGTTAATCACACAGGAACCAGCAATAATCAATGAGGAACCTATTAATGTAAATAAAACAATATCTAAGTGATCAAGGAAGTGCTGACCCGTAAAATGCAAAGCGAGCCAAATTCCCGTAAATGTTGTAATCAAATTCGAATTGACTATACCTATTTTAATCAATGCAAAGAAATCCTTAAGCACTGAGGTATGTGGAATTTCTGTTTGGCCAGGTTCTAAAACTGCTCCACCTAAGCTCTTTGGATTCGACATTTTTCCTTCCTCCTCTTCCCTGCCACTGAAGAAACCTCTGTATAAATCTGACTGTTCTTCCCTTTAGTTTTGGGCGGATTTTTATCAATAAAAGAGATTTTAGATAAACACTGTTTACAACTTAATAATAATATTAATTATTTACCTATACCAAAAACATTTCATTTCTCACTGTATATTAAATCACACTTTTAATGTTTTTTGTGAAGTTTTTTTGAACATTTTTTATTTTTTTTACTAGAAGTTAACAAAAATAACAAATTTGTTATACGGTCCCAATGGAAAATTTTTATTCCCCTAAAGCTTTTCCCACTATTTATTCAAATAATATTATAATATTTATAAATAGAACATTTAGATGTAATTTTTATTATAAGATAAAAATTCTAATAGTTGTAAAATTATGCTTTATTGTGTACTATCGAATAGTCATCATGTCGATTTATCGAAATTTGCTTTTTTTATTATACACGTCAACACGAAATTGTGACATTTTTTTAAACTTTTTAGGATGTGATATTTTTGCAAAGGTCTCTAAAAGCTTTGGCCGTCATCACAACAATCGGGATGTTATTTGTTCTAATTGGTGGTGCACTTGTTACAAAAACCGGCTCTGGTTTAGGGTGTGGGCGATCCTGGCCATTATGTAATGGCGAATTTGTTCCTACCAATATTACCCCTGAGTTAATTATTGAGTTAGCTCATCGGTTAGTGTCCGGATCTGTAGGATTCTTAGTGCTTACCCTTTCTATTTGGACATGGAAATCAATTGGACATATCCGCGAAACTAAATTCCTTGCGTTCCTATCATTTTTCTTTTTAGTGTTACAGGGACTAATCGGGGCAGCAGCAGTTGTTTGGCAGCAAAGCAAGTTCGTTTTAGCACTTCATTTTGGTATTTCACTTATTTCATTCGCAGCTGTGCTACTTTTAACACTCCTTATTTTTGAAATTGATAAAAAGTTTGATGCAGATAAGCTCATTATCGACAAGCGGATGCAAAAGCACATTATCGGCGTGACAATATATAGCTATATGGTTGTTTATACTGGAGCACTTGTAAGACACAAAAAAGCTAGTTTAGTTTGTGCTGATTGGCCGCTTTGTAACAATAATTCATCCCTTTTACCTACTAACTTAAACGAATGGATCCAAATGGGCCACCGCGCATTTGCTGCCCTTATATTCTTATGGATTGGCTACATTACCTACATGGCAATTAAGAATTATAAGCACCAAAAGGTAATCTATTGGGGCTGGATTGTCTCTTTTATTCTGGTTTGTCTACAGGTGATTGCAGGCGCATTGATCGTATTTAGCAAATTAAATCTTTACATTGCCCTTCTACATGCATTTTTTATCTCTTGTCTATTTGGATTACTTTGTTACTTCTTGTTACTAGTTTCAAGGAGCAAGAAAAATGAGCATGTTCTAAACGCTAGTTCTCCATTTACCGATAAAAAAACAAACTCATATTAAAAAAAGGTCTGAATGATTGCTCAGGTGCAATCACTCAGACCTTTTTTGTTTTTTCATTTATTTCACAAGTTCAATTAGTAAATCTCCAGTTTGAATCGCTTCACCATTTTTTACGTAAATATCCTTAATGACACCTGTAAACGGTGCTTGAACAGTCGTTTCCATTTTCATTGCTTCGGTAATGATTAAATGATCACCACGATTTACTTTTTCACCTTTTTCAACTACAACCTTAATGACCGTACCCGGCATTGTTGCAGCAATATGACTTTCATTACTTGAATCGGCCTTAATTTTAGCGACAACGGTTGTTTTAATACTTTCGTCTTTGACAACAATTTCACGTGGTTGTCCGTTTAATTCAAAGTAGACAATTCTAGTTCCATCAGCCTGAGCTTGACCAATTGATACAAGTTTAACAATTAATGTTTTACCTTTTTCAATTTCAACCTCAATTTCTTCTCCAAGACGAAGACCATAGAAGAAGGTTGGCGTGTCAAGGACAGAGATATCACCAAACATATCGAGTTTCTTTGTATAATCAACAAATACTTTCGGATAAAGAGCATAAGAAAGTACATCAACATCACTTGCAGCTCTACCAATTTCTGCTGATACTTTCTGCTTTAACGCTGTAAAATCAACCGGCTCAAGGAGTTCACCAGGTCGAACCGTAATTGGCATTTTGTCTTTCAATATCACCTTTTGTAGCTCTTCAGGGAAACCACCATACGGCTGGCCCAAATAACCTTCAAAGAACTCCACAACTGAATCTGGAAAGTCTAGTACAGCACCCTTTGTAAGGACATCTTCTTCTGACAAATCATTTTGAACCATAAATAATGCCATATCACCTACTATTTTTGAAGATGGAGTTACTTTAACTACATCCCCAAACATTTGGTTTACACGGGCATACATACGTTTCACATCATCCCATTGATCGCCTAACCCCACACCCTTCGCTTGCTGTTGAAGGTTGCTGTATTGACCTCCAGGCATCTCATGTTGATACACCTCAGTGTGTGGTGCCATCATTCCTGACTCAAAATCACTGTAAAACTTTCGTACATCTTCCCAATAATGAGATAACTGCTCTAGCGCTTCAATGTTTACTTGAGGCTTACGCTCAGTACCTTCAAGCGCATAGTAAAGTGTGTTAGCGCTTGGCTGAGAAGTTAAACCTGCCATGGTACTTAAAGCCACATCTACGATATCGACGCCAGCTTCAATCGCACGAGCATAAGTGTAAATTCCATTTCCACTTGTATCATGAGTGTGAAGATGAATAGGAATATTAATCGTTTCCTTTAATTCAGAAATAAGACGGTAAGCTGCCTGCGGCTTTAATAAGCCAGCCATATCTTTAATCCCAAGAACATGTGCACCTTGTAGCTCCAGTTCCTTCGCAAGCTCTTTATAGTACTGAATGGTATACTTCGTTCTTGTTGGGTCATCGATGTCACCGGTATAACAAATGGCAGCTTCGGCAATTTTTCCTTGTTGGCGTACAGCATCAATCGCCACTTCCATACCACGGACCCAGTTTAAACTATCGAATATTCTAAATACATCAATACCAGTCTCAGCTGATTTCTTTACGAATTCACGGATTACATTATCTGGATAGTTCTTATATCCGACTGCATTGGATGCACGTAATAACATTTGGAACATAACGTTCGGAATTTCTTTTCGTAATTCCTTTAATCTAATCCAAGGATCTTCATTTAAGAAACGATAAGCTACATCAAAAGTTGCCCCGCCCCACATTTCAAACGAAAACATTTCTGGCAAAAGTTTCGCTGTTGGCTCAGCGATATGTTTAATATCTGTTGAGCGAACACGAGTTGCTAATAATGACTGATGGGCATCGCGGAATGTTGTATCTGTAAGCAATACATTATTTTGCTTTTTGATCCAATTAACAACGCCTTCTGGACCTTCGGCATCAAGGATTTGCTTTGTGCCATTTTTATAGTCGAAATCAAAATTCAACTTAGGAGTCCTTGGTTTATCAAATACCGGCTGCTTTTTCTTTTCGATTCCCGGGAACCCATTAACAGTAACGTTAGCAATATAGGAAAGCATCTTTGTACCGCGGTCTTTACTTGGTGTAAACTCAAACAATTCTGGAGTGGTATCGATAAATGAAGTATCGTACTCACCTTTTTGGAATTTTGGATGCTTCACCACATTCTCAAGGAATGGAATGTTCGTTTTAATACCACGAATCCGGAATTCTCTAAGGTTACGGATCATTTTAGCTGCAGCTAACTCAAACGACGGACCAAAGGTTGTTAATTTTACTAATAATGAGTCATAGTAAGGTGTAATGACAGAACCTGTGAAAGCATTCCCTGCATCTAAACGAACACCAAATCCGCCTCCAGAACGATATGCCATTATTTTTCCGGTATCAGGCATAAAATTATTTAATGGATCTTCTGTCGTAACACGAGATTGAATGGCATAACCATGTACTTTAATATCACCTTGCTGTGGAATTCCAACAACATCACCGTGTAATGGGTGTCCTTCAGCAATAAGGATTTGAGAAATGACAATATCAACACCAGTAATCATTTCAGTCACAGTGTGCTCGACCTGAATACGAGGATTAACTTCAATAAAGTAGAAATCGTCTCCTGCTACTAAAAATTCCACTGTCCCAGCATTTACGTAGTCCACATTTTCCATTAACTGGACCGCAGCCTGACAAATTCTTTCGCGCAAATCATTTGGAACATTGACACTAGGTGCAACCTCAACGACCTTTTGATGGCGTCTTTGCACAGAGCAATCACGCTCATATAAATGAACAATATTTTGGTGCTGGTCACCAAGAATCTGTACTTCAATATGTTTTGGATTTAATATTAATTTTTCCACATAAACTTCATCACTACCGAAAGCAGCTTTTGCTTCTGATTTAGCGCGTGAATAAGCTTCCTGAACCTCATCCTTGTCATTAACGATCCGCATACCGCGTCCGCCGCCGCCTAAAGCAGCTTTAATAATGATTGGGAAACCATGCTTTTCTCCAAATTCACTCACTTCAGTTACATCTTTAACTGGACCGTCGCTCCCTGGGATAATCGGGATATTGGCAAGTTCTGCTTGAGAACGAGCCTTCACCTTATCACCAAACATATCAAGATGTCTTGATTCTGGACCGATAAAGATAATCCCTTCCTCTTCACAACGACGAGCAAAGTCAATATTTTCAGACAAGAAACCATAACCAGGATGAATCGCATCAACCTCGCTATGTTTGGCAATGGCAATGATTCCATCGATGTCTAAGTAAGCATCAATCGGCTTTTTGCCTTCACCGATTAAGTAAGCTTCATCAGCTTTGTAACGATGGTAAGCACTCGAATCTTCTTTTGAATAAATCGCAACAGTTCGAATATTTAATTCATTACAAGCCCGGAAAACCCTGATTGCAATCTCGCCACGATTGGCAACCAATACTTTAGTAATACGTTGCTGCATTTTTCGAATCACTCCATTTTTCTGTATTTTACAAAAGCGCGAAGGGAGTTACCCCTCGCGCTCATGAAGGAAAATTGATTGTTCCAGTGATATTCTTTTTTGAAAGACTCGACTGTTTTTCACTTTCCTTATGTTTATATTTTTGTTCGTAATTTACGAACATTGATACATTGACTAATATCCCCATTGCAAATGAGAGTTGTAAAATTGAAGAACCCCCGTAGCTTACAAATGGCAGCGGAACACCTGTTAATGGAATCAATCCGGAAATACCCGCAAGATTGGTGAACGATTGGATTCCAATCATGCTAGAAATCCCGACAGCGAGCAGGGTTCCAAATGGGTCCTTACACTTAAGCGCTGTGTAAATTCCCTTTAAGACAACAAATCCTAATGAGAGAATAACAAACGCTACTCCCCAAACACCAAGTTCCTCAGCAATTACAGCCATAATAAAATCCGTATGGGATTCTGGTAAATAACCGAGTTTTTGGACACTTTGACCAAGCCCCAATCCATTTACCCCCCCGGAGCCAAGCGCGAGGAATGAATTCACAAGCTGATATCCAGAGCCTTGCTCATCACTAAAAGGATCATTAAAAGCCTCAAAACGGCTTAATCTCGTTTCTGAAAATATTTCATCCTGTAATACGAGGACAAAAGGTAATACCAACACAGCACCGATAAGAATGAGCTTCATGATATTTTTAATATTCATCCCAGAAGCAATAATTATCATCGCTGCAATCGAAAAAATAATTGCTGCTGTGCCAAAATCAGGCTGCACCGCAACCAACACACAGACGAATACAAGATAAATAACAGGTGGTACAACCCCATGATTAAATTCATTAATATAGGATTGTTTTTTGGCATAAACAGCGGATAAATAAATGATAACGCCTATTTTAACAAATTCAGAAGGCTGAATACTTCTGCTTCCGAGCTGGAACCAGCTTTGTGCATTTCCGGCAACATGTCCAAAAATGAACAGCGCAGAAAGCATCACTAGAGAGCCAACAACAATAATACCTAGGATTTTGTTACTTTTCATGATTTTATAGGGAAAGATGGACATAAACACAAAGACAAACAAGCCTGCAATTAAATGAAGCTTTTGTTTTTGGTAAAAGAAATCACTGCTGACGTCATAACGCTGTACAGCAGAAACCATGCTTGAACTATAAATCATAACTAACCCAAATAAAGACAACAGCACCAAAACAATAATTAATGAATAATCATATGATTTTATGATTTTTTTTAGCATTCAACCTCTTCCTCATCTTCTAGGTTGTTTTAGTTATTCTATCATTCTACTCGATATCCTGCTTTAGGAGGAAGAAAAGATAGAATTATTTTAGCATAAGAACTCAAGAGTTCCTATACTTATTATCATATTTGTCATCGAAATTTTTATTTTATTTTTATTATTCCAAAATTATTTTATGGAAAAATAAACAAAAAAACTCAAACAATTGATGTTGTTTGAGTTTTATTTGACTATTTTTTTTGAGAAGCTTCGTGCAATGAGGAAAGCTCTCGTTCCAGTTGATCTATTATATCTTTACCTACTTTATCATCGACAAGGCCCAATCGGACTGCGAAATCTATCTCGCGGGACAATCCAAACATTTGTGTATCCAAGACCTCTTCATATAGTGGGCATTGAGGCATTGTAAGGTTGTCCATTTGCACCTTAATAAGCTTTAATATCTTATCAGCGTCCGCCTTTAATAAGGCATTTGCTTTTTCTCGATGATCGACGACCATTTCTGACGCCAACATTGATCCCCCCGTTTCCGAGCGATTACCTATACTTCTTTAAATTTTAACGTTTTCAAAGACAAATTGCAACAAAAAACGATAGTAACCATTTTAATAATATAAACCTCTAGCTAATGAAGCGTAGCAATAAAATGACATTTATCTGAATTATCGATATACTGAATACTAATGGCAAGCTGAGGAGGACATTTTAAATGGAAAATATCATACAAATTAAGGGAAAAGTTAAGTTTCCAATTACCATCGATCCAGGTGTGTGGATTTTTGATGACCGTAAAGTCGACTTAACCACCTATTTTCTTGAAGATCGTCAAAATCAAGAGGATGAATTAACAAAATATAAAAAAGATATTTCAAAGCAGTGGGACAAAGAAATTAAGGAGGGTGCTACGCCACCTCCAACTCCACAGCCAACTGGTCGTTTATTTGAAAAGGAAAAATTATTAAAGGGAACTTTTGCGATTCCGTTTAAGCCATTTTTAAAAAATGCTGAAGTCGAAGAAACTTCTCAAAGATTCATCATTCAAACTGCTGATAGTGAGATCGAAATTCCATTATCTGAAGCATACGAGCTTTTGTTTGGTTTTTCAATTGATGGAAAGCCGTTAAAAGAAGATGGACCTATTCACATTTATTATGGAGATGGCTCAAATAAGCACCAGCCAATTACAAATGTTAAGGGATTTCAAGTCATCTGATGGCCGAAGGGGGGAGGATTCCCCCCATTTTTGTGCCCTCGTACCCTAAAGAAGATCTGCCGCCAATTGGGCAAGGTTAGATCTCTCACCTTTGACTAACTTGACATGACCCGCAATTTTTTGCTCTTTAAATTTCTCAACAACATATGTAAGACCGTTGTTGTATGCATCCAAGTAGGGGTGATCAATTTGTTCTGGATCTCCCATCAGGACAATTTTACTTCCCTCACCTACACGAGTTAAGATGGTTTTCACTTCATGCTTCGTTAAATTTTGCGCCTCGTCGATAATAATATATTGATCAGGAATACTCCTTCCACGAATATAAGTAAGTGCTTCAACCTCTATTGAACCCATCCCAGCCAAAATAGCATCAAGCTCCCCAGGCTTTTTCGCATTGAATAAGTACTCTAAATTATCATAAATTGGCTGCATCCAAGGGCGCAGTTTTTCTTGTTTTTCGCCTGGTAAAAATCCTAAATCTTTACCGACCGGAACAATTGGTCGTGCGACTAATACTTTCTTATAATATCCCAAATCCTCCGTTTGCAATAACGCAGAGGCTAAAGCCAATAAGGTTTTCCCGGTTCCAGCTTTCCCAATCAACGTAACCAATGAGATATCTTTTCTAAGTAGTAATTCAATAGCCATTGTTTGCTGGACATTTCGTGGACGAATTCCCCAAACATGATCGTGATCGAATACTAATTTCTTGATTTTTTTCCCCAGCTGATCAACAATGCCCACTGCTGAAGCAGAGCCACCGAGAACATCCTTTAAAACGACAAATTGATGGGGATAATACGGTTGATTCGAAATCTCCGAAACCAAAATTTCATTTTTTTCATAAAACGTACTTATAATGGCTACATCCACAAATTTCTCAATAAACCCCATATAAATATGGTCCAAATCAACGACTCGATCACTTAAAAAATCCTCTGCAAAAAGACCAATTGCGTCTGCCTTAACACGGACAAGTGTATCTTTGCTTACAAGAATGACCGGTCGTCCATCTTCTTTTGTTTGCTCTTCTAAAAATAAATTTTTGGCTACCGCCAAAATGCGATTGTCATTTGTTTTTTCAACAAAAATCTCTTGTAATTGATGGAATGAGCGATGATTTAACTCAATTCGCAAATTCCCACCGTTTTCTAGAGGTATTTTCTCGTGCAGCTTACCTGATTCTCTTAAGCTGTCAATTAGACGTGAAACTTGTCTTGCATTTCTTCCTATTTCATCCATATATCTCTTTTTCGAGTCAACTTCTTCAAGTACAACGGCTGGTATTACAACTTCATTGTCCTCAAAAGAGAAGATGGAGTAAGGATCCTGTAACAAGACATTCGTATCTAAAACGTATATTTTACTCAATCGCACGCCTCCCGCTCTTCTTGTTCTACCCGTTCAGCTCGAACGAACCGCTTGTCAGATGGGACTTTGATAAAATATATGTTTCTCCGCATAAAGATAGAAGAAATTTTGCACAATAATCGTAAGCAGTACTAGTTATTTATTTTTAAAAATCATGAATGGTACATTATCGTAATTGAACTGACTCAATAATTGGTTGAGAGGTGAAGTGCTCCATGAAAAGGTTTTCTATACTGACTGTAATGGTTATGATGCTTGTTGGTTGCGGCACCCAAAATAAAGCCGTAAATGACGAAAGCCAGAATTTAGTTAAGGTGAAAAATAGTACAATTGAGGAAGTTGATAGAGAGACTGGCCAAGCGGTTTCAAAACACTTAGTAGACCTAGCAACGAGCGTTCCAGATGTTCATGATGCAACCGCTGTCGTGATAGGTAACTATGCAATCGTTGGCATTGATGTCGATCAAAATATTGATCGATCACAAGTGGGCTCTATCAAATACTCTGTTGCCGAAAGCTTAAAAAATGACCCGCACGGTGCCCGAGCAGTGGTGATTGCTGATCCCGATATGATGGCACGCCTGAAGGAAATTGCTTCTGATATTCGCGCCGGGAATCCCATATCCGGGATTATGAATGAATTATCGGATATATCCGGACGACTGATGCCTGAAGTTCCTGCTGATATGATTGAGCCGAAGGCAAAGAATGCCAAAAATGCTACTGAAAATCCGAAAAAAGAAATGAATAATCAAGATTCCCAGCAACTTGAAAAAAAGCAAGATGATCAATCACAACACCATAAAGATTAAGCAAGAACCGTATCATACAGGACATTCATATCGTTCACTTAGATGAATACTTAATTAAAAACACAAGGAGACTATCCACCTAGGATAGCCTCTTTTTTATCGTGCGCTTGTTGCGCTACGCATTGCATCCATAACCTGCTTGTCCAACTTCGCAGCAGCAACCTTGTCATAGGTTTTGTCATATTGTGGTTCAACACTAATTTTCGAACCATAAAACATGACGTCTCTTACTTCAGTAATGTTTATACTTACGAGCGCAAGCTTTAAGGGAACCCCCTCCAATTTCTCTTGTAAAACACTCGCATCTCCTGCAATTGAATAGGTTGATTCATTTGCAATGATGTTTAAAACAACCTTACTGTTTTGATTAATATTTTGGATTATTCTTGAGCGATTATCCACCGCAAATAATACTGAATCTTCATTTGCAGCTAATACCCAAGAAATTGCGCTGACATTCGGACCGCCTGTTTCGAAATCTATTGTGGCAAGTGTGGCAAATCGCTCACTTTGCAACTGATCAAATAATGGTTTCATTAACTTTGCTTCAACTTGGTTTACCATATGATTACCTCCTTAATTACCATCATCTTACTACTATCCCATTTTTTCATCAACTTTAACGTATTAACTTATTGCCATTATCGACCAATCCTTTATGGTATATTATAATGTAGTAAATAGAGTAGCTTAGACCAGATTTGATAACAGAATTGAGGTGTCAAGATGAGAGTGAAATGTTTTATTTGCGATAAAATTGAATCGATTGATGATTTTTCACCATTGGCAAAACGATTACGAAATCGGCCAATTCACACATATATGTGCAAACCGTGCGAAGAGCGGATTACAGAAAAAACTAACCAACGCCATGCATCAGGCAACTTTAAGCTCTATAAACCAGTATCTGAAGATGATAATTGGTAAAACGGAGGCCGCTCTCGACTGGGAGCTAGCAAAATCGAAATGCGAATGGATATTCACGCGATAAAAGGGATTTGGAATGAGTTTATTCCAAATCCCTTTTCATATACCTATTTCTATTTTTCATCATGCCAAATGGCTGGTTGATTTCCGTTCCAGGTGCTATTAACCTGAAGAATTGCCACACGCTTTTTCAATCTAGCTTAGTGAGTGGCAATCTTTTTTATGTTTTGACAACTTCTTAAAACATCTCCTCAACTATTGGATAAATGAAGGTAAAAAAGATAGAAGCTAGGTTTGATAAAAAAATAGACGGAGAATTTCCGCTTATATTGGGAAATGCCCATATTTCCTTAAATATAAGCGGAACTTTTCCGTTTATGTTATTTAAATCTTTAAATTTTGTCCTATTTTGAGCTGATAGTCGAAAATTCTCCGCTTATTTGGTCTATTTTAGCCTCTGCTTTTTACTTTAGGCGGAAATTCTCCGCCTATAAATTCGCAAAACTCATAAGAATCAACAGTTCCCATATATAGAAAAAAACTGTAGCCAAACTCGCATCCAGCGAGTTTGGCTACAGTCTGAGGCGCAAGGTTATAACCTTGCATCTTTTTATCATTCAGGAAAAATCTTGAATTTATCTGGTTCGGCTTCGATTTGGTTTAGCATAACCTCAATCAAGTCAATCGGAAATCTCATCGATTGCGCTTCTCCATCCTTCATGTAATGGACAAAATACCATCTTTCATTATCCTTTTCAACCTGGACATCAGATAGGCCATGTTCGTCCTTCAAAATAGCTGCAAACAGCTCAGTTGTTTCAACAGCTGAAAGATCAAGTGGTCTTGCATCACTC
Organism: Bacillus sp. DNRA2; assembly: GCF_012843265.1. Taxonomy (GTDB): domain Bacteria; phylum Bacillota; class Bacilli; order Bacillales; family Cytobacillaceae; genus Bacillus_BU. The sequence goes on along the minus strand of NZ_JABAIT010000021.1, from coordinate 44,030 downwards.
ACTACTTTTATCGATAACCAATTATATAAAGCATCCTGTAAAGACTTCACATTGCATCCCCCAAACTAACCAAGCTTGGCATCCTGTTTCTTTTGGTTATAGAGACGGATTTTATAAATAATAAGAATAAGAGCTGCAACAAGCAACCCTTCTGTTATCGGTAAAAAGATTGCCAAGAATGTGAGAACTGTACAGCCTAAGAATAAAAATAAGTAAATGATGATTGATTTACCCAGTGACAACGGCTTTGCAAATCCCAATTTATAAACCAAGATACATAAAGCAACAATTGTCAAATATAAAAGCGGTGTGCCAACCCCCGGATTTTTATCAAGCTGAAACAGGGCTGCAAAAAATGATAAACTCTCTGCTACATCCATTTCTGGCATTCCGGTCACTCTCCCTTAAAGTTAGCTTAACTCAGCCATTTTCTTCTTCTTCGCCGATTTCTCACGTTCGTTCTTATCTAAAATTTTCTTACGCAAACGAATTGATTCTGGTGTTACCTCACAATACTCGTCATCATTTAAATACTCTAAAGATTCTTCAAGCGTCATGATTCGTGGCTTTTTAATCACTGATGTTTGATCTTTGTTGGCAGAACGAATATTGGTTGCGTGTTTTACTTTAACAATATTAACGGTAATATCATTTTCTCTAGTATGCTCACCAACAATCATACCTTCATAAATTTCAGTACCTGGTTCAACAAAGATTGTTCCTCGATCCTCTACTTGCATAATACCATATGTTGATGCTTTTCCGGATTCCATTGATACAAGAACACCCTGGCGTCTTCCACCAACCTGACCAGGCTGCATTGGTTGATAGCTATCAAATGTATGGTTAATAATGCCATAGCCACGAGTTAAGGTTAAAAACTCAGTCGTATATCCAATTAAACCACGAGCAGGTACATTAAAGATTAAGCGAACTTGTCCTGATCCGTTATTGATCATATCGAGCATTTCGCCTTTACGAGCTCCAATTGATTCCATAACAGAACCAGTATGCTCTTCTGGCACATCAATTTGAACACGCTCGATTGGCTCACAGCGAACTCCATCGATTTCACGCACAATAACTTCTGGTTTAGATACTTGAAGCTCATAGCCTTCACGTCGCATATTTTCTATTAATATAGAAAGATGCAGTTCGCCACGACCTGATACAATCCATGCATCTGGTGAATCGGTATTTTCAACACGGAGACTGACATCCGTTTGTAATTGCGCGCGTAATCTTTCTTCAATTTTTCTTGAAGTGATGAATTTACCTTCTTTACCAGCAAATGGGCTATTGTTTACAACAAAAGTCATTTGTAAGGTAGGTTCATCAATGCGAAGTACTGGGAGTGCTTCCTGGTGTTCGATTGGACAAACCGTTTCACCAACATTGATGTCTTCCATGCCGGATAACGCAATAAGGTCGCCCGCTTTAGCTTCTTGAATTTCTTGACGCTTTAAACCAAAGAAACCAAAGATTTTTGTTACACGGAATTGTTTGATTGAGCCATCAAGCTTCATTAGTGCTACTTGTTGTCCGACATTAATCGTTCCTCGGAATACGCGACCAATCCCGATTCTTCCCACATAATCATTATAATCTAACAATGCTACCTGGAATTGCAAAGGTTCTTCACTGTTATCAACCGGAGCTGGAATGTGTTCGATAACCGCATCGTATAAGCATTGCATGTTCTCGTCTTGATTTGCTGGGTCAGGGTCAACACTTGCTGTTCCATTAATAGCTGAAGCATAGATGACTGGGAAATCAAGCTGGTCCTCGTTTGCTTCAAGTTCGATAAATAAATCTAATACTTCGTCAATGACTTCTTCTGGTCTAGCGAAATCACGGTCAATTTTATTAACAACAACAATCGGGGTAAGATTTTGTTCTAATGCTTTTTTCAATACAAACCGTGTTTGTGGCATACACCCTTCGTATGCATCTACGACTAGTAATACACCATCAACCATTTTCATGATCCGCTCAACTTCTCCGCCAAAGTCAGCGTGTCCAGGTGTATCGAGAATATTGATTCTTGTGTCTTTATATTGAATGGCAGTATTTTTAGCTAAGATGGTAATTCCACGTTCTCTCTCAAGATCATTTGAATCCATTGCTCGCTCTTCAACATGTTCATTCGAACGGAACGTTCCTGCTTGTTTTAAAAGCTGATCAACTAGGGTTGTTTTCCCGTGGTCAACGTGAGCAATAATGGCAATATTGCGTATATCATTTCTTAATTTCAAAAAATTCACTCCTCATATTTTCGTGAAACCCCTTATGTCTACATAACTGAAATATTATAACACAAATAAATAGAAACCAATAATGATTTTGTAGTACAATATTTAATATCTTATTTTTTACGGCAAAAGGAATTTAATAAAGGGGTATGGTCATGAACATTAAGTGGTTATTTTTATTATTCGCAATTGTTACCGCAGCATGTATTGCTGGAATCGGAATTGCGGTGGCAGAAAGAAGCATCTTGGGGATTGTAGGCTGCACCATCGCAACCATCGCATCTTTTGGATTAGGTTTTTCAATGAAAAAGAAATTATTAAAAGAGCAACATAGTTAACCTAAAAAATCCCTGAATTCAGGGATTTTTTTTATGGGATGACTACTTTACCAATTACCATTCATTAAGTATTTTTCCAATAATTCCCTATAAAGCCTAGGTTTAGATACAAGGACGGTATTTTCTCCCAATAACTTTAATGGTTCACCTCTTAATGTTGTAGCTATACCACCAACCTCTTCCAGAAGCACTTTTCCAGCAGCGAAGTCCCAAGGGGATAGTCTTAATGAGATGTAGGCATCGATTCTCCCCGAAACAACATAAGCAATTTCGAGAGCTGCCGAGCCAAGTGATCTTGTCGCGCGAGCATCTCGCACCAAAGCTGCTAAAATTTGTGAATCAATTCGAGGATTTTCGATAGCCCAAGATGCATTTACACCAATAATCGCTTCATTGACCTTAACCTCTGCTAAAATTCCGAGCGGTATCTCATTTAAATATGCTCCTTTGCCCTTTTGCGCATGGTAGAGCTCGTCATGAACTACATCATAGATTAAACCAATTTGACCGATGCCACGCTCATAAATACCAATCGAAATGGCAAAATTACGCTGTTGATGAACAAAATTCATTGTTCCATCGATAGGATCGATAATCCAGACAATTCCAGCAAATTCTGCAGGTGATTCATCTAAACCTTCTTCTCCAAGGACGGTATGTAGTGGGAACGTTGTTTTTATTTTTCCAATGAAAAATTGTTCTATTTCCTTATCTATATTCGTTACAAGATCATTCGGATTTGATTTAGTTTGAATGTTTAATGTTTCTGAAAAAGAAGCCCTAATTTTTGCACCAGCCTCTTTTATCCATTGCTTTGCATATGTATCTATTTCCTGCCAATTTGTCATGCTTTCTCCTCCTACCAGGGCTTTTTTCCAGATTATTCAAGATAGTATAAATTATACTATTACACTTCAGATGGTTTCAAACAATTGCACTTACCACTGTAAGACATATTCAATCTTGTTTTTAGCTCCTGTTTGTCCTTTTGAATGATAATAATAAACGAACCCCAGTTTTTAATTTGGAGTTCGTTTTTATAAGGTCACTATTGTACTTAAATTGACATCCATTTTTTATTCCTTACTCCTTTGGTGTCTTTAAAAATTTACTGCTGAATTAGAGCACTTTTAATCTAATTAGTTCATTTCTGATTCTTTCTAACTTTTGTTTGCAGTCTTTTTGTTTTGCATCATTCTTCTCACCCATTGCCTCAAAAAGCGTGGCTAGCTCATAATCTAATTCCAATCTAAGTACGGCAGCTCTTTCATTAAGAATAGATTTTTTACGATTAGAATTTACTAATTGTTTCAATAGCATAAACTCCCTTCTAAAATAAATTTAATTTTCTGACTATTTTTAATATTATAATATGAGGTAATTGCTTTTGATGCAACAAATATGTGCTGAAACCTAGTAGGGAAAATATTTTCCAACAGTAAGCACCAAATTTCATGTTCTCAAATAGGTGTGTTACAATGTTTTACAAATTCTGCAGGAGGTTAAGTCATGTCGTCGTTTTCAGGTTTTACCAATGAAGATTTTGACCTTTTTAAAATAGAAGGCTTAGAACAACGGATGGAAGTATTAATTCAGACCGTCCGCCCAAAGCTTGAGTGGTTAGGGAACCACTTTGCGCCGAGCTTAGCCACATTAACCGGCCAAGAAATGTTCCCTCACGTCGCTAAACACGCTCGGAGGACAAAAAACCCTCCCAATGATACATGGGTTGCATTTGCGAACAATTCACGAGGTTACAAAATGCTTCCCCATTTCCAAATTGGACTTTGGGAAAGTCATTTATTTATCTGGTTTGCAGTCATTTATGAATGTCCACTTAAAGAGGGAATAGGTGAAAAACTCATCAATCAGCTCGACTCCATTCAAACAATTATCCCGAAAGACTTCGTTTGGTCGATGGACCACACACAGCCGGAGGCAAGCCCGCATCATCAATTGAATTCTGACCAACTTCTTATGATGTTTGAACGCCTACATAAGGTTAAAAAAGCGGAGATTCTATGTGGATATCAAATTCCACGTTCTAATGCGGTAAAGATGAGTCCCGAGGCTTTGCTAAAACAATTTGAATTTGTTTTTGAAAAACTGATTCCTTTATACAAACTTAGTTCCTTTTAAGATAAGCCATAAGGGTCTCCAACCGATGATTCGGGAAGGGGCCCTTGTGGCTTATATTTATCCTATTACATTTTAATCATTTTCATGTCATTAGATTCTTTACTTTTTTTAATAATTAAATAGGATGAGTAACCACTCGTCTCAGCAAATTGGTCAAATATTTTCTTCTCTTCCGATTTACTAGGCACGATATCTTTGAAGCGTCGGTATTGCTTCATTAGTTCATCTCGATCAACTCCGGATTCATACCCTTTTTCTACACATTCAAAAAATTTGATCACATCAATTATTTCTTCAGTTGACCAGTCTGGAACAATTGGGTATTGGTATTCCATCATATTCACTTCCCTTAAATTTATGAAAGTTTTTTACTATTTTACCCATCTGGATGTAATATTCTCCACGTCACGGACCATTCTTGAAATAAGTTCTTCGACCGTAGGGACATCTTTAATCAAGCCAGTGACTTGACCGGCCCACGCAAAGCCCTCGGTTACATTTCCATCATATATATATCTTTTATTTGCCGTTCCACTAATATAAGCCTTTAAACCATCGTAACCAACAGCTTCCCGCTCTAATTCTAAAATTTTATCAGTCCATGAATTAGCCAAAGCCCGCGCCGGTGCACCGATTGAGCGCTTGATCACTACCGTATCAGCTTCAGTACCTTCAATGAGTGCTTGTTTATATGCTTCAGATGCGTGAACACACTCTTTTGTAGCGATAAATCTTGTCCCCATTTCAATACCCTCTGCGCCGAGCGCCAATGCCGCCAGTAAGCCTCTTCCATCACCAATTCCGCCCGAAGCAATGACAGGGATACTCACAGAATCGACAACCTGTGGAATTAACACAAATGTTCCAAGATCATCTCGTCCAAGGTGACCTCCACCCTCTTGACCAACAACCATTACGGCATCAGCACCAAGTTCTTCTGCTTTTTGAGCCTGACGCTTTGCGGCAACCAGAACCAATTTTTTAATATCAGTGCCTTTTAGTTGTTCAAAAATAGGAGCAGGATTACCTCCAGTCATCGAAACAACTGGTACATTTTCTTCAATCGCAACCTCAAGCATGTGAGAAAACGGTCTGCCATGCTGGCCAATCGCAAAATTGACACCAAATGGTTTTGCAGTTAATTCCCGCACTTTTCTAATTTCAGCACGCAATTCTTCAGGAGTATTTAATGACATTGCTGTAATTTGCCCTAAGCCTCCAGCATTTGAGACAGCAGCAGCTAAATCTGAATAAGCAAGATAAGCCAGTCCTCCCTGAATAATCGGATAATCGATATTTAATAGGTCTGTAACTCTCGTTTTAAAATTCATCATTTACACACTCCCTAACAAATTTTCTTTAAATGATAAATGTTCTCCTTCATTGGGTAAGAATCCTGTTTTTTTCAAAGAATAATTGTTAGAAAGTTCTTGAGAAAATAAAAAATTTATCACTATGCAAAGGGTATGAAAGGTGCTATAATTCTTTTGTTTTATGTATAAATGAACATTATTAATAAGTAAAGAGGTGTGGGAAAAAGTTGTCTCAATACAATACACCGTTATTTGATGGGTTGGTTAAACACGCCCAAAAGAATCCTGTCCAATTTCATATCCCTGGTCATAAAAAGGGAGCGGGAATTGACCCGAAATTCCGTGAGTTCATCGGGGATAATGCTCTTTCTATTGATTTGATAAATATTGGTCCTTTGGATGATCTTCATTCGCCCAAGGGCATCATTAAACAAGCGCAAGATTTAGCTGCTGACGCTTTTGGAGCTGATCATACATTTTTTTCTGTACAAGGAACAAGTGGTGCAATTATCGCAATGATTATGAGTGTTTGTGGCCCTGGCGAGAAAATTATTGTTCCGCGTAACGTTCATAAATCAGTTATGTCGGCAATCGTTTTTTCAGGAGCAATTCCGATTTTTACTCGTCCGGTCATTGATAAATATTTAGGAATCTCACATGGGATTACCACGGAAGCTGTGGAACATGCCCTGCAACAACACCCTGATGCAAAAGGCGTTTTGGTTATTAACCCAACCTACTTTGGAGTTGCCGCCGACTTACAAAAAATCGTAAAAATTGCACATTCTTACAAAGTTCCAGTACTCGTTGATGAAGCACATGGCGTTCATATTCATTTCCATGAAAAAATGCCGCTTTCAGCAATGCAGGCTGGCGCAGATATCGCTGCTACAAGTGTCCATAAACTTGGCGGCTCGATGACCCAAAGCTCTATTTTAAATATGCGTGAAGGACTTGTATCAGCAAAACGTGTACAAAGTATCTTGAGCATGTTAACAACTACATCTACTTCCTACTTACTCCTAGCATCGTTAGACGTTGCTAGAAGACGTTTAGCAACTGAAGGAAGAGAATTAGTTGAAAAGGCAATAAATATTGCAAATTCAATTCGTACCCGAGTCAATGATATCGAATTCTTGCATTGTATGGGCGAGGAAATCTTGAACTCAAAGGCAGCGTTTGGTTATGATCCAACTAAATTGGTCATATCAGTAAAGGATTTAGGCATTACCGGTTACGACGTGGAAAGATGGCTTCGTGAAAATTATAACATCGAAGTGGAGATGTCTGATTTATACAATATCCTTTGCATCATCACACCTGGAGATACAGATACGGAAGCAAATATTCTCGTTACTGCTTTAAGAGATTTAGCATCACAATTCAGTCATCAGGCTGAGAAGGTTCATACGAAAGTCCTGCTTCCTGAAATCCCATTATTGCAATTGACCCCTCGTGATGCTTTTTATGCTGATACCGAGTCAATTCCATTGGAGCAAGCAGCAGGTCGAATTATCGCTGAATTCGTCATGGTTTACCCACCTGGGATACCCATTTTCATTCCGGGTGAAATCATTACAGAAGAAAACATTGAATATATTCAGAAAAACATCGATGCAGGTTTGCCCGTGCAAGGTGCGGAAGATGATGAATTGAAAAACGTTAGAGTAATCAAAGAACATCGTGCGATAAAATAGAAAATGGAGGTGCTTTGTCACCTCCACAGATTGCCGAGAAAAGGTATTTTCTCGGCCTTTTTCATTTTTTAAAAGCTTTAATTTACCTATTTCTATTTTTTGCCTGCAAAATGGCCGGTTGATTTCCGTTCCAATCAACTTGCGTAAAACCAACACTTAGCTTTAATACAGCATAATTAAAAATGAAAAAGCATGCCTCTGCATGCTTTTTTCATTTATTTAATGTTCTTTTGATTCCTTTTTTTCCTCGTTGCAGCATTGACACTTCGCATAAAGAACCGTTACTTTTTCATCCTCAAAATGATCAATAGTCATATCACAAGTTTGACATACGATTGTACCCACTATGGATCTCCCTTCCCTTCGGAAAAAATTGATCAAGAATTTGTTGTAAGCGTTTTTAATGAATTTCTTAATTTGATAATAATATAACACTATTGTTATTTCAAGCCTAATTTGTATGTCACATTAACTTTTTTTAGTAGTAAATATTGGTATACCCTGTAAACAAAAAACAGTATAAAGCGTTTAGTATAACACAATGAAAAACAGACCTTTGAAAAAGGTCTGTCTGTTGATTATTCATATTGAGGTCCAAATGGTACTCCAGGCAAGGTATTTCTGAAAAATTCAACTAAATCCAATGCCTGCTGTTCGTCGGAAATTTTGAATGATGACTTAACATATTCTGTATTGTCCAGGTCTTTAGGGTCGAGGAGAGCTGAGCGGCCTGTTTGCATGCAGACAACGAGGGGCTTCCCAAAAAATAGATTGGTGTAAATAATCCCAAAATCATAACGCGTGGATTCGGTTGTAAATCCTACAAACCGAACTTTAACCTTCTCTGATTCATCATACAACTTTTCGAAAATTACCATAAAAAACCTCCCTCAAGCCATAAATTATTTTTTGAATATTTAGAATTTTATTATAACTTATATGTTCTATTTTTTCAATGTATTTTTTTGGAAAATTATAAAGATAGTCCCTTCGTTTCGGCATTATTGAATAGCCCATGTTATAATAAGAGGGAAATGAGTACTAATTTTGAAACCGGGGGATTGGAAAATGGCACAAAATGCTTATATTAAGCTTGTTCCTGCTTCAACAACACAAACAATCACAACAGAGGAACTAAAAAACTACTTTAATTATTACAAAGAAATTACCGCAAAAACAGGGGATCAACTGGACTGGAATTACGCATATTCAGCCTTTCCTTATGATATAAAAGAACACGAAAGCAGCCAGGGCAAATGGTTTTATCTATCAGCAACTCAAGATCGCTATTATGCTATTTTAATCGGAATTGATCAAGAAGTGGTTAAACAGGAGGATGGTACCGAACGAGAGCAGACGTATATCCAAGTTACACTACCTGAACAGGCAACAGCTGGAGATAAGGGTAAAGCAAATGAGTTTTGTAAATTCTTATCGAAAAAGCTTCAAGGTGAGCTGCATTTGTTTAACGGACGGGTTATGTACCACTATCCACGAAAATAAATCGAACTGACGACCACCCCTATTGGTCGTCTTTTTTCATATACATGATTGAGCTATCAAAAAAACGGTGTTCTTATTTGAATTAATGATAAGATGTATTGAATCGAAAAATAAATACATAAGCTTATAAACGTAATGAGTACCGTCTTTTTTGTAGATTTAATTAATGAATTCCCAACTAAAAAGGCTATATATAAAAACACAACAAACATTAAACCATTAAATACTGGTTGGTCATGATGTGAAAGCCATTCAATCACAGAAAAGCCACTCCAAATGATTAATTGTAATAAAGTCACTACATATCCTGTCATTCTCATCTCATTACCTACCTATAATCATGGCATGTTTACATCATTATATGATGAGTTGACGAAAGATATTTTCATTCGGAAAAGATTTTATGAACAAGCTATATATACAAAAAAAGTCCTTTTCTCCGCAAAGAAAAGGACCTCCTACTTTATTACTTAGTGTGTTAAACGTGGCTGTTGATTTCCGTTACAGGCGCTTCGCGCACCTTCCACTCCAATCAACTTTGCACAATAACAGCACTCTGTTATAACATAGTCTCTTATTTAATAATATGGATTGGGTGACCTAGTGCTACTTCGGCCGCTTCCATTGTAATTTCGCCAAGAGTAGGATGGGCGTGGATAGTCATGGCAATGTCTTCGGCTGTCATTCCTGTTTCGACTGCTAATGCCAATTCAGCAATCATATCAGATGCACTTGGACCTGCAATTTGCGCACCAATCACTAAACCATCTTCTTTGCGAGTGACTAGCTTCATAAAGCCCTCTGTAGCATCTAATGCTAACGCACGACCATTTGCAGCAAACGGGAATTTCGCAGCAACAACCTCAATTCCCTCTTCCTTCGCTTGAGCTTCGCTGTAACCAACAGTAGCTAATTCCGGATCTGAGAAAACAACTGCCGGCATTGCCAAATAATCGATTTCTGACGAAAGACCCGCAATCGCTTCAGCAGCAATTTTTCCTTCATATGACGCCTTATGGGCAAGTGGCGGTCCTGGCACAACATCACCAATTGCATATATATTACTGATATTTGTGCGACATTGCTTATCAACCTGGATAATGCCACGGTCAGATATATCAATACCTATTTGCTCTAATCCCATCTCATCAGTATTCGGACGACGACCGACCATCACAAACACATAGTCAGCTTCTACCGTTTTTTCTTCACCATTTACTTCATATCTGACGGTGACGCCATTTTCTGTTTCCTCAACGCCTTTAGCAAATGCCTTCGTAACGATTTCTGCCCCTTTTTTCTTTAAATTCTTTTTCACTAGAGCTGACATTTGCTTTTCAAAACCGCCCAAAATTTCGTCCAATCCCTCTAAAATCGTTACCTGAGTTCCGAAGTTTGCATATGCTCCTCCTAACTCAGTACCGATATAACCTCCGCCAATGACGACAACTTTATTAGGAATTTCCTGTAAAGCCAAAGCTCCAGTCGAGTCTAAAACACGGTTTGAATATTTAAATGCTGGTAATTCAATAGGACGTGATCCTGTTGCGATAATGAGATTTTTAAAGGTATAAGTCTGAGCTGAATTTTCATCCATAACTCGTAGTGTATTTGCATCCACTAAGTATGCTTCACCACGAACGATGCTAACCTTATTCCCCTTTAGCAGCCCTTCAACCCCACCAGTTAGTTTTTTGACAACACTTGCCTTCCAAGTCTGAACTTTTGTGAAGTCAACTTTAACATTCTCAGCAGTAATTCCGATTGTCTCAGAATGTTTTGCCGTTTCATATTTATGTCCAGCAGAAATTAACGCCTTTGAAGGAATACAACCAACGTTCAAACAAACACCGCCTAGTTCTCCTCTTTCAATGATCGTTACCGATTGACCAAGTTGAGCGGCGCGAATCGCTGCTACATAACCACCTGGTCCTGCTCCTATCACGATAGTATCTGTTTCAATTGGAAAATCTCCTACTACCATCTGTTACGCCTCCATTAACAATAGTTCAGGATCGTTTAATAATTTTTTAATATGGTTCAAGGCATTTTGCGCAGTTGCACCATCAATCATACGGTGATCGAAGCTTAGTGATAAAGCTAGGACCGGAGCAACAACGATTTCACCATTTTTTACCACTGGCTTTTCAGCAATTCGCCCAATGCCTAGAATCGCAACCTCTGGATGGTTAATAACTGGAGTAAACCACTGTCCACCTGCTGAACCAATATTAGAGATCGTGCAAGATGCACCCTTCATTTCATCAGGGGCCAACTTTCCATCACGAGCCTTTGTTGCCAGCTCATTAATTTCGTTTGAAATGTTGAAAATGGACTTACGATCTGCATCTTTCACTACTGGAACAAGCAAGCCTCTTTCCGTATCAGCTGCAATTCCGATGTTATAGTAATGTTTATGAATAATTTCCTCGGCAGCATCGTCAAGTGATGTATTTAACGCAGGGAACTCTCGCAACGCGCTTGTTAATGCTTTTACTACATACGGAAGATATGTAAGCTTAATTCCTTTTTGCGCTGCAATATCCTTAAATTTCTTACGGCTTGATACAAGCAATGTTACATCGACTTCATCCATTAAGGTAACATGCGGAGCTGTATGCTTAGAGTTCACCATTGCTTTAGCAATCGCTTTTCTAATACCGCTCATTTTTTCACGAGTTTCAGGATATTCTCCCTGTGGAATGGTCGCTTTAGGTGCCACTGTTTCCTGAACAGCCGGTACTCCCGCTGTTTGACTCGTTGATTCTGACGTAGCAGCATTTCCTCCGGTTAAGAAAGCATCGATATCTTCTTTTGTGACTCGACCATTCTTTCCAGAACCAGATACCTTCTGGATATCAACACCTTTATCACGAGCATACTTCCGCACGGATGGCATGGCAATAATGCGGCGGTTTGATTCCTCTCCAACTTCTGATTGTTGACTATTTGAAACTGTCTTTGCATCTGTACCTGCCACTGGAGGAGCTACAGGAGCAGCTTTTGGCTCTTCAGCTTGCTTCGGCTCTTCTTCATGTTCGTCTCCCTTAAACTGCAGGTCTTCATATCCAGGTGCATCAAAAGTAACTAACACTTGACCTACCGTCGCAACTGTGCCTTCATTAACGAGTACCTCTTCGACAGTTCCTGCAACCGGTGAAGGAATTTCCACCACCGCTTTATCATTTTGCACCTCACACAACACATCGTCCTCTTGGACTTTATCGCCGGGCTTAACAAACCATTTCACGATTTCGCCTTCGTGAATACCTTCACCAATATCTGGCAATCTAAATTGAAACGCCACTGGATTCACCTTCCTAGAAAAATTTTCCGTCCTGATAAATAGGATGAGGAATTCCTGAAAATTACCGACTTCTATATCCTCCCAGAAATTCCGTAAATTTATTTAAAATGTTAATACCTTTTTTGATGTTTCGATAACATCTTTATAATTTGGCAACCAAACCGCTTCAGCTTGAGGGAATGGGAATACCGTATCTGGAGCTGCCACACGTAGTACCGGTGCCTCAAGACTTAAAATAGCTCGATCATTAATTTCTGCTACAACCTGCGCTGCAATACCTGCTTGCTTTTGTGCTTCTTGGACAACGATTGCACGACCTGTCTTTTCGACAGAAGCAACGATTGTTTCGATATCAAGTGGAGCAATTGTACGAAGGTCAATGACCTCCACAGAATAGCCTTCCTTTGCTAACTCATCCGCAGCTTTTAATGACTCATGAACCATTGCGCCATAAGTAATAATAGACAAGTCAGTACCTTCCCGTTTTACATCAGCTTTACCAAGAGGAATCGAATATTCCCCTTCAGGTACTTCCTGACGGAAAGAGCGATACAATTTCATGTGTTCCAAGAATATAACTGGGTCATTGTCACGAATGGATGAAATTAATAATCCTTTTGCGTCATAAGGTGTTGATGGGATGACAACCTTTAAGCCTGGTTGTTGTGCCATTAATCCTTCTAAACTATCCGCGTGCATATCGGGTGTATGAACACCCCCACCAAATGGTGAGCGAATGGTTACCGGTGAATGATACCGTCCACCTGATCGGTAACGCATGCGGGCTAATTGTCCTGAAATTGAATCCATTACTTCAAAGACAAACCCAAAGAATTGTATTTCCGGTACAGGGCGATAACCTTGTAAAGCAAGACCCACCGCTAAACCACCGATTCCAGATTCCGCAAGTGGTGTATCGAATACACGCTCTTCACCGAATTCCTTTTGAAGTCCTTCAGTCGCACGGAATACACCTCCGTTTACGCCAACGTCCTCACCGAACACTAACACATTCGGGTCATTACGCAGTTCAGTGCGCAGTGCATCCGTAATTGCTTGAATCATTGTCATTTGCGCCATGGCTTATTTCGACTCCTTTGCTTTATATAGTTCAAATTGTTCCTTTAGGTTTTGCGGCATCTCTTCGTACATAATCGACATTAAGTCTGTTACCTTTTGCTTCGGTGCTGCATCTGCTACTTTAATAGCTTCTTTAATATCCTCTTTTGCTTTTTCAATTACTGCGCTTTCTTTTTCCTCATTCCAAAGCCCTTTAGCCTCTAGGAATTTGCGGAAACGAACAAGCGGATCTTTCTTTTCCCATTCGTTATCAAGGTCAGCCGTACGATACCTGGTTGGATCATCTCCAGCCATTGTGTGTGGACCATAACGATAAGTTAATGTTTCAATCAAAGTTGGACCTTCACCATTAACTGCACGCTCGCGTGCCTCATGAACAGCCGCATATACCGCCAGCGGATCCATTCCGTCCACTTGAATACCAGGAATACCGGCAGCTACTGCTTTTTGAGCAAGTGTTTTTGCAGCAGATTGCTTATCTACCGGAGTGGAAATCGCAAATCGATTATTCTGAACGATGAAGATTGCAGGGGCTTTATACGCTCCAGCAAAGTTAATCCCTTCATAGAAATCACCCTGTGATGTACCGCCATCACCTGTGTAAGTAATCGCAACTGATTTCGCACCACGCTTTTTCATACCAAGTGCAACTCCAGTGGTTTGCACATATTGAGCACCAATGATAATTTGCGGATGAAGAACGTTAACTCCCTCAGGAATTTTCATCCCTTCAAAATGCCCCCTTGACCAAAGAAACGCTTGAGACAGTGGTAAGCCATGCCATACAAGTTGTGGAACATCACGATAACCTGGTAAAATAAAATCTTCCTTTTCCAAAGCGTATTGGGACGCAAGTTGGGAAGCTTCTTGTCCAGCTGTTGGTGCATAAAACCCTAAACGACCTTGGCGATTCAATGAAATAGAGCGTTGATCTAAAATTCTTGTATATACCATTCTGGTCATTAATTCTTGAAGCTGCTCATCGCTTAAATCTGGCATATCCGCTTCGTTCACAACTTGACCATCTTCATTTAATATTTGTAATGTTTGAAACTGCTCCTCAATATCTTTGAGTTGCTGCATCACATTTAACTGAGTTTTTGTTTTAGATGCCATAAATGCCACCTCATCCTTTCATTCAGGGAAATAATTGTTAAACATAGCCATATCAGAATTAGGATACCCAATCTCATCAAACTTAATTAAATATTATTCATTAAACTCAAAGAATGAGAATGAGAATCAAAAATCTGTATTATTATTTATTCTTTTTTAACTAATACAATTAATTTCTACGTTTTTAAGTTTACAACACCCTAATAAACAAGTCAAACATATTGTTTATTACTTTTCACATTTTATACACATTTATCAAATTAAGTTCTGTATCACTAGTTTATTGCACCTGTATTACAAAAACGCACTTGAGAATAGATTGATATAACACAGTAACAAAAATTACTTTTTTTGCAAAAAATTACATTTAACCCTTCTACATATATGTATGAAGGCAAAAAAAAATCGGCCTAAATCGGCCGATTATCAATCAATTATTATTTCGAAACGTTAAAGCCAGCTTTTTTGTAAAATGAAAGCTTAAGGTTGTTATATTCACTCGTTTTTCCATTAAACTCATCATTGGTAGTTAAAACTTGATCGTATGTTTTATTGATTTTATTTACCTGTTCCTCCAGTGTCTCTAAAGAAACATCTTTATTTTTTAGCATCTCGTATAGCTCAGTATCATACTTTATTCCCAATTGATACTGATCATAAAGTTCATTATGTATTTCATACCGTTTTTCCATGGTTTTGATCAGTTTTTTTGCTTCTGATTTTAAGTCCTCATCCTTCAATTTACCTACAAGTGGAGAGATCGTTTTAAATTTCTGTTTCGACGCATCGATACTTTCCTTCTCCTGATTAATATGGTCTTTACGCTTGGAAACAATAACCAGTGCCTCATCTGAAAGCTTTACAATTTCATCATGCTGATCGCTCTTTAACGACATTATCTTCTGATAGAGCTCTCTTTCCTGCGTCTCAAGCTCAACAAGTGGTTTTTGTTGGTCTTCAAAACCTTTTTCAGCTTTTGCGACATCCTCGAGAATATTAAACATTTCCTGTTCTGGCTTTTCCCCAATACAACCGCTTAATGACAAAAGCCCCATTGCCATGAGTATCATGAAGATGAATTTCCGTTTCTTCAACACACTTCTACCCCCTAACTAACTTTTACTATATCGATTGTCTAATCATTTTACAATAGTTGCTAAGTCCATAAAAACACAGTTTCTTAATCGAATTCTAATGAGAGAAACTTTGTGTCCCGATAGGCTCAGGCCTACACATATTTAGCTAAAATACATAGTTTATAGTAAACGTCAAATAGACGAATAACAATCAGGGAGGTTTTCCTATGTTTGGTTATAGTGGATATGGATTCGGAGGCGGCTGTTGCTACCCTGCTTATGGTGGTCATGGTGTAGGCTTCGGAGGATGTTTTGCTCTAATCGTCGTCCTCTTCATTTTATTAATTATTGTTGGTAGTGCATTTTGTTAATCACAAATTAGCGAAAGGGGGAGACTCGTCTCCTCTTTTTCTATATTCACCAACGTGACATATAGTTATAAATAATTAACTTTTCGTTTATTCTTTGATATATTACATACATAGTTAATTTTTAACATATGGGTAATGATGAAGTAACGGACAATAAGATTAGGAGTGTTAATATATGCTTACCATGGATGATATCATTAGGGATGGCCATCCTACACTAAGAAAAGTCGCAGATGACGTTCAACTCCCTCCATCAGAGGAAGATAAACAAATATTGACCAGTATGATGGAATTTGTTCAAAACAGCCAAAATCCTGAAATTGCAGCTAAATATAACCTACGCCCCGGAATCGGCCTTGCTGCCCCACAAATTAATGTTTCAAAAAAAATGATTGCAATCCACGTTCTGGGTGACAAAGACAAATTATACAGCTACGCTTTATTTAATCCCAAAATTATCAGCCATTCTGTTGAGCAAGCCTATTTATCGTCAGGCGAAGGGTGCCTATCAGTCGATGAGGCCATTCCAGGTTTTGTCCCAAGACATGCACGTATCACTGTAAGGGCCTACGATATCGACGGCAAAGAAATTCAATTAAGATTAAAGGGTATGCCTGCTATCGTATTCCAGCATGAAATCGATCATGTAAACGGGATTATGTTCTATGACCATATTAATAAGCAAGACCCCTACTTCCGCCCAGAAAACGCGCTTGAAATTCAACGCTAAACTTCTCAGTGGAAGTCTCATACAGCGATATAGATAGAAAAAGCCTGACACCATTTGGCGTCGGCTTTTTCCATCCATACATTAATTAAATTAGTCCTAGCTCCTTTAAGCCAAACCAAATCCCATCTTCATCGACAGGCTTCGTAATAAAGTTTCCATGCTGTTTTACTTCATCACTAGCATTCCCCATCACCACTCCAGTTCCAACTGTCTGAAGCATCTCAATATCATTTAAACCATCACCAAATGCGTAAACATCCTTCATATTCATTCCAAGTATATCTACCATTCGCTTAATTCCCTCAGCTTTTGAGCCTCCCTTTGGGATTACATCAACTGAGAATGGATGCCAGCGCACAAACTGAAAATCAGGAAATCGTCCTTCGTATAAATATTCTTCTCGCTCCTCGACAAATAATAATGACTGGAATATGTGTTTATCTTGATAAAAAAGATCATCATGCTCCGGATGAGAAAATTGTAGGGTTTTCATACTTTCTTCAATATAACGATGGTGTGGTACACTTGATTTCATCGACTCTTGGTTCATAAAAACAAGAGGGTGATCCAAATTATTCGAGTATTGGTGTAATCGATGTAATTCTTCTTTGTTTAAGGGATTGTGATAAAGTAATTTATTTTCAAAAACGACAAACTGACCATTGAAGCTGACATATGAATCAATTTCTAACTCTTGTCTTAATTCCTCAAACATAAATGGCGCTCGTCCTGTAGCAATTGCCACAAAATGTCCCTGTTCCCTCAAGTCTTTGATTGCTTGCTTGGTTTTTGACGGAATTTGTTTATCATGATTTAAAATTGTACCGTCAATATCAAAAAAGATGATTTCCTTCATCATTAGGTCTCCTCCTGCTGAATAAAAATACTAAAATAACATTAAAACACAGCTTGGTTAATTTTTCTAACCCTAAATGTTTATCATACTAAGAAAGATTAGGGTATTTCTTCCATAATTACAAATGATAAATTATTGTAGTTTAAACATATACTAGTAAAAGGAAATATCTAAACGCCATTTTAATAAATAATCTATAACTACTTTACAATGGACAAGGATGGTTTAAAATAGGAAGTGAGGAGATGATCCACTATGTTGAAGAAGCTAAGACAGAAGCTCTTAAAACAGTGGAAAGATTTACTTCGAAAAAAATCAATCGCTTAGTGCTTTTTGAGCCCTTCAAACTTGCGAAGGGCTTCTTCCTTGTTGTACATTTGTAAAATAACACCTATTTAACATTCCTTGGAAGCCCATCCCTGTTATTCCTTCCCATGAATAATTTGTTAAGGCAAGAAAAAAAATGAAAAACCTGTTATTATATAATAAGTGATTTAGTAACACGGATTTATACCTTTCAGAGCGTAAAAACTAATAACAGGAACAACTTCAATATTTATTACTTTAACCATGAAGTTAATGTATCTATATAAAAAGTGCAAGGCGGGTAGCCTTGGGCGACAAGCACCATATAAAAATTTAATGAAAATGAATGAAGGAGAGATAATCATGATTTTTAAAGTATATTTTCAGGAGTCAAATAAACAGGTACCAGTACGGGAAAAAACAAAAACTCTATTTATCCATGCTGATTCTGAAAGAGATGTTCGGAAAAAATTAGCGGATAAATCCTATAATATTGAGTTTGTACAACCAGTACAAGGTGCATTTTTAGAATATGAGCAAAACAATGAAGACTTTAATGTATTGGAGATTGGATAAAATATGAAATTTGTTAAGAATGATCAAACAGCCGTGTTTGCCCTGGGTGGACTTGGGGAAATCGGTAAGAACACCTACGCCGTACAATTTCAAGATGAAATTATTCTAATTGATGCAGGTATAAAATTCCCCGAAGACGAGTTACTGGGAATTGATTATGTAATTCCAGATTACACTTATTTAATTAAAAATGAAGATAAAATTAAAGGATTATTTGTTACCCATGGTCATGAAGATCACATCGGTGGTATCCCCTATTTACTTCGGCAAATCAATGTTCCCATATACGGTGGAAAACTTGCCCTTGGTTTAATTCGAAATAAACTGGAAGAACACGGTTTATTAAGAAATGCCAAGCTTTACGAAATAAAAGAGGACGATATCATTAAGTTTCGGAAAACATCGGTTACTTTTTTCCGTACCACTCATAGTATCCCAGACTCATATGGAATTGTCGTAAAAACTCCTCCTGGACAAGTTGTTCATACAGGGGACTTCAAATTCGATTTTACGCCAGTCGGTGAACCAGCTAACCTTACAAAAATGGCTGAAATTGGAAAAGAAGGAGTCCTTTGCCTGCTTTCTGATAGCACGAATAGTGAAATTCCAAACTTCACAATGTCAGAGCGTAAGGTCGGTGAAAGCATTGATGATATTTTCCGTACTGTTGACGGGCGAATTATCTTTGCAACTTTCGCATCAAATATCCACCGCCTTCAGCAGGTTACTGAAGCAGCTGTTGCAAACGGCAGAAAAGTTGCTGTTTTTGGACGAAGCATGGAAGCAGCAATTGAAATCGGTCTGGATTTAGGTTATATCAGTGCACCTAAGGATACTTTTATTGATGCTCAATCAATTAATCGTTTACCTGCAAACAAAGTAACAATCCTATGTACCGGTAGCCAAGGTGAACCAATGGCAGCATTATCACGGATTGCTAACGGAACTCATCGTCAAATTCAAATCATTCCTGGAGACACTGTTGTTTTCTCATCATCACCAATCCCAGGGAATACGATTAGCGTAAGTCGTACAATTAATATGCTGTTTAAGGCAGGAGCAGAAGTCATTCATGGACCATTAAGCAATATCCACACTTCAGGTCATGGTGGCCAAGAGGAACAAAAGCTAATGCTTCGCCTAATAAAACCAAAATTCTTTATGCCAATTCACGGTGAATACCGCATGCAAAGAATGCATGCTAAATTAGCAGTCGATTGTGGTGTTCCTGAAGAAAATTGCTTCATTATGGATAATGGTGAAGTATTGGCGCTAAGTGATAATATGGCTCAGGTTGCTGGGAAAATTCCATCTGGAAATGTATATATTGACGGAAGCGGAATTGGCGACATTGGTAATATTGTATTACGCGACCGCCGTATTCTTTCTGAGGAAGGTCTTGTCATCGTTGTCGTAAGCATCAATATGAAGGAATTTAAGATTGCTGCAGGACCAGATTTAATTTCCCGAGGTTTCGTGTATATGCGTGAATCTAGCGATCTTATTAACGATGCACAAGTGCTAATTACAAAACATTTGAACAAAGTGATGGAGCGCAAAACAACGCAATGGTCTGAAATTAAAAATGAAATTACCGATACCCTTGCGCCATTCCTTTATGAAAAAACTAAGCGTCGCCCAATGATTTTACCAATTATTATGGAAGTCTAGTTAAAAAAAGCTCGCCTGCTGGCGAGCTTTTTTGTTTATTCATTTTCCCAATTTCACCATACAACCTGCTACATTGCTTTCTTTTCAAATCGGTTTATATCAATATCGGCACCGATGACAACGAGAACATCACCTGATTGAATGACTTCATTTGCTTGAGGCGAAACAATAATATTATTTCCACGCTTGATCGCAACGATTGTAATTCCGTATTTTGCGCGAATATCTAAATCGATAATAGAATGACCGCCAAGCTTATGATTCGCAATGATTTCAACGATGCTGTGCTCCTCTGAAAGCTCCAAATAATCCAAGACATTATTGCTAGATATGTGATTGGCGATACGACGGCCCATATCACGTTCTGGATGAACGACGTGGTTTGCCCCTATTTTCCGGAGTACTTTCTCATGATAGTCATCCTGAGCTTTCACAGTAATATTCGTAACACCCAGTTCAATTAACATTAAAGTTGTTAAGATACTCGCTTTAATATCGTTTCCAATCGCGACAATAACGTGGTCAAAATTTCGGATTCCTAGACTTTTTAGGACCTGTTCATCGGTACAATCCCCAACAACGGCATGTGAAGCTATCGCCGCAAATTCATTTACTAGATCTTCATCCATATCAATTGCCAATACTTCCATGCCTTGTTCAGCTAAAACACGACAAATGCTGCCGCCAAAACGACCTAATCCTATTACAGCAAATTCTTTTTTCACAATGAGGTCCTCCATTAACACACATTCTCTATTGTCTCATTTTAGCATAAAAGAAAAGCATTAAGCACTAGCGTTAAATTTAATACTGTGTTAAACAAGTATGTTGACTTCCGCTCCAATCAACTTGCTTAATATGAATGCTTTAATTTATCACAGTCATCAAATTAAAAGAGACCAGCTCGATAGCGAGTTGGTCTCTTTGGTTGTATGGATATTATAGAGTAGCTTGTCCTGGACGCCAGTTAGCTGGGCAAAGACCGCCAGTTTGTAGTGCTTGAAGAACACGTAAAGTTTCATCAACGTCACGACCGATGTTGTTGTGATGTACAACAGCATATTGTAATTCACCTTCAGGACTGATAATGAATAAGCCGCGTAGTGCGATACCTTCTTCTTCGATAAGTACACCATAGTCACGAGCAACAATATGGTTAGTGTCAGCAGCTAGTGAATATTTTAATTGTCCAAGACCATTTGCATTACGGTCTGTATTGATCCAAGCAAGATGAGTATGGATAGTATCAGTTGATACACCGATTACTTCTGCATCAAGGTCTTCGAATTCTTCGTAACGGTCAGAAACCGCAACAATTTCAGTTGGACAAACGAATGTGAAGTCCATTGGATAGAAGAAAAGAACTGTCCATTTGTCATTCTTCATGTTTTCTTCTAAGCTAACTTTCCCAAATTCTTTGTTTGGTAAAACCGCATCCATCACGAAACGTGGTGCTTGTTTTCCTACTAAACGTTCTGCCATTAAAAATCCCTCCAATATTTAGATCAATGAGGATTAAATCCCCATGGGTTCCCTGTTCACAGTTTTTATTATATGCTTTTCCTATTTTTTAGTCAATATTAAATTATAATTAATTTAAAAAAACATTTATTATAATTTTAGGGGAGCATTATTTAAAACCCATTAATTGGTTTTTCCTTGATTCCATGATTTTAAACTGGTTGGATTAAAGAATCTGTCGACTCTTGTATATTTTACCATGTAGAAATGACAAATCAAAATGAAAAGCCTTGTCCTGACTACGCTTTCCCCGCTTTACAAAATTAGACATTCGCTAATTTTTCCCAAAAATAATATATAACTTATTTAGCTTGGGTTCCCTTAAATTGAATATAACTGACAATTCCATTTACTGCTTTTTCGATTGCATCCTCATTTGGGTGAAGCTTGGAATGATGTAAACCAAAATCTGAATCAACACCAAGCCAAAACATGAACCCTGGAATTTCCTTTAGCATATAGCCAAAATCCTCACCGGTCATCGCTTCTTTACATTCAACAACATTTAACTCAGCTTGCGTGTTCATATACTTAACAAATTCAGCAGTTAATTCATGATGGTTATAAACCTGATGATACATAGCACCGAAATCAATAGATGTTTGACATTGATAGCCGACTTCAACGCCTTTTACAATCGCCTGAACCCGCTCTTTTACCTTTACCATTGATTCTTCTGATAAAGTTCGAATTGTCCCCTCTAGTCTAGCCCGCTCTGCAATAATGTTCTGTACTGTACCACCTTCGATTTTGCCAATTGTAATAACCGCACTATCAAGCGGATCTACATTTCTAGCGACAATACTTTGCAGTTGTGTAACGAGAGAGCATGCCGCTACTACCATATCATTTGTCTGATGTGGGTATGCAGCATGACCACCTTTACCTACTAAATCAATAAAGAGCTCCGAAGTATTGGCAAATAAAAGGCCTGGTTTAATCGCGATTGTGCCAACAGGATATTCAGGAGCAATGTGTAAGGCGATAATCATGTCCGGATCCCATCCATCTAGTACGCCCGACTTTAGCATCGGTTCTGCCCCACCAGGGCCTTCCTCTGCTGGTTGAAAAAGAAACACTAGATTGTCATCAATCGGGTTTTCCACAAAATGAGTTAATACCCCTAAAGCAATACTCATGTGAAAATCGTGACCGCAAGCGTGCATATTACCAGGATGTTGAGATTGAAAAGGTAGAAGCGTTTCTTCAGTTATCGGCAGCCCATCAATATCTGTTCGATAGGCAATCGTTTGAGCAGGAGCTTTACCATTTACTTTGACAACTAGTCCAGTTTCCCACCGTCTGATTCCTAGTCTGTCTTGTGGTAATGATTCCAGATAGTTTAATAAATATTTTTGCGTTTTGAATTCTTGGAAGCCCAGCTCCGGAATTTGGTGCAAGTCCCTTCTTATTTCCACAAATGGATATAAAGACATACGATTTGGTCTCCTCTCTAAAGAAAGCGTGGACCAACGGACCCACGCTTTTCAATCATAGCTCCTACAGTTGACGAAGCTCCATCATAATTTCAGTTTTTGATTTTGTTTTGTCATCAATTTTCTTAATGAGACGTGCAGGAGTGCCTCCAACAACAGTGTAAGGCTCTACATCTTTAGTTACAACAGCACCTGCAGCGACAACAGAGCCTTCACCAATACGTACTCCTTCTAAAACCACTGCGTTAGCGCCGATAAGGACATTGTCCTCTAAAATTACTGGTTGAGCTGAAGGTGGCTCAATTACACCTGCCAATACAGCGCCTGCGCCGACGTGACAGTTTTTACCCACAGTAGCTCGTCCACCCAGTACAGCATTCATATCTATCATTGTACCTTCACCAATAACAGCACCGATGTTAATAACTGCTCCCATCATGATTACGGCATTATCGCCAATTTCAACATGATCGCGAATGATGGCACCTGGTTCGATGCGCGCTTTAACATTTTTAAGATTAATCATCGGAATCGCTGAATTACGACGATCGTTCTCGATTACATAGTCTTCTATTTGTCCTTGATGTGCTTCTAAGATAGGATTGATTTCGCTCCATTCACCAAACACAATACCTGTATTCCCATTTATAAAAGCCTTTGAATTTGCGCCAAAATCTATTCCGTCTAAATCCCCTTTTACGTAAACTTTTACTGGGGTAGCTTTTTTACTATTGGCAATAAAAGAAATAATTTCATTTGCATCCATCATTTTCATGGATTGGTTCCTCCTTTATGTACATATACAAACAATTTATCAGACAATTGTTTTGAAAACAAGGAAAACACTACTAGGTTATTCTAAATGCTCTTTAATCAAATCAACAAAAGCTTGGACTTGTTTAAGCTTAAAGGCAGATTCGTAGCCAACAAGCCAAGTATCCCGCTTAATCGGCTTTCCATTTTCTCCGATTAACGGTATTTTAAAAATATTTTTTTCAGCTCCAGCTAACGTAATTCCCGGTAAAATCGCATATCCGATTCCATTAAATGTCATTTGTTTACAAGTTTCTATTTGATCGACAACAATCGTTCGCTTCGGTAAAGTCCCAAACTGCCGATGCAGCCAATTATGAATTTCCTGATAGTAATTGGAATCACTTTTAAACTGAATAAATGGTCGATTTGACTCAAGTACTTCCTCTAAACGATTGATTTCCGTATCGACTAAATAAAGATTATCTTCAAACAAATGGGTCTTCACACCTTTCCAGTCCGGTGTACCGCGAATGATCCCAATATGTGCTTGATCTTCATACATCGTTTTGAGAATTTCACTGCTCCACCCAGTAATTAGGGAGATCTTCGCCTGAGGATAGCGTTTAACAAACTTCTTTAATACCTTTGGCAGCCAATACTGACCAACAATTGAGGCAACGGCAATTTTTAAGGTACCATGAATCTGCGAATTCATTGCGTGAATGGTTTCGCGGACTTCATCTTCCTGTTCGAGAACATCATTGACAAACTGGATGACACGCTCACCTGCTGGTGTTAAGGTTAAGCCCTTTTGCGAGCGGATAAATAATCTTGTCCCCCATTCCTTTTCGATTGTTTGCAAGCGTTGAGATAGTGCTGGCTGAGAAACAAACAAACGCTCCGCAGCCCTGCGCATATTCATTTCTTGGGCTAAGACAGACAAAAAATGAAATTCAGATAAAGATGACAATACTTTTTTACTCCTTTAACATCAAATTAATCTCAGCTTTTCTGTTTTGGTATCAAAAACATTAATACAAAGCTGAAAATAGACAAGAATAACACAGCATAATAAACAGTGTGAAGGGACATGGTTAAGCCTTCTTGTAAAATGTGCTTAACAACAGAGGTTAATTCTTGACGTTCCGTTTCATTCAACAAAAGATTAATTGAATCAATCGAAAAACCTTTTGTTTCCTCCTCTGATCTAATATAACGATACAATTGACTGTTTAATATTCCTCCCAACAGTGCTGCACCAACGGTATTACCGAGATTCCTCATAAACATATTCGAAGCAGTCGCGATACCACGTTGCTCCCAATCCACACTACTTTGAATCGATACGATAAACGCGGTGCTCGTTAATCCCATTCCGAAACCAAAGAAAAATGAACCAAATGCCGCCCAAATTGGGCCAAGCTGAGGTGTTAGTAGCACAAACATCCCACTGCCAACGATAAGTAAAATTCCGCCAACAATGGATGTTCCTCGATAACCATATTTGACCATCATTCTTCCAGAAATAGTGGAAGCAATTGGCCAGCCAATCGACATCGTCGTAAGTGTGAAGCCGGCCACCATAGGGGATTGCTCCATTACACCTTGGACAAACGTCGGCAAAAAGCTTGATATACCAATCAACATGATTCCGGTAACTAATGAAGCTACATTCGCAATCAAAATAGATCTTTCTCTCCAAATCGATAACGGCATAACAGGTTCAGTAAATCTTTTTTCTTGCCAAATAAACATCATGAACGTAACGAGGCTTAGTGATAGCAGCGAAAGTGTTTGAGGAGACAACCAACTCCAAGTTGTCCCAGCCTGAACCAACACAAGCATCAAGGCACTAACAACCACGGTTAACAAAAGCGCTCCAATATAATCGATTTGTCGCTTTTTCTTTTCCAACTTTTCGTGAAGAAAGAACCATAAACCAGCTATGGATAATAATCCAAGTGGTATGTTAATCCAAAATACATACCGCCAACTAACAAATTGAACGAGTAATCCACCGAGGGCTGGGCCCATAATCGCCGATACCCCCCAGACGCTCGCTAGATACCCTTGAATCTTAGCGCGCTCTTCCATTGTATAAATATCCCCGACAATGGTCGTCGCAATGGGTGTGACCGCCCCCGCTCCGATACCTTGGATCAAACGGTAAATAATCAACGATTTCATTGAATGAGCAAATCCACACAAAATAGAACCTATTAGGAATATGACAATTCCAAAGATAAGAATGGGTTTCCGTCCAAATAAATCGGATAATTTCCCGTAAATTAAAACCGTTACCGAATTCATTAGCAAATATGCAGAAAACACCCAACTATATAATGAAAAACCACCGAGGTCTGCCACAATATCCGGCATTGCCGTTGAAACTATGGTCGCTTCGATTGCTCCCATAAACATCGCAAGCATCACCGCAGCGAGAACAAATGGACGTTTCGTTTGATTTTTTCTTTGTTTTAGCAATTGCTCCTTGTAAACACCTTCCAAAGCCTCACCTACTTTTTAGTTAATAGATATGTACGAAAAACAAGCTCCAATATTAGGAGCCTTTAGTTTTATTCATTTGATGGACACTCTTATTTAATTGTAATAATATCGCTCTTCTGGTTAAGATACCTTCAAACAGACCATTCTCGTCCTCAACGCATAAAAACGGATGGTCGACTAACAAATCTAAGCATGTTTCGAGAGAGGAATCTGTTTTTAAGCGTGGAATTTCTGTCAACATCACTTCTTCAACACGCTTGTGCTCCAATTTTTCAAACTCAATTCGTTCTAAACCTAATATCGATTCCATAATGATTGGCGTACTTATTAATCCATGTAATTTGTACGTGGGATCCAACACAGGAATAGCCGTATAACCACTTTT
This sequence comes from Bacillus sp. DNRA2, assembly GCF_012843265.1. Taxonomy (GTDB): domain Bacteria; phylum Bacillota; class Bacilli; order Bacillales; family Cytobacillaceae; genus Bacillus_BU. The sequence goes on along the minus strand of NZ_JABAIT010000021.1, from coordinate 17,093 downwards.
TGTTAATACTAAAAGAGCATGCTCCAAATTATTACCTATTTGCACATGTGCAACTCGTTCAGATGGAATTAAAAACTCTAATAAATTAAATCGTGAAAAATCTTCAACTTGAAGTTTAAACATCTCGAATCTCCTCATTTTGGTTTCAATCTATCTTGAATCTTACTCATTTTACCATAGTTTTTCGGTTATTTCCTTTGTTGGAGATTTGATTGTCAGAAAATTGTTAATTATACAACTAGAAGCTTGTCATACTTTCTACTATATAAACAGAAAAAAGGAACCACAGGGGCTCCTTTTATTGAATCAAATCAAAAATTTCAATCGCAATCATATCAATGTTGTCAAATTGATACCGCTTTGGTTTTTCCTTTTCATTGTATATTTCAAGTTCAAAGGTTGCAGATTTTGGATTGTATGTAACTTGACATTTACGTTCGCCATTCACCTCAAAAAAACGTTGTGATGGCTCACCTCCATTAGCCTGTTCATGAAGGTTCTTTAACCTGGTTAATATACCTTGAAGCTGTGACATGCTCCCTCTCCTTTCGACGAAAACAAACATTTACTATAGCTTTCTCAACTGGCATGATTCTATCCAAATGGATTATATTCAGAAAATTCAAACCCTTTTCCTTTACATACCAATATTAACAGAATAAAATAATGAGAGGCATTGTACAAGTAAAAGGTGAAAAAGGATGTGATTTTTTGTCAAAACCACGAAAATTAGCAGAAAATCTTTATTTAATTGACGACTTTGATCTAAATTGGGAAGAACGAACCGGTACATACGTGCTGATCGAAGAAGACATAACAATTGTTGAAACCTCTGCAAGTCCATCCATCCCATATTTACTAAAAGGTTTACAGGAGTTACAAATATCCCTTGAAAAAATTAAATACATCATCGTAACACATATTCATTTAGACCATGCTGGTGGAGCTGGCCTCATGCTACAGCATTGTCCAAATGCTAAAGTAATCGTTCACCCTAAAGGCGCTAGACATTTAGCTGACCCATCGAGATTGATTGCTGGCGCTAGAGCAGTATATGGTGAAAAATTTGATGAATTATTTGATCCGATTGTACCCATTCCCCTAGATCGTCTAATCGTAAAAAATCATGAGGAAGAACTTATCATCGGGCCGAATTGTACGCTTAAATTTTATGATTCACCAGGACATGCAAATCATCATTTCAGCATATATTATCCTCCTACTAATGCGATGTTTACCGGGGACACCTCTGGCGTATTTTATCCTCAGCTCTATCGTGATGGAGTTGAGTTATATCTCCCATCCACATCACCAAACCAATTTGATCCTAACAAGATGCGCCAATCAGTAGCACTGTTTGAAAAGTTGAATTTGGATAACATTTATTTCGGTCACTTTGGTGGTTCTGCACATGTCAATGAGGTTTACAGGCAAGTTAGAATGTGGTTAAATATTTTCGTTGAGTCTGCAACTGCGGCATATCGATGCGAAAGAGCTTTCGATGAATGTGTCAAAGCAACCGAACAATCGATTTTTGCTAAAGTAATGGATTTCTTACAATCAAATCAAGTTGCCGAGGATCATCCTGCCATAGAAGTGATTAAGCTCGATATCAATATCTGCTCACAAGGCTTAATTGATTATTTGATGCGTCAGGACAGACAGTAAAGTAAAACGGAGGAAGTTTTTTTGAGCGATATTATTTTATTTTCCCAGCCAGATTGCCCGCCCTGTGAAATCACCAAGAAATTTTTCAAGGAATACGGAATTTCTTTTATTGAAAAAAATATAAAAGTAGATCAAAAAGCACGAAATGTTTTAATCAATAAGTACCAATCATATTCTACACCTACAATCGTCATTGGTGACCAAGTCATTCGCGGTTTTGATGCTAATGAACTGATGAAAGCTCTAAATATACAGGAATAACTTAGCTGACTCAGTCTTGAGTCAGTTTTTTCATCTTTTTACATAATTCCCTTACATAAGCTGTTAAATAAATGAAATCCTAATTAAAGAGTTGAGACTGATTATTCGGTTTTGATAATCCTTTAGTTGAGGTGAAAAAAATGCCAGAATGGGTATTAATCATCATACGATCTTTTTTATTTATTTTTATTTTAATCTTAATCACACGTCTGCTTGGGAAAAAACAAATCTCAGAAATTACTTTTTTTGAATATGTATCCGGAATTACGATAGGAAGTATCGCTGGGGAAGTCATCATGGGGTTGGATCAAAATATCATCCATGGTGTCGTTGCGATTGTTATTTTTGGTGGAATTACTTTTTTAGTGGATTTCATCACGTTAAAGAGCAAAAATTTCCGTGACATTGTTGAAGGAAAAGGAAGCGTGCTTATCCGCGACGGAAAAATAATGGAGAAAAATTTAAAAAAAGAAAAATATACCCTGGATGATTTAAGCTCATTGCTTCGCGGGAGAAATGTTTTTAATATCGCCGAAGTAGAATTTGCTGTATTAGAACCAACTGGGGACTTAAGTGTTTTACTTAAAAAGGAACACCGCCCCGTTACCGCAAAAGACTTAAACATTAATGTGGCTAGTGAAAAAGAGCCTCAAACCGTTATAATGGACGGGAAAATTCTTGATAATCCATTATCTGCAAGTGGGAAGAATCGCGGCTGGCTTCTCGTTGAACTAGATAAATTAGGACTAACACTCGAAAATGTTGTCTTTGCCCAAATTACCTCTGCAGGCGATTTAGTTGTTGATGTTTATGACGATCAAATCACCGTACCAAAGCCGCAAACTAAACCTTTATTACTTGCAAACATCAAAAAAATACAAGCCGATTTCGAAATAAAAGCTCACGAAACCGGCTCAGAGGAAGCTAAGCAAATGTACTTGAAAAATGCTGAAAAGCTAAATAACATGATTAAATCTTTATCACCTTATTTAAAATAACTTTGCAATTCAATAAAGAATTCAATTGGTTTCTTCGCAGATAGGCGGCTAAATAGCAATGCAGTTAATAATCGTGGCTGCTCTTTTTGCGTAACTTTAATAGCATTTGTCTCATTTGTTTCTTTATCATGAATGGCCTCGTCAGGTGCTTTATCCAAAAGTCTAGCTACTTTATATTGTCCGTTTTGTGCTTCTAACACAATCCCTTCATAATGATCTTGATACGTTACTGGACCTTCTTGGTTTCCAGGAAAGAATTCATATACATATATTTGGTTTTCATGTGTGATGATTTTGGTATTTTCGTTATAGCTAAAGAACGGAATATAATAAAGGGCGAAGTCTGATCCAAGTGTGAAATATTTTCCATTCTCTTCAACCAAGTTTTCTGTTAAAAATAATTCCATGTATGATGCCGTTAAATATGGGCTTAGGAGTTCTTGTACCTCCTTGATACTTCGTTCTTTCTCACTAAGAGATACTTGTGCTTGAAATGCTCCCTTTACAAACTCAAGAATTTCTTCCCGATTTTCATCTGTTACTGTGGCATAAGTATGAATCGGTACCACCAAGAACAAAATGAAAATGAATAAACTATTCCGAATGGCAATTTGCATAAACTTCCCCCCCGCTAGTCGCAATATATATTCATTTTAACAACGATTATTACTATATTACGAAAAAATAGTTCGCTAAATACGCTCATATTTAGACAAGAAAAACCTATTTAATGCAGATTTCTTTCAATATTGACAAAATCAATTATTATTTTTGACATATTAAAAAGGCCTCAAATAATTGAGACCTTTACCAATTGGCACCTGCAAAAAAGACAATCAATAAAATAACGAGTGCAAAAAAAAGCGCATATGTTAAAAAAACTGGATTCCTCGTGTAAACATGTTCTTGGACAGGATGAGGTATTTTTGAATCCAATTCGCCTTTCAATGCCTTTTGCTCTCGACCAAGCAAAAACGTATATATAAGCGATACAGCCAAGATTGCCATCGCTACTCCCAACAAAAGGTTTGATGAAAATATCATGCAATACTCACTCCTTTATGCTTAACATACCGCGTTACATGATATTTTATTCAGAATCCCAGTTAGAGTAGGCCATCCTGCTTATACAAAAAGCTGTAAGATAAATCAATAAATAAATAGTCATTGGCACTTACAGGATATGAAAACGTTCGAATCGTCTCTCCCGTTTCAATATCGCTATAAAGATCAGAGAGTATCCCTTTTTGCTCATTGCGCATTTTAATAATGTTTTCCAGGAAATATGGTCGCCAGCTCCAGTTTTTATTAAGGTATTCCTGTTGGACGACCCATTTATTATTTACATAAAAATAGTTAGCTGTTTTTTGGAATCCTTCCTCATCGCAGATATAAACGCGGAAGGCGATTAACTCGAGTTCAGAAACCAAAGCTTTTAACATATCTTCATAATCGGTTGTTATTTTCCGATATTTCACAAGCATATCCTGTAAGCTTTGCTGAAAGGTTTCAGTGATTTTATAAAGTGTTTCCAGTTTCTTTTTTTCACTTATGATAAAGGAATGAAACTCATCCTTTAATCGATTCTTTAAAATATCCCGATCTACAAAATTTTCACTCGGCTTGGCTAAATAGAAGCCCTGGTAATACCGTCCCCCATTTTTCCAGGCAAATTGCAACTGAAATACCATTTCAATATTTTCAAACAAAAGCGTCGCCCCAATTTTTCGAGCTAACAACGCCAAAGAATATAAAACATCTTGAAATCCTGATGATGTACCCAAGGACCTTAATGCTTGCAAATCGACTTTTATGATATCTGGAGATAGCTGTCCAATTCGATCAAGTTGACTATTGTCATTGGCAACTTTGTCAATTGCCACCTTCATTCCATAGGTTCGATAATAATTTAACAAATGATCCAAATGCTCCATATCACCTTTATAATTTAGCTCAGAAATCTCAAGAACAATTCGCTTTAAGGAAATCCCTTTTTCTTCATATTGTAAAAGCAGGTGTAAAAATTGCTCACCATGGTCTTGCATAAGGATATCTGCATCGCGATTAATAAACAACATGACATCTTTATCAAGTGAAACGGCCATATCTAGTGCTTTGATCAAAACTGTATTATCTACCTCGAGACGATATTCATCTGGAATTTCATCGTCCAAAAAAAATGGGCCTAATGATTCGATTCCTTGCTTACCATTGAATCTTCCTAAAATTTCATAGCCAATTGCTCGGTGCTCATCTGCACTGAATATCGGTTGAAAAAAAGGTACCACATTATCTAAATCAGATATGATATCCAATGCGTCCATTTCTAAACCTCCAAGCCTTAACAATTTATAATTCTTTGATGGGAACATAATACCATCATAACGCATACTTGAAAACGACAAAATATAAAAGCCGGTAAGAATATGACATGAAAGAAGGATGAAGATGAACATGCTTCATTTTGTCATGGCAGCCAGCTTACCGTTACTCGGGTCAACTGACAAACCTACCGATGATAATCATTTTAACAAAAGTTCTTTGTCAATAACACAGACGACTACTTCAAATATAACGGAAACAATCCAAATCACAGATCACTACACGCTTGAAAACCATCCGGATGATTATGAATTAACTTTGGGTAAATACTTATTAGATGTACCACTCATCAAACAAAATCCGGAATTGAAATATGGTTGTGAGGTAACAAGCCTTGCAATGATGTTGCAATATGCTGGTGTTAATACAAGTAAAATGGAGCTCTATTCCAATATTAAAAAGGATGATGATCCGATTCAGCGTTCCTCGTCCGGCGATATATTGCGCTGGGGTAACCCAGCAGAAGGATTTGTCGGTGATATGACCGGTAAACATGCAGGTTATGCCGTTTACGATAAACCAATGGAAGAATTAGTAAACCGATATTTACCAAATCGCGCTGTTAATTTGACCAACCATCACTTTGAAGAAGTCCTACAACATGTTGCACACGGCTATCCAGTCGTTGTCTGGACAACTGGGGACTATCGACTACCTAACCGACCTGAAAGCTGGCTTCACAACAACCAAACAATCACAACCCCACTTGATTTACATGCTGTTGTCTTAGTTGGCTATGATGACTATAATGTCTATATAAATGATCCACTGTCAGGAAAAAAACAATATCCTGTTAATAAACAGCAATTTATTGAATCATGGAAAGCGCTTCAATCACGAGCGATTAGCTTTAAATAAAAAGCTGTGTTAAAGCTTAGTGTTGATTTATTGCAAGTTGATTGTAGCGGAAGGCACGAAGACTCCTGCAGGAGTAGCTGGTATGGGAGACCCCGCAGGCGCGAATGCGCCGAGGAGGCTCCCAACTAGCCCTGCGGAAAGCGAAGTGCCTGCAGCGGAAATCAACATTTATGTTTAATACATCCAATTAATAAATGCCTCATGAATGTGAGGCTTTTTTCTGTTTACTATTGGTATTTTTTGAATATATTTACATTCGGACAAGTATATTACAGTAGCCGATATAATTGAAATATCTTTTTAATAAATTATTTGCTGTTTTTACCCTCTTTTTTTGATAGGATAAAAAGGAATTTTTAATTGAACGGGAGTATAATTATGCCAAAAAAGGTTTCAAGGAGGTCATTCCTCAAAAGGCTGTTTGGGACAACTGTCATAGCGTTTGGCTCAAGTACTGGAATATATTATTATGCACGAGAAATTGAAACAAGGATGCTGAAAGTTACAGACCAAACAATCCGGCACCGCTTAATCCCCTCCAGTTTTGAAGGCTGCAAAATTATCCAATTTAGCGATACACATTTGGGGTTTCATTATAATTTGGAACAGTTAGAACGTCTCATTTCTAAAATTAATGCTTTATCTCCCGATATCGTACTATTTACTGGAGATTTAATGGATGAACCAAATCGATATGATGATGTGAAAAAAATTCCACCTTTATTAAAAACGCTTAAGGCTTCCTTAGGAAAGTTTTGCATTTACGGTAATCATGACCACGGCGGTTACGGTTCGGAACTATACCAGTCCATTATGGAACAATCTGAATTTGTTTTATTACAAAATACCTCAACTCCGATTACCCTTCTAGACGGAAGTCGAATTGAATTAATCGGGATAGACGATGCAATGCTAGGTAAGCCAAATTTTGAATTGGCATTAGCCAATGTGCGTCAAGACAGTTTTAAACTATTATTGAGTCATGCCCCTGATTTAGCGGACTCGGCTGTTTTGCATGGTATACATTATCAAATAAGTGGTCACAGCCACGGTGGGCAAATAAAAATACCATTTATGGGAGCGCTTGTGACTCCTCCGTTTGCAGAAAAATATACAGAGGGGTTATATCTGATTGAGGACCAAGACCAACGACTAACCCTTTATGTTAATCGAGGTATCGGTACCACAAGACTTCCCTTCCGCTTTTTATCTCAACCTGAACTTACAGTTTATACATTAGCTACAGAAGCATAAATAATCTTTCTGACCTTTACCTTCCTCCTGTCAGACATGCTCATTGTCTTTCTCTTACCATAGAATAAAAATGAAAGGCAGTTTTGTAATGAGGAGGGAAATAAACAGTGTATCTTGCCCAACACCCAAATGTTTACCGTCAATATGAAGATCAGCGCTTTATTGGTTTTGGTCTTTTACCATTTCTTGCAGGGGGAGCTTTAGGATTAGCAGCTAGCCCGTTTTTCTTTAACCGGCCGTGCTGCCCACCTTATTACCCCCCATATCCGCCATACCCAGGCTTTCCGCCAACACCATATGGCTTCGGTCCCGGTCCATATCCATTCCGTTAAAATGGATGAATGACAGCTCGAGGAAGCAATCGCTTCCTCTTTTATTATTTTTAGGCAAAGTGTCTGAAGCGTAAATCAACATTCTCATTAAACACAGAAAAAAATAAGGAAAAACATTGGAATTTCCCTTTCTTAACTTTACAAAATAGGGGTATAATAAATTATACCCATTGAAAGGAGATCTTACTATTGAATCGGGATAGTAATCACCCTCAAAAACTGCTTCCAACAATTGAAAACCTCTCACAAGCAATCTTCATTGTTAATCGTCATGCAAAAACGGCCATAAACCCGAAGTACTTATACAAACTAAAACATGAAGCTCTGAAAAAAATGCTCCGTGAAGGCAAAGCAAAAAAGGTAGGCCTTCATTTTTCTGCAAATCCAAAATACAGTCAACAGCAATCCGATGTGTTAGTGGTTAGTGGTAACTATTCTTTTCATATTCCCCCAACAAAAGAAGATTTCAGCTCACTACCTCACTTAGGTAAACTAAGCAGCGATGTATGTAACCCAAAAACAAGACTTCCGCTTACTGTCGCAAAAGTATTATTACAAACATATACTGGTATCCGCGAAAATGAGGGATACAAAAAAACAGCAAGACCAGGAAAACCAAAGGCGCAACAGCCACAATTTAAGCGGCTTGGCGAAAGCTACTTTTAGGCTGACTTAACTCGTTTAACTTTGCTCTTTTAGTTTTCGGTCTACCGCCAAGCCCAACTAAATATAATACAACTAACGGGTAACCAAAATATCAATGGTTGCCCGTTTTGATTTTCCTCAGCAATTATTTATCAGTCCGTTTGTATCCCGGATGAGGAGGTGATTTTCTTCTCGAACATTCATATATTTGCGATTTATATCACAATTTATTGAGCGTTTTGTGAACATTCCTTATTCTAGCTAGACCTTTATTCAAAACAGGAATACAATCAAGTCGTAGTTGGCATAGGAACATTTTGCCAAATTTAATTTATTCAAAGGGACATTATTTTACGGGGAGAGATTTTTCATGAAAGGAACTGCCATTCTTTATCAACCTAATCAAAAGGTGATTTTTATCGAAAATGTTGATCATAAGGTTTACGAAACACTGAAGGGGCAATGTGGATGCAATCACTGCAACTGCGAGCTCGATAACAATAGGGTTGATTTTGGTGAAGTTTCTCCAGTGTTATGGCACGAAGCAGAGGTAGATTGGGAATACGGATACTAATTTAACAGAATGTACAAGGATGACTTACCCAAGAAGTCATCCTTTTTTGTCAGATTAGCCTCTAACGAATATTGATTTTTCGTTTCTTGCGTTCACGCATTCTCCCAAGCTTAAACCAACCTTTTGCTTGAAAATAAAAGAACATGAACAACGCAATAGCTCCCATAAATCCCAATACGATAAAATAACCATAATGCCAATGTAGCTCAGGCATGTACTCAAAATTCATCCCATAAATTCCGGCAATAAAAGTTAGTGGCATAAAAATGGTCGTAATCACCGTAAGTGTCATCATAATGCTATTCATCGTATTTGAATTAACCGATAAGTAACTATCTCGAATATCGGATGAAAAATCACGATATGATTCCAGCATTTCACTGAGCTTTAAAAGATGATCGTATACATCATCAAAATAATGCCGGTGTTCCTTCAAATGACTAAGGCGCTCGGAATGAACAATGCGATACAACAGGTCACTCATTGGAACGACGGTTCGTCTTAATCTTGATAAGTCTGCTCGAATATCAAAGAGCCTTTCAATTAAATTATGGATGCTTTCGTTATCAGTGTTATCCTCAATTGAATTTATTTGATCTTCAAGCCGATAGACTGGCGGAAAATAATCATCAACCAGACTATCAACAACTGCATGGAGAACATAATAAGGACCTTCTCTAAAACCCTCATCCTTACGAATGCGCTCCCATAAATTATTCAGATTTCGAATTGTTTTTTGTTGGTAAGTGACAATAAACTGCTCGCTTACAAAAACATCCACTTCATATGGAGATAAATTTTCCTGATGGATCGCGTGTAAAACTAAAAAGTTATAGCCTTCGTAAAAATCAACTTTAGGACGCTGGATAAACTCGTCTAAGCAATCTTCTACAGGTAATGGATGAAATTTAAAGTAACTAGATAAAAGTTTGGATTCTTCACTAGTCGGATTAATAAAATCGATCCAATACCATTTAATTTGCTTATTTTTAAGTTCTTTAAGCTTTACATCCATTAGAAACTCTCCGTTATCTCTAATTGCACAAATCCGGATCATTGGCTTCTCCCCCATTCTGCACCTATTGCGAATATTTTTGTTTTCCAGACTTTTTTTGTTTATGATAAATTTAATGAATCGTTATTACATGTTAAAATGATGTAATAGTATTTGGAAGGATGAATAATAGTGGAACATTTAATTAATCAAAAAGTCCAGGAAATTGAAATATCCGGTATCCGTAAATTTTTTAATATGGTCGCTGATACGAAGGATATGATTTCGTTAACGATTGGTCAGCCTGATTTCCCTACCCCAATACATGTTAAGGAAGCAGCGAAACAAGCGATTGATGAAAATTTTACTTCTTACACCCATAATGCAGGAATGATTTCACTTCGTAAAGCTGCAGCTGATTTTTATAAAAAGAAATATAGCATGGATTATCAACCTGAATCTGAGGTCATTATTACTACAGGTGCCAGTGAAGCAATCGATATAGCACTACGAACCATCTTATCAGAAGGAACCGAAGTAATTTTACCTGGTCCTGTTTATCCGGGCTATGAGCCAATCATTCACCTTTGCGGTGCGAAACCAGTTTATGTCGACCTTCGTGAGCACCAATTTAGAATGACAGCTGCTGTTGTTAAATCATACATAACTGAGCAAACTCGTTGTATTATTTTACCATATCCTTCTAATCCAACGGGAGTGAGCTTAACTCGAGCGGAATTACAAGAAATTGCAGCGCTTGTCAAAGGACGGGATATTTTCATTCTTGCAGATGAGATCTATAGTGAATTATCATTTGAACGTGAACACGTCTCGATTGCGAGCTTTATCAAAGAACAGACGATTGTGATAAACGGTTTGTCCAAATCTCATTCGATGACAGGCTGGCGTATTGGGATGGTATTTGCCCCTGAAAATATCGCTAAGCATATGTTAAAAGTACATCAATACAATGTAACCTGTGCGAGCTCAGTATCGCAAATGGCCGCTTTAGAAGCATTAACAACTGGGATTGATGATGCTTTGCCGATGAAAAAAGAATACTTAAAGCGTCGGGATTATGTATATGAGCGGCTCGTTGCCATGAATCTCGATGTCATCAAACCTGATGGCGCCTTTTATTTCTTTGTAAAAATGCCAAATACCTCGCTTAATTCATTTGAATTCTGCCTCTCTCTAGTAGAAAAGGTCGGGTTAGCTTGTGTGCCAGGAAGTGCCTTCAGTCAATATGGTGAGGGATATTTCCGAATTTCTTATGCCTATTCAGAAGCAACACTTGAAGAAGCACTAAATCGTTTGGAATCATATCTGAAAGAGTATTTATAAGTTACGAATGATGACTAGTTAAGGGACAGACGCGATTGTCTGTCCCTTTTACTATTGGATTCCTGATCTATTTAATACCGTGGTATTGACCGTTATTTTTTGGCGCTTTTTCTTTTTTTGCCTTATCGTGATGAATCTTATTAGCCGCAGCGCTGCCCATTTCATGAGCAAATTCTGCATTCAACACGGCAGAGTCAAAACCTTTTTTATTTTTCTGTTCTGGATCATTCTTTTTTGTTCGTTTCGCCATGATTCTTCCTCCTTCATAATCGTACATAGTTATTTTCGATTTTTTAGAAGGATTCATTCATGGCATCTTTAGGTAAGGCTAGGTTAAACATGAATGTTGATTTCCGCTGCAGGCACTTCGCTTTCCGCGGGGCTAGTTGGGAGACCCCGCACTCGCGCCTGCGGGGTCTCCCATACAAGCTACTCCCGCAGGAGTCTTCGTGCCTTCCGCTCCAATCAACTTGCATAAAATCAACACTAAGCTTTAACACAGACTTAGATAAAGAACTTTAGTTCCAATATTTATATAACGCTTGGGTTCCGCTGTTTTCTTCTCCCTCATCAGCCAATTGCTGGTACAAGGATTTAGCCAATGCTAGCCCTGGCAAGTTGATATCCATTGCTTCGGCTTCTTCAAGAGCTATTTTCATATCTTTAATAAAATGCTTAATATAAAAGCCAGGTTCAAAATCTCCGCTTATCATGCGCGGCCCCAAGTTCGTCAACGACCAACTACCAGCTGCACCTGATGTGATACTCTTCAATACCTTTTCTGGATCAAGTCCGGCGTTTTTTGCATAAACCAATGCCTCGCTCACACCAATCATATTAGATGCAATCGTAATTTGATTGCACATTTTCGTATGTTGACCAGCACCAGCTTGGCCTTGATATACAATATTCGTACCAAACTTCTGTAATAGAGGCTCAATCTCTATAAAATCAGACTCGTCTCCACCAACCATAATGGATAGTTTCCCATCACGGGCACCGATATCACCACCAGAAACTGGAGCATCAATTGCATGAATTCCTTGTTCTTTTGCAGCATGATAAATTTTTACCGCTAGCGATGGAGTAGATGTCGTCATATCAACTAAATATGTATTTTCTTTTGCATTTGGAATTAAGCCATTTTCGCCAAAATATACTTCTTCAACGTCGGACGGTAAACCGACCATCGTGAAAATGACATTTGCTGCTTCAGCGATTTCTTTTGGCGTTTGCGCCCATGTTGACCCTTTAGCAAGTAGATCTTCCGCTTTCGCTTTCGTTCTTGTATAAACCATTACCGGAAAACCAGCACTCAATAAATGTCCAGCAATGCTTTTCCCCATTACTCCTATGCCTATAAATCCAATTACGGTGTTGTCTTGTTTAAACATGTTTTCCCCTCGCTTTCAAGTAATAAGAACATTTTATCAGTTTCTTATGTATTAGGAAAATGAGAAAGCGCGCTCATGACAGTATATTCCATACACAAAAAGCCGATTTCCACAGAAATCGGCTTTTTCATAAAAAAATCAAGATTATTTTGTAGCTGTTTCTACTGCTGCGACAACCTCTGCAGTTGTATTCATGTTCAGTACTTCTGCAGCTAATTTTTCCATATCAGACTTGTTTAGACGTTTGATCAATGAACGTGCTTTTAAGATTGATGTTGCACTCATTGAAAATTCATCTAAACCTAAGCCAAGTAAAAGTGGAATAGCGGTTTCGTCTCCAGCCATTTCACCGCACATACCTGTCCACTTACCTTCTTTATGAGCTGCATCGATAACCATCTTAATTAAACGAAGAATCGATGGGCTGTATGGTTGGTAAAGGTATGACACACGCTCATTCATCCGGTCAGCTGCCATCGTGTATTGAATCAAATCATTCGTACCGATGCTGAAGAAATCAACTTCCTTAGCAAATAAATCAGCAAGAACAGCCGTTGATGGAATTTCAACCATAATTCCAACTTCGATTGAATCCGAAACCGCTACACCTTCCGAAACCAACTTTTGCTTTTCTTCAAGCAGAACAGCCTTCGCTTGACGGAATTCATCAAGTGTCGCGATCATTGGAAACATAATTTTTAAATTTCCAGCAGTGCTAGCACGCAATAATGCACGTAATTGTGTCCGGAACATTCCTTGCTCCTCAAGACATAAACGAATGGCACGGAAACCAAGGAACGGATTCATTTCCTTTGGTAAATGTAAGTATGGAAGTTCCTTATCCCCACCAATATCTAGGGTCCGAACGACAACTGGCTTTCCGTTCATTCCTTCTAGTACAGCTTTATAGGCGGTATATTGCTCTTCTTCAGTTGGCAAGGTATCTCGGCCCATATATAGGAATTCAGTACGGTAAAGACCGACTGCTTCACCACCATTGTTGACAACACCAACTAAATCATTTGGAGTTCCGATGTTGGCAGCCAATTCTACATGATGACCGTCAACTGATACTGTTGCCTCGTTTACTAATTTCGCCCATTCGGCTTTTTGTGTTTCAAATTCAGCAGCTTTTTGTTCGAATTGCTTAACCGTTTCTTCAGAAGGGTTAATATGAACTTCACCGCTTAAACCATCGACAATGACTAAATCACCATTATTGATAGTTTGTGTCGCCGTTTTTGTTCCAACAACAGCTGGAATTTCCATCGAGCGAGCCATAATCGCTGAATGAGAAGTTCTACCACCAATATCAGTCGTGAAACCTTTCACATATTGGCGGTTTAATTGAGCCGTATCAGACGGTGTTAGGTCCTCCGCTACAATGATTACTTCTTCTGAAATCATACTTGGGTTAACAAGTACTGCACCGAGAAGATGCGCCAATACGCGTTTTGTTACGTCGCGAATATCAGCGGCACGTTCCTTCATATATTCATTATCCATTTGCTCAAACATCATAATGAACATATCAGCAGTATTTTTTAAAGCTACTTCTGCATTCACTTTTTCATTTTTAATGCTATCTTCAATTGGGCCAACTAATTCGGGGTCGCTTAAGACCAAAAGATGTGCATCAAAAATTGCTGCTTTATCCGCCCCAAGCTCACGGTTGGCACGGTCACGAATATCACCTAGCTCTTCCTTTGCTTTAGTTAAAGCTGCCCGAAAACGTTCTACCTCTTGGTCCACATTAGAAACAGTCTTCTTTTCAAATGATAAATCTGGTTCAACTAAACGATAAGCCTTTGCTATTGCAATCCCACTTGACGCTGCGATTCCCATTAATACATTCATTATTGTGCAAGTCCTTCTTTTGTTAATGTTTCTTCTAAACCTTGCAAAGCTTCGTGCTCATCGCTGCCATCAACGATAATTTTAAATTCTGCACCTTGACCGATTCCTAGTGACATAACACCCATAATCGATTTTAAATTAACCTTTTTCTCTTTATACTCAAGCTGAATATCTGAACTGAAACGGCTTGCTGTTTGAACTAAAAGTGTAGCCGGACGTGCATGAATTCCTGTTTCTGCGATAACCTTATATTGTTTTTCAACCATTGTCATCCTACTCCTTTTCCGCATAAAAATATAGTGGATTTGTGTTGTTGAGGAAAATGTGTTCAACCATTAACAACAACCGCATGTCAGACAATCCTGCCAAAACAAAACAAAACTAAAAATAAAAGCAAGTTTGGATATCTATAACATGTTTTATTTTTTCCAAACCTTTAGTTATTCATGTACAAATTATTTAATATTAGAATTATATTTCTGTTGTTAGACTGACCACTTTCCTTCAAAGAATATAGCATTTTTTAAGGCGGTTCGACAATAAAAAAGCCACTTTTTTATTGAATATTCAATATTCACTCTATAAACCGTTTACAGAAAGCGTTTTATTACCAAAATAAAACAAAATAAAAAGTGTTATATGAAAATAACACTTTAAAAGATTTATGTTAAGTTAGTTTGAGATTTCTGTTAGTTGATTATGCAAATTGAGGAGTTCGTCCAGCTCTTTACTTCGTTTTAAGGTTTGATGGCTAAGTAATCCTGATCTTTCTGCCTCCAAAACCATTTCCACGCGCTTATTTTCAATTAAGAATAATAGCTCCTCACGAGTTTTTAACAAATTCATATTTGTCACCTCATAGGATTTTAGTTATATTTTACACCTATATCATAACAAAAAATAGGTATTTTGTCACACTAATCAAAATATTATGTAAAATTACTCACTTATTCACATATATAATAGAAAGGTTACAAATTCTGGGTAACTCAACTCCTAGGTTCATCTGAGTATTGATAAACGACATCTCCACCTCGTAACGCAACTCCCCGAAAATGTTTAAAATCTTCACGGTCAACCACTATCTTTCGAACAGCAAGAAACTCATCCTGTTTAACGTAAAATTCATGTAATTCTTTATTTTTAAGTTTTTCCAATTGTTCACGTATTAATTCATCATTCATGGTTTATTCTTCACCCAATCCTATGTTCCAGCACGTTAGCTGTCTATGTTTTTCTTCGATATATTTTTAATTAGCTTATAAAAAAAATGCGGAGTTGTCTATCCTTCATGATTGTAAACTTTCATACAAAATTTGCAAAAAAATAAAAAATGTTGAAGTTTGACTAACGAACAATAATCTTGTCGAATTTCAAAATATCACCAAAAAAATACCTGAAAATTCCTTGAAAATTATTTACGAAACACGAAAAGTAGTGCAAACTGTTAAGTAACATAAATTTAAAGACAAGGGAGAGAGATAATTTGAAGAGAGCAAAAGTGGGCAATGTCATCGAATTTAGAGACGGGTTACAGGGAATTGTTGAAAAAGTTAATGAGAATTCAGTAATCGTCGATTTAACTTACATGAATAATTATCGTGATCTCGAACTTGATCAAAGAACTGTTGTTAATCATAAAAACTATCGAGTTATTAAAGAAGCCGTCCTATAAAAGGCAGCTGCTCTGCTATTTGTAGGGCGGCTTATTTTTTTATTTCGTCTAATACATATAACAATTGACAAATTAGGCAGATTTTATGTACATAATTAAAGGGGAGTTTGTTAAAATAAAGAAAATTAGTTTAGAGAGGGGGATATCAATGATAAAATCTGCTCTTGATTTACGTTTTATTAGCGGTTTCATCTTAGCGCACTTATTAATGTACTTTACATTTTCTGATAAAACTGTATTTTGGTATTTTTTCACTGCAACGATGCTGCTGTTAATCTGTTTTGTCGTTGCAAAAGATAAATTAGATGACAAGCTATCTTTATTTAAATATCTATTTACCGGAATCCTGTCCGGAGCTCTTCTTTATCTCCTTTTCTGGATTGGCAATCAATTAATCGAGCTTCCTCATATACCAGGATCTAAGCAAATTACCAAGCTTTACAAGTATTATGGACCAGATATGTTTTGGCACTATCTCGCCTTAATTTTAGTCATCGTTCCCGGCGAGGAAATATTTTGGCGCGGCTTCATTCAGAAGCGTTTGCTTAGCTTTACCTCCAATGGCGTCAGTATCGTAGTATCAGCACTCTTGTATGCATCTGTTCACATTTATTCTGGACAGTTTATGCTGGTGTTTGCTGCATTTATTGCTGGACTATGCTGGTCATGGCTTTATGCATGGAGACGAAGCATACCGCTTGTTATCGTTTCACATTTAATATACGATTTGTTTTTATTTGTACTTATGCCATTTCGATAAAGAGGCTGGGACATAACTAGCTTCAATTAATGAAAAAGGTGAAATTGAGTTGGCTCAATTTCACCTTTCTTTATTTTTTTCTTATTACTCTAGTTCA
>NZ_JABAIT010000020.1 GCF_012843265.1 Bacillus sp. DNRA2 | reverse complement strand
TCTTGATAAACATTGTAACATTTGGTAAGCCGTATGCCTTAATAGGGCACGTACGGTTTGATAAGGGGGAAGCCTCGAGAGAGGTTTCCCTACTTTATTCTTGTGTTAAGATTTTTAGGCGATATTTGAAATGCGATGTGAATTTAGATAAAATAACAGAACAAAGTAGTGCATAAAGTAGAATGGATAAATTTTTGGAAAATTCAAATTTTTTGTAAAGAATTTTGCCAACAAACGATGAAAAGATTAATAAAATACGCTAAAATAAAAAGACAGCATTCCTGTTATGAAAGGAAAATGGTTGTGAATCAAAAACAATTAATTGAAGAAGCAAAAGTAGCAAGAGAAAAAGCGTATGTTCCCTACTCCAAATTTAAAGTAGGGGCAGCCCTTTTAACAGAAGATGGTAAAGTTTATCACGGCTGCAATATTGAGAACGCTGCGTATAGTGTTACAAACTGTGCTGAGCGTACAGCTTTGTTTAAGGCGTACTCAGAAGGTGACACGAAGTTTAGTAAGCTTGTTGTCATCGCTGATACTGAGCGCCCTGTCTCTCCATGTGGTGCTTGCCGACAAGTGATTTCAGAGCTTTGCCCTAAAGACATGGTTGTCGTTTTGACCAACTTAAAGGGAGACATCCACGAGATAACTGTTGAGAACTTGTTACCGGGAGCTTTTTCATCGGAGGATTTACATGATTAATGAAGTAGAAAGTAAGGAATTCAAATCTGGGTTTGTCTCTATTATTGGCAGACCGAATGTAGGGAAATCAACATTTTTAAACCGTGTGATTGGGCAGAAAATTGCCATCATGAGCGACAAGCCGCAAACAACGAGAAATAAAGTTCAAGGGGTCTTAACCACTGACGATGCCCAATTAATTTTCATTGATACACCTGGAATTCATAAGCCTAAGCATAAGCTTGGTGATTTTATGATGAAAGTGGCAATTAATACGCTTAAAGAAGTCGACTTAGTGTTGTTTATGGTAAATGCGGAGGAGGGCTTTGGACGCGGAGAAGAATTTATCCTTGAGAAGTTTCAAGGGGTCAAGACACCGGTTTTTCTAGTCATTAATAAAATTGATCTGATTCATCCTGATAAGCTATTAGAAGTCATTCAATCTTACAGTGAGAAATTTAGCTTTACGGAAATTGTGCCGATTTCGGCATTACAGGGAAATAATATAGAGCGAATCCTTGAACAAATTAAAAAGTATTTGCCTGTTGGACCTCAGTATTATCCCGCTGACCAAGTGACAGATCATCCAGAACGCTTTATTATTACAGAATTGATTAGAGAAAAGGCTCTTCATTTAACACACGAAGAGATTCCACATTCCCTTGCTGTTGTAATGGAAAAGCTGGATCGATCATCGGAAAAGAACATGATCCATGTCATGGCGACGATTATTGTTGAGCGAGATTCACAAAAGGGGATCATTATTGGCAAACAAGGAAAAATGCTTAAGGAAATTGGAAAACGTGCAAGAGGCGATATC
Source organism: Bacillus sp. DNRA2 (assembly GCF_012843265.1). Taxonomy (GTDB): domain Bacteria; phylum Bacillota; class Bacilli; order Bacillales; family Cytobacillaceae; genus Bacillus_BU. The sequence continues at coordinate 83,425 of NZ_JABAIT010000020.1, read as the reverse complement.
GAAAATCTTCTAGGTTCTAAAGTGTACCTTGAACTCTGGGTAAAAGTTCAAAAAGACTGGCGCAATAAAATGGGTCAACTTAGAGACTTTGGTTTTAGAGAAGATGAGTACTAAATCACTGCAATTGCATAAGTTAAATATTAGACAACTAAGCTAACAACAATATTTACATTATTAGCAACGAAAGGAATTTATGCATTGTACCGTTTTACAATATTTTCGTCTCATGATTTTTGAATGTAAGGCTAAGATAATTGTAAAGGATTTGGGATTAAAAACTGTGCTAGTTGACAATTTGAAAGGTGGGGTTTTCGATGTTGGAATTTACCTGGAAAGTATTTTCGAATACAGGTAATATTGACACCTATCTTCTTTTCAAGGAGCTTGAAAAAGATAACCAAGAAATACCCGGTGAACAGGATGACGAGCTAGCAGAATTAGATTTTCCCATCTCATAGGTTTGTTTCGTTGCGATGGATGGTGACTGTACATGCTTCAAAAATGTGAGGGCATCGTCATTAGAACAACGGATTATGGTGAAACCAACAAAGTGGTCACTTTATATACACGTGAATGGGGAAAAGTCGGAGTGATGGCACGAGGAGCAAAAAAGCCGAATAGTAGGCTTTCGGCTGTCACCCAACTTTTTACATATGGATACTTCTTAATCCAAAAAGGTAAGGGACTTGGAAGTCTCGAGCAAGGTGAGATGATTTCTTCATTGCGTTCGATTCGCGAGGATATCTTTCTCACTGCTTACGCGAGTTATATTGTTGATTTAACAGATAAAGCCACGGCTGATGAAAAAAAACCTAATCCTTTTCTATTTGAATTGTTATACCAGACATTGACGTTAATTAATGAGGGTTATGATTTAGAGATATTAACCAATATTTATGAAATGAAAATGCTTGATCTGTTTGGATTGCATCCATGCATAGATCACTGTTCAGTTTGTGGTAATACAAACGGGCAATTTTCATTTTCAGTCCGAGAAGGCGGTTTTATTTGTCATCTTTGCGTAGAACGCGATCCTTATGCGATAAAGATTTCTCAAGCAACAGTGAAGTTGCTAAGAATTTTCTATTACTTTGATTTATCCAGATTAGGAACAATTGATGTGAAGTCAGAGACAAAGTTGCAATTAAAAAAGGTGATTTCAGCGTACTATGATGAATATTCAGGCCTCCATTTAAAAACGAAGAAATTTCTCGATCAAATGGATAAAATGCGTGATATGTTAACTTGACAACGTTACAACTATCGATTAACATCTAAATTAAATTTAATAGTTGTTGAGAAGGAAAGGAGTACTTAACTTTCTTTATTGAAGCGAGTCTAGGATGGTGTGAGCTAGATATAAAGCGTTAAGGAAGGGCATTCTGGAGCAACTGATTAGAAAGTGGCTGCGAATATGCAGCAAATAGGGTGGAACCGCGGGTTAACTCTCGTCCCTATGCATTCATGCATAGCGACGAGAGTTTTTTATTTGACTAAAAATTTGTAAAGGAGTACATACGATGAGCGTTTCTATGGAACAAATTGTTTCACATGCAAAGCACAGAGGTTTTATTTTCCCAGGGTCTGAAATATACGGAGGCTTAGCAAATACTTGGGATTACGGTCCGCTAGGTGTTGAACTAAAAAACAATATTAAACAAGCATGGTGGAAAAAATTCATCCACCAATCTCCTTATAACGTAGGTTTAGACTCAGCTATCCTAATGAACCCAAGAACATGGGAAGCATCAGGCCACATTGGTAATTTTAACGATCCGATGATTGACTGCAAAAAATGTAAAGCGAGACACCGCGCTGATAAACTTATTGAAAATGCACTTGATGAAAAAGGAATTGAAATGGTGGTTGACGGCCTTCCGTTTGAAAAAATGGAAGAACTCATCGCTGAGCACCAAATCGCTTGTCCTGATTGTGGAGCCCAAGATTATACAGGAATCCGCCAATTCAATCTAATGTTTAAAACACATCAAGGTGTTACGGAAACTAGTGCAAATGAAATTTTCCTTCGTCCAGAAACTGCACAAGGTATTTTTGTTAACTTTAAAAATGTGCAAAGGACCATGCGTAAAAAGCTTCCATTCGGTATTGCTCAAATCGGAAAAAGCTTCCGTAATGAGATCACTCCAGGAAACTTTACTTTCCGCACTAGAGAATTTGAACAAATGGAACTTGAATTCTTCTGTAAACCAGGTGAAGAACTGCAATGGTTTGATTATTGGAAGCAATTTGCTGAGAAGTGGTTAATGTCCTTAGGTATGACTAAAGAAAATTTGCGACTTCGCGATCACAACGAAGATGAACTTTCGCATTACAGCAATGGAACAACTGATTTCGAATACAAATTCCCATTTGGATGGGGCGAGCTTTGGGGTGTTGCGTCTCGGACAGATTATGATTTAAAGCAACATATGGAATTTTCCGGAGAAGATTTCCACTACTTAGATCAGGAAACAAACGAGCGCTATATCCCTTATTGTATCGAACCATCATTGGGCGCTGACCGCGTAACATTGGCATTCTTAATTGATGCTTATGATGAGGAGCAACTTGAGGATGGTACTTCAAGAACAGTGATGCACCTACATCCAGCTTTGGCACCATTTAAGGCGGCAATTTTACCGTTGTCGAAAAAGCTGTCTGAAGAGGCTAAAGAGGTTTATAATATGCTTGCTGAGCACTTTTTAGTGGATTATGATGAGGCTGGTTCGATTGGTAAACGATATCGTCGTCATGATGAAATTGGTACACCATACTGCATTACCTTTGACTTTGATTCTAAAGAAGACAAAATGGTGACAGTTCGTGATCGTGATACAATGGAACAATCACGAATTCCAATTGCTGAATTGGTTCAATTTATCCAAAATAAAGTGTCATTTTAATATTAAAAAGCGGTTTTTTGCTCATCCACATGAGCAAGCCGCTTTTACTCTTTTCAAAATAGCGTGACATTTTCTTTACTACCTTATACTTGAGTGAAAAAGTGAGGAAACTCGTACTTTTTCGTTAATATTTAAGCTAAACCCTTGTTTCTTAACTCTTCATGTCCGATAATTAGTATATAATATTTTTAATTAGTATAACCTTTAATCATTATGGATACTTATATGGTTTTAAACAGGGTGGTGAGGACAATCGAACTGAATAATCGTCAAGAACAAATACTTCAGATTGTAAAAGAAAATGGACCAATAACTGGTGAAAATATCGCAGAACGGTTAAATTTAACTAGAGCAACACTAAGACCTGATTTAGCCATTTTGACAATGGCTGGATATTTAGATGCCAGACCAAGAGTAGGTTACTTTTATACAGGAAAATCAGGAGTACAATTACTTACTGAGAATTTAAAAAATATATATGTGAAGGATTATCAATCGATCCCAGTTGTAATCAATGAGAGCGTCTCAGTTTATGATGCGATTGTTACAATGTTCTTAGAAGATGTCGGAACATTGTTTGTTGTCGATCAAAATACGATTTTGGTAGGAGTGTTATCGCGCAAAGATTTGCTTCGCGCAAGTCTTGGGAAACAGGAATTAGCTGCGCTCCCGGTTAATATCATTATGACTAGAATGCCGAACATTACCGTATGCCAAAAAGAGGATTTATTAATCGATATTGCGGTCAAACTAATAGAAAAACAAATTGATGCCCTTCCAGTTGTTAAAGAGACAGAGAAAGGCTATGAAGTAATTGGCCGAGTGACAAAAACAAATATTGCAAAGGCCTTTGTCGCTCTTGCATCTGGTGAATAAGGTCTACCCTTAGGAGTTGGTATAGAGGAATGAGTAGGTTACCGATCATATACGTCGTATCCGATTCGGTCGGGGAAACGGCCGAGCTTGTTACAAAAGCGGCAATCAGCCAGTTTAATGGCACAAGTGTAGCGATAAAGCGATTTCCTTATGTAGAGGACTTTGCCCATATAGATGAAGTGATTTCATTAGTGAAATTGGACCGTGGTATGATTGCTTACACATTGGTAAAGCCTGATATGCGCAAATATATGAAAGAGGTATCAGAGCGTGAGGGAATAGCCGCTTCTGATTTAATTGGGCCTTTAATGGACCAAATTGAAGAATATAGTGGGAAAACTCCGCTTCATGAACCAGGCCTTGTTCGAAAATTGGATGAGGATTATTTTAAAAAAATAGAAGCAATTGAGTTTGCGGTTAAATATGATGATGGACGTGACCCTCGCGGGATTATTAAAGCCGATATCGTACTGTTGGGAGTTTCACGAACGTCTAAAACCCCGCTATCACAGTATTTAGCCCATAAACGGTTAAAGGTAGCGAATGTTCCAATTGTCCCTGAAGTGGAGCCGCCAGATGAAATTTTCCATCAGGCCCCGCATAAATGCTTTGCATTAAAAATAAGTCCGGATAAATTAAACCAAATCCGCCGTGAACGTTTAATCTCGCTTGGACTAAATGACAATGCGAGCTATGCCAATATTGAACGCATTAAAGAGGAACTAGCCTTTTTTGAAAAAGTAATTGAAAAAATTGGCTGTCCAGTCATTGATGTAACCAATAAAGCAGTGGAAGAAACAGCAAATGTATTATTGAACCTGTACCAAAAGAAGGTACAAGGACAATAAATGTAGAATATATATTAAGGGCTGACCCAAACCGGTGTCAGTCCTTTACATTTTAGGATGAATACGATTTAGAGAATATGTCGATAATCAAAATGTTTAAAGTAAATATTTTTCAATTATAACTTTTTTTCAAAAAAGCGATGGAAAAATCGGAAATGATGTACTATAATAAAAAATTGTGATAAAAAGTATTGGAAATAGGTTTAGACTTGATTGTGAACGAATAAACTATTTATTGTGATATGTCAAGGGAGCTACTCTGAAAAAAATCGACATGATTCTCTGTTTAAAAGTTATTGCTAAAAGAAGGAATATGTGGAGTGATGTAGAATAATTAGTAATAATATTAACAAACCGACTGTTTTTGTCGATGCTGATTCCTGTCCTGTCAAACAAGAAATTCTTCACATTGCTAATCATTTTCAGATTCAAGTCATATTTGTTGCATCGTATGCTCATATGTCCAATCATCCACCAGAGGAGTGTTGGGTTTATGTTGATAATGAGAAAGAAGCAGCAGATTTATATATCCAAAATCATATAAGCAAACGGGATTTCGTCGTTACTCAGGATATTGGACTTGCGTCAACACTTCTGCCGAAGGAGGTTTCAGTGCTTTCCCCTAAAGGGTTGGTGTATAAAGAAAAAGATATGGACTCTGCTTTACAAATGAGATTTCTTTCTGCAAAAGCACGCCGACAAGGACAATATGGGAAAGGACCAAAGCCTTTTTCTAATGATGATCGGCAAAGATTTATTAATCAATTTACCGAGCTCTTAACTGCTAGTAGCTCATTAGGATTTTATCATTCCTAAACAAGGGATGGAGTTGTAATATGGCAGAAATGATTGCCGAAGAAAAAATTAATCAGATTCGTCAAACTGTTGATATTGTTGATGTTATTAGTGAATATATTCAATTGAAGAAGCAGGGACGAAATTATTTTGGATTATGCCCGTTCCATGGTGAAAATTCACCATCCTTTTCTGTGTCGCCTGATAAACAAATTTTTCATTGCTTCGGCTGTGGTGCAGGTGGTAATGTATTCACCTTTCTTATGGAAAAGGAAGGATTAACCTTTGTTGAAGCAGCTGTAAGACTGGCTGCCCGTGCAAAGATTGATTTAGAAATTGAAACAAATTCACAGATAAAATCCATTCCGAAAGATTTACAGTTAATGTTGGATGCTCACGAGCTATTACGTAAATTTTACCATCATTTGCTTGTAAATACAAAGGAAGGTCAGGAAGCTCTGGAATATTTAATGCAGCGTGGTTTTACGAGGGACTCAATTGATAAATTTCAAATTGGTTATGCGCTTGCCTCGTGGGATTACACCGTAAAGCTATTATCAAGCAAAGGTTACTCAATTGAATTGCTTGAAAAAGCTGGCTTAATTACCAGACGAGAACGGGATGGCTCAGCACTTGATCGTTTTCGAAATCGGATTATGTTTCCGATTTTTGATCGAAATGGAAATACGATTGCTTTTTCCGGGAGATCACTCGGGGGCGATGACCCCAAATATCTAAATAGTCCTGAGACGGCAATCTTTAATAAAAGTAAAACTTTATATAATTATCATTTAGCAAGGTCACCGATGCGAAAACTGCAGCATGCTGTTCTTTTTGAAGGCTTTGCTGATGTTATCGCGGCCGACCGTTCCGATGTAGTTAACGGCGTTGCCACAATGGGTACGTCATTGACAGAAGATCATGTTGAAATGCTCCGCCGCAATTGTCAAACGATTACGATTTGTTATGACTCTGATAACGCCGGAATCGAAGCTGCATTTCGGGCGGGGACGATGCTTTCAAACGCTGGATTGAATGTTTTAGTCGCCATGATGCCAGATGGATTTGACCCTGATGACTACATCAAAAAGTTCGGAGGAGAAAAATTTTCCAATGATGTAATAGGGGCAAGTGTGACGTTCATGTCCTTCAAATTTCTTTATTTCCGGCGCGGAAAAAATCTGCAACATGAAGGAGAACGACTCCTTTACATCGAAGAAGTATTAAGAGAAATAAGCAAATTAGAAAAAGCTGTGGAACGAGATATTTATGTCCGACAGATTGCTAACGAGTTCTCATTATCCCTTGATGCATTGATCCAACAATTGGACTCATACCGGGGGCGAAATAATCGAGAGAATAGTGGCAATCAGGCCCAACCAGTACGACAACAGCAGCTAATGGTTAAACGACCAACTCAACAATTGAAGCCTGCTTACCATAATGCTGAAAGGCATCTTCTTGCTCATATGTTAAAAGATAATGAGCTGGCATTTAAAGTTCAATCACTTCTTTCAGGAAACACGTTAAACATTGATGAGCATCAAGCAATATTTACCTACTTACTGGGCTATTATGAAGAAGGAAATCCGCCTGATTCTAGTCTATTTATTAATTTTATCCAGGATGAACGATTGCGGCGAATTGTAACTGATATTGAGATGATGTTAATCAATGATGAATTAACGGAAAAGGAATTATCTGATTATATTAAACAGGTGTTGAATTATCAAAAAATGTTAAAGATAAAAGAAAAAGAGGCAGAAAGAACGGAAGCAGAGCGTCAAAACGATTTTCTTAAAGCAGCACGCTTAGCAATGGATATCATCCAACTGCGTAAGTCGCTATAGATTGTAAGATCTTTGATTTTTGGAAGGAGGGGGACATATGGCTGAAAAACCAGCCCGTTCAAAAGAGGTCGATACTGAGATGACCCTAGAACAGATAAAAGACCAGTTAACTGCAACTGGTAAAAAAATAGGTGTCCTTAATTATGATGACATAGCTGAAAAATTAGCTCAGTTTGAATTAGATTCTCATCAAATGGATGAGTTTTATGAATTTTTGGGAGACCAAGGTGTAGAATTAGTTGGAGATAGTGATGATGAGGATCCTAGTCTTCCTGACCTTTCCAAGGGAGATGAGGAAGAATTCGATCTTAATGATCTCAGTGTCCCTCCAGGTGTTAAAATTAACGATCCAGTTCGTATGTATTTAAAAGAAATTGGTCGGGTTGATCTTCTTTCCGCAGAAGAAGAAATCAAATTAGCAACACGTATTGAGGAAGGTGACGAAGAGGCGAAGAGACGCCTTGCTGAAGCAAACCTTCGTCTAGTAGTTAGTATTGCTAAACGTTATGTTGGTCGTGGTATGCTATTCCTTGATTTGATTCAAGAAGGAAACATGGGTCTGATTAAAGCTGTTGAAAAGTTTGATTACCGCAAAGGCTTTAAGTTTAGTACGTATGCAACTTGGTGGATCCGTCAAGCAATTACCCGAGCAATTGCAGACCAAGCCCGAACCATTCGGATTCCAGTTCATATGGTCGAAACAATCAACAAATTAATCCGTGTTCAGCGTCAATTATTGCAAGATCTTGGTCGCGAACCGACTCCAGAAGAAATCGCAGAAGATATGGATTTAACTCCTGATAAAGTTCGTGAAATCTTAAAAATTGCCCAAGAACCAGTATCTCTCGAAACGCCAATAGGGGAAGAGGATGATTCCCATCTTGGAGATTTTATCGAGGATCAGGATGCAACTTCACCATCAGAGCATGCTGCGTACGAATTATTAAAAGAACAGCTAGAAGATGTTCTTGATACCTTAACAGATCGTGAAGAAAATGTACTTCGTCTCCGTTTTGGTTTGGATGATGGGCGCACTCGTACACTTGAAGAAGTAGGAAAAGTGTTCGGTGTTACTCGTGAGCGTATTCGGCAAATTGAAGCCAAAGCGCTTCGTAAATTAAGACATCCAAGTCGTAGCAAACGTCTCAAGGACTTTTTAGAATAGAAGCTAAAATAGTTTACTTCGATAAGAAGTAAGCTATTTTTTTTAGTAAAAGGAAACTCTTTTCATCCCTTTCCATTATTTTACTGAATTGTCTTATTGTTTGCAAATGGGTTCGAGAAAAGATTATTTAACAAAATATTTTGAATATTTAAATAATAATTTCTTCTTTATTATAAACCTAAATGTAAGCGTATTCAACATCGAAGATTGCTGAATAAATCAGATTATTTTCAGATTATTTGTCATTTCCTGTGATAAAGTTAACTTTAGGGCTTTTCCTATTTTGAATTTTCAAGTAAAATAATAGTTGCTTGTAATATTTATTTATTGATTGTTATTACATAGGAGGGGTTAAGATGAATCGTAATCCGATCATCCCATTTGTGGTCATCATGGTTTTTGGAATTGGCCTCATGTTTTTACTTTCATTCAAAGGGTTGGGGGACCAAAAAGAAGTTGCGAAAGAAGCTGCTAACGGCGGCAAAACAGAAGAAGTGGCAGCAGCAACTCCAGAAGACCTCTACAAGAAAAGCTGTGTAGCCTGTCACGGAGCTGATTACAGTGGTGGAGTAGGACCAACTTTAAAAGGGGTAAGCAAGAAACGAGATGATGCTTATATTAAAGACATCATTACTAATGGTAAGAATAATATGCCACCTGGATTAGTTAAAGCTGATCAAGCTGACGACATGGTTAAATGGTTAAAGAAACTTTAATAACAATGAGAAAGTCCTTTGCATATGCAAAGGACTTTTTCTATACTTAGGAGAGTGAATGGCGTACATAATCGAATATGGTAAATGAAAGTGTGGGAACAGTTAATGAATACAGAAACATTATCGCAGCGCTTGCAAGCGGTTGTTAAATACATACCTGAGGGATTTAAAGTAGCTGATATTGGCTCAGATCATGCATATCTTCCTTGTAATGTAGTCAAGCGGGGGATCAGTCCATTTGCCATCGCTGGTGAAGTTGTCAAGGGACCGTTTCAATCTGCAGTTAAACAGGTTAAGCTGGAAGGACTTGAGTCACAAATATCGGTACGCATGGGCAATGGCCTTGAAGTTATCAATACCGGGGAAGTAGACTGCATTACAATTTGCGGAATGGGTGGAACGCTTATTTCAACTATTTTAGAGGCTGGGAAACAAAAGCTTCATTCTGTTAAACGCTTAATCCTTCAACCAAATGTTGGTTCAAAAGCTGTCCGATTTTGGTTGTATGAAAATGGTTGGAGCTTAATCGCCGAAGAAATTCTTGAAGAAGACGGAAAAATATATGAGGTCCTTGTTGCAGAGCAAGGCGATCCAAAATTCGGATATAATGAAGATCTTGATGCAGGTTTCTTGTTTGGTCCATATTTAATGAAAAATCAATCTGGTCCATTTAAACTAAAATGGCAAGGTGAACTAACAAATTGGCTCAGAATTCTCACGCAATTGGAGCAAGGCGCAGCAAATTCTGAAATTGAAAATAAAAAACAAGAAATCCTTATGAAAATAAATTTGGTGAAGGGGGCGCTAAACATCAATGAAGAAAGTTAATGGTTTTGAAATCATTCAGTTATTTGAACAATTTTCCCCTAAGGAATATGCGATGGAGGGTGATAAAATCGGCCTCCAGATTGGTCGTCTCAATAAGCCAGTCGAAAATGTTATGATTACCTTGGACGTTTTGGAAGACGTTGTCGATGAAGCGATAGCAAAAAACGTTCAATTAATTATTGCTCATCATCCACCGATTTTTCGTCCAATACAAAAGCTAGTGACGGATACACCGCAAGGTAGAATGCTGGAAAAATTAATCAAGCATGATATTGCCGTTTATGCAGCTCACACAAACTTAGATGTTACCCCTGGTGGCGTTAATGATTTATTAGCAGAAGCACTTGGGCTGGAAAATGTGGAGTTACTCGCCCCTACATATGAAGCGAAGCTGAAAAAGTTAGTCGTTTTTGTACCAAAAACACATAGTGAGATAGTTAGAGAGGCACTTGGGAATGCTGGTGCAGGCGCAATTGGAAACTATAGCCATTGTTCATTTTCAGCAGAAGGCACAGGTTACTTTTTGCCAGGTGAACATACAAATCCTTTCATTGGGAAAACAGGGGAAATCGAGGCTGTTAGTGAGGAGCGAATCGAGACGATATTCCCTTCTGCCCATGAGAAACGTATCTTGACGGCAATGTTAAAAGCCCATCCATATGAAGAAGTGGCATTTGATATATACCCATTGGCCAATAAGGGATTAGAACTAGGGCTTGGCAGAATTGGGACAATTTCGGAGATGACGCTTAGCCAATTTGCGCAGCTTGTAAAACAAACATTTGGTGTAAGTGGAGTCAGGGTGATTGGCGACCTAAATGCAACCGTTAAGAAGGTGGCTGTTTTAGGTGGTGACGGAGGCAAATACTGGCCTCAGGCGAAGTTTAAAGGAGCAGATGTATATGTGACCGGAGATATGTATTATCATGTTGCCCATGATGCTATGGTTGCAGGCTTGAATATCGTTGACCCTGGACATCACGTTGAGATGGTCATGAAGCAAGGGGTTACCAAGGTCCTTACAAATAAGTGTGCCGATAAAGGGTACAAAGTTAACGTTTTTCCATCTGAGTTGGTAACCGACCCGTTTCAATTTTTATAATATACCAAAAGAGGCTACCCGAGGGTCAGCCTCTTTTTAAGTTTAATTTTTAATTTTTGGTAAAATTTTATTTAATGGCACCTTTTTTTCTTTTTGCCATGTTGATTTGTTCTCCGGATCGAACTGTTCAAGAAAGGTAATAACCTCTTTTGTAATCGGTGTTGGTGTTGAGGCTCCTGAAGTTACCGCGACCGTCTTGGCGTCCTTAATCCAGTCAATATCTAATTCAGAAATATCCGCAATTCGATAGGATTTGGTATTAGCTATTTCTTCTGATACTTGTGCAAGGCGATTAGAGTTATTACTTTTTGGATCGCCAACTACAATCGTCACATCCGCTTCACCTGCTTGCTGGGCTACAGCCTCTTGGCGAACTTGGGTTGCCATACATATTTCATTATGAATTTCTGCATGAGGATATTTTTCCTTCACTTTTTCCATGATGTGCTTGACATCCCACTGGCTCATTGTCGTTTGATTGGTTACGATGATTTTATCGGAATCAAGGTCCAATGCTTCGACATCCGCTACTGTTTCAACTAAATGAACAGCTTGTGGAGCTACTCCGACTGCACCCTCTGGCTCTGGATGCCCTTTTTTACCGATATAAATAATTTTGTAGCCTTCTTTTTCTTTTTCTAAAATGAGTGTATGAGTCTTTGTGACATCTGGACATGTTGCATCAATCGTTACTAAGCCTTTTTTCTTAGCTAGCACCCGTACTTCAGGTGAGATGCCGTGAGCTGTAAAAATAACAGTTCCTTGATCAACCTTTTCCAAGATTTCCAAGCGGTTTTTTCCATCAAGTGTGATGATTCCTTCCTCGGCAAATGCATCTGTGACGTGCTTGTTATGAACAATCATGCCGAGAATATAAATCGGACGAGGTAATGATTTATCTAAAGCAGCATTGCGTGCAACGACCATAGCATCAACAACGCCGTAACAATATCCGCGTGGTGAGATTTTGATGACTTTCATGAATTAGTTCCCCCTATTAACTTGTTCTATTTCTACGAAATATTATAAAGGACTATTTAGGAGAATTCAAAATCTCAAGGCCTAAATATACATTCTTGGAAAAGAACGTCGCTCTCTAAGCCCATCCGAACTGCTAGATTCTTCTATTTCCTCTGATTCATTCCAATCATTAGACTTGGAATTTCTCGAACCATCTGCATCTCTACTGCTGCTTGAAGTCGTTATCATTTCTTTGCTTGAAGCATTATTGCTGCTCTCTAAATCATCAGAACTACTGCTTTCCTCAACTTCACCAAGACTGGATGATTCCTCAATTTCTATCGTACGATCTTCCTCTACTTCATCATTTGTTGAAGTGTCACCCTTTAACCCACGATAGAGGCGCCACATCGCCGGTAGATTTTTAACAATTGGCCCGTATTGTGATACAAGTGGGCTGATTTGTTGAATGGCACTTAAAATCTGCTGTGTATTATTAAGAAAGCCTGAAATGGCTGTGGGGTTCGTTAATGATTGTAATATTGACCCACCTGAGGCCGCTTTTCCCGCCATACCACTCACTGCACTTGGCCCCATGCCAAGCATGCCGCCACCCATTTGCGGTGCTGTTTTACCAAACAGTTTTGCTAATAGACCTCCGCCACCTCTAGTTTGCATTTGTCCTTGTGGTCCCATTGGTCCCATTTGCCTGAATCTTCTCATTTGCATCGAAGGATACGATGGATTCATTTGTTGATTCATCATAGGTCTATACATCGGCCGGGGAAACTGATTAGCTGGAGTGCGGGGATTTCCCCAGTTCTGAGGCATTTGATATCTATTCACCATCGATTTTCCTCCTTTCTTACAGACGCTTTTCTTTACTTTATGCAACGAACCCAGTTTAGGTTAGGCAGATAGAAAAAATAAATAATCATGAGAGGATGAAGGAGCTTTTTAGTGATAAGTGGTGTTTTATTGAAAACTTTATTATAATTACATGATGGAAGTTTTAGCGAAGATGAAGGAGAAAAGTATGAAAAAATCAAAATTTGATCGTTATGAATTAAAACCGTTTATTATGGATGCGATACATGACTTAGGATTTCAGGAGCCAACCGAAATCCAAGAGCGGATTATCCCGTTAATTTTAAAAGAAGAAAGCACAATTGGCCAATCACAAACGGGTACGGGTAAAACTCATGCCTATATCTTGCCAATCCTGCAAAAAATTAACCCAGCTCGCCGGGAGGTTCAAGCGGTTATTACCGCACCCACGCGTGAATTGGCAGACCAAATCTACCGTGAAATTCTTAAAGTAACGGCTCATTGTCACCCAAATGAAGAGATTGTCACAAAAGTATACATGGGTGGAACCGATAAGCAAAGAACAATCGAAAAGCTGAAGGTGCAACCACATATTGTTGTTGGGACACCAGGCAGAATTAATGATTTGATTAAAGAACAAGCACTTGTCGTGTTCACTGCTGATATCCTTGTTGTGGACGAGGCGGATTTAGTGTTGGATATGGGCTTCGTTGAAGATGTTGATATGATCGCTTCAAGAATGGCTGAAAGACTCAACATGTATGTATTTTCGGCAACGATTCCAGAGAAACTTAAGCCATTCTTAAAGAAATATATGGAAAATCCAAAGTATGTCCATATTGCACCTAAGCATATTGCCGCAGAGAAGATTGAGCATCTCTTGCTCCCATCACGCCATCGCAATAAAATCGAATTAACTTATACAGCATTAAAACAATTAAATCCATACTTGGCGATTGTTTTTACCAATACGAAAAGGACAGCTGATGAAGTTGCTGATGCCCTGTTGCAAAAAGGGATGAAGGTTGGCCGCATCCACGGCGATTTAACACCACGTGAGCGGAAAAAAGTGATGAAGCAGATTAAAGACCTGGAATTTCAATACATCGTGGCGACAGACCTTGCAGCACGCGGAATTGATATTGAAGGCGTTAGCCATGTGATGAACTATGAGCTTCCAGATGATCTTGATTTTTACGTTCACCGAGTAGGAAGAACAGCTCGTGCCAGCTTTTCCGGGATAGCATTAACAATCTATGAACTATCTGATGAGGATGCGTTAAACAAGCTTGAAAAAATCGGAATCAAGTTTAAAAATATCGACTTGCAAAAGGGTGAATTTATCGATATTGGCGAGCGCAACAAGCGTAAAAATCGCCAAAAGAAAGCTGACGAGGTTGCCGGTAAGGCGAAAGCATTTGTCCGTAAGCCTAAAAAGGTTAAGCCAGGCTATAAAAAGAGAATTCAAGCTGAAGTTGAAAAAATAGAGAAGCGCGAAAGACGACTTAATCGCGGCAAGAAAAAATAAAGCACAAGAAAGGGAGAGACAGGTTTAATGTTGAAAATTGGATCACATGTATCAATGAGCGGCAGTAAAATGCTGCTTGCAGCAAGTCAAGAAGCAGTTTCTTACGGTGCCAATACTTTTATGATTTATACCGGTGCTCCGCAAAATACGAGACGTAAGAAAATCGAAGACCTGAATATTGAAGAAGGTCGAAGACATATGGAAATCAATGGTATCGATGAAATCGTTGTTCATGCCCCGTATATTATCAATATCGGTAATACAACCAATAGTTCAACGTTTGAGCTCGGTGTTAATTTTCTCAGAACGGAAATTGAGCGGACTGAAGCGTTAGGGGCAAAACAAATCGTTCTCCATCCAGGTGCCCATGTTGGCGCAGGTACTGAAGAGGGCATTAAGAAGATTGTCGAGGGATTAAACGAGGTTTTGACCGGGAATGAAAAGCTGCAAATTGCCCTTGAGACAATGGCGGGCAAGGGGAGCGAATGCGGTAGGAATTTTGAAGAATTGGCAATGATCATCGATGGTGTGAACTATAGTGATCGTCTATCCGTTTGCTTTGATACTTGTCATACTCATGATGCAGGATATGATATCGTTAATGACTTTGATGGAGTGTTAAATCAATTTGATAAAATCATTGGAATCGAACGGTTGAAGGTACTTCATATCAATGATAGTAAAAACGAGCGTGGCAGTCACAAGGACCGCCATGAAAACATCGGGTTTGGTAAAATTGGTTTTGAGGCTCTGAACTATATTGTTCATCATCCACAGCTAGCAGTTGTACCAAAGATTCTTGAAACGCCGTTTGTTGGTGAAGATAAAAACAATAAAAAAGCCCCATACAAGCATGAAATAGCGATGCTTAGAGGCAAGCAGTTCAATGAAAACCTGCTTAATGACATTATCCAGGACTAGTAAACAAGCAAAAAGCTGTGAAATTCACTTCACAGCTTTTTTTATTATTTGGTAAACGTTATAAATAGCTTGTTGATTTCCTTTGCGGTTTCTGGCCCGGCAATTTTGGCGATTTCCTTTATGACCTGAGCACGTTCAGTATCATTGAAAATATTTAGCGTTGTACTTCTTAAGTATTGGGCGATTAATTCAGCCTGGTTTTTTGAAAGATTGACGTTAAATTGATTTGCATACTTTAATAACTCATCTCGAGTAATCGTTTTAAGTTTATAATTGATGATGTTTTCAAAAATTTTCACTTGCATCACTCCCCCTTTATTAGCCTATGAAAGAGTCAGTGAAATTGTGCCAATATTCTCTCGTGTTCGCTTATATGTTCCAGCTTTACAGTTAATAATGGTTTACAAGCAACAGGTGTTATTGTATACTACAACATGTTAAATCGGAATGATTCTGATATACGGGTGGTCATAATGAGTCAACAACAATCTATTGTAAATATACAGCATGTTTCCTATCGTTATGAAAAGGAAAACGTCCTTGAGGATATAAGTTTATCAATATATAAAGGTGCCTTTTTGGGGATTGTCGGTCCCAATGGTTCTGGAAAATCAACTCTGTTAAAGCTCATTCTTGGGCTTATTAAGCCACAGTTAGGTGAAATACAGTTATTTGGTGAACAAATTAATCGCTTTAAAGATTGGCACAAAATCGGCTACGTTTCACAAAAAGCCAATTCCTTCAATACCGGATTTCCAGCAACGATTTTTGAGGTGGTAGCTAGTGGCCTAACAAAGAAAATTGGCATGTTTCGTCGCCTCTCAAAACAAGATCGGGAGAAAGTCATATCGGCTATCCGTATGGTTGGGATGGAGGCGTTTCTTCGTCAAAATATAGGCGAGTTATCCGGTGGCCAACAGCAAAGAATCTTTATTGCTAGAGCTTTAGTTAGTGAACCAGAAATGCTCATTTTAGACGAACCTACAGTAGGTGTTGATGCAAAGAATGTTGCTTCTTTTTATGAGTTGCTAAATCAATTAAATAAAGAGCAAGGCATTACAATGCTAATGGTTACCCATGATATTGGGGCAATTTCTGACAAGGTAACCCATGTTGCTTGCTTGAATAAAAATCTTCATTTTCATGGTAATACTCGGGAGTTTGAACAGCTTAAATTAGGTGAGATGACCGAATTTTATGGACACGATATTCATGTTCTTTCCCATGACCATGCGCATACTGGGGGAACAAGTAGATGATTTCGGGATTATTACATTATGAGTTTTTACAGAATGCGTTTTTTACAGGAATTATTATTGGAGTAATGGCTCCGCTTTTAGGCGTGTTTATTGTTGTGCGCCGATTATCACTTATAGCTGATGCATTGAGTCATGTGACTTTAGCTGGAATCGCTGCCAGCTTGTTTATTTCAAAACAATTTGTAGGCCTTGCCAATTTAAATCCGCTTTATATGGGGATTGCATTTTCGGTTACAGGTTCGCTGTTTATTGAAAAATTACGGAGTGTATATAAGCACTATCAGGAATTGGCTATTCCGATTATTTTGTCAGGTGGTATTGGTTTAGGGGTTATTTTTATATCATTGGCTGACGGTTTTAATACAGATCTGTATAGTTATTTATTCGGGAGTGTTAGCGCAGTTAGCCGTTCTGATTTGTGGACCATTCTCATTATTAGTATTTTTGTCATCGCGATAGTGATTTTTTTATACAAAGAATTGTTTTTGCTATCATTTGATGAAGAGTACGCGAAAGCATCGGGAATTGCTTCCAAAAGCGTTCATTTTATTTTTATCGTCATGGTGGCTTTAGTGATAGCCGCATCGATGCGAATAGTTGGTATCCTGCTAGTTTCATCTTTAATGACTTTGCCAGTGGCGGCGAGTATTCGCATTGCTAAGGGCTTTAAACAAACGATTTTTTATTCAATTCTGTTCGGAGAAATCGCTGTTTTGGGTGGTTTATTTAGCTCCTATTATTTAGATTTAGCACCGGGTGGAACCATTGTTGTGTTAGCAGTATTCATTTTAATTTTAACCATTATGATAAAAAAACTAACAAATTTACGTCCTGCTTAATTGGGGTGATTTATATGAATGTAACAGAAGCATTAGATTTACTGAAGGAACAGGGCTTTAAGCATACGGGCAAGAGGCAAGAGATGCTCCAACTTTTTGCGGAGCATAATAAATACTTGACCGCCAAAGATGTTCTTGATGCTATGAAGGATCGATATCCAGGCTTAAGCTTCGATACGATTTATCGAAATTTATCATTGTTTGTGGACCTAGGCATTTTTGAAATGACTGAGCTTTCTGGGGAAAAGCATTTCCGCTTCACTTGCTCCCATGAACATCACCATCACCATTTTATTTGTTTGGAATGTGGAAAAACAAAGGAAATCGCTGCTTGTCCAATGGTAGGTATCATGGAAGATTTAAAGGATTATGATATTTCGGGTCATAAATTTGAAATATATGGACGCTGTCCTGATTGTCATTAACGAAAAAACAAAAACACGGCAATTCTCCTAGTAGAGGAATTGGCGTGTTTTTTTGTTTGAAGAAATGGTTAGCGGTTATCCTTAAGCCAGTTTTCGACCCAAGCATAGGCCTCTTGCCAATGATTTACTCTGATAACACCGCTTGGAATCGGTTCTTGATTATAAGGGGTATTAAAAAGAATGACCGGGATTTGACACTCCTCATGAATCATGACTGCATTATCATGCTTATCCTCAAAAAACAAATCCACTTTGTACTGCTTTGCTGCTTTGATTTTATCGTGTGACCCGATTAAATCAATGTGATCAAACCGTAGGCCATTATCGATAAACCACTCCTTGGTTATGTCCAACAAAGAGGTTCGTCTTGCGCTTATGAAAAACATTTCATGCTGCTGCTCCCATTTGTGTAATACCTCTTTTGCGCCTTTGGCAAGAGGGGAGTTAGCATAAATTTCTGGCTCAGTTTCGTAAAACCATTGTGCAAGGTGCTCGCCTGGAACATTTACGAACGGGGTCAAGTCATATTGGGTAATATCATCAAGCGTCAATTGTAAATTAAAGGATGAATTAAGATAAGGCAGTAAGGCCGCCGGGCAGGTGACGGTACCATCAATATCTATTCCAAAACGTTTTTTAATGTTTCTCACTCCCATTTTTTAAAAATGAATCTTTTGTTTTTCCTATATAGTAAAAAATTCTACAATAAAGTTAAACATTGTCATAGTGAAACTTTCAAAAATCGCAAACAATATAACTGCTCCATTAATGAAAGCGAGGGATCAGCTCAATATGGCAGATGGAAGATTATTTGGAACTCAAACACAAGGGGCCATTGATGACAACACTGTTGATATACAGCATCGTCTACCAGCACCTGATTATATTGAAGAAACCTCAGCAGAAATTGCAGCACCCGTTTCATTTGGAAATACGTTCACAGACCGTAGCACAAACGAGCGAGGAGATACACAGACAGCTGGAAAAGGAATTGGTATCGCTGCCTTAGCTTTATCAATTATTTCCTTGTTTGTATTACCGATTCTCTTTGGTGCAGCAGGAATCATCTTAGGGTTTGTTGCGCGTCGAAGGGGAGCAGAAGGCATGGGAAATTGGGCAATCGGGATTGGAGCCATTTCAATCATTGTCGGTATGTTCATTCTCCCGTTCTTTTAAAATTTCTTCATTGTGGAGCAACAAAAAAAACGCTTGGCACAAGTGCCAAGCGTTTTTTTATATTAGCTTTGAGCTGCTTCAGTGGCTTTTTTGGCAAAATATTCTTCCGCTACTTGATCGATTTCTTTTTTCAATTCTTCGACCATAATCTCTTCTGGAACTTTACGAACGATTTTCCCTTTGCGGAACAATAAGCCCTCACCTCTGGCTCCAGCGATGCCTATATCAGCTTCACGTGCTTCGCCTGGTCCGTTTACCGCACAACCAAGTACCGCGACTTTAATTGGTGCTTTGATTTTTTGGATATATTCTTCTACTTCGTTTGCAATACTAATCAAATCAATCTCAATTCTACCGCAAGTTGGACAGGAAATCAGCGTTGCTGCATTAGAAGATAGACCAAATACCTTTAATAGCTCACGAGCCACTTTCACTTCCTCAACAGGATCTGCGCTTAAAGAAATTCTTAGTGTATTTCCGATGCCTTTGCTTAATATTGCTCCTAAGCCGGCGGCGCTTTTTACCGTTCCAGCGAACAATGTACCGGATTCAGTAATCCCTAAATGGAGCGGATAATCAAAGGCTTTTGCAGCTTTTTCGTATGCTTCAATCGCCAAAGGTACATCGGATGCCTTCATTGAAACAATAATATCGTGGAAATCAAGATCCTCCAGGATTTTGATATGATGGAGTGCACTTTCAACCATACCATCTGCCGTTGGATATCCGTATTTATCTAATATCCGCTTTTCCAAGGAACCGGCATTGACACCGATGCGAATCGGAATACCGCGTTCTTTGGCTGCTTTTACTACAGCCTCAACCTTTTCGCGTTTTCCAATGTTACCTGGATTAATGCGAATTTTGTCCGCACCACCCTCAATTGCTTTTAATGCTAATTTATAATCGAAGTGGATATCAACAACTAAAGGGATATTAATGCGCTTTTTGATTTCTGCAATCGCATTGGCTGCACGCTCATCAGGACAAGCTACGCGGACGATTTGACATCCTGCTTCCTCAAGCCGTTTAATCTCCGCCACAGTTGCTTCAACATCATGTGTTTTTGTCGTGGTCATACTTTGAATCACGAGCTCATTATTGCCACCGATCGTTAAATTCCCAACTCGAATTGGACGTGTTTTTGTACGATGTATTATTTCACTCAATAGTGGTCGCTCCTTTAAATAATTGAATGTTTTATAAGAACATTCTAGTTAAGTTCACTTAATTATTGTATCAATGAATGCCTATCAATGACAACAATTTGCAAATACTCATCAGTCAGATTCCTGATAAGTTGGAAATTTATAGGCTTTACCAATTTGGATTTCTTCAGGTGGGATTCCGTCATTTAGTTTTTTAAAATCAGAAATGACCTTTGAAATTGAAACAGGAAGAGGTCCATCTGATGTTTTTTCGACAATAGTCAGAACGGTGTCTCCGGGTTTTACCTTTTTTTCTTGATATGGAATATTGATTTTTGGTGAGGTTGAGGCAGGGATTGCATCTTCCTCGGATGTTTTTTCTGGTAAAGCTACGGTCCCCTTAGTCAAATCGTAATAAATTGCGTACAGGACTAGAACAGCGATGAGTGCGATGACGAGTCGTTTCATTATTAGGACACCTCTCCATAATGGAAGTTTGTCCCATATATATGTGTGTTTCAGAAATTTTAGAACAAAAAAGCGCCACTCCGGCGCTTTTAAGCATTTTTTGATTGAGGTATTTCTTTTACCGCTAAAAATAATACCAGATAACCAACTATCCAATTCAAGAAAAAGCCACCAGGTACAGTTGTGTGTAAAGCATTCATGATGGTAAAGAATAAGGTTGGTAATGTTACGCTATAAGCTGACATCCGCCAAAGTTGTCCATAGTTTAGTCTTCTTCTCGTCATGTTTTTGATGAAGAGCCCAAATACCGCTAAAATTGAAATTTCGATAAATTTTACACCCGATGCAAAAATATAATTCATTAATACCATCAAAGGAATAATGATGAACAGGGACGAATCGACCTTTTCAATTAAGTCAAGCACGTCACCTTTGCTAAGGGTAAAACTTTCAAACATTGAATATGGATAGGTTTGGGTATTTTCTGCCTGTACCAGGACAAATTCATCCTTTAAAATACCTATTCCAAACTCAATATTCTTTAAATCATTTGCATTGGCATCGCCAGTTGAATCAAACAAGATCACAAAATCATCTTTTGTGACTGTTATCGGTTTATCAGCATCTGATTTGAGTTGTCCATTTTTAATAGTAAAATCGGGTATGTCAGATTGGACAGTATTTTTTACTTCACCTAGAACGTTAGTCATAGATGCGCTTAAAAAGTAAATCGAAGGTATAATCGAGACAAGCGTTAGCAGAAATACAAACAATATTGTTTTTCCGATTCCTTGAAATCGGGTTATCGCTATATCCTTTGGGGAATAGCAGCTTTTAATTAATTGCATAAAAACATTCATTATGTATCCACCTCTTTAATATTCAACCTCTATTTTAGACTCCACGCTACTGATTGTACAAGAAAACTGCAATTTTTAGCTAATAAATGCTTATTCAAAAGCGGTATGTTTCTATCTTTGGTGCTAGCCAAGTGGTAGAATAAGACAAGAATAACTTTCTTTTGGAGGTTTCTATGTCAATTTTTATTTGGTCTGTCATTATTGCCTTGTTTGCAATTGCCTTTGTAGGCTTAATCTATCCCGTAATTCCAAGCGTGTTATTTATTTTGGCCGGATTTATCCTTTATGGCTTTTCAGTTTCATTTGAACCGTTTAACTGGTTGTTTTGGGTGATTGAAGCACTCTTTGTCGTTCTGCTTTTTGGAGCAGATTATCTTTCCAATTTGATTGGTGTGAAGAAGTTTGGCGGAAGTAAAGCTGGTGTGTGGGGCAGTACAATTGGGTTGTTGGTCGGGCCATTTATTATTCCAGTGGTCGGTATTATCCTTGGGCCATTTATTGGTGCGGTGATAGCGGAATTACTTGTTCATAAGAAGGGGTTTAAGGAAGCGCTAAAAATTGGCTTCGGTTCGGTTGTCGGCTTTGTCAGCAGCATCATTACAAAAGGAATTGTCCAAGCGGTCATGATTGCCTATTTTCTATTTTTGGTGTTATAAAAAAATGTGCCCTTGCATTATGACAGGGCACATTTTTGTAAAACAGAATGCTAATTTACACCGCAAATTTCATACGGACAATTTTGACAATCAACGTGATTTTTCAAATAAGCCAAGTCCTTAACCGTAAATTTCTGTTGGCGGTAAACAAGTACATCCTTTTCGCGAAGTTCTTTTAGTAAACGCTGGATGACTTCTCGGGTACCGTAGGTTAAGTTGGCAAGTTCCTGATGGGTTAGCGGAAGATCGATTAAAATCCCCTCGTCTGTCATGACTCCATATGAATTACATAGGCGGATTAAGATTGAATATAAACCACCTTTTTTACCGTGCATAATGAGGTCTTGGCATTTCATTTGGGCTTTTAAATATCTTGTGCTCATCCAATGACTAAAGGTTTGAAGGGCGACTACATCCTTCTCAATCATTTCCTCGAATTGTTCACGCTTTATCATTAGCATTTCACAATCTGAAATTGTCTTTGCGAAGAAATGGTAGCGTGGAGACGGATTGAAAATTTGATATTCAATTAATAATTCTTCACCGCTGAGTATCTTTAAAATGAATTCTTTTCCTTTTAAATGTACTCTTCCAACGGCGATAGTCCCTTTTAACATAATATATACGTGTTGGACAGGATCCTTTTCTTGAAAAAGCATGGTGCCGGCTTTTATTTTTTGGACAGTTTCTTTGTTGCTGAAATTTCTAATCATGACTTGATAAAGACTATTACTTGTTTTTATCATTATCCTCACCTCTAAGAATGCCTTCACCTTGATTTAAAAGAAAAGTAAGCATCATGTCAATAATGAGTAAAGGTGCAAAAGACTGCATAAGGCAGCAAAATTATGCGAAAGCGACAAAAATCATAGGCAGTTCAAGGATTCTAACAATCGTGACAAATTTCCGAATCATTGTATTGTTGTCGTATAAAATTGGTAGATTCGGAAAATATAGTGAAGGTTGATGAGCTTATCATTTGCCTGGAGTTTTTAACTTTGGTAAATTGTAAATGTAGTGCTTTTAAAAATATTCTTATTTAATAATTCATTAAGAATATTGTAAAAGTAATTTTATTGTTACATAAGGAGGAAATTAAAAATGGCTTTTGAATTACCACAATTACCTTATGCATATGATGCATTAGAACCACACATTGACAAAGAAACAATGAACATTCACCACACAAAACATCACAACACATATGTGACTAATCTTAATAACGCTTTAGCAGGAAATGAAGAACTTCTTAGCAAAACTGTTGAAGAAGTAATTGCTAACCTTGATGCAGTTCCTGAAGCGATTCGCACTGCAGTGCGCAACAATGGTGGCGGACATGCTAACCATTCACTATTCTGGCAGCTTCTTTCTCCAAACGGTGGCGGTGCACCAGCTGGTGAACTAGCTGATTCAATTAACGCTAAATTTGGTAGCTTCGAAGCCTTTAAAGATGAGTTCACTAAAGCGGCTACAACCCGCTTCGGTTCTGGTTGGGCATGGCTTTCTGTGAGCAACGGTGAGTTAGAAGTTTCCAGCACTGCTAACCAAGATTCTCCAGTAATGGAGGGCAAAACGCCAATCCTTGGATTAGACGTTTGGGAGCATGCTTACTACTTACATTACCAAAACCGTCGCCCTGATTACATCGGTGCGTTCTGGAATGTTGTAAACTGGGATGAAGTAGCAAAACGTTACGCTGCTGCGAAATAAGCTAATAACGGATGAGAGCAGTACTCCACCAAGTGGGGTACTGTTTTTTTGTATGATTATTTCGTATATCTCGATTGTTTTTGTGAAAACTACCCTTAAGGTAAAAGGGGAGTTTTTTTTATGAGTAAATTAAAACAATTGATTGGTGATCTGGAACTGACACGTGATTTTAAATTCTTGCTGATTATTGGTGGCTTATATGCAATCAGTACTTCACTTTCAAACACATTTGTAAATATTTATTTATGGAAGCAGTCAGGCCAATTTTCTGATATCGGATTGTACAATCTGGCTGTGGTTGTGCTCCAGCCGATTACATTTATTTTAGCAGGCAGGTGGGCCAAGAAAATCGATAGGGTTATCGTGCTTCGAATAGGGGTTTCCTTTTTAGCTCTATTTTATTTGGCTGTATTGTTTTCTGGTAAAAACGCCTCAGCCTTATTACTTGTTTTAGGTAGCCTATTAGGAATTGGCTATGGATTTTATTGGCTTGCTTATAACGTATTAACCTTTGAAATTACCGAGCCGGAAACGAGAGATTTTTTTAATGGCTTTCTAGGGGTGCTCACTTCAGTAGGTGGTATGATTGGTCCGATTGCTGCTGGATTTATCATTTCTCGTTTAAAAAACACGATTGGTTATACGACTGTGTTCGGGCTTTCGCTAGGCTTGTTTTCATTGGCGGTTTTTTTAAGTTTCTTTTTAAAACGGCGACCATCGCAAGGCAGCTATTGCTTCCTAAGAATTTTAACTGAGCGAAAGAACAATGTTCATTGGCGCTTGATTACCAATGCCCACTTTTTCCAAGGCTTTCGTGAAGGGACCTTTGTGTTTATTATTTCGGTATTTGTATTTATTTCGACAGGGAGCGAATTGGCGTTAGGGACGTTTGGGCTGCTCAATTCAGGTGTATCCTTTCTTGCCTATTTTTTTGTGTCACGATTTATCAAAGAGCAACATCGAAAAAAATCAATTCTGATTGGCGGAATTATCCTCTACGCCTCAATCTTTCTCATTGTCTTTGAGATTACTTACCCTAAACTTTTGGTATATGCAGCAACGATTGCGGTTGCCTATCCGTTGTTATTGGTCCCGTATATGTCAATGACGTATGATATCATTGGTCGTGCCTGGAAGGCCGCTGAAATGCGAATTGAGTACATAGTTGTGAGGGAGATTTTTCTGAATTTAGGGAGATTTGTCTCGATCGGGTTATTTTTAGTCGCAGTAACATTTTTTAATGAGGAAAAAAGCATTCCGATTTTGCTGTTAATTATTGGTGCCGGGCATAGTTGTATTTACTTTTTTATTCGTAAAATAAATCTATCTCAGATGCGAAAGGCATAAAAAACGGACGATTAACCTCGGTCCGTTTTTTTTGTATGGAAATAAAAATTGTCAGGAAATTACAAGAGAAGCATAGCAAAAAAAACGTTTTTCTTTTACAATGGTAGGAGACTTATTTCGACTACGATCTTGAACGTTTTTATATAAAAGGAAGTGCTTGATTTTGAAAAAACAAAAAAAGAAAAAAACACATGTGCCATTTCGCTTAAATGTAATGTTTTTTGTTGTATTTATCTTATTTTCGGCATTAATACTGCGGCTTGGCGTTGTCCAAATCGTTTATGGTGATGATTTTAAACGTGAAATTGAACGAACAGAGGATGTCACAATCAATAATCCAGTCCCACGAGGGAAAATGTTTGATACCAGTGGAAAAATCATTGTTGATAATATCCCGTTAAATGCGATTACTTACACAAAATATCAAGGTACTGATACGAAGGAAATGCTTAAAGTCGCTGAGAAATTAGCAACTTTAATTCAAAAAGACACAAATAAAATCCAGGAGCGCGATAAAAAAGACTTTTGGATTATGAAGCACCCGAATCTGGCCAAAAAGAAAATTACCAAAAAAGAATGGGACAAGTTTGAAGCAAAAGAGTTAACAGATAAAGAAATTTATAAACTTCAACTTGAAAGAATCACTCCTGAAGAAATCAACAGCTTCTCTAACGAAGAACTTGAGGTTTTGGCAATTTTCCGTGAGTTCAATAGCGGTTATGCCCTAACACCGCAAATCGTTAAAAATGAAGGGGTAACTGCTGAGGAATTTGCTGCTGTTAGTGAAAACTTAGAATCACTTCCTGGGGTTGATACAACAACGGATTGGAAGCGGACATATGCATCTGATACGTTAATTTCTGTACTGGGTAAGGTTACAACGTCTGATGAAGGACTACCGTCCGAGCAACTTGATTATTATTTATCGAGAGATTATAACCGTAATGATCGAGTTGGAAAGAGTTATATTGAAATGCAGTATGAGGATGTGCTTTCTGGACAAAAGGCAAAGGTTCGTAATAAAACCGATAAAGCTGGTAATGTGCTAAGCGCTGAAGTCGTTTCTGAGGGGAAACGAGGGAAGGATCTTGTTTTATCGATTGATATGGAACTGCAGTTAGCAGTTGAGAAAATTATTGAAGAAAACCTGAAGTCAACAAAAGGAATGGCCGGGACTGGTTTTCTCGATCGGGCTTACGTTGTATTAATGGATCCAAATACTGGTGAAATCTTAACGATGGCCGGAAAGCGAATAGTAAAGGATCCTGAAACCGGAAAAACAGAAATGCAGGATGATGCACTTGGTACGTTTACGACTTCTTACAACGTGGGTTCAGCAGTCAAAGGAGCAACAGTCCTAACTGGCTATCAAACCGGTGCCATTTCACCAGGTACAGTTTTACACGATGGTCCTTTGCAAATTAAAGGTACACCGGTGAAAAAATCTTGGACAAACATGGGTTCCGTTAATGATCTAAAGGCACTGGAGCGTTCATCAAACGTCTATATGTTTAGAACAGCGATTGCGATTGGGAAAGGTAAGTATGTTCAAAATGGCCCATTATCACTGGATTCTAACGCTTTTAATACAATCCGTGATTCGTTCAGTCAATTTGGACTCGGAGTGAGAACGGGAATTGATTTACCGAATGAGACTGCCGGCTTTAAGGGACAAGATAAACGGCCAGGTTTCTTACTTGACTTAGCGATAGGTCAGTATGATACGTATTCAGCGATGCAATTGGCACAGTATGTTTCGACAATTGCTAATAACGGTTATCGAATTCAACCACACATTGTGAAAGAGATTCGTGAGCCTGTATTAGATCAAACTGAGTTAGGGCCAATCACGAAAGCGATCACGCCAAATATTTTAAATCGTGTTGATATGAAGGAAGATTGGATAAAACGTGTTCAGCAAGGATTTCATTTAGTTATGCATGGGGCCCAAGGAAC
Source organism: Bacillus sp. DNRA2 (assembly GCF_012843265.1). Taxonomy (GTDB): domain Bacteria; phylum Bacillota; class Bacilli; order Bacillales; family Cytobacillaceae; genus Bacillus_BU. The sequence goes on along the minus strand of NZ_JABAIT010000020.1, from coordinate 56,261 downwards.
AGCAAGAGGATTCTTTGCAGGAAAACCATATGATCCAGCGGGGAAAACCGGTACCGCACAGGCCTTTTATGATGGTCCTGACCGTAAAAAATATGGGAAAGAGCCACCAGAAGTAATGAATTTAAGTCTAGTCGGTTATGCACCGTTTAATAGTCCTGAGATTGCGATGTCTGTACTTGTGCCTTGGGCCTACACACCAAGCGCAACTGATACCAGAACGAACTTAAACATCGGTCAGCAAGTTATGGATACGTATTTTAACTTAAAAGCAGCACGTCAAGCAGCTGCTCAGCAAAATCCAGACCCTAACCAAAATGTCACTCAAGAAAATCAAAATGCAGCACAGTAATCCTTTAATAAGAAATTGTCTCAATTTGAGGCAATTTCTTTTTTTTGGGGAATTATAAGACAAGTATCATTCTTAAAAATCGTGATTTGATATTTTTTGACAGAATCACCCAAAAATCGTTGGAATTTACAAAACCTTTACAGTGGGTTAAAACCAGATTTACAGTGGAAAGGTATATTCGATATAGAGGTTAGATAAACAAATACCTTAGGGGGATAAATAATGAAAAGCTTTAAAAAAATTAGCTTATTTATGTTAATTGCATCGGTAATGATTTTTACAGCTGCGTGTGGTGGGAACGATTCAGCTGATAAAGGAAATAAAAAAGAATTAGAAGGTAGTGTAATGATTGACGGTTCGGGTACTGTTTATCCGTTTATGGCTAAAATGGCTGAAAACTATATGACAAATGAGCAAGAGGGCGTTTCAGTTGAAGTGAGTCGGGCAGGAACATCAGCTGGTTTCAAAAAATTCCTGACAGAAAACGGGACAGACTTTAACAACGCCTCACGTGTCATCAAAGATGAAGAAAAATCTGAAGCTGACAAATTAGGCATTGATGTTCAAGAAATGAAGGTTGCTTTAGATGGGATTACCATCGTTATAAATAAAGATAATGATTGGGCTACTGAACTTACAAAGGAAGAAGTTATCGACATCTTTCTGGCTAGCAAGAACAAGAAAAAATGGTCAGATGTAAGACCAGACTTCCCAAATGAGCCAATTAAAACCTATGGTCCAAATGAAAATCATGGGACGTATGAATTTTTCTATGAAACCATCCTTGGTGAACAGGACTTAGTTAAAGGAATCAATCTACAGCAGGATTATTCAACATTAGTCGATCTTGTTTCTAAAGATAAAAATGCAATTGGTTTCTTCGGATATGGATATTATGCAAGTAATAAGAATAAGCTTGCTGCCGTGAAAGTGGATTTTGGTAAGGGTCCGGTTGAACCATCACTTGATACAATTGCGGAAGATGGAGAATATGCACCATTTACTCGTGCGGTGTACACATATTTGAATTTGAATAATGCGAAGGAAAAGCCTGAGGTACTAGATTATGCAATTTACACGATGGAAAACGCTCAGGATGTTGCTAAAGAAACAGGCTTTGCGCCATTAGCTGATCAAGATGTAGAGAATACTCTTTCAACACTTAAAGGTCTTAAAAAATAGACATCTGGTTTAATCGGCGAAGATGAGAAGTGAATTCTTCTCATCTTCTGTATGTTTTTGATGATGTACGGCTTAATAATTACATCCTTCGAAACACCATAAATAGATTGAAGGGAGTTTAGGAGATGGAACAAACTCTGATTGATGAAAAACACAAAAGCCTCAATGTTCAACAAATGATACAAGAAAAGAAAAAATCTTCTAGTGTAACGAATACAACTGAAAAGCTAATTCCAGGGATATTATTTGGTATTTCGGCAATATCTGTTTTAACAACGATTGGAATTCTGATTACCCTTTTAACCGAAACAGTTCATTTCTTTGCGAAAGTATCTTTTTTAGATTTTTTCACAGGAACAGAACTCAAGCCGCTTGGTGACCATGCTGTTTTTGGTGTGTTGCCACTATTAACGGGAACTTTACTGTCGACCTTAATCGCCATGCTTGTTGCGATTCCTATTGGTTTAATGACAGCCATTTTTTTAAGCGAGTATGCGTCAGAACGACTTAGAAAAATATTAAAACCAATCTTAGAAATTCTTGCTGGAATTCCAACTATTGTTTATGGATTCTTTGCTTTTACATTTGTAACGCCACTATTACGATCGTTTATTCCTGGTTTAGAACCAACGAATATTTTAAGTCCAGGTTTAGTGATGGGAATTATGATTATTCCATTAGTCGCTTCACTTTCGGAGGATGCGATGAGCTCTGTTCCAAATTCGATGCGTGAAGGTGCTCTTGCACTAGGTGCTACTAAGCTTGAAGTAACGTGGAAAGTGGTTGTCCCAGCTGCTATTTCTGGAATTATTGCCTCTTTTGTTCTAGGTATTTCTCGGGCAATAGGAGAAACGATGATTGTTGCTATTGCAAGCGGAAGTTCGAAAGTTTTCACTTTTGATATTACCCAATCTATGCAAACGATGACTGCTTATATTGTTGAGGTAACAGGTGGAGAAGCTCCAGCTGGATCAACACTCTATTATAGCCTTTATGCTGTAGCGATGACGTTGTTTGTGTTTACGTTAATCATGAATATGATTGCCCAGTATATTTCCCGTAAGTTTAGGGAGGAATATTAAATTATGAAGTATATTGACGATGTAAAAACTCATAAAAGAATGGAGTCACGCCTAGTTACAAACAACGTGGCTAAGGGTTTATTCTTTCTATCGACTCTTTTAGGTCTAGTTGTTTTGGTCATCTTAATTTATCGTGTCATTGATCAAAGTGCTGGCTGGATTAGCCTGGATTTTTTGACGAATAAATTATCTACTGATCCCCAAAAAGCAGGGATTATGGGAGCGATATTAGGTACTGTCTGGTTGATGCTTGTCGTTGCACCAGTCACGATGATTTTAGGAGTAGGAACCGCTATATATCTAGAGGAATATGCCAAAAAAGGAAAATTGCAATCTTTCATCCAAACCAATATCTCAAATTTAGCTGGTGTTCCTTCCGTAGTATTTGGAATTCTTGGTTTAACAGTATTTGCTAGAGGAATGGAATTAGGTTCTGTTGTATTAGCAGGAGGATTAACAATGGCATTATTAGTACTTCCTGTTGTTGTTGTATCAAGTCAAGAAGCAATCCGGGCAGTCCCTCAGTTTTTACGGGAAGCATCCTATGGGATGGGGGCAACGAAATGGCAAACGATTAAAAATGTCGTACTGCCAGCGTCAATTCCTGGAATATTAACAGGCGTTATTTTAGCGCTTTCAAGAGCAATTGGTGAGACAGCACCGCTCGTTGTTATTGGAATACCTGCATTGCTTATTCCACTTCCAGATGGGATATTTGATCGATTTACGATTCTTCCGGTACAAATTTATTACTGGACAACAGATTCTGCGCTGGTTGCAGAATATGCGAATCTGGCCGCAGCAACGATCGTTATTCTGTTAATCGTTTTATTTGCCATGAATTCAATCGCGATATTAATTAGAAATAAATTTCAGAAACGCTATTAAGTTTAGGAGGGTTAATGATGGTAGTTGTTGTAGGTAATGAGAAAATAGACGAAAAGTCTCCTAAACAAGGGGGCATTATGTCAAGGAATGAAGATAAGAAGATTGTTTATCATACAAAGGATTTAAATCTTTGGTATGGAGAAGGTCATGCATTAAAGAACATTAATCTCCCGATATATGAAAACGAAGTGACGGCGATCATCGGTCCTTCTGGTTGTGGAAAATCAACCTATATTAAAACTTTGAATAGAATGGTTGAACTGGTTCCTGGTGTTCGTGTCTCTGGGGAAATACTATACCGAGAGCGCAATATTTTTGATAGGGATTTTCAAGTTGAAGAATTAAGAACTCGTGTTGGTATGGTGTTTCAAAAGCCAAATCCGTTTCCAAAATCTATTTATGAAAATATTGCTTATGGGCCGAAAATCCATGGGATTAAAAGTAAAAAAGTCTTAGATGAAATCGTTGAGCAGAGTCTTCGCGGTGCGGCAATTTGGGATGAGGTAAAGGACCGGCTACATCAAAATGCATACGGCCTGTCAGGTGGACAACAGCAGCGGATATGCATTGCTCGATGCTTGGCGATCGAACCTGATGTCATCCTTATGGATGAGCCTACAAGTGCGCTAGATCCCATTTCAACGCTCAAAGTGGAAGAGCTTGTTCAGGAGTTGAAAAAGAATTTCAGTATTATTATTGTGACTCACAATATGCAGCAAGCTGCGCGTATTTCTGATAAAACAGCCTTCTTCTTAAATGGGGAAGTCATTGAATACGATGATACAAATAAAATCTTCTCAACCCCTTCTGACAAGCGCACCGAAGATTATATTACTGGACGATTTGGATAATTTATTATCTATCAATCGAAGCTTCAACTGAACTAAGGGGGTACAACATAATGGTTGTTAGGGAAAGATTTAACGAGGATTTAAAGGAACTGCAAAATAAATTACTAGAAATTGGGAGATTTTCGATCGATGCTCTTGGAAAATCGCTCGAGGCTTTGGAGACCGCAAATGTCGAATTAGCCTTGAAAATCATGGAGGATGATACAGACGCTGATTTGATGGAAGAAGAAATCAATGATTTTGCGATTTTGTTAATTGCCAAACAGCAGCCAGTCGCAATTGATTTAAGACGAATTATCGTGGCGATAAAAATTGCCAATGACATAGAACGGATTGCTGATTTTGCCACTAATATTGCCAAGTCGGCGATTCGCATAGGCAATGAGCCGCTGATCAAGCCGCTTGAGCACATTAAGCAAATGCATGAAATTACCGCGAAAATGTTGCTGCTTGCTCTTGAGGCATTTAATGAGGAAGACATTAATAAAGCAAAACAGGTTGCTGAAATGGATGATCAGGTTGATGACTTATATGGTCAAGCTATCCGTGATTTGCTTGAAATTAATCAAAAGCACCCTGAACATATGGCACAGGTGAACAATCTTTCATTTGTGTGCAGATTCTTAGAGCGAGCAGCCGATCACGTTACCAATATCGGTGAGCATGTCTTTTACCTCGTAAAAGGAAGACGATACGATCTAAATAAATAACAACCAAGACCAACTTGAAAAAGTTGGTCTTCTTTTTGCTTCGAAATTTTCTACAGAGAAATAAAAAATCCACAATCCGACAAAAAGCGTTTATTGAGAAGGTTTACTAACAGTGTTAACATTAAAATGTAAGAAAATATTCATAATTTAAAACATTCAATTATATTCTAATAGGTTAAGAAAAGAGGAACATACCATGATGACCGAGGATGAACTATCCGTAACGATTCTTACAGAAGAAAAGATTACTGTTGCCTGGAGGCTGTCAGAGCAGCGGATGAACTTTGTTGCTTCTTACTTTGGAAAGCCTTATGATAGCTTTCGCACGGCGCTTCGTATATACGATATTACAGACATTGACTTTAACGGAAATAACGCTCATCTTTTTCATGAGTTTATGATGAAAAAAGGCCAGAATGATTGGAAAATTAAAGGACTTAACGCTAATCGCCATTACTGCCTTGAATGGGGGATTCATTTGTCTGAGACAGAATTTTTCCCACTACTACGTTCTGTTCCGTTTCAGACACAGTTTGACAGTAACGTTGATTTGCCAGTCTCAAAAAATCCTCTTAATAAACAAAGCAATCATGCTCTTCCGCAGTGGTCTGAACATGTTAGTACCTATAGCTACTATGAGACCGCGGCTCTTAAGGGGGATGGAAAATGATTGATCAAAATGGAGTAAATGGTCTTACAAAACTAGAGACCGATTTACTTATTCCCAGTGAAACGATTCATCCTGATAACTCAAAAAGGCAAAAGATTCTTATTTTAACTTGGGAATTTCCTCCAAATGTCATTGGGGGTCTTGCACGCCATTGCCACGGACTTGCACGAAGCCTCGTTAAGGCAAATTATGAAGTCCATGTTCTGACGACCAAGCTTTCAACTACCCCAAATTTTGAAATAGTAGATGGAATAAAGGTTTTTCGTATTACCCCATTACATGAACAAGAAGCAAATTTTCTTACCTGGATTGCCGGCCTTAATCTAGCGATGATCGACAAAGTAAAGGAGTTAGCCCGCGAGCATCAATACGGTTTGATACATGCTCATGATTGGCTTGTCGGGACGGCTGGAATCTTGTTGAAAAGTGAATTAAGCATTCCACTTATCACAACGATTCATTCGCTAGAGCAAGGACGGAATGATGGGATCTATACTGAAACACAAAAATTTATTGATGATAAGGAACGCCAATTAATTCACGGGTCTGATCAGATAATTGTATGTAGTGAATTTATGAAAGATGCCTTGCTTCAGCAATTTTCTGCAAAAGAAGATCGTTTATCGGTTATTGCAAATGGAATTGATCCAGACTCAGCAGAAATTAACGAATTAACCATCTTAAGTAAAAACATACCGCTAAATTCTAATAAACGTTTGATTTTTTCAATTGGAAGACTTGTAAAAGAAAAGGGATTTGATGTGCTGATAGAAGCAGCTCCAGAGCTTTTAAAACAATATCCTGATTTGTATTTTATTATTGCAGGAAAAGGGCCGATGGAAAACGAGTATCAAAGACTCATACGAGATAGAGGCCTAGAAAACATCGTATTTTTAATCGGCTATGTGGATGATAGCAACCGCAATCTATTATTTAACCAATGCGAAATTGCCATTTTTCCAAGTCTGTATGAGCCATTTGGGATTGTCACTTTGGAAGCGATGATTTTTGGAAAGCCGACGATTGTTTCGAATACTGGGGGTTTAAAAGGAATCATCGATCATGGAAATACTGGACTGTTAATGAATCCTGGTGATAAACGTAGTTTAGTTAAACAGGTTCAAGAGATACTAGACAATCCTCCTAAAGCAAAACAACTTGGCGAGAATGGTAAGAAAATCGTCCAGCAATTATTTAGTTGGAAACGAATTGGTTTAGAAACGAAACGCGTATATGAGGAAACCATTATGAAAAGTAAATATTTCCAATCATAATCAAAGAGAGGGTGACAATTCGTGAGACCGAAAATAACAAGCAGTTTTTCGATCCGACTAAAACGGAATTCCAGCCCACATTCACGACTTCAAACCATCTTAATACCGAAAATCGGTTTATGGATTGATGGGAAAACCTTTTGGATTAAAAGCGGAAATGAAAAACTAATTCCAGAAAAGCAAATTTCAGTTCGTGTTAATCAACGGGCCATTCATTCTAAAATAAAACTATTTGATATATTTGTGACAAATCATAATGAAAAGATGCGGAAATTAAAGATTATTGTCATGCATAGCTTTGAACGTTTTTCTCAAGATGATTTGACGTTCTTTTCACCGATTGAAAAAGTCATTTATCATTTGGCCAAGCGGACCATGTATTTAGTTAATGGACATATGAACGGAAATGTGATTAAGGATTATACAGTTCAACCAATATGGAATGTGTATAGTGATAAATTTTGGAAATGTCCTAATAGTGGAACCTTGAATTTTCAACCGATGGCTCATGGACCATCAAACAGTTTGTTTACATTTAATATGGATATACCGGGCTCACAAACAAAATTGGCTAATACTTGGATGATCGCTGGAGAGTCCAAAGAAGAGCTCATCCATCTAAATAAAGCTGTTTTAAAAAATCACACTAGCTTTTCAATATGAAAAATGATATTATAGAAAAGTCGTATGAACGAACTAGTATTATGGTTTGGAGGGAAATTCTATGCGCGTGAACATTACGTTAGCTTGCACTGAGTGTGGAGATCGTAACTATATTTCAACAAAAAATAAACGTAACAACCCAGATCGTCTTGAGCTTAAAAAATATTGCCCAAGAGAAAAGCGTACAACAGCACATCGTGAAACAAAATAAGCAGTGGGGCTTCCTGCTGCTTTTTTTGTTGTCTAAAAATATACTGGTAGAGAAGGGGAGAGAGAATGGATAAAAAACAACTTCGCAAGCAAATGAAAGATATATTGTCCTCAATCACCAAGCCGCAATATGAAGACCAATCATATCGTATTGCCCAAACCCTGTTTCAGGATTCAGATTGGTTAAATGCGAACACAATCGGCCTAACCATTTCAAATCCTCCTGAAGTAGATACATATCAAATCATCAGAAAAGCATGGGAACAAAACAAAATAGTCGTTGCCGCTAAATGCAATCCGGCTGACAAATCGCTTCAGTTTCGTAAGCTAGAAACCTTTTCACAGCTCGAATCGATATTCTTTGGACTGTATGAACCGATTGAGGTCATGACAAGCGAAATTCCGATTGGTAAAATCGACCTTTTGCTTGTGCCAGGTTTGTCCTTAAATAAACAGGGATATAGACTCGGATTTGGTGGTGGATATTATGATCGTTTTTTGCGAAATTATCATGGTTCGACGATATCATTAGCCTTCGACGTGCAAATGGTTGAGGACATACCGGTAGAAGGACATGATTTACCCGTTGCCAAAATCATCACCAATCATGAGGTTATTAGAACAAATGGATGATATTTTTATTTATGGTCTGATTATCATTGGTGCGTATGGAGGTTATAAGCAAAGGCTTTTAACCCGTACAGGGGGAGTTGCTGCTGCTATAGTCGGGGGTGCTGTTGCACTCGGCTTTGGTTGGCGTGGTTTTGTCGTATTAGGGATGTTTTTCTTTACCTCTAGCTTCTGGTCGAAATATAAACGATCCAAAAAAAGAAAGCTAGATCAAAAACTTGAAAAGGGTTCTCAGCGTGATTGGCTTCAGGTTGTCGCAAACGGTGGAATTGCAGCCATGACTAGTTTGATGTTCGCTTATGATCATAATCAACTGTGGTTAGTGGCATTTGCCATTGCCAGTGCCAGTGCCAATTCTGATACGTGGGCTTCGGAAATTGGCACATTAAGTAAGCAAAAGCCATTTTTTCTTAGAACTTTTAAACGTTCCGAAAAGGGGACATCGGGTGCAATCAGTTGGCTTGGAACGAATGCAAGTCTTGCCGGTGCGTTGTTGATTGCCGTCATGGTTTATTTGCTTTTTGAAATAAGTATTTTTCAACTCCTATACATTTTTCTATTCGGCTTCCTCGGCAACGTATTCGATACACTCCTCGGAGCTTTTCTGCAAGTTGCCTATCGTTGTTCTATCTGTCAGTCGGAAACTGAAAAGAAGACTCATTGCAATCATCCAAGCCGAAAAATCAGAGGGATATCGTTCCTAAATAACGATGCAGTCAATTTACTTTCGGGCCTTCTTGCAGTGATAAGTGGTATATTATGTTACTTTTATATGTTGTAATGTAAATCGACAAATGAATTTTTCAATGTTGGATATAATAATAAAGTAATCCTATTTGGGAGGTTCATGAGATGAGACATCATGTAAATCGAGTAGCTTTAATTGGGACGGGCTTTGTTGGCTCAAGTTATGCTTTTGCCATGCTAAATCAGGGTGTTGCCGAGGAATTTGTAATGATAGACTTAAATAAGGAAAAATCTGAAGGAGACGCAATGGATTTAAACCATGGACTTCCATTTGCACCTTCAGCAACAAAAATATGGTTTGGTGACTATTCAGATTGTAAAGATGCTGATCTTGTAGTTATTTGTGCAGGAGCTAACCAAAAACCTGGTGAAACACGACTCGATCTTGTTGAAAAGAATTCAGCAATCTTTAAAGGAATTGTTGGCGAGGTTATGGCTAGCGGTTTTGATGGCATTTTTCTTGTCGCAACAAACCCTGTTGATATTTTAACGTATGCAACATGGAAATTCTCAGGATTACCGAAAGAGCGGATAATTGGCTCAGGAACGATCCTTGATACGGCGCGATTCCGTTATTTACTTGGGGATTATTTTAAAGTTGATCCGCGCAATGTTCATGCCTATATTATAGGTGAGCATGGGGATACGGAGTTACCTGTTTGGAGTCATGCTGATATTGCTGGACGGCCTATTTCAGATTGGGCAAAGGGCAAAGCTGACTTCAAGCAAGAAGATTTAGATGAGCTGTTTATTAATGTCAGAGATGCTGCTTACCAAATCATTCAACGTAAAGGGGCTACTTTTTACGGGATTGCAATGGGGCTTGTCAGAGTCACAAAGGCCATTTTACAAAATGAAAATTCGGTCTTAACTGTTTCAACTTATTTAGATAACCATTATGGACAGAATGATGTGTTTATCGGAGTGCCTGCAGTTGTTAATCGAAACGGAATTCGTGAAGTGGTCGAAATTAGTTTAGATCAAACGGAGCAGGAGAAGTTTAACCATTCTGCCAGTGTATTAAAAAATATTATCAGTTCAATCTCGAGTTTCCAAAACTAAATTTATTTAATACCAAAGGCTGCCGAAATCGGTGGTCTTTCTTGTTTTAGGATATTTTTTCATTGTTTAACCCAAAATAAGCACAGGAGGGATGATTAACATGAAAACATTAACGTCCATTTTTATGATTGGCTTGGCTGGTTTTTTAGCGATCAAGAATCGCTATCGAATTCTTAATTTGTTGCTTGGCAGTGGATTCACCCGCCGCCTCTTTGTCGGCTCGATTCTCAGTATGCCTGGGGTTCGAGATAAAATGATGCAAACTATGTTTTCTCGCCCAGCTGCAAGGTAAAAGACTCGATTGTTTTCGGGTCTTTTTTACGTGTAAAGAAAGTATAAGTATTGAACAAAGTTTAGTGTCTAGCTCCAGGCGCCATCGGCTCGAGGTCACAAGCCAATCCGTCCAGAAGGTAAAAGGCAACCTTCCGGCCGGCTCGACTTGTGCTTGTCGCCGATAACCGGGCGCCTTACGCTTTTCTTAGTTGTTAATCCTTAGGTTTCCAAATGAATATAGTTTATAATATGGAAGTATGATTGACCTTAACAAAACAACTTGATTTTCCGTTGTATAGAGAAAGTAGGGGAAACGGTGAATTCCAATGAAGATTATTTATTTTGGAGGTTGGCGAATTACTTCGTAACGGAGCATAACTATCGTTTACTGCAAATGAAAGGAAACGATTGGGAACTCTGGCTTGAAAATACATCGATTAAAGGGGCACAAATCATTCGTTTACTGCGCCATAACGTCGATTGGAGCAATTGGATGCAACGAGATATTGAAGCCATTGCAAGTATCGCTGAAAGATATAGAAAGCGGTATTTGAGAGGGGAATTACAGATGGTCAATGTCTATCTAACCCCTAATCCTCCTGTCGACGATTATCAGTTTCGGATTGAAAAAGCTTACCAAGTACCCGGTAGCAAGAAGACCAACGTCCAAACGGTGTTAGTGCAGTCAAGCAAGCTTGAGGATACAATTGCTCAACTTTCAGATTTTTTCACGCAACCAATACCGATTACGATGGAGAAGGATTATGATTCACAAGAAATCTTGACTTTGAAGCAAGCAACACTTGAATTTTTAGTAAAAAAAGCAAAACAGGAAAAAGCCATTTTTCACAATGGTAAACCGCGTTTTACATATGTATTTTTACTGTTGCAAATTGCCGTTTTTATCCTGATGGAATTCATGGGGAGCAGTACCAATTCAGCGACACTCATCAAGTTTGGCGCTAAGTTTAATCCGCTAATGTTAGAAGGAGAATGGTGGCGCTTTTTCACACCGATTTTTCTGCATATTGGTTTTTTGCATCTTTTTATGAATTCGTTGGCATTATTTTATATGGGTCCACTCGTGGAACGAATTTTTGGTAATGTCCGATTTATGTTCATATACCTTTTGGCTGGTTTCTTTGGAACACTTGCTAGTTTTGTGACAAGTCCCAATATGTCAGCTGGAGCAAGTGGTGCAATATTTGGCTGTTTTGGAGCGCTTTTATATTTTGGTGTGATGTACCCGAAATTATTTTTCCGAACCATGGGGATGAATATCCTGTTTGTGATTGGATTGAATTTGGTATTCGGTTTTACAGTTCAGGGTATCGATAATGCGGGGCATATTGGTGGTCTCGTCGGTGGATTTATCGCAGCTGGAATCACTCACTTTCCAAAAGCACGGAAGCCATTACTGCAAGGACTCTTTACAATTATTAGTGCAGCCTTGATTTTCTTTGGACTGCAGTATGGTTATGGTGAATCAACAAGAGTATTAGATGCTCATTCAAGTTTTGTATTAGCGCAGATGTATGTGGAAAAAGAGGACTATGATCAGGCCTATACCGTGTTAAAGGATGTTAAAGCAAGTGGAGATGAAAAAGCTGATTTACTGTTTTTATTGTCATACGTGGAAATTCAGAAGGGAATGACAGATGAAGCTGAACAGCATTTATTAAAGGTCACTGATATCGACCCGACTTTCCATGAAGCATTTTACAATTTGGCTCTTTTAAATATAAATAATCATGAGTTAACCAAAGCGAAGGAAAATGCTAAAGCCGCATCGAAAATTGAACCAGACAAAAAAGAATATAAGAATTTACTGAAAGAAATCGATGGATATTTGACGCAATAATTGCTTATGAATATAGGATTCTATTTGAATTGGATGAAGCCGACAAGAATTATGTTGGCTTCATCTTTTTTAGTCTGCGTTAAACATGAATGTTGATTTCCGCTGCAGGCACTTCGCGCACCTTAGGGGCTAGTTGGGAGCCTCCTCGGCGCATTCGCGCCTGTGGGGTCTCCCATACCAGCTACTCCCGCAGGAGTCTTCGTGCCTTCCGCTCCAATCAACTTGCGTAAAATCAACACTAAGCTAAAACACAGACTATTTTTCAGTAAGCATTCGTATTTTCTAGGAAATAAAACTGGTATGTTTTTCCTTGTTGTTGTCGATGATGGATATGTAATATGTAAAAAACATGTACTGACAAGGGCTAGGGGGATTGGCAGGGATGACAGATAAACCAATGAAAAATCCTGTGAAAAAGAATTTTGATGAAAATATATCCTTTTTAAAAACAGAACTCGGAGTAGGTAAAAGCTTTGATGTGATTCAGCTGGATCTCGAATACGCTGGGCGTAATATGACGCTTTTTTTAATAGATGGTCTCGTAAAAGATGATCTCCTCCACCTTTTAATGAAGTTTTTAGCAAAGCTTGAAAAAGAAGAGCTTGAGCCTAATGCGCTCGAGAAATTGATGAAAACCAATCTTCCTTATGTTGAAATAGCTACAGAGGATGATTTGGATAAGGTTGTTGATACCGTATTAGCTGGACCGACGGCATTGGTTATAGATGGAATTGACCAAATCATTTTGATTGATGCTCGGACCTATCCCGTTCGTGGTCCACAAGAGCCGGACATTGAGAGAGTCGTGCGTGGCTCGCGTGACGGCTTTGTTGAAACAATCGTGTTTAACACAGCTCTGACAAGACGAAGAGTTCGCGACCGAACACTGCGAATGGAATATTTACAAGTGGGGAGACGTTCGAAAACCGATATTGTCATTTGTTACATCGATGACATTGCCGACCCGGAAATCGTCAAGCAGGTGAAGGACTCTATATCAAAAATTGATACCGATGGTCTGCCGATGGCTGAGAAGACGGTAGAGGAATTTATTTCGGGGCGACATTTCAATCCCTATCCGGTTGTACGGTACACAGAGCGCCCAGATACGGCAGCAACTCATCTGTATGAGGGACATGTACTTGTTATGGTGGACGGTTCACCGAGTGTAATGATCACTCCAACCACGTTCTGGCATCATTTACAGCATGCGGAGGAGTACCGAAATAAACCTGTCATTGGTGCGTATTTACGCCTTGTTCGCCATTTTGCAGTTTGGGCATCGATATTTTTATTACCAATCTGGTATTTATTTGCGATTGATCCTGAATTGGTTCCAAAGAGTATGGCGTTTATCGGACCAAATGAGCCGGGTAAAGTTCCCCTTTTGCTGCAATTTTTATTAGCGGAAATTGGGATGGATATTTTGCGGATGGCGGCGATTCATACGCCTTCATCATTGGCAACGGCACTTGGACTTGTGGCGGCATTGATGATTGGACAGGTTGCTGTTGAGGTAGGATTATTTACAAACGAAGTCATTTTGTATTTGGCGGTTGCCGGTATCGGGACATTTGCTACACCAAGCTACGAAATGTCACTCGCAAACCGTGTGATACGAATTGTGCTACTGATTTTAACAGGAATGTTCCATGCTTACGGAATCATGATAGGCATTGTCTTATTCATTATCATGCTGGCAAGAATGAATTCGTTCGGAGTCCCTTACCTATGGCCATTTATCCCTTTTAATTATCGGGCATTCCGTGACGTATTATTCCGTGCTCCAATCCCGTTAAAAAATAGAAGACCACGCTTTTTGCATCCAAAGGACCCAGACCGTTAAGAATCAAAGGTTTAGGTCCTTTGATTATGTTAGCACGATGCACGTTATATCGCTTGAGCCCTTTTCTCGTTTGCTTTATAATTTGAGTTGAATGAGGAATGTGGGGTAGAGCAATGAAAACAATTTATGATATTCAACAATTTTTAAAACGCTTTGGTACGGTTATTTATGTTGGAGACCGATTGGCGACGCTTGAACTCATGGAGGAAGAAATTAAAGAGCTTTATTTTTCAAAATTAATTGATAAAAATGAACTTCAAGTCGCACTCCAGGTTTTACGTCATGAAATTCAATTTGAAAGAGAACAAAAAGAAAGAAACAGGTGAGGGACTTGACCGAAAAATGGATCTTTGGCGTTGACCTGGGTGGTACCACAACAAAGCTGGCTTTTGTCACGCAAGCAGGGGAAATCATCGAAAAATGGGAAATTCCCACTGAAGTGAAAAACGAAGGCAGAAATATTACGAAAAATATTGCCAGAGCACTTGAGCAAAAGCTGTTTGAACTAGGGAAAACAAAAGCGGATCTACTCGGGATTGGGATGGGGGCACCTGGCCCAATTGATCTTGAAACAGGAATGATTTACGAAGCGGTGAATTTAGGTTGGAAAAACGCCTATCCACTGCAAGAAATCATGGAAAAAGATACTTCACTTCGGACGATCATAGATAATGATGCCAACTGTGCCGCATTGGGTGAAATGTGGAAAGGTGCCGGTAATGGTGCGAAGGATGTTGTGTGTGTCACGCTAGGAACCGGTGTTGGCGGGGGCGTCATTGTCAATGGCGAAATTGTCCAAGGTATCCATGGTGCTGCAGGTGAAATTGGTCATACAACCGTGATCATAGAAGGTGGAGCACCATGTAACTGTGGCAAAACAGGCTGTCTCGAAACGGTCGCATCGGCAACTGGAATTGTGAAGATTGCCAAGTACTATTTGCTTCAAGCGGGTGTTAAGGAAGAGGAACTCATAAAGCTCTATCGGAAAACAGGGATTGTCACGGCAAAGGACGTGTTTGATGCAGCAAGAAATGGAGACTCAACTGCAGTGAAAGTTGTTGATGAAGTAGCGCGCTATTTAGGGCTCGCTTTATCAAATGTAGCCAATACATTGAATCCGGAGAAAATCGTCGTCGGCGGTGGTGTTTCCAAGGCTGGTGACGTTCTGTTGACACCTGTTAGGGAGTATTTTGGGCGTTATGCATTCCCGCGAGTGGCAAAATCAACCCAAATTGTTTTGGCGACACTTGGTAATGACGCAGGAGTCATTGGAGCTGCATGGCTTGTATTGAATAAAAAATAGCAAAAAAACTCGTCTTGTAGGCGGGTTTTTTTTTATAGTCAAATCATCCAAAATATTGAAACTTTTTCGGTTGCTTTTTCGTCTTTTTATATAGAAATACGTATATGATAGAGTTAATATACATAGTACAAGCTTAATGATTAGGAGGTGCACCTATGCTAAACAAAATACAGGCAAAACAGCCGATGATTTATATTGCGGCTCTATTGCTATGGATAAAAACTTACATCGTCTATAAAACTTGTTTTGATATAAAAATAGATAATATCATTCAAGAAATCATATTGTTGATTAATCCACTTAGTTTTCTATTATTTATTTTTGGCATTAGTTTGTTCTTAAAGGAAACGAAACGAGTTCGCTACATTCTGATGGCCCATTTTTTATTGTCGGCTTTGTTATTAGGGAACGTACTGTTTTATCGGTTTTTTAATGACTTTTTAACGATTCCGGTACTGTTCCAAACAAGCAATTTAACCGATCTCGGCAGCAGTTTTGATGAGCTCCTAAAAATCACTGATTTGTTTTTCTTTACTGACTTTTTTATTTTACTTGCACTTACAAAATACAATCCAAAGCGCTTTCGGTTTATCCATTTTACCAAACAGGAACGTCGGATTTATTTACTCATCGCCCTTGCAATCGGCTTTTTTCATCTGGGGTTAGCGGAGACACAGCGACCGCAATTATTAACAAGAACTTTCGATCGGGAAATGCTCATCAAAAACATCGGTGCGTATAACTACCAGCTTTATGATGTGTTTTTACAATCTAAATCTTCCGCCCAACGGACGTTGGCCGATGGCAGTGAATTAGTAGAAATTGAAAATTTCATCAATGCCAATTATAAGGGGATTAATCCGGAATTATACGGAGCAGCTAAAGGAAAGAATGTAATCTTAGTTTCGATGGAGTCAATGCAAAATTTTGTCATCAACAAAACGGTCAATGGTCAAGAAATTACACCTTTTCTAAATGAATTTATTAAGGAAAGCTATTACTTTGATCAATTTTATCATCAAACTGGTCAGGGAAAAACATCGGACTCGGAGTTTATTGTTGAAAATTCACTGTATCCGCTTAGCAGAGGGGCGGTCTTTTTCACTCACGCTGCCAATGAATACAATGCGACACCTGAAATTTTATCGGAAAATGGTTATTTTACGGCTTCTCTCCATGCCAATAATAAAACGTTTTGGAATCGCGATATCATGTACAAGTCTTTGGGGTATGACCGCTTTTATGCAATGGAAGACTTTGATATAAACGAAACAAATTCGATTGGCTGGGGACTGAAGGATCGTGAATTCTTCGAACAATCGATCCAGCACTTACAGGAAATGCCACAGCCGTTTTATGCAAAATTTATCACGTTAACCAATCATTTTCCGTTTGAAATTGCGGATGAAGATCGGTATATTGAACCATTTACTTCAGATGATGACACGGTTAACAACTATTTTGTAACGGTCCGATATACTGATGAAGCATTGAAGCACTTTATAAAGAAATTAAAGGATGAAGGTTTATACGAGAACAGCATCATCATTCTTTATGGAGACCATTATGGAATTTCTGAGAATCATCACAAAGCGATGAGTGAGTTTCTAGGAAAAGAAATTACACCATTTGAAAGTACACAGCTGCAAAGGGTGCCGTTTATTATTCATATCCCAGGTCAAACGGGTCAAACGATCTCAACTGTATCAGGTCAAATTGATGTGAAGCCAACGCTTCTTCACTTGTTGGGAATTTCGACAAAGGGAACCATTCAATTTGGGGATGACTTGTTTGCGAAAAATCGAGATGAGTTTACCGTGTTAAGGGATGGTTGTTTTATTACAAAGGATTATGTCTTTACAAAGGATACTTGCTATCGCAAGAATACTGGTGAGGCTAGCGATAAAACTAGCTGTGAACCATTTATCGAAGCAGCAAAAACAGAGCTTGATTTTTCAGATAAAATTATTAATGGTGATTTGCTACGCTTTAGTCGGAGCGAACAGTAGTAGCGGTATTTTTCTCATTCCTTTTCATAAAGTGTATTGTGGGAAGGAGGAATCTTGTGGATTGCCAAAAAAAGTATGACTCTCGTGTGTTGTTCCAAGATTTGGCCATTTTAAAGGAGCTGTACCCATTTATCAGAGTGAAACACATTGGAAAATCAGTCCTTGGAACACCTATTCCAGAAATTAAAATTGGTATGGGTGGCGCGAAAAAAGTTCACATTAATGCATCCTTTCATGCAAATGAATGGATTACCACATCGGTGATCATGAAGTTTGTTAATGATTATCTAATAGCTTTAACGAATTGGCAAACTATTAATGGCCTGTTTATGCTGCCGTTTTATCAGCGCGTTGAGCTTTCAATTGTTCCGATGGTCAATCCAGATGGAGTAAACCTCGTCATTAATGGTCCACCTCCAGATTTAGCGGAGGAATTGGTTAAAATTAATAATGGACGTATTGAGTTTACGGCTTGGAAGGCTAATATTCGTGGAGTTGATTTAAATAATCAATTTCCAGCAAAATGGGAAATTGAAAAGGAGCGTAAAGAGCCTAAGGGTCCAGCTTCACGCGATTATCCTGGCGATGCTCCGCTTACGGAACCTGAGGCTGTGGCGATGGCGAAGCTTTGCGTTGAGGAGAAGTTTGATCGCTTAATTGCGCTCCATACCCAAGGCAGTGAGTTCTATTGGGGATATGAAGGATTTGAGTCTCCCGAATCTAGCGAGATTGCGAAAGAATTTGAAAGAGTCAGTGGCTATAATGCAGTTCAATACGTCGATTCTCACGCCGGTTTCAAAGATTGGTTTATTCAAGAATTCCGTAAGCCAGGATTTACAATTGAACTGGGAAAGGGAATTAATCCACTCCCGCTGTCACAATTTCCGCAAATATATAAACAGGTCCTCCCGCTTATTCTTGCGGCCTTTTACAAATAAAAAATAGAATTTTGTGAAAACATCTTGTCTTCTATTCGCGTTTTCATTATTATTAATATCACTGTGATTAAATTGAAATGATAAAAAAGCCGATTTGATGCGGCTTTTTTATCGCCATTATTAAAGGTTTTGTGAAACTTTTTTTGGCGTATTTCGTACTGATATATGTAGGAAAAAAAAGGCGGGTGTGGAAATGGATTGCAGATGTAGAAAAAGTTTACCATATTTTGTTGGAATATTTCTGATTTTTTTATCCATTTCACTCTTAGCTGCTTGTAATAATGAAAAATCAGCAAGTAGTGACAAAGCTAAAAAATCAGCTCGTCGTGAGACCACTTATACTAAGGCGTCAATTCAAGCACCCCTTCAAATTGCCGAAGGGGAGTTTAGTAAAGTAGTCGGTTGGCTGAATGATGAAACGATCGTTTATATCACAAATACAAATCAGAACTCAAATGTATATACATATCATTTACTGTCGGGAAAACAGGAGAAAATTTTCGAAAGTAAGCTCCCCATTATATCTGCTTTCATTAGCCCTGCGCGGGATAAAATTTTGCTTCATGCATCCTCAGGTCTTACCGAGGGAAGCATAACGGTGATTGATCAAACGGGAACTAAGCTTGTTGAAAAGTCAATCACGTCAACTGAATTAAATTTTGTTTGGAACCCCTATGATGAAAATCTTTTGCTTGTCACAGCTTTTAACGAGCAATGGGAATATAACGTCTCTTTATTGAATATTGAAACGAAAAAATTGACGGAAATGAAATTTATCAACCAGCCATTTGTCAATTGGAATGCAAAGAATGAAGTAATTTATCTTAATTGGGATTTGAATAATCCGAGCTTTTTTGCCCCACTTGTAAAACAAAAGATTAATGGTGCAAAGGAAGAAACTCTTGATTTGGAAAATGTATTTCAAATCTATGCCTACCGAAATTGCCTGTTAACGATTGAGGTTGATGAAAAGACTCCTGACCAATCAGTGTACACGTTTTTATCTGAAGACAGTAAGCCAATTGCATCCTTTTCAATTCCGCACCTAACGAGATTTTCCGATTGGCTTGTCCCTGAACACACATTTAACCAAGCTCGAAACGAGTTTTATACATTGAGGCCGAAGTCTAGTGGTGCTGCAGATACGTATAGGGAGGGCTTTCAATTGGTGCGTTATCAGCTTGATCGTAATAACGGGGAGGAACTACTCCTTGATGGCTTAGAAAACAAACCAATTAGCGTTTCTCCTGCTGGTGAATTCTGTTTATATGGTCATCAGCTTGAAAATATAATTATCCTTGATACAAAGGAACTTGTATCATTAGTAGTTGATAAATAAAGAATGCTACAAAAAAAACGGACTGAAGTAATCAGTCCGTTTTTTTTGTTTGAATAAGTATAAAAATCCAAACGTTTGAATTAATGAGTTCCAGTCGGGAAACCAGAGTTTAAAATCGTCATCACTGCGAACCAACCGAATACGACAAAACTTCCAGCTCCGAAAATTAAGCCAAGAATATTTTTGTTTTTTAATGCCGTGAATGATCCATAAGCAGCAAGCAAGCTAACTAATGCAAAAATTATGACCAATCCCATGAACATAGCCCCCTTTTTCGTTTGTTGGTGAAGAATGATACTATACATAGCATTCTTCAGATGTCCCTCTTCGTATGTAATATCCTAAATATTCACATTCGTTTATATTTTATAGTTTTTTTTTCTGTTTGTCGAGGTCAAAAAATTTTGTTTGCGATAATTGTCACATTACTTATTTTTCCTACCAGTGAAATTAAGAGTAGGTTTCTTTTACTATAACAAATAAATATTGTAGAATAAACATAATTGCTTGATGATTTGGAGGTGTTTAAATGGAATGGAAGCAGATTCCACTTGGACCATTACAAACTAATTGTTACTTATTATTGAATAATGATAATTGTTTGGTTATCGATCCCGGTGAAGAAGGCGATAAATTAATTGGTATTATCGAATCATTGCATGTTAAGCCGCAAGGGATATTGTTAACCCATGCTCATTTTGATCATATTGGTGCTGTCGATGTGATAAGAGATCATTATCAAATTCCAGTTTATGTTCATGAGAAGGAAGCAAAATGGCTTTTAGATCCGGCTTTAAATGGATCACAGTTTTTCAGTGTGGGTCATTTAGTAAGGATCAAGCCAGCTGATGTTTTCCTAACAGAAGAGAAAATTCATACAATTGGAGATTTTAGCTTCCGTGTATATGAAACACCTGGACATTCACCAGGTAGTATTTCAGTCTATTTTGAACAGGATAAATTGGTGTTGGCAGGGGATGCTTTATTTAATGGAAGCATCGGTCGAACCGATTTATCGGGTGGAAATTATCAGGAACTCATCAATAGTATTCATGATAAATTATTAGGATTGCCTGAGGAAACGATTGTATTATCGGGACATGGACCGAATACCACAATTGGAAAAGAAATGGATAGTAATCCGTTTTTGAACGGTTTCTAGTAAAGGTAAAAAAAACCCTTCTCATAGAGAAGGGTTTTTCTGGGGGGATGTTCTATTAATATGGGAGGGGATAAAGTTAAGCTACTATTAACGATAATACAAAGTTAACACTATGTCAACGGTGTTAACTTGATAAATTTTGAGAGAAGTGATAGTTTGAAAGAATTACTTAAGCAAAAATTACTAGCATTACCTAATAGAATGATTTCTTATGCAGAATTTATGGAATTGGTACTTTATCATCCTGAACATGGCTATTACATGAAGGAAGGTCAGAAAATTGGCCGTGACGGTGATTTTTATACCACCAGTAATGTTTCGGATCTTTATGGAAGTATGGTCGCCAAATGGTATAGGGAGATTGCATTACAGTTTGGGATAAAGCCGGAGATTTGTGAAATAGGTGCTGGTACTGGAAGATTTGCGCAAAGCTTTATCAATGAGTGGCAGCGGGATTGTTCAGTTCCACTAAAATATACAATTGTTGAGACAAGTCCCTATCATCGTAAAATTCAACGTGACAAGATCCAATTTAATGAGCAAATAAAACAGATAAGTAGTCTCGATGAATTAGAGCCCTTTGAGGGACTGCTATTTTCAAATGAATTGGTAGACGCCTTACCTGTACATGTGATTGAAAAACAGGCAGGCGCGCTGTTTGAAGTCATGGTGTCAATCGATGGTGATAAGCTTGTTGAGGTAAATGTTCCGCTAAACAATGAATACATTTTAGCTTTTATGAAAGAGCAAGAGCTCGACCTAACAGAGGGACAGCGGATTGAAATACCTGTAGCAATGTGTGAGCTCATTTCATCGCTTTCAGGGGTATTAACAAAGGGTATTGCTCTGATGGTTGATTATGG
Organism: Bacillus sp. DNRA2; assembly: GCF_012843265.1. Lineage (GTDB taxonomy): Bacteria > Bacillota > Bacilli > Bacillales > Cytobacillaceae > Bacillus_BU. Next base: position 34,349 of record NZ_JABAIT010000020.1, on the reverse strand, counting down.
GTATACAAAGGAAGAATGGTTGGAACCTACACATAAAAATGGGAGTTTAAGAGGGTATTATCAACATCAGATGATTGCAAATGTGTTGCAGAATCCTGGGTTAATGGATATTACCAGTCATGTTCATTTCGATGCGTTCATTGACTATGGGGAGAAAGCAGGCTTTACGTTCATTGAAAAATTACGTCAAGATGAATTTTTCCTGGCAATCGGGATTTTGAAGGAGCTGCAGGATCACTTCGATCCCAATCCGTTTTCGGAACAAAGTAAGCGCAATCGGGCTATCCGCAGCTTGATTATGCCGACAGGACCTAGTCCGTCCTTCCGTGTTGTCTTACAACATAAGGGATTATTGGCCTTTGAAAATGCGTGGGTGGAAGCGAAGCAAAAATAAAAAAGCGATGGAAGCCCATCGCTTTTTTGCGTACTCAATCTTAGTGAGTTACGCCCGGTACCATCATAAAGGTTGACCAGTATGTAAATCCTACAAAGAAAACCGTTAAATATGCACCGAAGACGTAAATGTACATACGTTCGGACAATTTTAAGTAACTTAACAAAATGAAAAATCCAGTCTGACCGAAGAAAATTAAGGACGTTGTAAACATATCACCTAAATAAAACATAACTGCAAAAATACCAGTCCAAAAACCTAATACTCTATACATGCGATCCATCGGTATCCCCCCTTTTACCCCTATTGTCCATCATTACATTATTATAAATCAAATGTCGAAAAAATCAAATAAAATTTAGATTTTTAAAGTTAGAAACCCCATCTTTACTTCGTCTCCGAAAAAGATGGGGTCTCATGGTATAAATGCTATTTTTTTGTATCTTCTGACAGTTTAGGCACTACGACAAACTCTAATTTTTCTCCATATTTAAACTATGGGTATAAGACTAAATGGTTACTAATGCCTGATAGCTACAAGAGTGGCAGCCGGTAATTAAATTTTCTTTTTCAATCAATTCGATGGATGTGAAAAGCGATTCAAACATGCCCTTTAAGAATTGAAAGTGCATACTGCATACGGCTTCTCTATGATCAATCGCTACTTCTTTAAAAGGACAATTAAAGATTTCAAAGTAAATTTTTGTATGATCTTCATTTGCTTCAAAATCAGGATAAAATCCTGCTAAAGTGGCAGCACTTTTAATAATATTCAACTTTTGATCAAAAGTAAGCTCATCGCTAACCTGGTGCTGTGAAGCTACTTCTTGTTCAATCAATTCTGCACCAAATCGTTTTCCTGTAAGATAAAGTGCTTCTTTTCCTGCCTCACCTAAACTCATCATCGTTTGTATCGCAATATTAGCTAATAGCTGGTAGTCGCGATATGGGAAGTTAAGTTGAATAACATCATCACTTAGACGATATAGTCTACTTGGTCGTCCCCCTTTTCCTGTTTTCTTAGTTTCAGATACAAGCATATTTACATCTTCAAGCTTCGATAAGTGAAGTCTTGCTACGTTTGGATGGATGTTGAAGTTGTCCGCAATTTCTTGAACTGTAACTTCTTGATGACGTTTAGTAATGTATTGATAGATATAATAGCGTGTTGGATCTGATAAAACATTAGTAATTTTTAATGTTTGCTCCATCAATGTTCACCTCAGAACTACATAAGTTTATTTTATTATAATACAGCCATTGGAAGTTGGGAATGAGGTTTCCAAGGTTAACACTATATGTTTATAAAAAGTTCACAATAAAATGTCGAAATATTGAACAGGAGAAAGCTGTTATATAAAAGGAGAAGCTTGTAATGAAAGGTTTTTTATCGAAAAATGCAAAAACTGTTATAATTGAATTTCTTAGGAAATAAATGTAGAAATATGGCAGATTTGGAAAATAGGGTGTCTATACACAGTACTTACCAGAGATATATAAGGTGTAAAACAAGCTTTATTTTTATATAGTTCACGAATTGTTCAATATTATTTGTCATTTTATAAAGGATTTGCCCAAGCATTAGCGAAATTTACTGTCATCAAGAAAAAGGTGGTGATAGCAATTTGAACTCGATCGAGCAATTAGCCGAAAGAGTCATAACTAATGCAGTACGAAGCAATGCAACTGATATCCACTTCCTCCCACGAAAAACTGATACACTCATCCAACTAAGAATCGGAAATAAATTGATTCCGACGTTCACGATCCCACGTCAAGATTGTGATCGACTCATTTCTCATTTTAAATTTACAGCATCAATGGATATTGGGGAGCGAAGACGACCTCAAAGCGGTGCCTTTTCCTATGAGGTCAACGGGCAAATCATTGGTCTGAGACTATCGACATTACCTGCAAGCAACTCAGAAAGTCTCGTCATCCGGCTTTTACCACAAGGGCAGCAATTTCCACTACACCAACTTTCGTTATTTCCCACAATGACAAGAAAAGTAATCGATCTCCTTAAGCTTTCTCATGGACTTATCATATTCACCGGGCCAACTGGATCAGGTAAAACTACCATGCTTTATTCACTTCTGAATCAAACCTCCCATATTTTCCATCGAAATGTCATTACATTGGAAGATCCCATTGAAAAAGATTATGATCAAGTCTTACAAGTTCAAGTAAATGAAAAGGCAGGTGTGTCTTACACAACTGGACTGAAAGCGATACTTAGACATGATCCAGATATTATCATGGTTGGGGAAATAAGAGATAAAGAAACGGCACAAATTGCTGTTAGAGCAGCGTTAACAGGACATTTAGTATTAAGTACACTCCACACTCGCAATGCCAAGGGTGCAATTTTCCGCTTACAGGAATTTGGGGTGAATTGGCAGGAAATCGAACAAACTCTCGTTGCGGTAACGGCCCAACGGTTGGTGGAATTGACCTGTCCGTTTTGTATTGATGAATGTTCACCGCATTGCTTTTCGTACGGACGCTTTAAAAGGGCTAATATCATGGAGCTGTTAAGTGGAAGAGCATTACATGCCGTCCTACAGGAAGTAAGCGGTAGGAAGCCATTAGCTCCATATCCTTATCGAACGTTGAAGGATTATATGATTAAAGGAATTGCTTTAGGTTTTATTAAACAATCGGAATTCGAACGCTGGGTGTATCAGGATGAATAAGAAATGGACTACGGAACAACAGGCCTTGTTTTTGCAACGAACTGGTGAACTGCTTTCCCGTGGCTTTACGCTTAGTGAAGCAATTGAAAGCTTAACGTATTATTTTCCTAATCAACATCAAGCGGCGATAGAGTCCTGCATTATGGAGTTAAAGGAGGGATTTCCGCTTTATCAAATCTTAACGAAATTAAGCTTTAATCACTCTTTAGTAGGGTATGTTTATTTTGCTGAGCAGCATGGAGATTTAGCTAGAGCCATACTTGATGGTAGTGACTTCATGCTTAAACGAAATCAAGATATAAAACGAATCTTGAAAATGTTAAATTACCCAGCAGTGCTTTTCTTCATTACGGGGTTATTGTTCTTTTTTGTGGAAAGGGTCTTAATGCCTCGTTTTTCTTCTATTTTTGCATCGATGAATCTTCCGCCCAATATCTTTTCGAAAATTATCTTCCAAATAAGCAATCTTTTACCTACCTTTTCGATAGGCGTATTTTTCCTTCTCTTACTTAGCTTTGCCTATTATTATTTTCACTTTCGCAGGCTTTCGGTGTTTGAAAGAAGATCTAAATTAGTGAAACTACCGTTTATCGGGAGGTTTTTCAAAATTTGGTATACCCAATATTTTGCTGTGCAAATGAGCTATTTATTATCAGGCGGTTTATCGGTTTTGGAAGCATTGGTGTTGTTTGAAGATTTCGAGCAGCAGCCCTTTTATGGAACGATTTGCAAAGATGTGCGACGGGATTTATCGAGAGGAGAACGGCTAGAGGTGATTCTTGAAAAGGTTCAAGTGTTTGAACGTGAGCTTGCACATATTGTGAAGCATGGTTTGGAGAGCGGGAAATTACCCGATGAATTGGCCTTTTACAGCAAACATTGCATTAAGATTTTAGAAGAGAAAACGGAAAAGGCACTGAAAATTATTCAACCATGCTTGTATTTGGGAATTGGATTGATAGTGGTTTCTTTGTATTTAGCCATCATGCTCCCGATGTTTCATATGCTTAAAGGCATTTAATCTATTGTGTTGGAGGAATAACTTATGAAAAATCAAAAAGGTTTTACACTAATCGAAATGATGATAGTTTTGCTTATTATTTCAGTGTTGTTAATCATTACCATCCCCAATATTGCTGATCAAAGTGCAAATATCAATGATAAGGGTTGCAAGGCATATGTAAAAATGGTCGAAGCACAAGTGCAGTCTTACAAAATGGAAAAAAATACTTATCCAGATAGTCTTGAGGTTTTAATTACCGATGGATATGTGAAAGGAGAATCTCCATGTTCAGGTGTGACCATTACAATTGGGGCAAATGGCAAAGTCACTACAACGCCTGAATTGTAATGAAATTGAATGAAAAGGGTTTTACACTTACAGAAACATTACTCGTTTTCTCGGTATTCTTATTGATTTCTTCATTTCCCCTCTTTTTCTTGAACCCACATGCTTCTTGGCCTGAAAAGCAATTGTTCTTTTCACAGATTAAATCGGACTTGTTTTTTGCCCAACAGTATGCCATTTCTCATCAGACCGTAGTAAGGGTCAATATCATGTCGGAAAAAAATTATTATTACTTTCGAGAAAATTATAATGGGGCGATTATTCTCGAGAAGCAATACTCGAAGGAGGTTAAGGTTACTCCTGGAACGATGCCGCTATATTTTGAAATCACAGCTAATGGAAATCTCAATCAATTTGGGGCACTTTTTATCAGAATTGACGGGGAAACGTATCGGATGGTGTTTTTAATTGGAAGAGGGCGATTTTATGTTGTGAAGGAATGATGGTTATTTTTTAGCGGAATTACTGTTGTCCATGTCCACATGGCTCATCATAACATGTGCATTGCTTCCTCAAGTCTTGCTTGTTTGGGATCAATCTTCAAGGCTACAGCAAGACAAGACAGCACTTCACCTCTTATATGATGAATTGGAGCGGGGGATTGATGAGAGTGTAACTACAGGTACACGGACGGTTCAATTGAATGGAACGGCATATGAGGTAAGCTGGAGTGAGGGAACGTCAAAAACCGAGGTGTGTGTAAGGCATGAAGATGAAAATAAAAACGTTTATCAAAAATGCCGCTCTAAGGAATAATCATGGTTTTACACTTGTCGAAATGCTCGTGGCCTTTTCGGTTTTTACCGTAATCATAAGCTTCGTTCCGATGATGCTTTCAACAATTAACCGAGAGAAGCCGATTGAACAGAAATTGCAGCGGCTCGAATGGGAAATTTTTATCAGTCAAATCAAAAAGGAAATCAGAATGAGTCAGTGGGTTACGATAACTCCACAAAGATTGCAGCTCGAAAAAGATGGTGAGATGATTATTTATGAACGTTACGGTACAAATCTCAGGCGGCGAGTTGATAATAAGGGACATGAAATTATTTTGCAGCAGGTCCAGTTTTTTCAGTTTGAAAGGCTGTTGAATGGGATTTTAGTGACGGTGACAGATGTAAATGGCTATGAATACCGAGAGGAAATACGCTTGTTATTGAAGGATGTGGTATCGTAGTGAGATTAAACGAGCAAGGCTTCACTTACCCATTAACTCTATCTATGCTGTTATTAACATCCACTTTTCTGATCATCTATACCGAACAGTATATAAATGAGAAAAAAATCCTTAAAGAAACTGAAACCATTTTAAAGACAGAATATTATTTTCTATACTGTGTAAGGAAGGTAGAATCGAGTTTGCAAAATGGTGAGCAAATGCTATCCAGTGGAGAGTTTTTGTTGCAGGACGGTAGGATGAATTACGCAATAGAGGATTTGGGAAGCACTTTGAAAATCACCTTTAACCTCAAGTTGAATTCAGGTGAGACGCTAATTGGATTTGCTTACTATAACAAAAGTGTAAAAAAGATGATAAAATGGGTGGAAAAGAATTGAACAGGGGATAGAAAAGTGCAAGCTATATATTTAATTGGATTAATGGGAGCAGGGAAAACAACGGTGGGCAAAGATTTGGCCACAGCGCTTGGTGTTTCCGTTATCGATATGGATGCGGAAATCGTATCTCAAGAAGGGAAGAGTATTAATGACATATTTGCCGAGAATGGTGAAGCATATTTTCGTGACTTAGAATCAACATTCATAAAAACACTACCTCTTGAGAATGCAATCATCACGACTGGAGGCGGAATTGTCATGAATGAGGCCAATCGGCAATGGATGAAGGAGCATGGCTTTGTGGTATTTTTAGATGCCAATCCTGCAGAAATTCTTGAAAGGTTACAAAATGATCAGTCGCGCCCTTTGCTAAAGAAGGATAAGGAAACTGCGCTATTTGAGCTTTATAACCAGCGTCTACCACTTTATCTTGATTGCTGTCATATGAAAATTGATACGACTGGGAAAGATATTCCAACCATTGTCAAAGAAATTATTGCTCGTTTCTAACCAATAAAAATTGGACATACTGTTATCGGAAGTAGATAACGGAGGAATGTCCAATGAAAACAAATGATTATGTTAAATATATTACCCAAACCTTTGTGAAATATATCGACCAGCCGAGAGATGTTCGAAAAAAGCATAAGATCGATCGCAAGGTTACAAAGGAACCGTTTTTATATCATTGGTTTGGGGTGATTCCGTACGCCTTATATACAATGTTCAAACGGAAGCATTAGCTTTTTTGGAGACTCGCTTGTTGCTGGTCTCCTTTCTTTATTAGACTCGAGGTAGCTTGTTTTAGTGCGTGATTTTGTTGTGAATGGCTGCATCAGTTAAATAAAAAAAACCACCATTCACAATCGAAATCGTAATCTTTGGCTCGTATTGTTCCTGTAGAGCTTGTTTTTCTGTTTCAAACGCTTCTTTATTTTCAACATCCTCATAAAAATGTTCGAGTAAATCCAAATCCTGCTTCCATCTTTTTCTTGCTTCGTCAGCCCAATTGTGATTATCGGACTCAATCATCTTTTTTATATACTGTTCGATGCGGATTAAACCACTTTTCGGCATCACTAATGGTGAAAGCGTGAAAGAATAGTCTGGAATTTTTGGTGTCAATGAAAGACTTAATAGCAAATCGTGGAACTCGGTCACCATCATACCGTTGATTAGATTGAGACCGATTGATTGGAAGATATCGCGCTTTCGGTCACATTGATAAGAGATTTTCAAATTTAAACCAAGCCAAGGGTATAAGGGTGTATTCTTCCCGATTACATGTGAATGTTTTTCATATAATCGAATGTATCCTGCAAGACTTTTTGTCGATTTAAAGATTTGATGGAGACGAGGTGAGCCAAAATGGATTGTTTCTCCTTTCAAATCTTGTGGCGCATCCTGATTGTTAGTTATCAAGGTTAGTTTCATTGGATTAGGTGTACCACCGGTTTTCTCAAGATAATGCCAATAAAACGGCCGATTCATTAATTCCTTGTCTAGCTCTTTTGTCAGTTGAACGACCATATAGCCCTGGTTATTTTCCAAGATTTCACAATGATTCGAATGAAAATATTGCTCCAAAAAATTATGAATTTCCTGCTGCTGCATGAGCTTCACCCGCTTTCATTTGTTGTGCAAATTGGATCATTGAGGTAAGATTCTCCATTTTTATTCGCATTTCGCCTTCTGAAGCTGAATTTCCAAATATATCAACCATATGTTCATCGAAGTTGCCAAACTCCAATTTTGTTAAAATATCATCCAACTCACCAATCACCTTTTCGAACAGATGAATTTTTTCATAAAGGAGTTTCAAAATATGCTCCTCGACGGTGTCACTCGTTGCAAAATTATAAATCATCACATCTTTTTCTTGACCAAGGCGATGGATCCGTCCAATTCTTTGCTCTAGCCGCATTGGATTCCATGGGAGATCAAAGTTAATGATATGATTGCAAAATTGCAGATTAATTCCTTCACCACCTGCTTCTGTTGCGATTAGCACTTGAGCATTTTTCTGAAACAATTCACGCATCCAATCTTTTTTGCCACGTTTGAAGCCACCGCGAAATGGAACAGATGTAATACTATGCTGCCGTAGAAACCATTGCAGGTACAATTGGGTGGCGCGATATTCGGTGAAAATAATCACCTTGTCGTTGATTGATTGTATTAGTTCAAGGGCTTTATTGGCTTTAGAATTCGTTTGAACAGCATTCACCTTTTCAATCAAACTGTGGATGATTTCCGTAAAATTAGGCGTAGGATCTTCCTGTTTGGCTAACATGTTTTTCAAGGTCAGATAGACTGCCTCCCGACTACTGCAGGCCTCACGCTGTAAAGTCATTAAGGAAAATTGACTAGAGGACAGCCAGTTTCCTTCAGAGCGTAACGAGAGGATGGATTCGTATAAGTCACGTTCCTCTTTTGTAAAATCAATCACCATCGTTTCAACATGCCGTTTCGTCCACTCAATTCCTGTGTCAGCACGACGGTTGCGAATCATGACTTTATTGACCAGTTCCTTTAAATGCTGATCATCATTTAGCGAACGACTATCCCGTTTATATTTTTCATAAAAGTTAGCTTCATTGCCTAAATGACCTGGTTTTAATAGCGATACTAAATTAAAGATTTCTTCAATCCGATTTTGAATCGGGGTTGCTGTGAGGAGCAGACAAAATTTCTTTTTTAAGTTTTGCACGAATTCATAGTTTTTAGTTTTATTATTTTTCAGCTTGTGAGCCTCATCAATAATAATTAAGTCATAATTTTGATTAAAAATAATTTCACGATGTGGACTTCGTTTGGCCGTATCAATCGAAGAGACAATCACATCGTATTGTTCCCAAACGTAGCTTTTTCGTTGGGAAACGGCTGGAATAAAGAACTTTGAGTTAAGTTCCTGAACCCATTGTGTCACCAATGAAGCTGGAACTAGAATTAATACTTTTTTGACTAACCCGCGAATCATATATTCTTTTAAAATTAAACCTGCTTCAATCGTTTTTCCAAGTCCAACTTCATCAGCTAAGATGGCTTTACCGTTCATGTTTTCGACTACCTGCTTGGCAACTTCAAGTTGATGCGGGAGCGGCGTTAATTCTGATAGATGCTTTGGAGCCTGCAGGCCTTCGAATTCAGGAATGATGGTGTGTGCTTCTACTTCAACTGCTAATTTATATAGCTCCCAATTTGCCCATGGACCATCATTTTCCATCCTTTGCAAAAATTCATCCTTCCAGGAGGAATCAAATATGATTTGCACCGACATTGTTTACAGCTCCTTTATTTTTCATCTATGTATTGCTCAACTAAGCCTTGAAATGATAGGATAAAAATATTAATAAAGTTTAAAATTTTTACATATTAATTAATCTAGAAATTGGTTTTTCATGATGTATTTGGGTATTATCCTACCCAAATCCCAAAAAAATATTGGTGCGGATGATGATATGGGGAGAGACTACTAGTGTAGCGCCGAAGGAGCAAGCTAAAAAATAGCGAATCTCTCAGGCAAAAGAACTCATATGGGACGCAGCTCTGGAGAGTGCTTCGCATCATGTTGAAGCCACCAAAGGGGAAAGCCGGTTTTTTTAGGTAAACTTTCAGGTGCCAGGACAGAGACCAACCGTTGGAACAACGGGAGGCCTCTGTCCTTTTTGTTTTTCATGAAAAACCCAGTGTTTACACAAAATAATCAGGTTGCTGAGAACTCTTTATCGAGGAGGAACAAGATGACACATTTAAAACGAACACCTTTATTTGAAGTTTATAAGCAATATGGCGCAAAGACGATAGATTTTGGTGGATGGGAGCTTCCTGTTCAATTTTCCAGCATAAAAGAAGAACATCATGCCGTCAGAACAAAAGCTGGTTTATTTGATGTATCACATATGGGCGAAATAGAAGTAACAGGACCAGAAAGTCTTTCTTTTTTACAAAAAATAATGACAAATGATGTGTCAAAGCTAACGATCAGCGGTGCACAATATACGGCCATGTGTTATGAAAATGGTGGTACAGTGGATGATTTGTTGATTTATATGTTAGCGGAGGAGCATTATTTGCTGGTGGTAAACGCCTCAAATATTGAAAAGGACTTCCAATGGTTAAACGAACATTTGGAAGGTGACGTTCAATTAGTCAATTTATCACAGCAGACAGCCCAGCTAGCTCTGCAGGGTCCTGCAAGTGAACTGGTGTTGCAAAAGCTCTGTCCTAACATAAACTTAGCTGAAATTGCCCCGTTTCGCTTTCAAAAAGATGTTGAGGTAAATGGGATAAAGGCGATCGTGTCAAGAACCGGTTATACCGGAGAAAACGGATTTGAAGTATATTGTGATGCAAACTGTGCCGTCAAGCTCTGGAATGATTTGTTGGTAGCTGGTACAGACGAGGGAGTCATCCCATGCGGTTTGGGGGCAAGAGATACGTTAAGATTTGAAGCCGTGCTTGCTTTATACGGACAGGAATTGTCACCGGATATTTCCCCGTTAGAGGCTGGTATCGGTTTTGCTGTGAAAGTTAATAAAGAGGCTGATTTTATTGGTAAAGCAGTTTTAAAGCGTCAACGTGAAGAAGGTTTAGAACGGAAGCTTGTTGGTGTAGAAATGATTGACCGCGGCATACCAAGACACGGCTACCCAGTTTATAAGGATTCCGAGAATATTGGCTTTATTACGACAGGAACTCAATCTCCTTCTTTAAAAAGAAACATCGGTTTAGCGTTACTAAATGTCGAACATACCACAATAGACGAAGAAGTTGATATTGAAATTCGCGGAAAACGCTTAAAAGCAAAAATAGTGGCAACACCTTTCTATAAAAGCGCATCGAAGTAACGATTTATAAGGAGGATGAATGATGAAGCACCGTTACCTACCTATGACTGATCAAGATCAAAAGGAAATGCTTGCTACCATTGGTGTAAATTCGATTGATGAATTATTCAATGATATACCAGAAAAGGTTCGCTTTAAGGGAGATTATCAGCTAAAACCACAATTATCAGAATCCGCATTACTTAAAGAAATGACTCGATTAGCCGCTAAAAATGCTGATTTAAAGAGCCATACTTCATTCCTCGGGGCAGGTGTGTATGATCACTACATACCGACGATTGTCGATCACGTGATTTCACGTTCTGAATTTTATACTGCCTATACACCTTATCAGCCTGAAATATCACAAGGTGAGCTACAAGCCATCTTTGAATTTCAAACGATGGTATGTGAATTAACAGGAATGGATGTTGCGAATTCCTCTATGTACGACGGGGGAACAGCTTTGGCAGAGTCAGCGATGCTGGCTGCTGGTCAAACCCGGCGTAAAAAAGTCCTCGTATCAAATGCGCTTCATCCAGAAGCAAAGGAGGTCTTACGGACTTATGCACATGGGCAACATATTGAAGTAGTAGAAATTCCATATGTTGATGGTGTAATAGATTTAACTAAACTAAACGAACTTTTAAATGATGAAATTGCAGCAGTGATTGTCCAATACCCAAATTTCTTTGGAAGGATTGAACCACTAAAGGAAATTGAGCCAATCGTTCATGCTAAAAAAGCGATGTTTGTGGTTTCTTGCAACCCGCTTGCTTTAGGGGCATTAACACCTCCGGGAAAATTCGGTGCAGATATAGTTGTTGGGGATGTTCAGCCATTTGGTATTCCAACCGGATTTGGTGGTCCGCATTGTGGATATTTTGCCGTCACAAGTAAGCTCATGCGCAAGGTTCCGGGCCGGTTGGTCGGGCAAACAGTTGACGAAAAAGGTCGGCGGGGATTTGTGTTGACCTTACAAGCGCGCGAGCAGCATATTCGACGCGACAAAGCGACCTCTAATATTTGCTCTAATCAGGCATTGAATGCCTTGGCTGCTTCAGTTGCCATGACTGCACTAGGGAAGCAAGGGGTTAAGGAGATGGCGCTTATTAATATGCAAAAAGCCCATTATGCCAAACAGACATTCCAAAGCGCGGGCTTTGAAATTGTGTTTGATGGGCCAAGTTTTAATGAGTTTGTTATTAAGTTGAACAGACCAGTAAAAGAAGTTAATCAATATTTGTTAAAAAAAGGGATTATTGGTGGCTATAATCTCGGTCGTGATTTTACAGAACTTGCAGAACACATGCTAATTGCCGTCACAGAAATACGAACAAAAGCAGAAATTGATGAGTTTGTTAAGGAAATGGGGGATTACCATGCTTAATCACGATCAAGCGCTGATTTTTGAAAGTAGTACACCAGGAAGAATCGGATATAGTTTACCGGAACTGGATATCCCCGAAGTAAATGTGGAGGAGTTAGTCCCACAGGAATATTTACGTAAAGAAGCTGCGGCACTTCCTGAAGTTTCTGAGCTTGATATCATGCGGCATTTTACAGCCCTTTCAAAGCGTAACCATGGTTTGGATTCAGGCTTTTATCCATTAGGTTCTTGTACAATGAAGTATAATCCGAAAGTAAATGAAGCAGTTGCTCGTTTTAATGGCTTTGCCCACCTGCATCCGTTCCAGGATGAAAGCTCTGTGCAAGGAGCACTTGAGCTTATGTATGACTTGCAGCAGCATTTAAAGGAAATTACCGGAATGGAGGAAGTCACTTTGCAACCTGCTGCCGGTGCCCATGGTGAATGGACTGGGTTGATGTTAATTCGCGCTTTTCATGAAGCAAATGGAGACTTGTCTCGGACAAAGGTCATTGTCCCAGATTCTGCACATGGTACGAACCCTGCTTCAGCCACGGTCGCTGGTTTTGAAACAATCACTGTTAAATCTGGTGAAAATGGACTGGTTGATTTAGAGGATTTGAAGCGGGTAGTCGGTAATGATACTGCAGCGCTGATGTTAACTAATCCGAATACGCTCGGTCTTTTTGAGGAAAATATCGTTGAGATGGCCGAAATTGTCCATGGTGCTGGTGGAAAATTATATTATGATGGTGCAAATTTAAATGCGGTCCTTGCGAAAGCGCGGCCGGGAGATATGGGCTTTGATGTGGTTCATTTGAACCTCCATAAAACATTTACTGGCCCCCATGGTGGTGGTGGTCCGGGATCTGGTCCTGTTGGTGTAAAAAAAGAACTGATACCGTTTTTACCAAAGCCGGTTATTGTGAAAAAAGACGAAGAGTTTGTATTGGATTACGAGAGACCGCAGTCAATTGGACGTGTTAAGCCTTTCTATGGCAACTTTGGCATTAATGTACGTGCCTATACTTATATACGTTCGATGGGAGCAGAAGGCTTGAAGGCTGTGACAGAATATGCAGTGCTGAATGCTAATTATATGATGCGCAGGCTAAAGGAGCATTATGATTTACCGTTTGATAGGCATTGTAAGCACGAATTTGTCTTAAGTGGAAGAAGGCAGAAAAAGTTGGGTGTGCGAACCTTGGATATTGCTAAGCGTCTATTAGATTTTGGCTATCATCCACCTACGATTTACTTTCCATTAAATGTTGAGGAAGGTATGATGATAGAACCAACGGAAACAGAGTCTAAAGAAACACTGGATGCCTTTATTGAGGTGATGATTCAAATTGCCAAGGAGGTCGAGGAACAGCCAGAAATGGTTCAGGAGGCTCCTCACCATACTGTTGTGGGTCGTTTGGATGAAGCGTTGGCTGCACGCAAACCTGTGCTACGATATCAAGAATCTTAAATAAACATAATGAAAAGCCAGTTGCAGATTTAGTTTGCGACTGGCTTTTATCATTTTATATTCATTATGATCACCTAGTATAAAAAGCAGTTTACATTATTATTAGAGAATGCTTTTTAACTGTTCGATTTGTTAATTTGATTGACTATCAAATGTGTCCTTTAGATGCTTTTCTTCAATTTTCCTCTCGATACGATCCATTTCATATGAACTGTTTTTAATTTCGAGTCGATTTTGAATAATGAGTTGTTGAAAATTTTTGCGAATTTTTCTTTTCATCGTTCATCACCTCCTATACGGCAAGTATAACAAAAGAATTAACTTTTCAAATAACATAAATATTACGAAAAATCGAACATTATCGAATATTGTAGAATATACTGATAATTTATAATGAAACTGAAAAAATTGCAAACAAAAAGGCTGATCCTGTCGAATCGGCCTTTTTATAAATCTGGTTCTAGGTCATTTCCAGCCTGGAACCTTCGCTTAATTTTATTTTGCTTTTATTTTTCCAGACCATTTTTTGAATCCACCTTGGAGGTGTGAAAGGTCTTTGTAACCTTTTTTATATAATAATTGCGCAGCACGTCCACTGCGTGTGCCGCTTTGGCAATACAGATAAACCGGTTTATCTGGGCGGATTTCCTTTAAGCGCATCTTTAATTGCGATAGCGGAATGTTTCTCGCACCAAGTATGTGACCTGCTTCAAACTCGTTTGGTTCGCGCACATCGATTAATTGTGATTTTCTGTAACCGGCACGAAAATCTTCTTCTGTTAGTGTTTTAACAATTTTTCGCTGATAGAGCCAGGTGAATACCGAGTAAATAAGAAAGGCTCCAATCATTATCAATAGGAAGTAAAGTGTATCCAATGTTTCTGCTCCTTTCAAGCTTTCATAAGCCAACTATAATTATATATTTGTCAGTGTCAAAGAGTAAAGAATATCGCCGAAAAACTTTTTGGGGAAAATTGTCCAATCACGTAAAGTTTTGTGTAAAGTAAGAAAGTTTTGTTACACTAATTCATAAGTGATTAATAATATAAAGGTGATGTTTAAGGTGGAAAAACCATTGTGGAATTTTATTGATTCGGGAGACTGCACTCCCGCCTTTAATATGGCTTTAGATGAATTACTGTTAATATGGCATAGTGAAGGGAAAATTCCGCCAACGATCCGATTTTATGGTTGGAATCCTCCCAGTCTTTCTATTGGCTATTTTCAAAAGGTTGATCGAGAAATTAATATGGATGCTGTGGTTAATTATGGTCTTGGCTTTGTCCGTCGCCCAACAGGTGGTCGTGGTGTTCTCCATGAAGATGAGCTGACTTACAGTGTGATTGTGAAGGAGAACTATCCAGGCATGCCTACGACGGTAACAGAAGCGTATCGTTTTATATCTGAAGGGATCTTACACGGCTTTCAGTTACTAGGATTACAAGCTGAATTTGCCGTTCCTCACAGTGAAACAGATAAAGAAGCGTTAAAAAATCCGCGCTCGGCGGTTTGTTTTGACGCACCAAGCTGGTATGAATTAGTGGTTGAAGGTAGAAAGGTAGCTGGAAGTGCCCAAACCCGGCAAAAGGGAGTGATTCTTCAACATGGTTCGATTTTATTAGACCTCGATGAAGACAAATTATTTAGCCTTTTCAAATATCCAAATGAGCGCATAAAGGAACGAATGCAGCTTGCTTTTAAAAATAAAGCTGTGGCGATAAATGACATCAGTCGACATCCGATTACGTTAACAGAAGCCAAGGAGGCGTTTAGGCAAGGTTTTTCTGAAGGTTTAAATATCGCATTCGAACAATATGAATTAACACGAGAGCAGTTAATAGAGGTGCAAGAATTGGCACAATCGCGCTATGAAAGCAATGACTGGAATTATAAAAGATAAAAGCGGATGCGAATGCCCGCTTTTTTTATGTGTAGGTTAATTTTCTGATAATAAATTCTGCAACCGTGGAATTTTGTTGAAATTTTGTGTTTTTCGCTGATAATCTATACTTTACTCTTTTATTCTCACGGAAATAGATGATTATAGGTTTGACAAAATAATGGTTTTTTGAATTTAACACAATATGTAGTAGTGTCGAAAATAAAAATAACACTATATATTGAATTCGTTTCTTGGTTGTGATAACTTTATCTTGAATTAAAAAACAACTAGATTTGCAGATTTTTTAATGAGAATTTTTATAGCAGACTAAGTAGAACAATTTATTTGAAGGAGATGTGATCATGTCTGTTGTGCTACCACAAAAAATGAATATGAACATTGAGAGACTGAACGAGGATATCCGATTATTTCCGCAGGTTCATCCGATTACCTCGGAAATGAACATTACCCACAAAGGGGTTTCAAGGCTAGTTATGCTGGATCGGTACACGTTTAAAGATACAGAAAAAATTACCCTCACAGCTGGAGACTTCGTCGTTCTCACCATAAAAGAAGATCCAAAATTCCCGGCACGCGGACTTGGTTTCATTCTAGATATTGATTGGGAAAACAAAACAGCCCAAGTTTTAGTAGATGAAGAATTCCGGGGAGTGTTAGATGATCCGGAAGAAGTAGCAACTGGTGTAATCAAACGTCCACTTGATGTGATAGAAAAGCCGCTAGAAATTTACTATGAGCAAATTGCGAAGCGGAATGCCACTGGACTTGCTTCTGTTGAGACTACGGAAGAGAAGCGTAAAGAATGGTTCGATAAATTCTATCAAGAACTTGTCAACTTAAACTTCATTCCAGCTGGACGCGTTCTTTACGGAGCAGGTGCAGAAACTGAAGTAACGTTCTTTAACTGTTATGTTATGCCATTTGTACCGGATTCACGTGAAGGAATCTCGGAACACCGCAAACAGGTCATGGAAATCATGAGCCGCGGTGGTGGCGTAGGAACGAACGGTTCAACTTTACGTCCACGCAACACACTGGCAAAGGGCGTAAACGGTAAATCATCTGGTTCAGTATCCTGGTTGGATGACATTGCGAAATTGACGCATCTTGTTGAGCAAGGCGGGTCCCGCAGGGGTGCTCAGATGATTATGCAAGCGGACTGGCATCCTGATATTATTGAATTCATTATTTCAAAAATGCAAAACCCTAGAATTTTGCGTTTCTTGATTGAAAATACACAAGAAGAACTAATTAAAAAAATCGCTAAAGATAAGCTTAAATTCACTCCACTTACTGAGCAAGAAAAGGCAATGTATCAAGGGATTATTAATTACAAAAACATTCCAGGATATGGTGGTTTTGATTTACAAATTATTGCTGATGCTGAGGAAAAGCTTGGTGAAGGTGGAACGTACAGCGTTCACAACTCAGAGTTCTTAACAGGTGCAAATATATCTGTTTGCTTGACCAAAGAATTCATGGAAGCAGTAGAAAATGATACTGATTATGAACTTCGTTTCCCTGATGTTGAAAGCTATGATACTGAAGGAATGAAGAATTATAACGAAGAATGGCATAAAGTTGGCGACGTTCGTGAGTGGGAGAAACTTGGTTATAAGGTTCGTACTTACAAGAAAATCAAAGCAAAAGAGCTTTGGAATCTAATCAACATTTGCGCAACTTACTCTGCAGAACCAGGGATTTTCTTTATTGATAATGCAAACGACATGACTAATGCTCGAGCATATGGTCAACAGGTAGTAGCAACAAATCCGTGTGGCGAACAACCACTTGCACCTTATTCAGTCTGTAACCTTGCAGCAGTTAACCTTGCTGAAATGGCTGATAAGGAAACAAAAACGGTTAATTTTGAAAAATTAAAACGTACGGTTGAAGTTGGAGTACGTATGCAAGATAACGTTATTGAAGCAACTCCATACTTCCTTGATGAAAATAAAACACAAGCATTAAGTGAGCGCCGTGTTGGCTTAGGCGTTATGGGCTTACATGACTTGCTAATCTACTGTGAAACTGAATATGGTTCAGTTGAAGGCAACAAGCTAGTCGATGAGGTGTTTGAAACTATTGCTACAACTGCATACCGCACTTCTGTTGAACTAGCAAAAGAAAAAGGAAGCTTCCCATATTTAGTTGGAAATACAGAAGATGAAACAAATCGTCTTCGTGAAGCATTCATCAACACTGGTTTTATGAAAAAAATGCCTGAAGATGTTCGACAATCGATCTTGGAAAATGGAATTCGTAATTCACATTTACTAACTGTTGCTCCTACAGGTAGCACTGGAACAATGGTCGGAGTTTCTACAGGCCTTGAGCCTTATTTCTCATTCTCTTATTACCGCAGTGGTCGATTAGGTAAATTTATTGAGGTTAAGGCAGATATCGTACAAGAATATTTAGATAAACATCCAGAAGCGGATCCTGATAATTTACCGAACTGGTTCGTTACAGCTATGGAGCTTGCGCCTGAAGCACATGCTGATGTTCAATGTATTATTCAGCGCTGGATTGACAGCTCTATCAGTAAAACAGTTAATGCACCAAAAGGTTATAGCGTTGAGCAAGTAGAAAAGGTGTATGAGCGACTATACAAAGGTGGCGCTAAAGGTGGTACCGTTTATGTAGACGGTTCACGTGATAGCCAAGTATTAACGTTAAAAGCTGAAGAGAACAGTTTTGAAGAAACAAAAGAAATGCTAAAAACAAAAGCTAAGCACAACCATGTTGTCCTTGTTGATACGGTAATTGAACTCCGCAAAACAAACGTGACAATCGGTTCTGAAGTAGGTAATACTTGTCCGGTATGCCGCAAAGGAACAGTTGAGGAAATGGGCGGCTGCAACACATGTACAAACTGCGGTGCTCAATTGAAATGCGGACTATAATAATTAGAATTAGAGGGGGATTTTCCTCCTCTTTTTTTGATTTGACTTTGAAGATGCTAAAATACAGAACTCATTGGCAGAGGAACAAACTTTGGAGGACATAGAATCCTCTATTTCCCACGAAAAGCACAAATTGAAGAATGTTGCGGACATACAGTTCTCTATTTACAAAAATACTTCCTTTAAAAAGGGATTTGACAGCAAATAAAGGAACCAATGTCCGCAAAATAAGAAAAACCCCGCTTTTTCCGAAAATAAGAGCGCTGGAGTCCGCAAATAGACAAACCAAGACCAATCAAAATAATCCACGTATCTGGAAACATTTTTCTCTCCCCTCTTTTCGCAACTTTGCCCATACTACAAACATCAATACCGACGAAAAGAGGACAAATACCATGGAACCATTCATCCCGCAACTCGTATTTATTGAGCCCCAGGCACTCGAATACCCATTAGGCCGAGAACTCCACCAAAAGTTCACCGACATGGGAATTGAAGTCAGAGAAACCACCTCCCACAACCAAGTCAGAGGTATTCCCGGTGATAATGAACTGCAGCAATACCGAAATGCCAAATCAACTCTTGTTGTCGGCATCAGAAGAACACTTAAATTCGATACCTCAAAGCCATCTGCTGAATATGCGATTCCACTTGCAACTGGCTGCATGGGTCATTGCCACTATTGCTATTTACAAACAACCCTAGGCAGCAAGCCATACCTTCGTACGTATGTTAATTTGGACGAAATCTTTGCCCAGGCCCAGAAGTATATCGATGAACGTAAACCGGAAATAACCCGATTCGAGGCTGCCTGTACGTCAGATATAGTTGGGCTTGATCATCTCACCCATTCGCTCAAAAAAACAATCGAATTTATTGGACAAACTGAGCTAGGTAGATTGCGTTTTGTGACGAAGTTTCATCATGTTGATCATTTGTTGGATGCAAAGCATAATGGTAAAACACGCTTCCGCTTTAGCGTCAATTCTAGGTATGTCATAAAAAACTTCGAACCGGCAACCTCCACATTTGATGAAAGGCTGGAGGGAGCCAGGAAGGTCGCCAATGCAGGTTATCCGCTTGGGTTTATCGTTGCTCCAATTTACATGCACGAAGGGTGGCAGGAAGGCTATTATGAGCTGTTTGAACGGCTGAGCCACGCTCTTGAAGGTGTTAACATAAAGGATTTGAGCTTTGAATTGATACAACACCGCTTTACTAAACCAGCGAAAAAGGTAATCGAAAAAAGATATCCAAAAACGAAGCTGGAAATGGATGAGGAAAAGCGAAAATATAAATGGGGTCGCTATGGAATTGGCAAGTATGTATATCCTACAGATGAAGCCCAGGATCTTGAACAAAGCATACGAGGGTATATTAATACGTTTTTCCCGACAGCTACAATTGAATATTTTACTTAAATAACATGTACACCGTACTATTTTTACTAAAAGCCGCTTAAAGATGTAACAAGGAACATCGATAGGGGGACTTTTATGTTAATAGACGGTGTTTTTTCTGGAGGAGGAATTAAAGGATTTGCCTTAGTCGGTGCGTTAGAGGAGGTTGAGAAGCACGGCCTCGTTTTTAAACGTGTCGCCGGAACGAGTGCCGGTTCGATTATCGCTGCATTAGTAGCTGCTGGTTACAAAAGCCACCAAATCTTTGAATTACTTGAAGAGCTAGACTTGAAAATGTTTATGGACCCCCGTAAGAGTATCATTCCATTTGGACTTCTTAAATGGCTCTTATTTTACTGGCGCATGGGGCTGTATAAGGGAAATCAATTAGAGCAGTGGCTTACCGAAAAATTAGCGCAAAAAGGTTTAAATACGTTTGCGGATTTGCCAACGCAAACATTAAGAGTAATTGCCTCTGATTTAACCAACGGTCAGATGTTGGTTTTACCAGATGATTTACCTAAATATGGTATTATTCCAGAAACGTTCCCAATCGCCAAAGCCATTCGGATGAGTTGTAGCATTCCGTACTTTTTTGAACCGGTAAAATTAAAATCGAATGATGGCGTGAGTGTAATTGTTGATGGTGGAGTATTAAGTAATTTTCCAATGTGGTTGTTCGACCAAGACCATGTAATGAAAAGCAGACCAGTACTCGGAATGAAACTTACGAGCCGATCCAACGAACTTAAAAAAAATAATGTTAATAATGCGATAAATCTTCTTGAGGCTCTATTTGAAACGATGATGAAGGCTCACGATTCACGATATATATCCAGAAAACTCGTCAAAGATATCATTTTTATTCCGACCGAGGGCATTTCAGGTATCGATTTTGAACTCACTAATAGTGAAAAGGAAAAATTAATGAAACTAGGTAGAGATAGTGCATCGGACTTTCTTAAGACATGGTCATATTAAAAAGAGCAAAAAAAAAATCGAGGTCAAAAAGAGGCTCGATTTTTCTTTTTTCCTTTTTTTCCATCGATTACAGTTAAATGTGCATTGGAATGTTTCTTTGGACGAATACTTTTTTTGATGGTGGTAATGGCTGATGAAGTACGGCGCGGACTCACACCTGCATCCTTGTGATTCAAACGCTTTTTTGATTTTTTTGCTGCCTTGATAAACGCCCGCTGCTCTCGCTTCTCAGGGTTAGAATGGTAAAACCTTTTGACAATAAAATAAACTACAACACCCACGACTAGGATGACAGCTATACCTTTAATAAACCCAATTGGATTGGAAATATAACTACTTGCAACCCCGATTGCTGCCAAAATCATGAGCCCTAACACAATAATAAATGAAGTTTGATTTTTCAAGAAAGCCACCTCCCTAAGAGCATAATAAGCATAATTTACCAATTTTAAACTATGATGACATATACTTTATTTTATTTCTTCGGAAACATTTGCATTTTTAGTTGCTTTCTCTCTCTCTAAATAGCCCCCACTCTGTCTGCATTCGGATAGTTTCAGAAAATTGAAACGAATTATAGGACAGTAATGCATCCAAAGAAAAGTAATGATGATGGATTCAAACTGCACGTTTTTTCAACAAAGGTATTAGTTATTCTATGCAAAGAGCTACGAAAAGGAACCCAACAATTTGGAAATTCGCTAAAATTGCTGATGAAATAGGAAAAACATTTCCTACTCTATTTTATTCTACTAAAAAACCGATAAAACCTCTAGGTTGGAGGAAAATTCTTTTTTTTAATTAATGAAAATATTCTTGTTGTTAATTTGCTCTGTATTGCAATTGATTATATCCATGTGGACATAATAGCTAATGGAGGTGTTGAAAATGGCGGAAGATCAAGCAAAATTGGAGCAATCACAACGTGAAAAGCCATTATCTTTTTTTGCAATGGTTATGACCATTGGTTTTGTTGGGGGGCTGGTTTGGAGTACAATCGCCTATTTTGCCTACATATTTAATTTTACCGAAATTCGACCAAATGTAATCATCGAGCCGTGGACGATTGGTGCTTGGAAGGAGCAGTGGCTCGGGACCGTCATTTCGATTATTTTGATGGGGCTTATCTCTATCGGTGCTGCAATCCTTTATTATTCAACGTTACGTAAATTTAATAATTTGTATGTGGGTATGCTTTACGGTGTATTATTATTTCTTTTAGTTTTTCTAGTGCTTAACCCGATTTTTCCTGGTATTCGCCCATTTACTGAGTTACCAAGAATGACCATCATTACTTCTGTCTGTATATATATCTTATATGGAGTTTTTGTTGGATATTCCATTTCATATGAGGAAAATGAAATTCGAAAGATTGAAAGTAAAAAAAGTCAGGTCGCAAGTTAAGTTGACCTGGTGGTTTGTTAGAATTTTTTTGTGATAGAATAAATATGCATAATCTGATCAACATGAAAGGGAGAGGAATGGAATATGGAGAAACTTAACAAATTACGTTCGAAATTTGATGATCTTGGTATTGATGCTTTACTTATTACAAGTACTTATAATCGGCGCTATATGACTAATTTTACCGGAACAGCAGGTGTGGCGTTGATAACAGCAAATCAAGCGTTGTTTATCACAGATTTCCGTTATATTGAACAAGCAACCAAACAATGTGAAGGTTTCAAAATTATAAAACACGGACCTTCCATCATTGCGGAAATTGCCAGTCAAATAGAGCAATTAGGAGTTCATAAGCTTGGATTTGAGCAAGACTTCATTTCTTTTTCTACATATAGTGAATATAAGGCTGCGTTGAAGGCGGAATTAGTCCCAATTTCAGGCATAATTGAAAAGTTGCGCTTGATTAAGACCGAATCAGAGATTAAGATATTAAAGGAAGCTGCAGACATAGCTGATGCGGCATTTAAACACATATTAGATTTCATTCGCCCTGGGCTTACTGAGCTAGAGGTGTCAAATGAATTGGAGTTCTTTATGAGAGCAGCAGGTGCAACATCATCATCCTTTGATACGATTGTCGCAAGTGGACAACGTTCTGCATTGCCTCACGGTGTTGCAAGCGATAAAATCATTGAAAAAGGCGATATGATTACACTGGATTATGGTGCGTATTACAAAGGATATGTTTCTGATATTACACGAACCATTGCACTTGGCGACCCAGACCCTAAGCTAAAAGATATCTATATGATTGTATATGAAGCACAAATGCGTGGGGTTGAGGGAATTAAGCCAGGAATGACTGGAAAAGAAGCGGATGCGCTAACAAGGGATTACATAACTGAAAAAGGTTACGGTGAATATTTTGGTCATTCGACTGGACATGGCATCGGACTTGAAGTTCACGAAGGGCCTGCTCTTTCCTTAAGATCGGACCTGAAGCTTTTACCAGGGATGATTGTAACTGTAGAACCAGGGATTTACATCCCGGGTCTTGGTGGAGTTCGGATTGAAGATGACATCATGATTACAAAAGATCATAATGAATTGCTGACGCACTCGACAAAAGAACTAATGATTCTTTAATTGAATTTAGGAGGATTTTTCGCATGATTTCTGTTAACGATTTTCGTACAGGCTTAACAATTGAGGTTGATGGAAGTATTTGGCGTGTAATGGATTTCCAACACGTAAAACCTGGTAAAGGAGCTGCATTTGTTCGTTCAAAGCTTCGTAACTTACGTAATGGTGCCATTCAAGAGAAGACATTTCGTGCTGGTGAAAAAGTAGCAAAGGCTCAAATCGACAACCGAAGAATGCAATACCTTTATGCAAGTGGAGACCAACATATCTTCATGGATAACGAATCTTATGAGCAAATTGAACTAGCAGCATCTACAATTGAATACGAATTGAAATTCTTAAAAGAGAATATGGAAGTATCAATCATGATGTATCATGGTGAAACACTTGGTGTCGAGCTACCTAATACAGTAGAACTTGAAGTAACTGAAACTGAGCCTGGTATTAAAGGTGATACTGCTTCAGGTGGTACAAAACCAGCAACTGTTGAAACTGGATTAGTCGTACAAGTTCCTTTCTTCGTAAACCAAGGAGACCGCCTAATCATCAATACAACTGATAGCAGCTACGTATCACGTGCATAATCATATTTATTAAAAAAATCCTTCAATGGTCTAAACGACATTGGAGGATTTTTTTGTACAAAAAAAGTATTCTAGTATATGATGTTCTGAAAATAGATAAATTATTTTAGAAAAATTTTGTGAATGAGGTATATTTCTTCACTAAATAGTAATAATTAAAATGATTTTAGTAAGTTTTATGTTGTTAAAATATTTTTATGTGATGTTATGAACACCTAGATTACACCTATATTATCAACGTTGAAGGAGGACAACAGTGAAACGACTTGCTTTTATATTGGTAATTGTGTCGATGATCGTCTTGGCAGGCTGTGGCAAAGATGAGAAGCTTACCCTCGATTCAAAGCACAAGGAATTACCTGACTACGTAAAAAATACATCAGAACTAATTCAAGAAACGTACATCATGGCTGCAACCTACCCAGAGGTACTAGCATCTGTGCCTTGCTATTGTGGTTGTGGTAGTACTGACGGACACGTTAGTAACCTTGATTGTTTTGTTGGCGGAATGGATAAAAATAATGCAGTCGTCGAATGGGATCAAATGGGGGTCGCCTGAGACGTTTGTGTAGACATCGCCCGTGAGGCGGTAGAGATGAATAAAGACGGTAAGAGCCTAAAAGAAATTAATAGCTATATTACTAAAAAATATGAAGATTTTGGGGAACCCACACCTACTCCTACACCTAAGTAAGGGGAATAGTATGAAGAAAATCTTAATCGGTATCTATATCTTAGTTACAATTGGAATCGTCGTCGTTATTAGTAATAGCAGTTTATTAACAAAAAAGGATGACAAAGCGATTGCCGCTGGAGAAAAAATCTATCAGCAGCAATGCTTCGCCTGTCATGGAGATGATGGAAAAGGATCAGGTGCAAAGGAAGGAACGGCAATCAATAATCAGCACTTCCTAAATACTTATTCTGATAAGGATCTCTATAATCAGGTGAAATATGGAAGAGACGGAACGGTCATGCCTGCCTATGGTGCGAACTTAAGTGAAGAAGATTTGAAAAATGTCGTTGCTTATATGCGCAATTGGCAAAAGAAATCAATTGAACTTGAAGCACCTGAAAAAATTAGTGGGAATCCGGAAAATGGGAAAAAACTATATGACGTTTTCTGCGCAACCTGTCACGGGATGGATGGTGCAGGTAAGAAGAAAATGGGAACCGTCCTAACTAGTCCGCAAAAAATACAGTATACAACTGATCATCAATTGTGGATTAGTACGGCGTATGGACGTGAAGAAACAAGAATGGCACCGTCACTTGAAGGTGCAGATGGGATTAGACAACTTAGCAAGCAGGAAATAAGCGATATTATCACTTATATCCGTACGTTACCAAGTAAATAATGATAAAAACAGCTGACGTTGATTGGATGTCAGCTGTTTTTGTGTTCGGATCAATTGTATGAACAGAGGAACAAAATCATATTTGTCATGAGCGAAACTGTTGAATTAATTATTTTTTCTAAAATTATTTGTAATAAAATATTCGAAAATCAACCACCTTTACAGTGATTTATTATATTAATATTCCATTTGTAATCCTTGAAACAAATTCAATCATTGATAATATTTTATGAGGAATTAAGTTATCAATATAGTAAATGTGAATGTTTTTTGATTTTTTTTTGACAAAAAGCATAAGATTTTTGCTTTTAACAAAATGTTCACCTGAACAACACCGCAAAGCATCCAGAAAAGATTATAGTTTTTCTAAGGGGATTATAGTAAAAACAGTTTTGTTTTCACGAGGAGGAGTAAAATGCTTAAGAGATTAGCATCATTTGTTATTACTGCATTATTAATAGCAGCGTTCATTCCAAGCGTAAGTGCTGCCGGAGATTTCCCAACAGAGAAATTCCCATATAAAGAGATGCAAATTCAGGTAATGCCAGAGTTTGACTATCCAGAAAACTGGCCAAAAGATCAGCCTTCATTATTGTTGGGTTATTATGGAACCTTTACCAATAATACAGGTGAAGATTTTACCGGGGAAGTCGAGTTTAAAGCACCAGTAAACGATAAAAATTTTGAAATTTATCTTGTAGCCGAGTTTCCTAACGAAAAGGATCCAGAAGTACAACGACCATTTGAAATTAATAAAGATAAAGGTGTTGTTACCTGGAAACCGGCAGAGCCAATTAAAAAGGGTAAAACCTACAGCTTTGTAGTTGAATTTTACACTAGCGACATTCAAGTCACTGATACAAAAAAGTTTACATTTAATTATGTAAATCCAGCTGACACAGAAAGCTTAGATATCATTGTTTACGCACCACTTAAGTCTAAAGACTTTAAAATAGAACCTACTGCAACAAGTACAACAGATAGTGAGTACGCAGAGAAACTTCATGTCTATCAATATACTAATAAAAAGCAAGGGGAAGCAGTCAACATTACTGCATCCTATGTTAAAGAAGATAATACTTCAACACTGAAAACAGTGAGTGAACAAAATCCACCAAATGATGAAAATCATAGTGGTGTAAATGGACAAAGTGCTACTGATCAAGTCCTCAATAATAACAAATCAGATAAACCTATCATCGGAACAAGTGGAGCAATCATCATTGGTATTTCCGTTATCATTGCTGGTGTATTTGTGTTCTTAGGTTTAAAAGGGAATCGTAATAATTCAAAACCGTCTGGACCGGCAAGCAAGAAGGCTGTCAAAAAGCCAACTAGAGGTAAGTCAGTTCAAAAAATCGATAAAAAAGATTTAACTGATCATAAAAAGAAGCTACGAGCAAAGTTAATCAATGGCGAAATTGATGAAGAAACATACGAAAAAGAAATAGAAAAATTGGGATAAAGGGGAAACGAAAAATGAAGAAAAATACAATTGTCATGCTTGGTGGGTTTATCATTGCTGGTGCGATTATTTTCCTTCTTATGGCCGCAACTCCTGGGTCAAGTGGAGTAGAGCTTAAAATGGATGAACTTTTAAAAAATCAAGAAAAGTACCGTGATGGTTATTTTGTAACAGTTGAGGGATTACTAATAGAAGATTCTATCAAATGGGACGCTGACAAAATTGAACTTAAATTTGATGTAAAAGATAACGATGGCAATGTGATGCATGTTATTCACAATGGTGTAAAACCAGATAACTTCTCCGAAGGAGTAATCACGATTTTACAAGGTGCACCAACTGAAAAAGACACATTTGTGGCAGAAACTGTGAAAACACGTTGTCCATCAAAATATGAAGGTCAAGATATGAAAAACTATGACCCTGATACACACAAAGAAAAACTAGATCAGCCTTCCAGCGAAGAAGAATAGGCCAAGAAAAGAAGGTGACGTAATGTATTTATTTGCTAACGCAACGATTTATGTAGGGTTTGCACTAGCGATCTACGCTTTATTAATTATGACTTATGGTATTGCTACAAAGAATCAAAAATTCATTAACAGTGGAAAGGGCGGAGTTATCGCCCTTCTTGTAACTTCATCATTTGCAATGCTTTCGCTATTTTATTTATTAGGAACATCTGCGTTTGAGTATAAATATGTTGCTGATTATACAAGTAGTGACTTACCACTTATTTATAAATTAACAGCGTTATGGGCAGGTAACGGCGGTTCACTTTTACTATGGACATTTTTCCTAACGCTGTATACTGTGATGGTTACATTTTCACGCAAAATGAAAGGGAATCCGATGGTTCCTTACATTGGTTCAATTTTATTAGCAAACGGAGTTTTCTTCTTCTTCATCTTAGGATTTGTGGCAAATCCGTTTGAAATTACGGCACAGGTACCAGTTGAAGGTCGAGGCCTTAACCCTATGCTACAAAACCCGGGAATGATTATCCATCCGGTTACTCTTTACCTTGGATATGTAGGATTAGCAGTGCCATTTGCCTTTGCAATGGCTGCTCTTATTTTGAAAAATACTGATGATTACTGGATTAAAATGACAAGAAGATGGACCATTATCGCTTGGTTATTCTTAAGCTTAGGTAATATCTTCGGTGGTCAATGGGCTTATGTTGAGCTTGGTTGGGGTGGATACTGGGCATGGGATCCTGTAGAAAATGCATCATTCATGCCTTGGTTAACAGCGACTGCTTTCCTTCACTCCGTCATGATTCAAGAACGTAAAAATATGTTAAAAGTATGGAATATCAGCTTAATCGTAATATCGTATGCGCTAACTTTATTTGGAACATTCTTAGTACGAAGCGGTGTCTTAACATCAGTACACGCATTTGCGGATTCGAATCTTGGACTTTATTTCTTAATCTTTATGGGTGTAGCGGTAATTTTTGCAATGTATGTGTTAATGAGCCGTTATAACTTAATTAAACGCAGTGCAGGTCAATTTACTTCTTATGTTTCAAAAGAAAGCAGCTTCTTAATTAATAACTTGCTATTAATTGGTTCAGCATTTGCTGTATTCTGGGGAACTATTTTCCCATTAGTTTCAGAAGCAGTTCGTGGAACAAAGGTTACAGTGGGGATTCCATTCTTTAACCAAGTACAAGCTCCTATCCTTCTATCAATGATGTTTGTGATGGCGGTTTGTCCGCTACTTGCTTGGCAAAAATCAACGCTTAAAAATCTGAAGAAAAACTTCTTAATTCCAGCGGCAATTAGTATTGTAGCCATGGTTTTAATGGTTGTTCTCGGAATGCAAAAAGCATGGGCTGTCATTGGTTATGGGGTCATTGTGTTATTGTTTATTACCCACTTCTTAGAGTTCTATCGTGGGGTAAAAGCTCGACGTAAAATGACTGGTGAGAACCCAATGGTTGCTCTATATCGTCTGATGACGAAAAACCGCAGACGTTATGGTGGTTATTTAGTACACTTTGGAATCGCCTTCATTACAATGGGTATCATTGGTTCACAAAACTATGATTTAGAAACAATGAAAACCGTAAAAATTGGTGAAGCAATCGAGATTAAAGACTACAAGCTTGTGTATGAAAAGCTTGATCAACGAACTGAAGGTATTAACGATATTGTATATGCAGACTTGACTGTATTTAAAAATGGTGAAAAATTAGGTAATTTCGAGCCTGAAAAAGTCTTCTACGGCAACTGGGAACAACCTTCTACAGAGCCAGCTATTCACGACATGCCGATGGAGGATTTATATATCGTACTAAGCGCATGGGAACAAGATGGTCGTGCAACTTTCATTGTAAAAGTTAATCCAATGATGAACTGGATGTGGGCTGGATCATTCCTGATTGTTATTGGATCACTCTTTGCGGTTTGGAATGGCAAGTATGGCAATATTACACCAAGATATACCGGAGTAACGAAAGAGGTGTCTTAACATGAATAAAAAAATTTCGATTGGGCTCCTTCTTATCTTGTTTATTTTTCAAGGCGCATTCGCAGTACTTGGTGCTGAAAATAAAACAATAGATTTGAAATCACCAGAATTTAAAGCAGTCGCTTCACAATTTTTGTGTACATGTGGCTGTGGACAAGATCATTTTGCGTGTGACATGGCTGGCTGTAAGAACACCGAAACGTTCAAGGCAGAGCTAGTAGACATGATGGAAAAAGGTATGAACAAGGATGAAATCCGTGAATATTACGTGAAAGCACTTGGTGAAGAAATCCTGACTGCACCGGAAAAAAAGGGCTTCAGTTTAGCTGCGTGGATTCTGCCGTTTGCAGCAATTGGTGGTGCTGGAACAGGCGTATTCTTCGTCGTTCGTAAATGGGTGAAGAAAAATGCCAATGGCCAAGATATGTTGGATGACCAGCTTGAGAATGATGAAGTCGAAGAAGAGATTTTATCTAGCATTATTGAAGAGGAAAGAAAAAAGTATTTGTAGGATGTGATCATATGGAGATTTCGATCATCTCGATGGTATTAACAGCCGTTCTTGTGCTAAGTAGCTTGTTTCTTGTATTGGCTCCATTCTTTAAATGGGATAACTATTTATCATTCGCTGGTGAAAAGCAAGAAACGATTACCGATAAAGAAGCTTTACTCACAACGTTAAATGAAATTGAATTCGAGTATAAAATGGGTAAATTATCTGAAGGCGATTTTAAAAACTTGAAAAAGCAGTATGAAACAGAAGTATCGAAGATTTTAAAATCAGAGGATAGAAGTGTAAAAGCAAAAGTAAATTCAAGCGTTATGGCTGATGTGGAAAAAGAAATTGAGGCAGCACTTAAAGCTAAACGCGGCAAAAAGGAGGCAGGGAAATGATTAAAAAAATCATTATTCCCCTGCTTGGGTTATTATTAATTCCTTGTTTGGCATTTGCAAATGGCACTGACAAGCTGGGTGTCGAAATGCAATACATTGTAGTATCACCGACCCAAGATGGATCAACGCAAATTATGGATATGGTTAGTTATAAAAACCTAACCAATGAGGAATATAAGGGAGACGGGAAATCTGAGGGAGTTATTTCAGTAACTCTCCCAGAGGGTGCCCAAAACCTCAAAATGCTTGAAGAATCGATTAAATATAAGGAAACAGACAATGGTTTTGTAACAACTGAACCTATTCCTGCTGACAAATCGATTACTGTACCATTTACTTATTCAGTACCTAAGGGCCAGGATATCGCCATTACCTTTAATCTCCCTGTTCCGATGTACCAGGTGTTAGTTCCAGAAGGTATGGGAAGTGTTGAGTTTAAAGATGTAGATGCCCAGAGTCAAGGCTTCCTTAGCATTGATGAGAAAAACTACTTTACTTATACTGTTCAAAATATCCAAGCAAACCAGACCATTACGCTTGCCTATAACAAAGACGTTCAACCTCCTTCGGAAGGTACAAACACAGATGGTACTCAATCTGAAACAAAAGATGCGACAGATAGCACGAAAAACGGCTCGGTAGGAAATGTAACTAAAACAGCTCCAGATTTCCATAATCCAGGGCATTTACGGATGTGGGAGCAATCAGCTTTGAAGGGTTTTGATCCTCATATTTTAATGATTGTTTTAGGTACTATTTTAATCGCCGGAATTGGCTACTTTAGTTATTTTAAATTTAAGAATCGTGCGTCATCTAAAGCAATAGATGACAAAGATGAGCAAGCTTTCAAATTATTGATGGCAAAGCAGAAAACGATTTTAGATAAAATTTTGGAATTAGAAGAAACACTAGAAAAAGGGCAAATATCAGAAAGTGATTATCAAGCCAAGTTGGAGGCCTATAAACAACACCTAGTACAGGTTAAGTTAAGCCTAAATCAATTTGTTGAGTAACAACTGGTAGGGGGAGGGCCTCTAAGTGATTCAAATAAAAAAATTGATCAAGCAAGCTGATACAAAGTTAATTTTACGAGGCATTGACCTGTCGATTGAAAAAGGTGAAACGGTTGCCATATTAGGTCCTAACGGAGCAGGTAAAAGCACACTATTAAAGGTAATTGCAACACTAATTAAACCGACAAGCGGTGAAGTGAGAATTAATGGATTTGATTTAAAAAAGAACGGAACAGATATTAAAAAGCTAATGGGGTACCTCCCCCATTCTAGCTTGTTATATGAACACTATTCTCCACTTGAAAACCTTGTTTTCTTCGGGAATTTATACGGGGTGCAGGATGTTGAACAAAAAGCAATTAAGCTTGTGAAAGATGTTGGACTTTCCTTCTTTTTAAAGGAACCGGTGAAAAACTTTTCACGGGGGATGATTCAACGGACAGCGATTGCTAGAGCTATCATCCATGATCCTGAATTACTTCTCTTAGACGAGCCACATACAGGGTTAGACCAAGGGGCTATTTCAATTCTAAATGATGTGATTATTTCAATGAAGAAAAAAGGTGCAACGACCTTAATGGTTACTCATGATTTTAAACAAGCAGCAGATATTTGTGATCGAATCATCATTGTAAAGAGTGGGAAAATAGTGGATGACTTTAAAATTACTGAAAACCAAATTGACTATGTTTCCAAAAAATATCTTGAACATACGGAGGGTGAGTTATGAGCTTATTAAAAAACGCCCTCTATATCGCCCAAAAAGATTTATATTCAGAGTTAAAAACAAAACAAGTTTTGGCAACTATGATTATATTCGCTGGGCTAACGATTTTAGTATTCAGCTTTGCGTTTGATCCATCGAATAACACAACTAGAGCCGTAATACCCGGTGTTATCTGGGTGATAATTGTTTTCTCAGGAATACTAGGTTTAAATCGGTCATTCCTCTCAGAGCAAAAGAATGACACCATGCAAGGGTTACTCATTTCGCCTATGGAACCTGCTAGTATTTATTTAGGGAAATTTATGGCTAATTTCTCAATGATGTTGATCGTAGAACTAGTAGCGATTCCGTTTTTGTTTCTATTATTTGATTTTAAATACATTGGTAGTTTACCTTATTTTTTCTTTGTCTTATTTATTGGAAGTTTTGGATTTATCAGCATCGGAACTTTCTTAGCTTCACTTGCAGCAAATTCTAAAAGCAGTGAAATGCTGTTACCACTTCTATTGTTTCCTGTGACTGCCCCTATATTAATTGGAGCTGTTCAGGCGACTAGAATTATTTTAACAAATCTTGAGAAGTTGCCAGATGCAATTGCCTGGATTCAATTAATTGCAGCCTATGATGTTATCTTCTTTGTACTTTGTTTCTTATTAATTGAATATGTCTTGGAGGTATAAATATGAGCATGAAATTATCTAAGGAGCAGGCGGCAGTTAAGCCCGTTCCACCAACTGTTGAACCGCCATCCAAACTTCAAACAATTTTGGGATGGGCATCAATTGTCATGTTAATCGCGGGGTTATCTCTGGTATTTTTCTATGCACCAACTGAAAAAGTGATGGGACTAGTTCAAAAGATTTTCTTCGTGCATGTTCCAATCGCTTGGATTGGTTTCGGAGCATTTTTCGTAACCTTTATCTTTAGTATCCTTTATTTAGTAAAAAGAAAAAGAATTTATGATACTTACGCATATGTCTCTGCAGAAATTGGCGTTGTTTTTATCACGCTTGTATTAATAACAGGGATGATTTGGGCGAAATCTTCGTGGAATACTTGGTGGGCATGGGAGCCGCGCTTAACAACTTCCTTAATACTTTGGTTCATTTATGTTGCTTACGTGATGATTCGCCAAATGGATGGAGTTTGGGAAAAGAAGGCACGTTTAGCGGCTGTATTTGGAATTATCGGTTTTGTAGATGTACCGATTGTATTTATGGCAATACGTTGGTGGAATACTAAATTTCATCCAGTTGTTTTTGGAGAAGGTAAAGACCAATCAGGTGGTGGAATTGAACCTGAAATGCTAGTTGCTCTCCTTACAATGATCGCTTTTACTACTGTTCTGTATTCTTTCCTTCTTGTAAGAGGAGTTTCGTTTGAAAAGCTTAAAATCAAGGTTGAACAATATAAAGAACAGGTAAGAGAATCGATTAAATAAGGAGGAAACAAAATGGAATACATGATTGCTGGATATGTCATTGCGAGCATCGCTATTCTTGGTTATGTCTTGTTACACAGCGTGAGACGAAAAAAGCTTCAAAAAGAAATCGAGTTCTTAAAGCAACTAGATTAGAAAGAACCGGGGGAAGTTTTGAATGAAAAAACCAAGTGTTAAAATCATCGTCTTAGCAGCAGTTATTGGCCTTTTTATATATTTTGGGATATCCCTTGCAACAAAAGGTGAATACACAGGTGTTGGCGAAAAAGCTTATGCATTTGAACTAGAAGATATTAACGGTAAAACGACGAAGCTTAGTGATTTTCCAAATCAGGTAGTTATTGTAAACTATTTTGCTACTTGGTGTGGGCCTTGCGTTGATGAAGCACCTGAACTTGAAGCATTTGAAAAGGAATATGGAGATCAATTCAAATTATTGATTGTCGATCTTGGCGAAACTCAAGATCGTGTAAAAAAGTTTGTTAAAGAAAATAAAACAACTTCCACCTATTTATTTGACTTCAATAGAAAAGTTTCAAAGGAATACAATGTGGTTGGACAACCAGAAACTTTTGTTATTGACAAACAGGGCATTATCCGCGAGCACTATATTGGACCAATCACAAAAGATGATTTATATGATCTGGCTGCTAAATATCAATAATCTTTCTATTAGGCTGAGTTAAAGTTTAGTTTTTCGCAGGTTGATTGGAGTGGAAGGCGCGAAGACTCCTGCGGGAGCAGCGGGACAGGTGAGACCCCGCATGAGCTTTAGCGACGAGGAGGCTCACCGCCCGCCCCTAAGGTGCGCGAAGTGCCTGAAGCGCAAATCAACATTCATGTTTAACACAGCCTTATATTAAACACAGTGCATTGTGCACTGTGTCTTTTGTGCGCTTGGCAGCGTATCGGACTAACGGGTGAAAGTCCCGAACACACCGTTTGTGGCGGAAGTGTATAGCTGACAGGTAGTGCGTGTCCGTGA